>JAGBNN010000003.1 GCA_017634385.1 Bacilli bacterium
AGGAGGCTAACTATTAAAAGTCAATAGTTTTTAATAGTAGTTATAAATTGGAAAAGAATCCCACGCCAAAAAGATTTCACACTAGTGAAATTTTGAAAAAAAGTTTGTAATAACTTATTTCAATAAAGACGGATCAAATTGGATATTTTGAGTTTCTAACTTGTAAATAACTCTAAGTAGTTTTTTACAAACATGAGATAATGCAACACGATGAGATTTGCCTTCAGAACGTTTCTTTAGGTAAAAATCATAAAATGTTGGATTATATCTAATTACAACATTAGCAATATTCATTAGGGAATATCTTAAATATCCAGAACCACGCTTAACCATTTTACCATTAGTTAAAATAGTACCTGATTGATAAATACCAGGTTCTAATCCAGCAAATGATAATAACTTATCTGCATTTGGAAATTTATTAAAATCTCCGTATTCAGAAATGATTACAGCAGTGGTAAGTTCACCAATTCCAGGAATAGAAAGAGTTGGTGGATTAAGTTCTTTGATAATTGTAGAAATTTGTTTATCAATTGAATTTATTTTGAAATCAATTTCATTGTAAAGACAAATAAGAGTTTGAAGTTCAATTTCAAATACTTCATTTGATTCACCAATTGTATTCTTAGCAAGTTCTTTAAGTTTAGCAAATTTAGCATAAGTAAAATGACCTTTGGATATTTTATTTGGTGTATCAAAATCACGCATATTAGCAATTTTTTCAGCATTTCCATATTTATTAAGTAAATATATTGAAGTAGTTGAAAATCGATTGTTAAAGAAAGGTTTGAACTCTGGAAAAACAATATCTAATATATTAGTTAGTTGAACCATGTATTTAGATCTTTGTTTAACTAAAGTATCTCTTAGTCTAGAAAGTGACTTGATTGAATATTTATGATAAAATAGTTTCGAATTTGGTTTATATGGAACTGACATAAGTTTTTGACATATAACAATGGCATCAACTTTATCAGTTTTAGTTCTTCTTAAAGTTAAGGATTTTTTGAATTCTTTAACTAATAAAGGATTAAATTCCATAAAACTATAATTATTCTTTTCTAAGAATAATTTCAAATTCAAACCATAATGTCCAGTAGCTTCGAGGCCAATATGGACATTAGCATTATCATAGGGTTTCAACAAGTCTAGAAATTGTTGGAATCCTTTTTTAGTGTTTTCAAAAGATAAATTTTCTACAATAACTTCACCTGTATCTTTGCAGATGAAACAATCGTGTTTGTATTTTGATATATCTATTCCAATATATATCATATACATGCACCTCCTTGGTTAGATTTTGTTGCACTGTATGTTTGGCCACATAGTTTTCTTATTATGTATCCTCGCTGAACATATAAAACATCAAAGTGTTAACTAACTAATCAACAATTAAATAAAAAATCTGTGGTAAGAGCCTCCTTGACCAGTCAAGCCGGACTAATATAGGAACAAATCCACAGTGCAATTCTTATTATACAAAAAAATAATAAGAAAATATAAATAGAAAGGAATCAATTAAAAGGATTAATTCCTTAAGATTGATTATACGAGGAAATATGGATTATTATCAAAATATAAAAGAAACATTTATAAACAATGAAATAAATAAAAGAGTAAAGAATTATTCAATAAATAAGAAAGAATTAGAAAGTTATTATAATGTAGGTAAAATTTTATTTAAAGCTGGAAAACACTATGGAGAAGGTATAATAAAAGAATATTCAAAAAAGTTAACAAAAGAACTTGGAAAAGGATATACGTATACATCATTAACAAGAATATTAAAATTTTATAAATTAATTGAAAAAGTTGCGACAATGTCGCAACAATTAGAATACAATATATTTTTAACAATAAATACAATTACCTGGTCTCATTATGTAGAATTATTAAAAATTAATGATATCAATAAAATAAATTATTATTTACAGCAAATAGATATGCGAAACTTAAGTGTACGAGAATTAAGAAAATTAATAAAAGAAAATGAATATGAAAGATTACCGATATCTAGTAAAGAAAAACTAAGAAAAAATCAAAATTTATCATTAATTGAAACAATAAAAAATCCAATATTAATAAATAATACAAATAATATAGATAAAATAAAAGAGAAAACTTTACAAAAATTAATATTAGAAGATTTAAATAATTTTTTATCTCAATTAGGTAATGGTTATAGTTATATAAAAAATGAATATAAAATAAAAATAGAAAATAATTATAATTATATTGATATACTTTTATATAATGTAATATATCATTCTTATGTAGTTATAGAATTAAAAGTAACTAAATTAAGAAAAGAACATATTGGACAAATACAAGTATATATGAATTACATAGATGAAAATATAAAAGGAATAAATGATAATAAAACAATAGGATTAATTGTAGTAAAAGAAAATAATGAATATATAATAAAATATTCATCAGATGATAGAATAAAGTCGATAGAGTATAATATAGTATGATATAATATATATAGGTGATTTAAATGAGAGTAATAAGTGGAAGTTTAAGAGGAAGAGAAATAAAAGGATATACAATAGATGGAACAAGACCAACAATGGATAGAGTAAAAGAATCTATGTTTGCAATAATACAAGATTATATAAAAGATAGTATATGTTTAGATTTGTTTTCAGGAACTGGTAACCTTGGAATAGAAGCAATTTCTAATGGTGCTAAAAAAGTATATTTTAATGATAAAAATAAAATTGCAACTAAAATAATAAAAGAAAATATAGATAAATTTAATATTACAGATAAATCTGTAATATTAAATAAAGATTATAAAGATGCATTAAATTATTTTAAAGAAAATCATATTAAGTTTAATATAGTATTTCTAGATCCACCATATGCTAATCACGTAATAACAGAAATATTCAAAGAATTATATAGAATGAAATTACTTAAAAAAGATGCAATAGTAGTATGTGAATATGAAGATGAAAATATAGAAGAAGAATATTTTGAAGTGATAAAATCAAAAAATTATGGATATAAAAAAGTAGGTATATATGTTCAAAAAAAGTAAAGAATATTAATATGTGTAAAGTTAATAAAAAAGTAGTTGACTATAAAAAAATAAAATGATATCATAAGATTGTAATAATAAGAAGGAGGATTTAAAAATGAAATTAAATAAGAAAGGTTTTACATTAATCGAATTATTAGCAGTAATCGTAATTTTAGCAATTATAATGGTAATTGCAGTACCACAAATATTAAAAGTTATTGATAATTCAAGAGCAAGTGCTTGGGATAACAATGTTAAATTAGTTGAAGAAGCATTAGACTTAAATACAACATTAGCTTCAACACCAATGGCTGATTTTGATTTAGCTGCAATTTGTACATCAACAGATTCAAGTGCTCCAACTGATATAACTACTGACGATGAAGCTAATAATAAAAAAGGTTTAACTAATATTGCTAAGATATCTGCTTCAGATACAACAGTAACTTGTTATAAAGATGGTGACAAATATAAAATTACTGTAACACCAACAGCAGGTGGTCAATTTGCCAATGTTCCTGCTGGTGCTAATAATCCTGCACATTTAGAATACTAAAAAATACTTTGAAAAAAGTATTTTTTTTATGGTATAATTTTATTGGTGATAATATGGAATTATTAATAGGATCTCATGTATCTTTTTCTAAAGGAGAACAACTTTTAGGTAGTGTTAAAGAAGCACTTAGTTATGGTAGTAATACTTTTATGTTTTATACTGGTGCACCTCAAAATACTAATAGAAGTGAACTTGATGAATCTTTGATTTTAGAAGCTAATAAATTAATGGAAGAAAATGGTATTGATAAATCAAAAGTTATTGTGCATGCTCCTTATATTATTAATTTAGCGAATGATGGTAAATCTTATGATTTTGCTATTAATTTTTTAAAACAAGAGATTGATAGATGTGCTAAATTAGGTATTAGTAATATTGTTCTTCATCCTGGGTCACATGTAGGGCTAGGTATAGAAAAGGGTCTTGATAATATTGTATTTGCTTTAAAGGAAGTATTAAAAGAACCTAAGGGAGTAAATATACTGCTTGAGACTATGGCAGGTAAGGGATCAGAACTTGGAACTAGTACTGATGAATTAAAATATATTATTGATAATGTAAATAGTGATAATTTATGTGTATGTATGGATACTTGTCATTTAAATGATTCTGGTATTGATATAAATGATTTTGATTCGTATTTGGATGATTTTGATAGAAAAATTGGATTATCTAAAGTTAAATGTATTCATGTTAATGATAGTTTAAATGTAGTAGGTGCACATAAAGATAGACATGCGAATATTGGGTTTGGAACTATTGGATTTGATGCATTGATTAATGTTATATATAATCCAAAATTTGAATCTATTCCTAAAATACTTGAAACTCCTTATGTTACTAAGGATGATAGTAGTAAGGAAAAAGTATATCCGCCATATAAGTATGAGATAGATATGATTAGAAAAAAAGTCTTTAATTCTAATATGATTGAAGACATTCGTAAAGAATAGTGTAAACTATTCTTTTTTTTTGATTTTTTTTCTAAATTTATAGACTTTTTTACTATAAATATGTATAATTAAGTTAGTCAGTGGGACAAAGTGGCAGAATGTGGGGGATTAATATGATGATGGGTGAATATCATCACAATATTGATGAAAAAGGAAGATTAATAATTCCATCTAAGTTTAGATTTGAACTTGGTGAGAAATTTATTATTACAAGAGGAATGGAAAAATGTCTATTTGTTTATTCTTTAGAAGAATGGAATAAAATGGTAGAAAAATTAAGAGAACTTCCTTTTACTAAAAAAGATGCCCGTATATTTATGAGAATGTTCTTATCTGGCGCCACTGAATGTGAACTTGACAAAAGTGGAAGAGTCAACATAGTTAATAATTTAATTGATTATGCATCTTTAGAAAAAGAATGCGTAATTATAGGTGTTAATGATAGACTTGAAATATGGTCTTCAAAAGAATTTGAAAACTTCTTTAATAGTAATATTGATAATTATAGTGATATAGCGGAGAATTTATTTGAATCCTCATATTAGTGTTTTACTTAATGAATCAATAGATAATTTAAATATTAAAGAAGACGGTATTTATGTTGATTGTACTTTAGGTTTTGCAGGTCACAGTAGTCAAATCTTAAAAAGAATAAAAAAAGGGAAATTATTCGCCTTCGACCAAGATGGGGAAGCTATCGAATATAGTAAAAAGATTCTTGGTCAAATTAATGATAATTATGAAATTATTAATAGTAATTTCGTAAATATAAAAGAAGAGTTAAATAAAAGAGGTATAACAAAAGTAGATGGCATCTTATTTGACCTTGGAGTATCAAGTGTACAACTAGATGAAGCAGATAGAGGATTTAGTTATCATAAAGATGCTAAACTTGATATGAGAATGAATCAAAATCAAAAGTTAAGTGCTTATGAAGTAGTTAATGAGTATGATATATCTGATTTAATTAGAATCTTTTATGAATATGGTGAAGAAAAATATTCTAAGTCTATTGCAACTAATATAGTTAAAAATAGACCAATTGAAACTACTTTGGAACTTGCGGAAATAATAAAGATGAGTGTTCCAGAAAAATACAGAAGAACTTCTCATCCTGCTAGAAAAGTATTTCAAGCTATAAGAATAGAAGTAAATAAAGAATTAGATGTATTTGAAAAGGCATTAAATGATTCAATAGATCTTCTAAATGAAGGTGGAAGGTTATGTGTAATTACTTTTCATTCTCTAGAAGATAGAATATGTAAAAATATATTTAAAAAGGAATCAGAAGTAAATAAAATATATAAAGGAATGCCAAATATACCTGATGAATATAAACCAAAATTAAAATTAGTAAAAAAAATAAAACCAAGTAATAAAGAACTTGAAGAAAATAATAGATCAAGAAGTGCAATACTTAGAGTTGCAGAAAAAATGTAAAGGGTGATGAAAATGAAAAAGAATAAAAAGAATAACATTGTTAAATTACAAAAATTTGAAAGAAAGTATACTACAATTGGTACAGTAGCAATATTATTCTTATGGGCAGTAAGCTTCTTTACTAAAGTATCTTTATCTTCAATAAATGTAGAAGTTGAAAGATTAAATAAAGAAGTAACTAAACAAGAAAAAACAAATCAAAGTTTAACAATGAAAATAAATGAACTTGCGTCACTAGAAAATATACAAGCAGTTGCAAACTCTGAAGGATTAGCGTATAATAATGGTAATATAGTAATAGTAAACAATCAATAAAGGATGTGCTGAAAATGAATAGAAGAAGGATAGTGAATAAAGTTAGTATAAATAAACTAGTATTCATTATAGGCCTTCTTTTATTTTGCGCTATAATAGCTAGATTAATATATTTAAATTTATCTCCTGAAATAGATGGGATTAATTTAAAGAAATTTGCTAATAATAGAAATACTACTAAAGAAACTTTATATGCGACAAGAGGAACTATATATGATTCTAATAATGAAATACTTGCTCAAACAGTAGATTCTTATACATTAATAGCATATTTAGATAAATCAAGAAGTAAAAATCAAAAAAAACCACAACATGTAGTAGATAAAGATATGACAGCAGAAAAACTTTCTCCAGTAATTGGTATGGAAAAAGAAAAAATATTAGAAATATTAAATCAAAAGGGCTTATATCAAGTTGAATTTGGTAATAAAGGTAGAGGCCTTACTCAAATTCAAAAAGAAGCTATTGATAATTTAAAACTTCCAGGAATAGATTTTATCGCAACATCTAGAAGATATTATCCAAATCTAGATTTTGCATCTTATACATTAGGTTATGTACAAAGAGATGATGAAACTGGTGAAATGAATGGTGAAATGGGAATAGAACTTTTCTATAATAAAGAACTTACTGGTACTAATGGATCATTAGAATATCAAACAGATGCAAATGGATATAAGTTAATAGATAGTCCTACATCACCAGTAATTCAAATTGATAAGATAGATGGTGTAGATATTTATTTAACTATAGATAGTAATGTTCAATTAATAGTAGAAAGAGCATTTAATACATATTTTCCATCTTCAGGAGCTTTAAATGGAGGTATGGTAGTAGCAGATGCTAAAACAGGTAAAATACTAGCTACAACTTCAAGACCATCATTTGATCCAAATACTAAAAATATTCAAAGCTATCTAGATCCACTTATATCAGTAGCATTTGAACCAGGTTCAACAATGAAGACTTATACTTATATGTGTGCTATTGAAAAAGGAACATATAAGGGTGAAGATACTTATGCATCAGGTAAAATGCAAATAGCAGATGCAACTATTAAAGATTGGAATAACTATGGATGGGGTCAAGTAAGTTATGACTTTGGTTATATGAAGTCATCTAACATAGGTATAGCAAATTTATTTAAAAATGGTTATATAACAAAAGATGATTATAGATCATATTTAGAAAAATTAGGATTTGGTAAAAAAACAGGTATAGAACTTCCAAACGAAGTATCAGGTAAGATATCATTTAAATACGATGTAGAAGTTGCAAATGCAGGTTTTGGGCAAGGTATTATGACAACACCTATACAACATATACAAGCATTAACATCTATATCAAATAATGGTTATATATTAAAACCAACAATAATAGAAAAAATAGTAGATCCAAATACTAAAAAGACAATATATGAATATAAAGATAAAAAAGGAACAAAAGTTGCAAGTGAAAATACAGTAAATAAAGTAAAAGATTTAATGTATTCAGTTGTTAATAATCCAGAAGGAACTGGATATTCATATCGAATAGATGGATACGATATAATTGGTAAAACAGGGACTGCGGAAGTAGTTAATCCAAATACCGGTAGATATTATTCAAGTTCTTATAGAAGTATAAAATCATTTGAAGGAATGTATCCTAAAAATAATCCAAAATTTATATTCTATTTATACTTGGATTCTCCAAAATATGATAATAAAACTGAAATGTTAAAATCAATACTTACAGACGTAGAAACATATTATAATATTACAAAAGTTAATACTGACAGTAAAAATGTATTTACTATGCCTAATTTAATAAATAAGAGTGTTGAAAATGCTAGAGGTACATTAGATTCAAATTCAATAAAATATGAAGTAATAGGTAATGGTACTAAAATAGTTAATCAATATCCAAAAGTAAATACTATAGTAAATGGTAGAGTATTCTTAATAACAAATGATTCTAATATAAATATTCCAAACTTAAATGGATATTCTAGAAAAGATGTAATTAATTTAATGAAACTTTTAAATTTAAATTATAATTTAGAAGGTAATGGATATGTAGTAGAGTATAGTGTTGAAGTAAATCAAGAAGCTAAACCTACAAAAGTAAATTTAAAATTATCAGATAAATATCAAGAATAAGTATAACTTATTCTTTTTTATTTTTAATGAAAATGGTATAATTTTAATGAAATGCAACCGAAAGTTTACGAAATTATCAAGTAAAGTTGGTAGAATGCAACCATAAATTGTTATAAAATTGATATTGAAAGAGGTGGAAAATTATGAAATTTGGAGACAAATTAATTCAACTTAGAAAAAAGAGTGGAATGAATCAAGAAGAACTTGCAGAAAAATTAGGAGTATCAAGACAAAGTGTAAGTAAATGGGAAAGTAATAATGCTTATCCTGAAACAGATAAGATAGTTCAAATATGTAATATATTTAACTGTTCTATGGATGATCTAATTAATGATCATATAACTGATATTAATGAAATACAAAGAAAGGATAAAAATAATGTAACAGTAGTAATAGATTCATTCTTAGAATTTATTACTAAAACAGTAAATATGTTTTCAAGTATGAAATTTACAAGTGGATTAAAATGCATAATAGAAATGATAATACTTGCATTAATACTTGCATTATTTGGAAATATAGTAAGTGGAATATTCAGTTCATGCATTGGAAGAATATTTGCATTTAATGAAATACATACTACTATAGAACATGTATTTTATTCATTGTTAATGGTTGCATGGACAATAATAGAAATTATTGTACTTGTGCATACATTTAAAATAAGATATTTAGATTATTATGATAAAACTACTGAAACAAAAGAAGAAAATAATGAAGTAGAAAATGTTACTAAAAAAACAAACGATAAAAATGAAAAAATAGTAATACGAGATGCTAATCATAAACCATTTGCATTCTTATCAGTATTATCAAGCATAATAATTATATTTGCTAAAATTATATTAGCAATATTCTCAATTGAAATTATTGCAGTAATAGTATCATGTGCAGTTGCACTTGTAGTATCAATATTCCTAACACCAACATCAACATTATTTTTAGGAGCAGATTTATCAATATTATCTGTAATAGTTGCTAGCATAATAATATTAATATTTATAATAGCATTTATATTTAATAAGAAAGTTAATTTTAAAGCATTATTAATTACATTCTTATTATCTATAGTTACAAGTGGTATTGGTATTGGTATAGCAGCAATATCAGTAAAAGATTTTAAAATAGATGATAAACCACAATATACAAAAACGACTACTGAAGAAATGGATTATACCGACAATTTAGTAACAGTTACAACAGGACTTCCAGATACAGAATATACAATAGATAATTCAGTAAATAATATTAAATTAGAAATAAGTTACAACGATAAATTAAGTGAATATGAAATAAAAAGAGATACATATTATGGATTAAATACATTAGAAGTTCATGAAATATCTAAAGAATTAAGTCCTAAAGAAGCTTATGATTTAGTTATTCCTAATTTAAAGAAACATATCATTAAAGTAAATTATGACGCAATAAAGATACGTGTAATATCTAATGAAGAAACAATTAATAAATTAATTGATAATGCATCAAAAGTATATACATTTGATGTAGAAAATATTGAAAATGGATATATATTAAGAAATATTGGTCATAAAATAAATGAAAACGATTCATGTACAGAAAAAACTGAATACAATGCAGTTACAGGAGAAATAACAACAAGTGGAGAATGTAAATGTAGTATTAAGGAAGTAGAAAACTATTTAGAATTTAATTGTAATTATGGAGAATAAAAGTATACTTATGTATACTTTTTTTATTTTCTGAAAAATTCTCTTTACTTTTTATTTTTATTTTGATATTATGGAAAAGGCGCAAAAAAGGAGAAGTATAAATGAAGAAGACAAAAATAATATGTAGTATAGGGCCTTCTACACAAAATTGGGATAAATTTAAAGGATTAGTAGAAGCAGGAATGAATGTAGCTAGAATTAACTTTTCACATGCTACTGAAGAAGAAAGAAGATTAGATGAATCATTAATAAAAAGAGCAAATGAAGAATTAAATGCACACATTGCTACTTTATATGATACAAAAGGACCAGATTTAAGAACTTGTTCATTTGAAAATGATAAAATAACTATTGAAGCTGGTAAAACTATTAAAATAGTAGATGAAGATATACTTGGAACAAGTGAAAAAATATCATTTAACTACAGAGGTATTTTAAAAGATTTAGAAGTAGGAATGACTATTTTATTAGATGATGGATTTTATAAATTGATAGTAGAAGAAGCATCATCAAATGAAGTAACTTGTAGAATAGTAAATGGTGGAGAATTATCATCTAGAAGAGGTGTATGTATTCCAGGTGTTAAATTAGATGTTCCATATATTAGTGAACAAGATAAAGAAGATATAAAATATGCTTGTGAAAATAATGGTGATTTCTTAGCAATATCATTTGTTAATTGTGCAGAAGATATTAGACAAGTTAGAAATTTATGTAAAGAATATGGAAAAGAAAATATGGCTATAATATCTAAACTTGAAACTCAATATGCAATGGATAATATAGATGAAATTATTGACGAAACAGATATAGTTATGGTAGCAAGAGGAGATTTAGGAACAGAAACAGGTGTAGAAAATTTACCATTATATCAACAAATGATAATTGATAAATGTAGAGAAAAAGGTAAAAGAGTTATTATGGCAACACAAATGATGACAAGTATGAAACATAATATTAGACCAACTAATGCTGAAGTAACAGACGTTGCTAATGCAGTACTTTTAGGTTGTGATGCAATAATGACAAGTGATGAAACAACTATGGGTGAATATCCAGTAGAAACAGTTCAAAATATGGAAAGAATATGTGAAAATGTAGAAAGCTATAGTCATATTCATAACACATATGCAAATGCAAATATAAATGATTCAACAGAAATAATTGCAGAATCAGTTATAAAAGCAGCAAAAACATTAAACTCAAAATTAATAGTAGCTGCTACAATGAGTGGACATAGTGCAAAAGCTATAAGTAATTTAAGACCAAAAGCACCAATACTTGCACCAGTACCAAATGAAGAAGTAGCAAGAAGTCTAGCACTTAGTTATGCAGTATATCCTGTAGTAGTAGATGAATACAATTCTACAGAAGATGTAATAAATGAAGGAACAAAAAGAGCAAAAGAATTTATTAATCTTGAAAAAGGAGATCAAATAATAATAACTGGTGGATTTCCAAATACTGGAAAGAAAACTACAAACTTCATGAAAATAGAAGAAATACAATAATTTCTTCTATTTTTATTGTATAATTTAATAGGTGATATTTATGGATGAAATATTATATAAATTATCTAAATCTAAATTTAGAAGTAGTTTTAAATTAAATAATAAATTAAAAGAATATGTAATAGATAAAGGATATAATAAAATTGAAGAACATGCATATGATTTTATTAATAAACGATTAAAGCCAGAAATAATAGAAAATGATGGAAAACAAACGCCTATGAAAGGGCATCCAGTATTTATCGCACAACACGCTTGCGCATGTTGTTGTAGAAATTGTCTTTATAAGTGGCATCATATAGAAAAAGGAAGAGAATTAACTGATAAAGAAGTAGATTATATTGTGAGTTTATTAATGAAATGGATAAAGAGTCAAGTAGAAAATTAATATATTGCTTGTTTATTAAAAAAATATTATAATAAGGTTAGAAATGCAGTTTAATCAAATAACCGTTTTTTTATTTTGCAGAAAGTGAGTGACAAAATGAATTTAAAAGACTTAAGAAATGTTATAAACATTATTGATACAAAAAATATTGATGAAGATATTGTTTTTGATTATTTTAGAGTAGTAAAACTAAAAGAAGATAAGATATTAAAAGAAAAGAAAAGTATTTTATTTTTTCCAGTTTATGTAAGTGATGAAGATAGAAATGGTTGGTATATAAATAGCTTTGATTTAAGAAAAAAAATAACAGATATAGAAAAACATAATCCAAATTATATATTTGTACTTGAAGAAGATATGATTCCTTTAGTATCTGAAAATTGTAAATATATATTAGTAGATAATATAATGACATCAGTAGAAAAACTAGGAAAATACAAATTAGAACAATTTAATGGAAAAATAATAACTTTAACAGGTAGTGTTGGGAAAACTACAACAGTTGGATTTATACAAAAAGCTTTAGGTGATAAATGTTTAAGAATATATAGTAAAAGAATAACACCACTTGTTTTAAATTGTTTTATAATGAACTTTTTAAATAATAATTATGATTATTTTGCAGTAGAAGCATCTCTTTGGTGGAAAGAACATATATCATATTTTAGTAATTATTTAAAACCTGATATGGCTATAATATTAAATGTATTTGATGAACATATAGGTGTAAATGAAATAAAAACTGTTTCGGATATAACTAAATTTAAATCAAGATTATTTGAAAATGCTAAAATAGCAATGCTAAATAGAACTGATAAAGAACTTCAAAAAATAAGTATAAAAGATGGATATGTATATTATGAAGATGAAAAAATATTAAAAACAGATGTAAAAGAAGTAATAGATATTAATGAGATGAATAAAAAAATAAATCCATATATAAAAACAAGCTTATCAATGCTTCAAGAAACAATTGCATTTGAAGTTGCTAAATATTATGGTATAGATGAAGAAACTATTTTAGAAAGATTAAAAAAATCTACACCAGTAGAAAAAAGAGTAAATAAAAAAATACTTAATGGCAAAGAAGTAATATTTGATGGAGATGTATCAGGAGTAGCTAGACTTAAAAATTTCTTTAATCATTTCTATGATGATGCATATTTAATTATCGCATCTTTAACAGAAGGTGGAGAAGAAGAAGAAGAATATTCTAGATTAGAACCTTTATTTGAAAAGTTTGATAAAGTATATATAAATAAGAATTTTAAAAAATATTTTAAAGGCAATGATATTATATATTTTGATAATATGGATTTCTTTAAAGAAATAGAAGATGATGCAGTAATATTCTTACATTTTGGAGGATATTATAGAAAATATGATGAACTAGTTATGGAAAATTTGGAGGTATAATTATGAATATATTATTAATACATGGATGGGATTATGATAATTATAATAGTAGAACAAATAAAAAAGCTTGGTCAAATAGATCAAAATTTATAAAAGAACTAGAAAAAAAGAATAATGTATATTATCCTGATCTTCCAGGATTTGGATTAGAAAAAGAACCAAATGCTAAAAAATGGACTCTTGAAGATTATGCTAAATTTATAGATGATTATGTAAAAGAAAATAATATAAAATTAGATTATGTTCTTGGATATTCATTTGGAGGAGCAGTCGCAGTAACATATAAAAAATTATATAATCCAAATATTAAAGAAATATTAGTATCTCCGGCTCTAATAAGAAATAATGATAGATCAAAGAAATTTATTAAAACACCAGAATTTCTTTCACCAATAAGAAACTTAATAAGAGATATATATTTAATAAAAGTTGTAAAAAACGAAGAAATGTTATATGGTACTAAATTTTTAAGAAATACATATCAAGATATAGTTAGAGTAAATATGCTTCCTATAATAGAAAAAATGAATGCTAAAGATTTTAAAATAATATATGGTAGTGAAGATACTATGGTTAATCCAAATAGAGTAATAAATACCGTTAATAAAGACTTAAAAAATAGAATAGAAGTAATAGATGGTGGAGGACATAATATAGGAACTACTCATACAGATGAAGTAGTAGAAAAGATATATAAATTTACTAAGGAAAAATAATATGAAATATAATATGGAATTAGATTTTTCAAATTATCAAGATAAAAATCTATTAAAAATAATTAAAAAAATAGATAGTCTATGTTTAAAAGAAACATTTAAATCAAATAAAGTATCATTTTTGTATAAAAATATATCTGATAATACAGTAATGTCTTTTAATCCAGATATTTGCTTTTATGCAGCATCTACTATTAAAATATTAATATGTTTAATGATAATAGAAAAAGTAGAGAAAAAAGAATTAAATATGACAGATAAAATATTAATTACAATGTCTGACTTAAAACAAGATACTGGCATAATAAAGTATCAAAAAGAAGATACTTATTATACACTTGAAGAATTATTAAGATTAACAATAGTAGAAAGTGATAATACTTCATATTTAAAATTAGTAAATATATTAGGAAAAGAAAATATAAAAAAATATGGTAAAAAAATAAAAGCAAAACATACATTTGAAGGAAAAGATTTATTTGGAATAACAAGTTCTAATGATATGCTTATTTATTTAGAACAAATAAAAAAATATATAGATTCAAATAATAAATATTCAAACTTATTTAAAGAATGGTTAAGTAATCCAAAAGAAAAATTAATAAAAGATAAAAGTATTAATAATAAAAATTATGTAAGAAAATATGGTTCATATGATATTGCATATCATGAGGTAGGATATGTAGAAGATGAAAATCCATATTATTTAATAATATTAACTCAGTTAAATAAAAAAAATTATAAAGATAAATTTATTAATGAACTTGCAAGTTTAATAACAAATTTTCATAATTATATAAATAAATAAAAAGAGAATTATTTCTCTTTTTTTTATTTTTGCATATATATTAACAAGAGGTGATAAATTTGTTCTTTAAAGATATACATATGAAAATAAGATTGTTTTTTGTAATAATCATAATAGCATTCTTAACTATAATTGGAAAAGTAATATATATACAAGTATTTGAATATGATAAGTTAAAAATTTTATCAAGTGATTTATGGAGTAGAAATTTACCAATAGAAGCAGATAGAGGAAAAATATATGATAGAAATATGAATGTACTTGCAGATAACATAACAACAACATCTCTTGTATTAATACCAAATCAAATAAAAGATAAAGATAAAGTAATAAAAGAATTATCAAAAATATTAAATGTTTCAAAAGAAGAAATGAGTAAACACGTAAATAAAAAAACTTCTATTGAAAGAGTACATCCAGAAGGAAGAAGATTATCTTATGAAGTTGCAGATAAAATAAATTCATTAAAATTGGATGGAGTATATCTTATAAAAGAATCAAAAAGAAATTATGTATATGATAAAAATTTATCACATGTACTTGGTTTTGTTGGAATTGATAATCAAGGACTTTCTGGACTTGAACTTAAATATGATAAATATCTAACCGGGGAATATGGATCAATAAAATATTTTTCAGATGCAAAAGGAAATAAATTAAAATTAAGTGAAATATATGAACAACCACAAAATGGAATGGACTTAGTATTAACAATTGATAATAACATACAACTATCAGTTGAAAGAGAACTTAATAATGCAGTAAGTAAATATAATCCAGAACATGCACTTGCTATTGTAATGGATCCAAATTCTGGAGAAATACTTGCTATGAGTTCAAGACCTAATTTTTCACCATCAAATTATAAAGATTATTCTATAGAAGAAATAAATAGAAATTTACCAATATGGATGAATTATGAACCAGGATCTACATTCAAAATAATAACACTCGCAGCATCATTAGAAGAAAAAACTGTAGATCTTCAAAATGATCATTTTTATGATGGTGGAAGTGTAAGGGTAGCAAATGCAAAAATAAAATGTTGGAAAAAAGGAGGACATGGTTCACAAACATTTCTTCAAGTAGTAGAAAATTCTTGTAATC
>JAGBNN010000001.1 GCA_017634385.1 Bacilli bacterium
CAATTTGATCCGTCTTTATTGAAATAAGTTATTACAAACTTTTTTTCAAAATTTCACTAGTGTGAAATCTTTTTGGCGTGGGATTCTTTTCCAATTTATAACTACTATTAAAAACTATTGACTTTTAATAGTTAGCCTCCTTTAATAGATTATTATCTTTTTATTAAATAATTCCACTAAAAAAGAAGGATGTTCCTTCTTTAATCAAGTACACTTAGTACTATATTATTTATTTTTGTAAATACTAATCTTAAATTATTTTGTAATTGTAAATATTCTTTTAATTCTGGTATTGAAAATAATTTTTTCCTTAAAAGTATTACTTCTTTATTAAATGTATCATTTTTAATATATTCATCTTTATTTAAAGTAAATTCTTTCATTAAAGATAAATATTCTTCGTTAGAATTTAATATATTATTTAGTTCTCTTAATCTTTTTATTTCATCTGTATTATCTAATTTATCTATTATTTTAGTTACTTCTTCTTTCATATATACCTCACTTAAATGCATTCATAAATGTTTTTATTAAATCTATTTTATTAGATAGATCATTTATTTTATCTGTTGTTGTTAATTTATATGCTTTTTTCATTTCTTCTTCTAAGTAATTTAACATATTTGGATTTCTATTTAATATTTTATACCAATATGAGTTTTCTCTTATATATCTTTGTAGTAAAGCATTATTCTTTATTTTTATTATTGTTTCTAAATTCATTAGTCTTCAAACTTTTTATATAATGGTCTTGGTGTATATGTATCTTTATTAATTTCATCTTTTGTTATTAATGATTGTACTAAGCCTAATGCTTTACTTATATTAGTTATATTTTTTTGTACACTATCTAAATCTACATTTTTAACCATATTTATTATATCATTTACTGATGTACTTTCTTTATTAAAATATTTATTCCATACATTATCTTCTTCACCATACAAAGAATATATTTCAAATAATTTTTGCCATGAAGTTTCATTTTTATTTACTTTATCTATTAATTCTGGATGTTTTTTTACAAATAATTTAAATTCATCTTTTAAAGACATATTACCACCTAGTAAAATATATGTCTTTTTTTTATTTTTATTACCAGCTGCTTCCGCCGCCGCCTCCGCCGCCTCCGCCGGAGAATCCTCCACCACCAGAGAATGATCCGCCACCAGAAGATCCTCCTGATGATGACTCGTATGGTCTAGATGATGAAACTGCACTTACTGTAGTTAATGTATGTGAGAATGAATTTACAAATGTAGTAGCTTTAAATACACTATTTACATTTAAATTCGAATCATACCACTCTGCTGGTTTTATATCTATTCCTTCAAATTTTTTACTCCATTTTTTAGATATACCAAGTACATATGCATATGGTAGTATATCATAGAAATAATTTGGATTTTCTTCTACTAATAATTCTAGTTTTTCTTTTTCTACTTTTAGTAAATAATCTTTAAATCCAATTATCTTATCATATTTTTCTCTTACATCTTCTCTCATCTTTTTAGAAAATAATATAAATAATATATTTATTATTATAATTACTATAATTGAGTATTTATTTATTTTACTTAATTTCATTATATTACTATCAATTACGTAATTATTAATTAAGCTATTTTCTATATTATATATAATAAACAATGCTAATATAATTACCATATATATTGCTATTGAAACATAATGAGACATATTATATATTTTATGTTTTTTTCTTAATTGATTCATAGCAGATTCTAAAGATGTATAAAATGAATTTACTAAGTCTGATTTTCTAGTTTTTGTTCTATTATATTTAAATAATCCATTGTATGTAGTTTTTACATAATTTTCTTCAAAGCCTAATTCTTTTTCTTTTATAAGTTCAAAATCATTTCTTTTCTTACTTACTATAGTAATATAACCTTTATTAGCAAGATATATTATTAAAGATATTATATGTTTTTTTAATACTTTTCCTTTATATATATAACCTACTTCTGCTGGTGTCATATTATCAGGTGCATTATAATATGCTATAACAGGATTTTTCTTTTTATATCCAAATAACAAATATATAATACTTGATATTATTAGCAATGTTACTATTATTATTGTTCTTGTCGCTTGGGCATTAAAATATGGATTAATATTTTTTCTTTCATTAACAAAATATCCTTCTGGTAATTTTATTCTTATTGATACATCATCCATTGAATTTAATGCATATCCAAAATAATCTTTTTTAAAAGATACATTAATACTTTTTTTATCATAACTAGATAGTAATTGTTTGTATTTAAATGAACTATCACTATAACCTAAATTATATGTATCATTTAATATATCAATATCATATGCGTTAACTTCCTTTGGTAAATTTAATTTTAAATTAAATTCTTTTATAGGAACGTGTTCATCTTCAAATTTATATATAAATAAATCATCTATATCTGTAAAATCATCACCAAAATCTACGTCATAACTCATTTTATATTCATATATTTTATTAACATCTGTATCACTACCATCATTTACTGTTATTGATAACTCATCATCATTCATATATTTAAAATAACCTGTATTTGTCTTAATATTATCAATGATATAATTTATTTTCTGTTTTTTCTTCTTACTGCCTACTTTTCTATATATGAATCCTTTAGTTTTTATATTTCTTTCTATTCCAGTTATATATTTTTTATATTTAACAAAATAAGTTTCTTCAACATGCATTGTATTATTTTCTTTTAAAGTTGCATTTATAGTAACTTTTTCATAATTTTCATTCGAATTATCTGGATTATTATACCATGTATATTCTTGTTCATTTTGATAATATCCTTCTGGTAGTTCTATTCTTACAGTTAATCCTTCATATGAAGAAAGCGCATAACCATCTACCTGTTTTATATTACCTTTTATTAAGTTATTTTCAATACTATAATTTATATCTTTATTATATGTTGCACCATATCTACCTATCGTAAAATTAATTTTTGTTTGGTCAAAATCTTTCGGCATTTGAATATAAAATTCTACATTTTTTATCATGCAATCCCACTGTGTACCTATTATATTATAATAAAGATCATCAAAATCTTTTATATAATCTTCTCCCATATCATAAGTATATTTAATTATATATTGTTTTTTACCAGTGATTGTTTTGTTTGGATCACCTATTTTAAATGTAAAATCACTATATCCTTTTTCTATTGTATATTTTTCATTTACACTATAATCAGATATTTTTGTATCAGATTCTATTTCTACTTTTTCATCATTTATCTTTCTTGAATAGGTATTATGCATTGGTAATGTTCTTTTTATACCATGTTTTTCTTTAAAAAAGTTAGCATCTATTGTTTCTACTACATTTAACGAATGATTTTCATTTACATTTATTTCTACCTTATAATTATCTATTTCATAATCCTCTGAATATGCGTAAGCATTAAAAAAAGGAAGAAATGAAAAAGATAATATTAACATTAATTTAATTAATCTTTTTTTCATATTTTCCTCCTTGTTAGGCTACCAGCTTCCGCCGCCGCCTCCGCCGCCTCCGCCGCCAGAGAATCCTCCACCGCCAGAGAATGACCCACCACCAGAAGATCCTGATGATTCATATGGTCTTGATGACATTGTAGTAGATGTAGTTGCAAGTGTTCTTTCTAGTGAACTTGAAAATTTATTTACATCAAATCTACCTGTATTTATATCATACATATTACCAACATACCAAGTAGGTGCTGGCATAATAATTGATTCGAATTTTTTACTCCATTTTTTAGATATACCAAGTACATATGCATATGGTAGTATATCATAGAAATAATTTGGATTTTCTTCTACTAGTAATTCTAGTTTTTCTTTTTCTACTTTTAGTAAATAATCTTTAAATCCCATAATTTTATTATAATATTTAGTTGCTTCTTCATTTCTTCTATTTCCAAATATTAAATATAAAATATTAAGCACTATTACTGCTATCATTAATAAAATTGATACTACATTAAATAATTCATATTGATAGTGTAATCTATATGTCATTAATGCTGATGCAATCATTCTATAGAAAATAGTACCCATTATAAATAATATATAAAGTAATATACATACACTATGAGATGCATCATATATCTTATGAGTCTTTCTTAATTTAGTTAAAGCTGAGTATAAAGTTGTATAGAAAGTATCTGTTAATTTACTTTTTGTAACTAAACCTTCTTCATCTGCTTTTCTAAATAGACCATTAAATGTTATTCTTGCATATTCTGGTTCTTCATCTGGAATTGGTTGTAACCTTTTTAAAGAAAATTTATTTTTACCTTCATCTATTATTTGTAAGTATCCTTTATTAGCAAAATAAGTTATTAATGATACTATTTGTTCATTTGAAGTTGCACCTTTATATAAATATCCAAGTTCTGCTGGTGTTAAATCATCTGGTACTGTATATTCTGGTACTAATATAAATGGTTTCTTTTTTCCAAATTTAAAGAATAAGAATGTACTTAATAAAATTGCTATTACACATGATACTATTTCTACTATTAATAGTATAAATGTTGGATCTATATTTCTTCTTTCTCCTACAAAATACCCTTCTGGTAGTTCTATTCTAACAGTTAATCCTTCATACGCATTAAGTGCATTTCCAGTTATTCTATCTTTCTCTATAGTCCCAGTTATTTTATTATTATTTATATCGTATTTTACATCTTCATAATATGTTGATCCATAATATCCCATTGGAAAGTTAATTTTTGTTTGATCAAAATCTTTTGGCATTTGAATAGTAAATTCTACTTCTTTCATATTTGTATCCCATTCTGTACCAATTATGTTAAAGTATAATTCATCATATTCATCTATATTATCATCACCAAAATCATAATCATATTTAATAATATATTGTTTTGGTCCAATAATTGTTGAAGATGCTGAACCTATTTTATATGTATATATATTATTTTCAAGTGTTTTTGTATATGGCTCATTAATACTTTCGTTTCTTATTTTAGCCTTATTTTTTGTATCAAAGTCATTTCTTTGAAATTTATTAACAATAGGTATTTTTCTAAATATACCATGTCTGTATTCTTTAAAATTTACATCTATTGTTTCTGTTACATTTAATATATTATTTTCGTTTACATTTATATCTACTTTATATTTTTCTATTTCATAACCATAATCTTGTGCCTTAACATTTATAGGCAATAATAAAAATAGAAAAAAAGATATAAAAAGTAAATAAAATTTATTCTTTTTCATATCTTTACTCCTCTTTTTTACTTTTCAAAATCAGGAACAACATTTTGTCTTTGTTCTTCACTTGCTTCATACATCTTCATTGCTTGATATCCCATAATTCTAGCAACTATATTAGCAGGTATTACAATTATTGCAGTATTATAAATTTTAACTGCTGCATTGTAGTATCTTCTTGCTCCTACTAATTCTTCGTTTAATTTTTGAATTTGATCTTCAAGTTTAACAAAACTTTGATCAACTTTTAAATCAGGATAGCTTTCAGATAAAGCAAACAATTTGCTTAAAGCTCCAGTAATTTGGTTATCAGCTTCAATTTTTTCATCAATTGTTTGAGCTCCTAACCCTTTTGCTCTTGCATTAATAACATTTTCTAAAATATCATTTTCTGCTCCTACATGTCCTTTGATTGTACCAACCATAGAGTTGATAGCATCATATCTTTGTGTTAGATATACATCTACATCTGCGAATGCATTTTCTGCACTCAATTTTTTTCTAGCAAGTCCATTAGCAACTCCAATAAACCAAATGATTAATAGAGCTACAACAGCTATTACTATAATCCAAACCATTTTCTTCTCTCCTTTACTAATTATAATTATATATTAAATTTTTTTATAAGTAAATTATATTTTTTTATTTTTTACATTTTAGGTCCATTGTCAAGTTCTACAGTATTTTCATTATATTGTATTATCTTAACAGGAATTTTTATTTTTTCTGCTATTTCTTGTTCAATTTTAGGTAACACTTCATATATTTCATCTTCTTGCAAATCCAAATTATCAGACCATGAATCATCCATATCATCATATCCAAAAAATTCATCATATCTAAATCCTATTACCAGTGTTCCATTTTTTGCCATACAATTATAATCAGCAATTGGTCCATACGGAATTAAGTTGTTTTCACTAACAGATTTATCCGTTAGAACATCACTTAATGTTGAATTAATAAATTCTTTTTTTACATCATATGTTGTTTCAGAATCTATTTTATCTAATAATAATTTTTTATCAGATTCAAGATTTTCTAAATGAAAATCATTTCTTATATAAAAATAATTTAAAATAGATTTTTTTTGATATTCATCTTTTTCTTCTTCACTTGTTTTTTCATATTTCAAATCAGATGACGAAAAATTATTGTCATAATTCGTTAAAGAAGTTTCTTTAAATAAATATTCATATAATAAGATATAATATTTTTCTTTTAATAATTCTTCCATATTTACCTCCTAATTAATATCATAATATTCTAATCTAAAACCACCTTTTTGTAAATCTTCATAGGGTACTACATATGAATTTCCCCATGAACTAACTATAAATCCATCATCGCATGTTCCTACAACATGTACAGCGTGACCATCGCCTTCCTTCCAACTAGCAGTTGATACATCTCCAGTATTATTTGTACTAATAAATCTTATATTATTAACTTTTTGTGGGTCTGATAATATACCAAGTTGAACTTGATATCCCATTTTTATATATTTTTCAGTATCATTAATAGCGTTTTGCATACCACTATCTGAAAGAGGCATATTATTAAAGTCATGACCATATGTATTAGCAGTTTTAATTTGTTGTATTCCTTTTGTTTTTAGATAATTATTCATTATATCAAAATTAAAACCATTAGGTGATGACATATATTGTTGATTTTCAGTATATAATTTTTTTGTTTTAGTAAATTGATATGTTTTATTGCCATATGCATCATATACTTCTGTTATTTTTAATAAATATTTTTTACCATCATTTGCATCTTTATACCAAAGACCCCCACCATTTGCATAATCATTTGTGTACAAATATATATCAAGTAATAATTCACCTTGATTTAACTGAAGTTTTCCTGATGAATTCGTAGTATACATATCAAATCCAAACTTTTGTTTAAATCCATTTGGGTCATTTTTATATTTAGAAAATATTCCATTACATACAGATGCATATGAACATGCGCCTTTACTATCTAAATTTTTCATAATAACTTTTACTTGACTATTACTAAATCCTTGATTTTTTAATTTATTTTTAAGTCTATTATAATCATTAGGATTAGTTTTTTTCAAATTAGTTAAATATCCTTGGTTTACACCAAATGTTGAATTTCCACCATCATACATTTTAAAGAAATTATAATCAATAGCCACAGATGAGTTATTATATTTTTTACCAGTTTGTTTTGATACTATTTTACTATTACCCATTAAAGTTCCTTTTAGTTGGGTCATGTCTACATTTTTGTTTTTAGATACTTCTTCTGATACTACTTTTAAAAATTCTTCTCTTGATATTTCGTATGTTTTTCCATCTATATTAACATTAATTTTACTTGTTACAGCACCAGGAGCATTTGTGTAACCAGCTACTAAAACCCCAACAAAGAATGAATAAAAACTATCATTTTCTACTTGTGTTAAATCTATATTTTCTCCCAATATAACAGCTCTTAATCCAGCATCAATCCACTCTTGTGAAAATTCTTCTGTACCTTCTGATATTAAATTAGCTAAAGTAAATCCAGATGTTTTACTTATTCCAGGTATTTTACCTAAGAAATATCCTAATGTTGCTTCACTTGCACCAGAGAATAATCCATATATCCATGCTGATTTTGTTGACGAACCATTTACTAAAGCTTGATGTTTTGCATTCCCACCTGCAGATACTCCCATTAATGTACTACCTACAGCTGAACCAACTGCTGGCGTAAATAATGCTGTTGTTATTGCGCTAGCTGCAATAGCTGGAGTCATATTACCAATAGCAGAATGAACATCATATACTGTTCCATAATATCCTGTATTTTCTGCTAAATATGTTCTTACTATACATGCAGCATATTCATCTGATGTTAAATGTTTGTCATTAACTAATAAATTATACATACCATTATTAAAGTTTGTTACACCATCATCTATACCTTTAATACTTACAGTACTATACGAAGCAAGAAAACCTAAAATAGTTTCTCCTATATTTTGTCCATCTGTTTGCGAAGCATAATATATTTTAAAATCTTCAATCCATTTTGCAGCATCTTCTGCACCTTTTGCTTTATTTATATCATCTGTTAGCAATGACAAATATTTATCTGCTTCTTTTCTTCCACGTGTTTTAAATAAATAATGATATATTAATTTTTGATCATCATTAGTATACTTATAAATATCACTTAATGATATAGAAGTATCATCTACATTAATTTGAAATATTCCAAAATCTTCTTCAGTATTATATTTTTTTTGATATTCTATGATTGCTAATAAATCAACATCATCAACATTATAATTCTTATTATTATAATATTCTTTATATAAAGCATCTCCATCATAATCTATCAAGAAATTATTAAAATCTTCTGTATCCATTAGATTTTCATATGGTTCGATTTCTTTCATATGTTGTGCTTCTTTTTTATAATATTCCATTAGCGATACGTCACCTTTTAATTCATCTATTTTAGCTTTTATCGCTGGCATATCATTCAAATCAGGATACTTTTCTATATCTATTATAGGCTGTGTATTCATAGCCGCTGTTTGCATTGCTTGATCATATTCTGATTCTAACATTTCTATATCACTATTATATTCAGCAATCAATTCATCAATATATGTTATATATTCATCTAAATTTATTTCTTCTTCATTTGCATTTGGATCATAATCTGTTTCTGTATATGTAGATATATCATAATTTAAATCCATTTGTTTTATAGTATCTCCTGATTCCATTACTTCTTCATTTATTTTATCTACAAAACCATTTAAATAACTATTTGTACTTGAATCTGTTACAGTACTTGTTCCACTTGCTAAAGATTCATCTAAATTATCCATATCTTTTATATAATCATCTAACCATGTGTTTAAAGATTGGTATCCTTTTTCAATTGTTGAATAATAATTAGCTATTTTTTCTCTCATTTGCATAACTACTGGATCAGTGCAAGTACTTATATATCCATTTGTAAAATATTTATAAGAACCTTCATCAAACCCAAATTTTTCAGATGAAATGCTATTTTTATAACTATTTAAACTCGTTTTATCCGCTACATACGTAACTCTCACACTATCACCCTCTTTATATAATAATATTACTTGCTATACTGTTCATACTACTTTCGCTTGAACTTGATTGACTTTCTAAATTTGATATTTTTGTTTTTGTTTCTTCTATTTGTCTTTGAATACTTGCTTTTTCAGTATCGCTTTTAGCAGAATTCTTTTGTGTTTGAAGTGCATCCAATTGTCTATTTAGACCACTTATTTGGCTATTATAAGAAGATTTTGCTGCAGAAGCTTCTTGATATTTTTGTATTTGATCTGCATTTGACAAACATTGATTTAAATACTCTTTTAATTCTGTATATCGTGTATTAATTAATTTATCTAATGCTTCTTTATATTTTTCTTTACTTTCTGCACACCACTTATCATTTCTATTTAGTTCTTCTAATACCCTTTGTGATGAAGATGTACTCAATGATTCTAAGCATTGATTTAAAGAATATTTTAAACTACTTACATTTACATTTTCATATGCCATATTTATTTCCTTCCTATTAATCTTCTATTAAATTTTTATTTGTTTTTTCCATATTTTCAGCTTCTTCATTTTTCTTGTTTAGATATTCTATGCAATTATCTAATTCTGTTATATATGTTTCAAAATTTGTTCTTTGTTTTCTTAGTTTTGATGTATACATATTTGAAGCACTACTATCCCAATTATTTGATATAAGTTGTATAGAATTATTCATACTTTCAATTATATTTTCAAAAGATTCCTTTGCTTTAGTAATATTTTCTACAGAAGACATGAATGTTTTTTGATCAAATTCCATATTATCACCTACACTTCAATATTTTTAGACGCATAACTATTATCGATAGTTTCATATGCACCTGGTACTTTCGAAATAAAAGTCTGAAAATCAGATAACACATCAATTGAGTCTATTAAATTTTTCAAATATATTTCTTCAAATGTTTTATAAAATTTATCTGCATTTTCACCTTTCCAACCTTTTTTCATATCTGAAATATAACTTTTTATATTTTGGTGTTCCTTTTTCATGTCACTTATATTTTCTTTTATTTGTTCTGAAATAGTAGATATAGAACTAGTATTTATTTGCATATTTTTCACCTCTATTATAGTGTACTACTATATATAATTATACTATATTAAAATTTCAATGTAAACAATCGAAACAGCTATTTAACACAAAAAAAGTAAGCAAATGCTTACTTTATTCAAGTACTTCAAAATCGTCTAAAAAATCATCAATTGTCATCATTTTATCATCAATTTCTTTTAACGATACATCTTCTTTTTGTACTTCTTCTACTTCAATAATTTCTTCTATATCTTTTTTAGATTTTAGTTCCGGAGTAATAAATACATCTTTTATTTTTGATTTTGATATATTACTTCCAGTTGAATGTCTATCACTAATAGTTATTTCAGAATTCTTTATAATTGTTATTCCATTTTTAGTAACTATACCAAATTTATCTTTTGGATTAGTTATAAACATTTTCTTTATTCTATGAGGATTAGTTTTTACTTCTCGTATTATTAAAAGTCCTCTTCTTGCACGTGTTGATTTTTCAAGTTCTTCTATTTTTACTCTCTTAGCAGTCATCTTATCTGTAAATATAGTTACATATTCATCATTTGAATTAAATAATGTAGCATTTATTACTTTATCATCTTTCAATTTAATAGCTTTTACTCCTGCTGCTTTTACTCCTGCGATAGGTATTTCATTTACAGAATACCATAAACTATAACCTTCATCTGTTACAATTAATACTTCTTTATCATTAGAATTTGTAACATTTACTACTCTATCTTCATCCTTTAATTTAATTGAAGCCATTTCTTTAGAATATCTTGATACTTTAAAATCTGATAAATTAGTTCTTTTAACCATACCATCTTTAGTAAATATAGTTATTATTCCATTATCAAAATTAGTAACTGGTATTGAAGATATAATAGACTCTTCTGCTTTCATATTTATTATATTACTAATATGTTTTCCTAAATCTTTCCATTTTAAATCTGGAAGTTCATGTACTGGTACATATAAATAATTACCTAAATCAGTAAATAAAAGTAATGTATCAAGTGTATTAAGTTCATATAACCCAATTACATAATCATTTTCTTTTAAATTAATATCTTCCATATTAGAAGATGCAAAACTCTTCTTAGATACTCTTTTTACATATCCTTCATTAGTAACTACTACAATTACATCTTCTTTTGTAATCATATCAGTTGCATCTATCTTTATTTCTGTTACTTCATCTTTAATTTCAGTCTTTCTATCAACTGCATATTCTTTCTTAATTTCAAGAAGTTCTTTCTTCATTTGACGAAGTAATACTTTCTTATCATTCAATATAGATTCTAAGAACGCAATTATTTTTTCTAAATTTGCTTTTTCTTCTTCAAGCGCTACTACATCTGTATTAGTTAATCTATATAATTTCATATCTACTATAGCTGTTGCCTGTTCTGTAGAAAAATCAAATTCTTTAACTAAATTTTCTATAGCATCTAATCTATTCTTACTTTTTCTTATTACTGCAATTACTTCATCAAGTATACTCATTGCTTTTAAGTAACCTTCTACTATATGCATTCTAAGACGTGCATGTTCTAAATCAAATTTACTTCTTCTAGTTATTACTTCAGTTTGATGAGCTATATATGCATCAAGTATTTCTAAAATACCAACAAGTTTTGGTCTTCTATTTACTATAGCTATCATATTAAATGAATATGATATTTGCATTTCTGTATTTTTAAGTAAATAGTTAAGTATAAGTTCACTATTAGCATCTTTTTTAAGATCAATAGCAATTCTTAAATCTCCTCTTGCTGTTTCATCTCTAGCATCTACTATTCCATCTATTTTCTTTTCTATTCTTATATCATTAATCTTTTTAACTAGATTAGCTTTATTAACTTCAAAAGGAATTTCAGTTATAACTATTTGATGAGTACTTTTTTCTTTTATTATTTCATACTTACATTTTACATTTATTTTTCCTTTACCTGTTTTATAAGCTTCTTCTATTTCTTTTTTTCCTTCTACAATAGCTCCTGTTGGAAAATCAGGTCCTTTTACTATTTCAAATATATCTTCAAAAGAACATGTTGGTTTTTCTATTCTTTTAATAGTTGCATCTATTACTTCACCTAAATTATGAGGTGGTATATTTGTTGCATAACCTGCAGATATTCCAGTAGACCCATTTACTAGTAAATTAGGAAATTTACAAGGAAGTACTGTTGGTTCCATTCTAGTATCATCATAGTTTGGAGCCATATTAACAGTATCTTTTTCTATATCTTTTAATAGTTCATTACTTATTTTAGAAAGTCTTGCTTCTGTATAACGCATTGCTGCTGCAGAATCTCCATCCATAGATCCATTATTACCATGCATATCAATATATGGAGTATTTTGTTTCCATTCTTGACTCATTCTTACCATAGCATCGTATATAGATGAATCACCATGTGGATGGTAATTACCCATTATTTCTCCAACTGCTTTAGCACTCTTTCTATATTTTTTATCATATGTATTTTTACTTTCATACATACCATATAAAATTCTTCTTTGAACTGGTTTAAGACCATCTCTTACATCTGGAAGTGCTCTATCTTGAATAATTTCTTTAGCATAAGCAGCAAATCTATCACCCATTATTTCTTCTAGGGCATAATCATGAATTTTTTCAACAATAGTTTTTTCTTTCTTAGCCATATTTTCACTTCCTATATTTTATAATTATCTTCTAAAGAAAATTCTACATTTTCTTCTATCCAATCTTTTCTTGGTTCTACATTATCACCCATTAAAATAGAAACTCTTTTATCTGCAAGTGCTGCATCTTCTATTTTAACCCTTATTAATAATCTATTTTCTGGATCCATTGTTGTTTCCCAAAGTTGAGATGCATCCATTTCACCTAGACCTTTATATCTTTGAATATCAGTTGGTCTTTTAGACTTAGTATATTCTTTTAATTCTTCATCATTATAAGCATATAATGTTTCCTTTGAAAAATCTATTTTATAAAGTGGTGGAGTTGCTATATAAAGTTTACCTGCTTCTATAAGAGGTTTCATGTATCTATAGAAGAATGTTATTAATAAAACTTGTATATGTGATCCATCAACATCAGCATCGGTCATTATAATAATCTTATCATAATTACAATCTTTAATATCAAAATCTGATCCAACACCAGCACCTATTGTATAAATAAGTGTATTTATTTCTGCATTTTTGTATGCATCTTCTATTTTTGCTTTTTCTGTATTTAATACTTTACCTCGTAAAGGAAGTATTGCTTGATATGATCTATCTCTACCTGATTTTGCAGAACCTCCTGCCGAATCACCCTCTACTATGAATAATTCATTTTTATTTGGATCTTTCTTTTGAGCAGGTGCAAGCTTATCAGATATATTTTTTTCTTTTTTAGTACCTTTTTCTTTTCTTGCTTCATCTCTTGCTTTTCTAGCTGCTTCTCTTGCCATCTTACCTTTTAAGGCTTTAGATAATATATTTACCGCTGTTTCTTTATTTTCTTCTAAATAATAACCTAATTTTTCAGTAACTATATTTTCAACAACAGTTTTAGCAATCGGAGTACCAAGTTTACCTTTAGTTTGTCCTTCAAATTGTAAAAGTGCTTCTGGTATTCTAAGTGATATTACAGCTGTTAAACCTTCTCTTACATCACTACCATCAAAATTCTTATCTTTTGCTTTTAAATAACCATTTGCTTTAGCATATTCATTAAATACTTTTGTAAGTGCTGTTTTAAATCCTACTTCATGAGAACCTCCATCAGCAGTTTTAACATTATTAACAAATGATATTATATTTTCATTATAGCTATCATTATATTGCATAGCTATTTCTACTTCTATCTTATCTTTTTCACCTTTAAAATCAAATACATTATTTAATGTGTTTTTACCTTCATTTAAATATTCAACAAAAGATTTAACTCCATTATCATAATGATATGTTACATCTCTTTTAGACTCTTCATCTACTACTTGAACAGTTAATCCTTTTAAAAGGAAAGCATCTTCTTGCATTCTTTCACATATTGTTGTATATGAAAAATTAGTAGTTGAGAATATTGTATCATCTGGCATAAATCTAACGGTAGTACCTGTTTTATTAGTAGTTCCTACCTTTTTTAAAGGAGTATCTAGTTCTCCACCATTCTTAAAACTAATAGAATATTCAGCACCATCTCTTTTAGAAGTTACAATCATCCATTTAGAAAGTGCATTAACTACAGATGCACCAACACCATGAAGTCCACCAGAAACCTTATAGTTACCTTCTTCAAATTTACCACCAGCATGAAGTACTGTATAAATAACCTCTACAGTAGATTTACCTGATTCATGCTTACCAGTAGGTACACCTCTACCATCATCCGAAATACTAATTGATCCATCTGAATGAAGTACTATTTTAATATTCTTACCATATCCATTCATAACTTCATCTATTGAATTATCAACTATTTCCCATACTAGATGATGAAGACCTCTTTTATCAGTAGACCCAATATACATACCTGGTCTTTTTCTTACCGCTTCTAATCCTTCTAATATTTTTATAGATTTCTCATTGTATTCTGCCACAATAATCTCTCCTTATGCTTTTATCACTATTTGTTATTATATCATACAATTTCAAGGTATAACAAGTAATTTTACATTTTTTAGTGTAAAGAAAAAAGGTTCTAATCAGAACCTAAAACTGTTATCTTAACAAAACCATTACCACTATTACCTGTCATACTTCCGCTTCCATTAAATGTAGGCATCTCTTCATTACCAGCTTTCATAATGGTATTTGTAAATATTTTATTACTATAATGATATGAACAAGTTATATCTTCAGTTCCATCTGTACATCCATTCTTAGGAGTTATATTATCTTGTGCTTGAATAGCTACACATCCTAGATGCCCTGAAATATATGATGAACCTCCTCCACCGGCTGAAGCATAGTTTGAACCACCACCACCATAATATCCAGCTCCACCTGCACCAGAGTCATCATTTGAACCAGAACTACCACCTATTCCAAATGTTCCCAGATAACTTAAACCCGAAGGTCTATGTTCATCAGTATCTATACTATTACCTCCTGAAGTTTGCGTTCCTCCTGTACCGTGACATGTTGCGGCTCTAGAACCCATTGAAGTAGGATTTAGACCAATTAAACCACCACCAGCTCCTCCGCTAGCACACCAGTCACCACCTTCACAAGCAGATCCACCTCCACCACTAGCAACCATAATTCTTGATGCTAATGATGCTTCATTATTCCAATCGCCAGATACTAATCTTATATCTGTGGCTCCTCCACCAGCACGGCCTGTTCCATCATCATTAGGAGATACGTTACCTCCACCATTATATCCGCCATTTTGTCTTGCTGCATTTTGTGGTTGAGAACCAATGTATAAATATAATTTTTGACCTTTAGTTAATTCGATATTACCTGAAGTATATGCACCATTTCCTCCAAGTTTATTTCCTACTGTACCACCTTGTGCCCCCCAAGCTTCTATTTTATAGTTACTTGTAGCTGGTGCGGTAAATGTTTGATAACTACCTGTGTATTCATATGTATATTCATTATCTTTTTGAAGTATATATCTTTTAGCATCATATGTATAATTAGCTCTTATTTCATTTATATCTAATGCTTTATCGTATACTCTTACTGAATATATATTACCTTTAAAATTAACAGTATTTTCAAGTGCATATCTACCTATAAATAAATTTGCTGTATATGTAACTCCTTTTGGTACATTATTTGTTGATACTTGAGCACCATTTTTATAGAAAGTTACTCCTGATGATGTATACACAATCGATAATGTATGAATGTTTTCACTAAGATAATTCATACTTTGAGTAAATGCTCCTCCTGGTTTTGAATATATTTCTCCTCTATAATCACTATACAAATGAAGTGGTTGATAACCATCTCCATCACTTTTTCTAGCATCAAGTACATACGAATTACCTGTAATGTTAGGATATAAAGTTACTTCAAAAGTCATATTAGGTTTATAATCAATCATATTAGTAGAAACAACACCTGATCCAGAACCTGATAAAGAAAGTGTATTATTTTTAAATGTTCCATTGGTTATTACACCGTCATTACCATTTCCAGATAAATCATCCCATGTTGAATTACCATCACCATGATCTAATGCATCATAATATAAAAGTAAATTGTTTTGTACATAGTCAGTATTACTTGATGATTGTCTATTATTCATACTATTTTCTGCTTTATCTTTTATTGCATCTTTCATTCTTCCACTTATTGAAGATGAATTATTCATAGTTAAAAGTAGCATCATCACTACAATTAAAAATAATGCTAATAAACTAAATAACATAAAAGATGTTGCAAAACCTTTATTATTTTTCATACTTTCACCTATCTTAAATATATCATATATACACTATTTATTCAAGAAAAAAACAATGTATTTAACATTGTTCTTTACTAATTTAATTTTGAAATTATTAATGGTATTATTTGTTTTTTTCTAGATACTAATCCATCTATATAATGTGTTTGTTTAATATCTTCTATATTATATGCATCTTCTAATACACTTTTAGCATCCTTAGTAAATAATAAATAAGAACCATTTTTTAATATATCTGTTACTAATATTATAGTAAATTTATATCCTTCTTTATTATTTATTTCTTCTAATTTTTCTAAATAAGCATCAAGTTCATCAAATATTCTATCTTTATCCAAAGTAAATACTTGACCTACTGCTATCTTACCATCTGTTACTGGGAATATTTTAAAGTCACTCTTTATTATTTCTTCTTTAGTTAGTCCTTCTAATGAAGTTCCTGCTTTAAACATTTCAAGAGCATACTTTTCATAATCTACGCCTGCGATTAAAGATAAATTTTTAACTGCTTCTTCATCCATTGGTGTAGAAGTTGGACTTTGTAAACATAAAGTATCTGAAAGTATTCCAGATAACATTAAACCTGCTATTTCTTTTGGTATTTCTACATGTCCTTCTTGATACATATAATAAATTATTGTATTAGAAGATCCTACTGTCATATTTCTAAAATTTATAGGCATACTTGTATTTATATTTCCTATTTTATGATGATCTATTATTTCTAATATAGTTGCTTCATCTAATCCTAAAACACTTTGTTCTTTTTCTTGGTGATCTACAAGCATTACTTTTTTACTATTTTTCTTTAATATTTCTGTTAATCTTATTAATCCTAAACATTCACCTTTTTTATTTAAAATTGGATAATTATTATGTTTTAATTTTTTAGTTGCTTCTTTAAAATCAGCATAATAATCATTTTCATAAAATACTTTTGAATCATCTTTCTTAACTATTGTTTTTATAGAATTAGATAAACCTATTAATTTAGATGTATTAAATGAATTATTTGCTGTTCTTATTATATTTACATTATTATCTTTTGCTATTTTTAGATGTTCTTCTTTTATTTCACCAAGACCAGTTATTATAAGTAATTTTATACCACTATTAACTGCATCTTCTATAATACTATGTCTATCTCCTACTATTAATATATCATCTTTAGTTAAATTAACATTATTTAAAAATGTTGTACTTCTATAAGATGCTACTATTATATGTCCTTTTATATCATCATCAAATCTTAATACTTCTTCTCCACTTATAGCATTTAAAATATTTTCATAAGTCGCATCTAATTTTTCAAAATCACCCATCATAAGTTCTTTAGCTATATCTTTTATTGTTAATATTCCTACATATTTATTATTATCTTTTACAATTGGAGTACCAGTTACTTTGTTTTCATTTAAATATTTATATGCATTTAATAAAGAAACATTTTCATCTAAGAATAGACCTTTATGATACTCTATATCCTTTAATTGTAATTTAACATCATTTAAATATTTTGGTTCTGGTTGATTAAAATAATTAAGTACAAATTTTGTTTCTTTTGATATGTGTCCAAGTACTCTTGCTTCTGTATTTAATCCTTGTTTATTTTTTAAATAAGATAAACTTATTGCTGCTGTTACTGCATCAGTATCTGGATTTTGATGTCCAAATATATATATTTTGTCCATTTACTTCATCTCCTTAGTTATTTTTATATTTTGAATCTATTCCTAAATATTCTTCTAAAGTTTTACCACTTTCATATACTTTTTTGGCATTTTCTTTTCCTAAATATCTTATGTGCCATGGTTCATATTTATAGCCTGTTATATTTTCTTTTCCTTTTGGATATCTTATTATAAAACCATATTTATAGCAATTTTTATCTATCCATATTGCTTCAGGTGTTCCTTCAAATGCAGAACCTATTATATTTAAATCCATTGCATATCCTGATTGATGTTCAGAATGTCCAGGTCTTGCTGAATAAGTATCTGCTTTATCTTTACCATCTTCTTTAACATAGTTATTATATAATCCTTCTTGTGTTTTATATGATCTATATCCAGATTGAATCCATAGTTTAATATTATCTTTTGCTGCAGCTTCTTTCATTTCATTAAATGCATTTAATGCATCGTCATTAATCTTACCAGGATCATAATCTTTTGGAAGTGAATATGTTTTATTTACTATTAATATTCCATTTACATAAGTAATTCCATCTTTAGTTTCTATTTTATTTTCTTCTTCTTTAACTGTTATAGTAGCAGTTGCCTCTATTTTAGAAATAGTATGTTTAATAGTTATTTTATCTTTTCCTGCCTTTTTACCAACTATTTTATTATTTTCATTTATCATAAATATATCACCTATTTTAGTATATTCATAATCTTTTACAGTTGCTGTTTCTGGTATATATTTAACATTTAAATTCGCAACTGAACCTTTATTAATTGTACTATTGCTTACTTTAATATCATTTAATTTTACATAAGTAACAAAATATCTAACATAATGTTCATTTGGCTTTATTGTTACAGTATCCTTTACTTTATCAGCCATATATACTTGATTTACCTTATCGTCTTCTTTAACACCATAAATATCAACTATACCATTTTTAGATAAATATTTTGGAAGAGTTATTACTACTTTATTAGATCTTTTTACTAAATCAGTATTTTCAATAAATAATGCTTTTGAATTATTAAAATTAGCATATTTCAATCTTTTTGAATATGTCTTTATTTTTAAAGACATATTTCTTTTTACATTTTTACTAGATACATAGGCTTGTGTTTTTTTATCATTTATAACAATTGAGACATTATCTGATTTTATTAAATCAAGTGTCTTCTTATATATTTTTAATGTTTTGTATTTTTTATAGACTACTGCATCTTTTGCAGATGACTCTACTACATTATTATATATCTTATTATTGTATATAATGTAATTAGTTACTTTTATTATAGTAATAATAAATATTATTATAAATAAAACTGTGAAGACTCTATTCCATCTTATTCTTCCTTTTCTTTTTCTTCTTCTTTTCATAAAAAACACTTCCCTATTGTTATTTATATTATAACATAAAAAAAGAAAACAAAAAATATCATACATGAAAAAAGAACTTAAAAAGTTCTTTTATTTTTTAATGGCGGAGACAGAGGGATTTGAACCCTCGCGGCAGTTACCCACCCTACACCCTTAGCAGGGGCGCCTCTTCAGCCTCTTGAGTATGTCTCCATGACGCAATATAATTTTAACATTTTATATTATATCGGTCAATATATATTTTTATTTTTTTACGTTATCTAACGCATAATTTAATACATAAGAACTATTATTTATACCATACATGTTTATTACACTGTCACCATTTTCTCCAAAAGCTTGTGCTTCCATACCATCTACTCGTACTGTATAGAACTTACCATTTATTTCAATAAATTTATCCATTATTTTACACATATCTTCTAACACATCAATATTTGAAACTTTTTCTTTTAAATAATGATAATAATTTATTTCTTCTTCTATTTTATTATTTATAGGAAATGGCATTTTAGCAACATTTGCTTGTATACCACTAAATGATGCATTGTAAAAGCCAAAATTTATTCTTTTAATATTTTTATCTTTTAAACCTTCTAAAGATCTTTTTAACATTTCTAATCTTGCTTTTTCTTTTAAATCTAAGATTAATGTTCTATATTGTAGAGTTGCTAAATCTTCAAAATAAATACTTGTATCTTCTGTAGATAATGCTACTACTCTTTCTTGTTTATTTTTTGATTTTTCAGGTAATATATTTTTATCGCCTTCTAAAAATGAAATTATCGGTTTTTGTAAATTATACTCTACTATTTTTTTAGTAAATTCTTGAGGATTTGAAGAACTCAATTCAATTAATTTTTCTTTTTCTTCATCGCTTAAATTAAAACTTTTATTTGGAATATAATAAGACTTTAAATCTGTTCTTATCATAGGTTCGCCTTTTACAACTTTTTCTTTGCAAGTAACTATTGTTTGTCTACTTGGTCTTAAGCTTTCCTCAGCACTTATACGTTTCATAAAAACAACTCCTTTTTGCAATATAATATTATAATAACTTTTTTAATTTTTGCAATAAAAAAAGATAAACAGAGTTTATCTTTAAAACCATTTATATTCTTTATTCAAATCTTTTAATACTTTAAAGAAATCATTAAGCATCTCAATAACAATTGGATCCATATTTTTTGATGATTTTAATATTTTAAATATCAAATTAATATTTTGTTTTAACTGAATTAATGATTGAATATTATTTTCCTCTAATATTATAAATACACTATTTACAAATTTTTCTCTTTTTTCATCATCATATTTATCAAGCCATGTTATTACACCTGTATCTAGTATTTCACTAAACTTACTTAATTTTTCTCTTTTAAAATGATCATATTCTATCTCCCAAGTATTAGCCATATGTGCCATTAAACCTAATCTATTTGAATATATTACTTCATTTTTATTTGTATGTCTTAGTAATAATCCTACTATTGAATTTTGAGGAATTATATGTATAAATCTATCTTCTATAGACTTATATTCTTTCGATTCAATTTGTGCTTTTCTAAGTCCTTGTCCATCATTACTATAAACATTTAATATTCTTCTTTTAATGAAGTTATTACAATACATAGATGCTACTAGTGCTAAATTACCACCTTTAGAATGTCCACCTATTATTAATTTCTTTGTTGTAAATAGAAAATTATGATTTATATAATCAATTGCATATGTATGTGCTTCTACTGGAAACTCATATGCCATTTTACAATCTTCTTTCCATCCACTTATTAATTGATCTGTTCCTTCAAAAGCTATATAACATAAATTTTTTTTAATTTCAAATGTTATAGCAGAAAATTGACTTGATTCATTTCCAATATATTTATAATTATATACAAGTACATCTTTAAATCTTGGTACATCTTGCAATTTATCAAGTAAATTAACTGCATCTTTAGTTGCTAATATATTATATTTATCAGTCTTTTTACTATGATGAGAAAAATACCTAGTAGCAACTTCTTTAATTGTTATTTTATTTTTTTTATTAGTAGATACTATGTAATTTAAATTAATATACGAAAGAAGTGAGAAAATTACATTATCTACTTCATTAAATGGCTTATCATTAAAACTAAATTCTCCATAGTATTCTAAATAATTATATATATTCATATTATTACCTTCTTAATAATTTTTCTGTATAATCATCTAAATATTCTTTTAACTTACCCATTTGTTTAAATGGAAGTATAAATGAATATTTTTCCATTGCAGCTTTTTGTGCATCTTTAATATGTATTTTTAATTTTTCATATTTTACTACTATATTATTTTCTTTAGCATATTTTCTTATTTTGATATATAACTTAGTTGAATAGAATAAATCTATTACTACTACACCTGTAAATATACCAAGTACATACGAAAATAATAAGTTTTGACTGAACCATTCTAATGCAAATTCTATATGTGGTGCGATAAAATAATAATATAATGCACCTACTAAAGTCCATACAAATGAAAATAATGGACAAATTATTCCTTTATAGTTTAACCATCTATCTCTATAATCCCATAATCTTACATGATTTTTAAGAGCTATTTCTCCACCAATTAATTCTAGTAGTGTCATGCATAATCCCATAAGTAATATCATTATTATTGGAGAAAATTCATAGTTACCTAAAAAATAATATATTACAGTGACTGAAACTAATCCAAATCCATATATTGGTAAATATGGACCTACTAAAAATCCTGGATTAATCCACTTTTTATGATATAGTCTTCTAAATATTAATTCTATAATCCATCCAAGTGTACTTCCTATAAAAAATATAAATACAAATTGTATAAATAAATACATACTATCACCTAATATTAATTATATATTATATAAAATGTAATTTATTCATTTATATTTAAATTTTACATTTTTTTACAAAATATTTTGATTATCAGCTGTTAGAGCCATTCACGGGTAAAAAAAAAGAATCTTTCGATTCTTAATTTCTTAATGGTGACCAGTACGGGATTCGAACCCGTGAATGCCGCCGTGAAAGGGCGGTGTGTTAAGCCACTTCACCAACTGGCCATTTCTAAAAAAAATGGTGGACCTAGATGGACTTGAACCATCGACCTCACGCTTATCAGGCGTGCACTCTAACCAGCTGAGCTATAGGTCCAAAACTCATAACGCTATTTAATTTTACACTACTATTTGCTAAAAATCAATATGTTTTTAAAAAAAAGTAAGAAAATTTACTTTTTTCTTACTCTAAACATATCTTACTACATTTTTACAAGCATCTGAAACTATTTGTCCAGAATAAACATATAAATATTCTATTGGATTTACTCTTGAACCATTTTTTGTTAAATCAAAATGAACATGATTACCTCTAGCATTACCTGTATCTCCCATAATTCCTATTTTTTCACCCTTTGATACTCTTTGACCAACACTTACATGTGATTTTTCTTTTAAATGCATATATCTACTAACATCACCATTATCATGCCTTATTGCAACATAATTACCTGCATCTTTTCCATATGAATTAACGGTTACTACTCCATCAAAACATGCATATACTGTTTGATTTGGTCCATAATATTTACTACTCCACCCTAAATCAAGTGCTTTATGTGATGATGAATAATATTGTGTTATATTAATATAATTAACTGGATATCTATATTTAGTGTTTGATGGTGTGTTATTTAGTTTACTAAATGTTTTTTCTCCAGCAATTCCATCTACTACAAGATTATTATTTCTTTGAAAAGTTTTTATAGCACTTATAGTAGCATTACCTACTATTCCATCTATTGCTAAATTAAATCCTTTAGAATTTAATTTACCCTGTAATTGTTTTATTACTTCAATCAACTTATTATTTGTATTTTTTCCATATATGCCATCTACTTTTAATTCTGTAAATCTTTGAAAATTTTTATATGCTGCTTTTGTCTTAGTTCCTTCAATTCCATCAATACTCCCTTTATAGAAATAATAATATGTTCTTAAATTTAATTGTCTTTGTTTTATATTTAACATATTTCACCTCCAATTTATATTATGAAGGTAATGTTTTATTGCATATTATTTAAAACTAAAAAAAAGAATCTTTCGATTCTTAATTTCTTAATGGTGTCCCCTTAGGGATTCGAACCCTAGACCCACTGATTAAGAGTCAGTTGCTCTACCAACTGAGCTAAGGAGACATTCGACTATTTAATTATAAAACATTTAATTTTTTTTTGCAATATTTTTATCATAATTAAAGTAAATATGTTATTATTATATAAATTAGGAGGGTTTCTATGAAAATAATTACTAAGAATGTTGCTTTTATTCAAAAAAAAGATATCGTATATTTATTAAAATCTAGTATAAAAATTCCAGAATTTTTATACTTACGAATGTTATCTGAAGTTGAAGATATATCTAATAAATATGAATTTGTAAAATTTAGTGAACGAGACGAAATAAAATTTCTAAAAAATATGGATTGGATTATTGATTATAACGATATCAAAAATTTAAGTGAAGAGGAAATTATTCAAAGATGTAAAAATACAGCTGAAGAATTAAATTCTATAGCAGATAAATTTAACAATATGAATGATAGAAAAAAAGAAAAAAATAAAGATATGATTGAAAGATGTGAATTACTAGACTATAAAATGCATTCTTTAAGAGATGCACTTTGGTTTAAACAAGGACATATAAAAATTGATTTACCTGAAATTATTGATTATAAAAAATATAAAAAATCTTTAAAAGATATATTCAAATAAAAAAAGTAGATTATTTATCTACTTTTTAATTTGCGGTACATTCAAGTGTATCTATTTTTTTACAATTATCTCCATCTTTATTGTATCCCTCTGGACAAGAATATTCAGTTACTTTATTTACTATTTTCATGCACCAGTTATTATAATACATTTCATCGCCTTCCATTGAACATTGTCTAATACTTGCATCTTCTCCACCTGTTTTAGTTATACATTTTCCATAATATAATATTGATCCATTTGGACATACTTCTTTTGTAGTTGGTGAGACAACATTTTCTTTATTACAAGTTGCTCCTCCTTCGTTTGGTGTACAACCTTCTGGACATGTATATGGTTCTTTCCAATTAGCTTTTAATGTTATATTTTTTTCTATTTTAGTATCATTTGTCATTACATTTCCTGTTTCATCCATCCAACCTCTAAATACAAATCCAATTTTTGTTTTCTTTGGTGTTGGAAACAATAAAGTACTTCCCTTATTTATTGTTATACTACCTATCTTTTCAGTTGTATCTGTGTCAAATGATATAGTTACTTTTTCTTTATCAGGTTTAAACCAATATGCATATATTGTTGTATCTTCTTCTATAACTTGATTTTTTAATATAATAAATCCATCTTTATCTACCCAATATAAAAATTTCCATTCTTCGTGTTCTGGTTGTATTGGTAAAATAACATTTGAGTTTTTTGGAATAATTATATCCTTTATTTTTAAACTTGTACCTGTTTCAAATTTTAATGTTACTGTTTCAACATTATCATCTCTATAAACTGGTTCTATGACTAAATTTTCAGTTATTTTTAAATTTGGTCTTATCGCTTCCATATCTTCGTTTACCCACGATACTAACTTTTTTCCTTCAGGTGGAGTGATTTCTGGAAGTTTCTCTATTACATTATTATTAACTACTATTGATTTAGTTATTGTTCCTCCTCCAGTATTTACTATTACCTGATATTTAGGTTTCATAAAATTTAATACTAAAAATACAATTCCTACTATAAGAGCTACTGTAATTATTCCTATTAAAATAAATAACCATATTTTCTTCTTTGGTTTTTCACTATTAGCATCCATTAAATTTTTTTCTTCACTCATAATAACCTCCTATTATTATTTTAATAGTATTATATATAAATTTTTTTGTAAATATTTTTTTGTTTACTTTACACTTAAATGTGTTATTATAAATATAAAGAGGTGTATGATTTGATGATAAAGAATGAAATATATGACCAACCTGATATTGCTAGAAAAGTTTCGAATACTAAAATTCCTGATTTAGGAAAATATAAAAAAATCTTTATAATAGCAAATGATTATTCATATAATTCAGGACTTGTTGGAAAATATTTAATTGAAAAATATAGAGATATTCCTGTAGATGTAGAATATTCATCTGAATTTCTATCTAAAAAAGCTTTTTTGAATGAAGATACACTTGTTATGACTATTTCTCATAATAGTAATGAAAGTATAGAAAAAATTAATAATATTGCTAAAGATAATGGATGTGATACATTAGGTATATTTAATAATATTGATAATCTTGTTTCTAGTAAATTTGATAATATTATTTATACTGGTATTGATGAAGATTCTATTATAAGCGGATATACCGCTCAATTAGAAGTATTAGCAATGATGGCTTGTAGTCTTGCTAAAAATAATAGTAATGTTAAAAATTTGAAAGAAATAACTAGATTTTTAATAGATATAAAAAGATTACCATTATCAATAAAACAAGTATTAGATTTAAATGAAACTTTTATAGAAATTGCTAATGATATTTATGATAAGAAAAATATATTTGTTATTGGTAAAGGAATAGATTATGCTACTTCTAAAGAAGGTGCATTAAAATTAAAAGAAATTGCTCATGTTCCTTGTGAAGCTCTTACTTCTGAAGAATTAAAAACATCTTTAGTGGACACTGACAATTCTGTTATTGGTATCATTTCTAACAATGATAATAAAGATTCTACTATAAATCGTTTAAATAAACTAAAATCTACTGGTGCTAATGTAATTTATATTACAAATAGAGGTGTTGAAGAAGATGGTAATTTTTATACAAAAAAAATTGTATTGCCTGAGACTAGTCCTTTACTTCAACCAATTGTTAATTCAATTGCATTACAGTTAATCGCATATAATATTTCTTTATTAGATAAACCTAAAGATTTAAAAAAAGAGTTTTAATAACTCTTTTTTATATACTCTATTATTTCATCTGATGTATTAAATACTTTGCATAAATTATTAAAATCATATTTATTTGATACATTATTATATATCTTATTAAACATGTTTATTAAATCATTATAAAAACCATTTATATTAAACATAATTATCTCTTTGTTATGAATACCTGTTCTTTTTTCTTCAAGTAAACAAATAAATTCAGATAAAGTCCCATATGATCCTGGAAGTAATAATATTACATCAGATAATTCACCTAATAATCTATTACTTTCTTCTAGAGATTTTACCATATGTACTTCATCTAATTCTAGACTATTTAATTCATCTTTATACATTTCATAACAAACGCCTATTACTTTTCTATTATTATTTTTAAAAGAATTATAACAAATACCCATTAATCCTCTATTAGCACATCCAAATACTAATTCATTTTTTTTTGCTAATTCTTCAGTTAAATATTTTGTTACTATCTTATATTCATCATTTATTTCTTCACTAGATGAACAACTTATAAATATCTTCATATACTTCACCTACTCTGATTATATCATAAATATTTATGACATTATAAAAAAATTTTTATTATATATCATAACCAGGCGGGTCATAGGCATAAAAAAAACAGGTTTCCCTGTTATATACTTATTGGTGCAGGTGAAGGGACTTGAACCCCCACCCCGTAAGGGACTAGATCCTAAGTCTAGCGCGTCTGCCAATTTCGCCACACCTGCACAAATAAAAATGGTGGACCCTATAGGACTCGAACCTATGACCGCCCGGTTATGAGCCGGATGCTCTAACCAACTGAGCTAAGGGTCCATGACTACTTAATATTATCATAATATTTTTAAATTTTCAATATATTTTTTCATTTTTTTTAATTTTCTATATTTTTTATTATTACTTTGGGATATTTTTTCTTAAAAATTGTTAGAGCATCCTGTTCACAATACAATTCAACCTTACTGATAATTGCATTATTTATATCATTATCTAACTCATTATACATATAATTTTCTTTTAGATTTTCTATATATTCTTCTTTTAAACTTTCTATTCCATCATTAAAACTTTCATTATTAAATGAATAATATTCTTTTATTGAATTATTTATATATACTTTTTTTATATTATATTCATATGAAGCAAATGTTGCCATTTTTAATTTAAAATTACCTAAATCTAAATTTTCATTTTTAAAATCTAATTCATAATAATTATTATATTCATTAAATACTGGTATTTCAGTTGAATAAGTGTTTATTGGAATTAAAAAAAATATCAAAAATACAATAATTTTTTTCATATACATCACCTATTATATTTTCGACATTTTTCTATATATTATTCTTATTTTTTAGCATTTCCAAATCTTCTATCTCTTTTATTAAAAGCCAATATAGCATCATCAAAATCTTCTTTAGAAAAATCTGGAAATTTTGTTTCTGGAAAATAAAATTCTGCATAAGAAACTTCCCATAATAAGAAATTACTTAATCTAAGTTCTCCACTTGTTCTTATCATAAAATCTACATCAGGTAGATCTTGATATAAATATTTTTTATATGTTTCTTCAGTAATATCTTCTGGTTTTACTCCTGCTTCTATTATTTTTTTAGTAGCGTCTACTATTTCTGCTCTTCCTCCATAATTTAGACAAACATTAAATACTCCACCTGTATTATTTTTTGTCATTTCAGTAAGTTTATCTCTTGCTTCTATTACCTTTTTAGGAAGTAGTTCATCTCTTCCAGAAAATACTACTTTTATGTTATTTTTCATAAAGAAATCTTTATCTTTTTTAAACATCATTACGAATAAATCCATTAAATGATCTACTTCTGCTTTATCTCTTTTAAAATTTTCTGTAGAAAATACATATACGCTTAAGTATTTTATTCCTTTAGAAAATATATATGTTCCTAATTCTTTTAAATTTTTAAATCCTGCATCATGTCCCTTTGTTCTTGGAAGATTTCTTTCTTTTGCCCATCTTCCATTACCATCTACGATGATAGCAACATGATTTGGTAATTTTAAACCTGTATAATCCATATTTTCACCTCACACTAATTATATCATTTAAAAATAAAAAAGAGAATATTATTCCTCTTTCATTTGTAAAACTAAATTTAATGTGTCTTCTATTATTCCTTTTACTTCTTCAATACTATCTATTTTTTCTTCTTTAGAAGTATTTACACTTTTATTTTTTCTTTCATCATTTTTTAATTTTTTCTTTAATTCTTCTATTTTTTCATTTAATTTTTTTTCTTTTTTAAATTGTTCTAAAAAGCATTCTAATATAACTTTTCTAGCATGTTTTTGATTTATATCATCTTCTTGATTTTGTTGTTTTGCTAATTCTTTCATATCTTTTACAAGATTATAATTTTCTTCCATTTTTGTATGTGCAGTTTCTAATTCAATTAATGCACTATAATATTCGTAACTATGATGAACATTAGCATACTCATTCATATATTTAGCGTCTATTTTTGATTCTGCTGGTTCAAACTTTCTTGTTTGTTTTCTATATTCTTTTCTTGTCATTATTACATCTCCCGTGATATATAATTTAACATAATATAAGGGTTATGTAAAGTTTAATTATTTAATTTTTTTATTGTTTGTGATATTTTACTTGCTGTTATATTTTCTTTTTTATACCAGCCAAATTCAACCATATTATCATATGTATTTGCCTGTGAGGTTAAAATTGTATTTAAATCTTCTTTTAAGAGCTCTCTTATATCCACATTAGAACTTTCTAATGTACCATGAACATATACTTCTGTAGTACTTTTTAATACTAATAAATAGTTATTCATTATTAATTGATCATTCATTTGATTTTTCCTCCAACTTATTAATTAGATATTCTTTTATTTTTTTATGAATATTTAATTCTGATTTCATAAAATTAATTAAATTTTCATCTTCTAAATTATTTATTGATTCTTCTAATATTTGTATAATATTACTTTCATGACCTACTGCATCTTCCATATATAACAATTCTTTTTGTGTCATATTATTTTCCTCCTTGTTATTAATATGACTTTTTATTTCTTTTTTATACATGTATTTTACTTTTAGAATTGGTTTTAGTTTTTATAAATTACTATTTGTGATATTATTAATATAGGTGAAGTATATGGATAGAACATTTTTTATTACTGATGAAAACAATAATAAAATAGAATGTGAAATTTTACATTGTTTCAAAGATAACGATAAAAATTTTATCATTTATAGTGATGGTAGTATTAATGAAGATGGCTCTAAAGAAGTTTTATCTAGTAAATTTATAATTGAAAATAATAAGATTACTCTACTTCCTATTGAAGATGATGAATGGGAAATAGTTGATAAAGAATGGAGTAAAATTTATGAATAAGTTTATGCTTAGAGCTAATTATAAAACTACACATAATATAAATTATTGTGATTCTTATGATTTATTTGTTAATGGTATTAGAGTTAGAACTATTACTGGTAAAGAAGCTTCTGATTTAGAAAAAAATGTTATTAGAAATAACATTGAAGAAACTAAAACCAAACATGGATTATTTATTTATGATCAAAAATTTATTAAAAACAATGTAAGAATACCTTCTAAATATGTAAAAAGAGATAATAAATATGGTAAAGTTGTGGCAGTCGCTACTCCACTTGTTATTATGGGTCTTTTATCAATTTTAAGTTCTAATAAAAAAATAGATACTAAAGCGGATACTCCTTCATATGAAACAGTAATTGAAGTAGATGATGATATGAAAGAAATATCAAGCAACGAAACACAAGAAGTAAATGTATATGAATCTAATGAATCATCATTAGAAGAATTACCTAATCTTGATTTTATATATCAAGATAATAATTTTAATGAGAAAAATAAATTTACTTTTGAATGGGAAGATATTTCTAACTTACAATATTCAGATGAATTTTTATACGAATCATATTTATCCCCTTATATTGAAAATTCATCTAAAAAATGTGGTGAAGATAAAGTGTTAATAGCCGCTATAGTAGCTGCTGAAAATAAATTTGGAGTTAAAAATGATTCTGGTATTGGTGGACATGGTAGAATGCAAACGGAACACATATGGGATGGAAATGAAGTAACATATTTTAATCATAATACTAATTCTTGGGATAGTAAATTAATAAATATAAATGATGTTGATAATAATGATGAAATTGGTATTGATACTGGTTGTATGATTTTTAACAGTTATTATAATTATTTTTATAGTAACTATACACTTGATGATAAAGATTGTTTAATTGTATCATTATTTGCTTACAATAAAGGTATTGGTAGTGGTATGGATGCTCTTTCATATTCACACAATCAAGAAAATGACACTTATGATATTAATAAAGCAATTTCTTATTTTAAAAATTTAGGTTATGGTGATGATGATTATTTAGAACATGTATTAAGTGGTATTCCAGATGAAACTGTATTAACAATGAAAACCTTTGATGGTGTTGAACATCAAATACTTATTGATAATTTAAAATATAATAAAAACGAAGAATTAAATAATTCTCCAGTATTATAAAAAGAAGTCTTATGACTTCTTTTTTAATTTAAATCTTGCACTTCTTTAGATAATTTTTTAAATATATCATCTGTATAATATTGTCTATCATATAATATAAATGAATCTGATGCATTTTTTATTTGTGAAATAATTTCATTTGCAAGTTCTTCAGGGAAATATTTAGCATCTTCCTTAGCATTTTCTATATCTAATTTTCCATTCATATCATATATTTTAGCTTGTAAATCACTTTCTAATTTACTAACTTGGAATGCAAATTTTGCTTCTTTAGTTTCTTGTTTTGTAGCTTCTTGTAATAAATCTAATATTTCTTCTTGTTTAATTAATCCATCTGTAATTTTTGTTATTGTTTCAATAGCTTGTGCTTGTCTTTCTTCTTTTGTTGGATAATCTCTTGTAGTAAATTCTTTTAATGACACTTTTTCTAATTCTTTAATAGTTATCATTTTTAAAGTTTTATACATATCTAAATTAAGATTATATTCATCATTAATTGCACTTGCTAAAACTACTGTTCCATAAACATGTTCTGCTACTGATTCCAATCTATCACTAGATATTTCTAATTCAATCCATCCTGTTCTTATTACCTCTTTTAACTTATTTGCTGCTAAATAAAAGTTAATTATATTTTTATTCATATTATCCCTCGCTCTCTAAATTTATTTTATCAAATAAAATAAAATTTGTCTAGATTGCTTATTTGAAGTTATATTTTAATAATTGATCACAACTATTATCATCATATGAATAACATGGATATACATATTGCTCTTCTTTTTTATAATCTATTTCTTTATAACTATTTATTATAATTACCATTATGTCATATCCCGCTAAATCTTTTGTTTTTTGAAGAACTCCATCTATTTCATACCAAGTATTATCTTTTATTTTATTTTTATCATATTTAGCTATAAATCCTACTACTCCAGCATCTGCAGTACAACAACTTACTCCATATTTTCCTATTGTAAAATATCCTTGTGGTAAATATCCACCTTTTGTATTTGTAAATCCTCTTACTCTAATTGTTTTACCTACAAAATCATCTGGATTTGTTATATAAGTTATATAATTTGATAAATCATAATATAAATTATCTTGTATATCAAAATCTACATTATCAAAATTATAATCACTCATGTTAACATCAAATTTATCTAAAGCAGCTGACCTTTTAGTTGCTTTTGTTTCTTTCTTTAAGTTAGTATTTCTATTATTAGCAAATTCTGTAGTTAATCTTCCATCTCCTGCAAATATTAATGCTATTAATGGAAGAATTAATATTAAATCAGTTATTTTAAATTTATAACTTATTTTATCAGAATAACAAATTATTATTCCTATTATTAATAATACGAATAATGTTGTCTTTAAATATATTTGCATTTGTGGCGCTAGAAAGTTTCCTAATATATTATACTTCCATACAAATGCTATTATTAATGCATATAAGAAACATATTAATCCTAAAAACTTCTTTCTCATAATATTCTCACCACCAATACACTAAATATAAATATTACAATAAATATTAATGATATTAATGTTACTACAAAATTTTTCTTATAATTACCTAATAATACTATTGTATTTTTTATATCTATCATAGGTCCAAGTAATAAATATGCTATTATTGAACTTTGTGAGAATGTCGATAATAATGATTTTCCAACAAATGAATCTGATGTTGAACAAAGAGATATTAAATATGCAAATAACAATAATGTAAATATTGAAAGTACTGGGTTATTATTAAACATTGTTAATACATCTCTTGGAAGTAATACTTGTACTACACTTGCAATTAATGATCCAAACATTAAATATTTAACTACTTCGAATAAATCCTCACATGTATGTTTTACTATATGAATTATTGCATCTTTAACATTTTTTACTTTATGATGATGTTCGCATTCACAATACTCATCTATATTATTAACCACAACTTTCTTTTTATTAAATATTATTCCCATAATTATTCCTATTATAAGTGAAATAACTATTCCAAAAATTAATCGATACCAAAATATTTTTGGTTCTGTTTTATAAAATGCATAATACGTAGATAAGAGTACTACTGGATTAATTATTGGAGATGCAAGCATAAATGAAACTGCTACATTTATTGGAACATCTTTTTTCAATAATCTTTTAGATACAGGTATTACTGCACAGTCACATGCAGGTAAAAAGAAACCTAAAAATACTCCTACTATTGATCCTAAAACTTTATTTTTTGGTATCATTTTAGAAAGTCTTTCATTAGAAATAAATGTTTCTATTATTGATGATATTAATGCACCAAGTAATAGAAATGGTAGACTTTCAAAAAATATTGAAGTAAATATTATTGCTATATTTTTTATCATTTTATCACCTACTTTATTATACTAAAAAAAGATTGATTATTCAATCTTATAAAACTAGATCTACTAAAAGTCCTAATATTACTCCAACAAAATAAATTATTGAGAGTATTAATATATTTTCTTTTAAATTTTTATTTGTTTTAAATAAAAGTAATATTCCAAGTCCTGAACCTGTCAATAAACCTGATAATAAATTACCTACTGTTATTAATTTAGATAAATATAATTCTGTCATTATTACACTACTAGCACAATTTGGTATTAACCCTATTAAACTAGCGCAAAAATAAGTAAGTATATTCTTTTGAAGTAATAACTTTGATAAAGTATCTTCCCCTACTTTAAATATAATGAAATTTATTACTAGATTTGCAAGTAATATAAATAATCCTATTTTTAGTGTATGTTTTATACTAGATAATATTATTCCATTTTTTTCACACGAACAATGTTCCTCTTCACACATATCATGTATTTCATTTGTATATTCTTTATTTTTTGATTTAAAAATTATATCTATTATAAATCCAATTATTATACCTGCGATAACTTTAAATCCTACTATTTTAATTAGAGTAAAAATATCTGCTTTTTCACTTAACATTATCGGAAGCATTTCATCGCTAGTAGACAAGAATACTGCGATTAATGTACCCATAGTTATTACTCTCTTAGAAAATAAATTAGATGCAACTGTAGAAAATCCACATTGAGGTACTGCTCCCAAAAGTCCACCAAATATTGGCCCTAATTTCTTTTCTTTTGATAATATTTTTTCATTCTTATGACTTATTTTATGTTCTAATAACTCTAATATTAAAAACGTTATTAATAAATATGGAAGTAATTTTAAAGTATCAATCAATCCATCCATTATAATATCTAACATAATTTCACATCCTTACATTTATTACATATTCCATTGATTATTATTTTTTCTTTATTTGGAATAAACTTATGTTCTTTATGTATATGTTCTGATAATTCTAATATACAATCACAATCAATATGTTTCATTTCACCACATTTATCGCATTTTAAATAAAAATGATTTTCGTGATTACATTTACCTAAATATTGATAATATGTCATATTATCATTACCAACACTTTTTGTAACTAAATTTTCTTTTTCAAGTTTTTCAATAAATCTATAAATTGTAGTTAGTCCTACTTTATTATTTAATTTACTATATATATCTTTTATAGTAAATTCTTTCTTTTGAGAACTTATTACATCCAATAGTAGATCTTTTTGTTTTGTATTATATGTCATACTAATTCCTTTCTAATTTGAAAATGATTTTCATATTCATTATATCATTTATTTTTTTTAAGTCAATAAAAAAAGAACAAAATGTTCTTTTATTTTTTATATTTGTAAAATCCTTCTCCTGTTGATTGCCCTAACTTACCTGCATCAATGTATTCGTTAAGTATTTCAAGCATTCCGTCATAATTATATGGAAGCATCATTTTTCTAAGCAATGGATCAAATACATCTGGTACTTTTTGATATTGTAAAACTATATTTTTTGCTGTCATTAAACCAACTGTATCTAATATTTGAAATGGTCCTTTTGGTGCGCCAGTTCCAAGTGTCCATGCCTTATCTATTGTTTCTGGATCAGATACTCCATTTGCAAGTAAATCCATTGCTGAAAGTAAGAATGGTACTAACATTGAATTAAGTAAGTATCCTGATTTTTCTTCTTTAGCTGTTAATGGTACCATATTAATGGCTTCTGCAAACTTAATTAATTCATTGAAATATTTATCATCTGTATCACTGTGTTTCATTATTTCAGCAATATTCATTTTCCAAATTGAATTTGCAAAATGAAGTGATAAGAATTTTTCTTTTCTACCTGTATATTTTGCAAGTTTAGATGGTAGTAGTGTTGATGAGTTAGTTACTACTACAGTTTTTTCATCTAATATTGGTGCTATTTGTTTATATAAACTTATTTTAACATCTATATCTTCAGTTATAGATTCTATTACTAAATCTGCATTTTTTAATGCTTTTTCTTGATCTGTTTCGATTATAATATTTTCATATGCATTATTAGCATTTTTAATGCATTCTCTCTTTTTAAAATTATCTATACTTGCTATTCCATTTGCCCAATTATTTTTACCTTTTCTTGTAGACATTATTTTTATTGTATCTAGATACGTATCTTTTAATTTACCTAGTTTTTCTTTTAATGATACTATTTCTTCTTCATTTTTTACTAATACTGTTACATCAAATCCTGTATATGCTGTTTGATATGCTATTTGACTTCCTAATATTCCTCCACCTATTACTACTATTTTTTTATATTTCATATTATTACCTCCATTATTTTATTATTTCATATCTTTTTGTATTTATTACAATATTATCACATTCTAATTCAACTGATATAGCTTCTTTATTTATTAAATAAAATTTATATATTGTAGTATTATCTTCACAAAATGTTTTACTCTCATTACCTATCTTTATATTATTAACATAGTTATAAAATTTTCTTATACTTTCATAATTAGTTATAACATCACTATTCATTTCTGAATCATAAAGTTTTATTATTTCTAACTTTTCTATATTTTCTTCTTTTAATTTTTTATATTCATCAAAAGATTGTAATTTTCTTTCTACTTTCTTTTTTGGAAATATATTTTCATTTGATATTTTTAAAAATGAAAATGTAACTAGTGTTAAAAATAATAAAAATATTACACTTAATACTATCACTATTTTTTTCATATTAGTCACCTATTTAATAATTACATTTACTATAAAATCTATTGTCATAGGAATTCCTATGATAATACATATTAATCTTTTTTTAGATATTGATGTTTTCTTTAAAAATTTATCTATAAAAGGTTGTACTAAATAAAGTAATATTGTTCCTAATATTGCAAAATTTCTACTAGCATCAAAGCATACTCTTGCATTAATATTTAAAAAGTCATTACTATAATCCCATAATAAATTACCTGTTAATTTATCAATAGCAAAATGACTTACAAATTCTAGTGATGTAGTTATTACCCAAATAAGTAAAAATACAAGTGCTACATTTAAATTAATTTTATTAAACTTTTTAAATTTTTGAATTATATAATTTATAACTACAATAAATAATAAATTTAGTGATATTAATATAAGTCCGTAATTTTCGAAAAATACAGATAATTCATATATTTTAGGTGTTGTATATTCTATTATTGTTATGTATATAAATGTTAGTATTGTAAATATTGATAAACTTGTATAAATAATATTATTTGATTCATGTTTCTTTTTCATAAAATTTCGAAGTACTACTAAAAGTAATAATACTCCAAATCCATATATTGGTAAAAATGGTCCGAATAACACTCCTCTATTTACAAATTTATGCTGCGCTATTAAAAACCACAATACTTCATATAACCATCCAAAAAATGCATATACACAAAATATAATATAATTATCGCATATTTTATCTAATAATTTCTTCATTCTATCACCTATTTTAATTATATCACAATTTAGTTTTATTTACGCAAATTAGATATTTACTTTACAAAAAAAAGATACTTTTAAGTATCTTTATTTATTTTCATTAACTATTTTTCTTAATTCATCTATATTAACAATACTATCGCTTAAATCATTAACATAGCTATATGTATCTACTCCAGCACCATCTGTTAATTTTAAATCCAATCCCTTGTCCAATAATTTTTTAAATATATTTAATTCTTCTTCACTTATTTCTTTATCTCTTTTTATTAATTTTATATATAACTGTGCAACTGGCAAAGCTTTATGCCTTTTATTAACATCTACATTAGTATAATCTAAAATATAATTGATTATTTCCTCATCATAATAATCGTAATAAAACATATATTCAAGCGTTCCCCATGTTGATGAATTAGTTATTTTATTTATATCTTGACCTTTGTTTATAAAATATTTAACACACTCTAATTTTTCATATTTAATTGATACCCCAATAGGTAAAGTTCCTTCTAAACTTACACTATTAATTAATTCTGGATTCTTTTTTAAAGCATTATCCAATTCATCTATATCACAAAAAGTTATTTCACGGTAAAACTTATCTATTATATTTTTTTCTAATTTTACTTGTTTTCCTTTATATTCCACTTTTTCATATTCTTTACCTGATAAGAAAATTGTTGTTAATAATAATGGTATTAAAAATATTATTGTAAGTATACCTGTAATTATTTGAAAAACTTTTTTCCATTTCTTATTTTTATCAAAAATTCTTAATATTGTAAATATAATAAATAACAATAATGATAGTATAAATAATACAAATATTATCAATAAAATTATAAATATAAAGTTTGCAATTAGTATTCCACCTAAAGCCATTTTATCACCCTTCTAATTATATCATATATTTTACTTATTTTTACACTAAATTAAAGTCAAAGAAAAAAGACAGTATTTCTACTATCTAATTAAATGTAATATCTTAATCTTCTCATGTACTATAGCTTTTTCTTCTATTTCTTGTGTTGCATAAAATAATCATAATTACCACAATATTCTATTATATTTTTATCCGATATATACAATACTTTATTCGCAAGTTTATTTATAAAATATCTATCATGTGACACAAATAGTATTGTTCCTTCATAATTTATAAGTGCATCTTCTAACGTTTCCTTTGTTGAAATATCAATATGATTTGTAGGCTCATCTAAAATTATAAAGTTACAATTATCATGTATTAAAGTAAATAGCATTAATCTAACTTTTTCTCCACCAGATAATGTTGTCACTTTTTTAAATACATTTTCTCCATAAAACTGAAACTTATGCAAAGCACTTCGTAAATGTGATTCTTCACCATTAAAATACTTCCTAGCATAATCTAAAATTGTTATATCTTCTTTGAAATTAATTTGTTGAGGTATATATCCAATCTTAACATTACTTCCAACTTTTATATTATCACTCGAATTATTTATTATCATTTTTAGTAAACTAGATTTGCCACAACCATTGTTTCCAATAATGCATATTTTGTCCTTATAAATAATATTAAGGTTAATATTATTTATTAATACATTATCTCCTATACTTAAGTTATAATCTACTATTGTTAAAACATCATTCCCTGATCTTTTTTCAATATCAAAATTAATTGGTAATTCCTTCTTTATAATTGGTTTATCTACTTTTTCAAGTTTTTCCAATCTTTTTCGTATGTTTTCAGCACGTTTATAAAATGGTTCTCCACCCGGATATGCTAGTCGACCGAACTCTTCTAATTGTTTTATTTTCTTTTTTAAAGCCAAAATTAGTTTTTGTTGATCTTTATATTCCTTAAATTCTTTTTCAATTCTTTCTTCATTTTCAATTAAATATTTAGAATAATTGCAATGAAAAATTATGGATTTACCATTTTCAATTAAAATGGTTTTATTTGTGACTTTATCTAGAAAATACCTATCATGTGACACAACAACTACAGTTCCATTATATTTATTTAAATATTCTTCTAACCATTCTATTGTATTTATATCTAAGTGGTTAGTAGGTTCATCTAAAAGTAGGATGTCTGGATTTTTAACAATTATTGCTGCTAAAACAACTCTTTTTTGTTCACCACCTGATAATGTATCATAGTTCTTATTTAATAAATGACTAATATTCATACCAGATGATACTTTATCAATCATTGTATTAATTTCATATCCGCCTAAATTAATAAATTTTTCTTGAATATCTATATATTTGTTAATAATACTGATATTTTCTGGTTCTTTAGTCATTTTATCTTCATATCTTTTTAATTGCTTTTCGATATCTAATAACTCCTTGAAACTATTATATAAAATATCTTTTACTTTTTCATTATTATAAATATTTTCTGGTTGCTGATTTAAATAACCAATTTTAGCACCTCTTCTTATAGCAATAGTACCACTATCAATGTTCTCAATTGAATTAATAATATTCAACACTGTAGTCTTACCACAACCATTTTCTCCGATTATAGAAACTCTATCACCAGTTTTAATTTCTATATTTAATCCATCTAATATATTTTTAAATCCAAAAGATTTTTTAATATTATTTAAACTTATCTCTATCATAATCTATTCACTCCTTTAATTTAAATAAAAAAACCAAACAGACGTAACCACATCCATTTGGCGGATGCAGGCACGACAAAACTGTCATACCTGCTAATAGATTTTTTTAGTCAGGTATGACTATGCTAAAACATACATGATTGTGCGTTCAAAATAATTTAACATAATCATCTCTCCTCAATTAGTATTTTATATTATTAATTAAATAAAGTCAACATCTTCAATTTTGCTCGTAATACTACTAATTTGTCATTAATATAGAGTCTAAATTAGAGCCTAGATTAATTTTAAATTTTCGAAACCCTTTATATACAAAAAAAAAGTGGATACCTTTCGGTATCCTTCAGGGGGTTTTGGTTACACTTTCACTTGAATTTGTAAAAGTGCTTTTACGTAACTATCGTTACGCTATAATAATAATATATTATTTTTATAAAAATGTCAATCCATATTTATATTTTCTTTTAGTATGTTTTTTAATATTGGATAATCATTTATTTTATCCAATATTTCTTCTGTATCTTCTTTTGCTTTCATTAATAACTTATAATCTTTTGTTATACTTGCTAATTTAAATGACATATCTCCACTTTGTCTTATTCCAAATAAATCTCCAGATCCTCTTAAGTTTAAATCTTCTTCTGCAAGTGTAAATCCATCTGATATATCTTGCATTAAATTTAATCTTTTTGTATCTTTATTAGTCATTAATATACAATATGATTGAAGTTCATTTCTTCCTACTCTTCCTCTTAATTGATGAAGAGTTGCAAGTCCAAATTTATATGCATCAAATATAACTATCATTGTTGAATTTTTTACATCTACTCCTACTTCTATTACTGTTGTAGATATTAATATATCTATTTTTTTATTTAAATAATCTTCCATTATTTTATCTTTTTCTTTTGATGTCATTTTTCCATGAAGAATACCTATATTATTATTTTTAAAAGCTAATTTAAATTTTTTATGTAATTTTTCTATATCTTCTTCTCCATTTTCTGATTCTTCTATTAATGGAGAAATAATATATATTTGATGGTTATTATCTAATTCTTCTTTTATCTTAACTAATACTTTTCTTATATCTTTATTATCAAATACTTTAGTAATTATTTTCTTTCTTCCAGATGGCATTGTATTTATAATAGATATATCCATATCTCCATATATTGTAAGTGCATATGTTCTTGGTATTGGAGTTGCACTCATATAAAGTACATCAGGTAAATTTCCTTTATTTCTTAAACTATTTCTTTGATTTACTCCAAATCTATGTTGTTCATCAGTTATTACAAGTCCTAAATTATTATATACAATATCATCTTGAATTATTGCATGAGTTCCTATTATTATATTTACTTTTCCTTCTTTTATTCTTTCATAACTTTCTAACTTTTGTTTTTTAGTCATACTACCTACTAATAGTTCTATATTTATATCATAATCTTTTAATAAATTAGTTATATTATTATAATGCTGTTTAGCAAGTACTTCTGTTGGTACCATTAATGCTGATTGATATCCTGATAAATATAAAGCATACATTGCGATTATTGCTACTATTGTTTTACCTGAACCTACATCTCCTTCAAGCAATCTATTCATTCTCTTACTTGAATTTAAATCTTCTATAATATTATTTACTGCATTTATTTGATCTGTAGTTAATTTAAATGGTAATTCTTCTATAAATTTATTTACACGATTTACATTTATTTTTCGCTCATAACCTATATTTAACATATTATTTTTTCTTTTTAATGCATTTATCTTAAGCATAAATAAAAATAGTTCTTCATATTTACATCTTTCTTGTGCTTTTGATACTTCCTTTACATTTATTGGATTGTGTATTAAATTTAAAGAATTATATTTATCTAAGAAATTATATTTTTTTATTATTTTTTCTGGTAAATAATCTATTATGTCTTCTTTATTTAATGCATTTAATATAACTTTATTTACCCCTTTATTAGTCATTCCTTTTGTTAAATGATAAACAGGTTCTATTAGTGTTTCATCTCCTATTGGATATAATTTTATATCTGAAGCTGTTAAAGTATTTTTCACTTCTTCATATTTACCTATCACAGTTATTTCTTTTCCAATATTTAAATTATTTTTTAAAAATGCTCTATTATATATTATTACGTTTATTAATTTTCCACCTATATTTAGCTTAAATGTTAATCTATTAATTTTTCTAAAATAATTTGTTACGGGTATAGATTCTATAATACCTGATATTATTACATTTTCTTCATTCAATGAAGTTTGTTTTAATATTTCGTATCTATATGGATAATATTCTATTAAATCATTTATATTATATATATTTAATTTATTTAATAAACTAATTGTTTTTGGTCCTATTCCTTTAATATCATTTAACTGTTTCATAATATACCCTTTCTTTAAAATAATTATAACATATTTTCAAAAAACTCTTGACAAATATTAAAAAATAAGTAATATAAATGCTACCAATTCCCAAATGGCGAATTGGTGCTAGTATCACACTAGCCAACCCCTTTTTATTCTTTTTTATGAAGTCGCATCTCAGGGGGAGCGACTTCTTTTTTTTGCATAAAAAAAGTGCTTATTGCACTTTTGTTGAATAATAATAAAAATTATTATTTTCATCTAATTTAAATGTATGAATAAATGTTGAAAGTTTATCTTCATTCTCTTCAAATAAAGCTTTTGGATCTTGACCATTAGCTATTTTTTCTGTTTTAACAGAATACGCATATAAATCTATTGATTTTGTATCTACTGTTTCTGCATTTACTTTATCAATAATAGCAAATGCTGCTTTTTCTCTTATTATTAAATTATTATCTTTATCTAATTTATAATCAACCATTTCACTTATTTTATCTATTGAATATAAATTACCTTTACCCATAAATAATGCCCAATATTTTTTAGTTTTTTGTACTTCTCCTCCTGGATATGGAAATTTTGTTGAAACAATATTATTTAAATCATACATTTTTTTAACTTGTTTATCCATATCTTCTATAGTAGTGTATCCATCGCCTTGACATGTTTTAGCTTCACCACAAAAATCTGCTTCTACTTTTTCTGGAGTTGAAGATTTTACCATAATTTTATTATATGCCATAGCTAGTAATAATTCTTCATTCATTTGATTAGTTGTTATATCTCTTCCAATATATGCATTAGGTCCATAATCATCATCATTTTTTAATCCTGTTTCATCTAAATCATACTCTGGTGAAAATGGTACATATTCTAAATATTCTTTAGCTTCACTTTCTGTTACTGTTATTTTTTCTTCTTTTGGTTTTTCTGGTTCTTTTACATTAAAATGATCCCACACTACATAACCTGCAAGTCCTAATACCATTAATACTAATAGTATGATAATTATTATTGGTCCTTTGCTTTTCTTTTCTTTCTTTATTTCATTTTCTTCTTGTTTAACAGGTTCAAATTCTATAGTTTCTTGTTGATCAATTACTGGAGATTGAACTGGTTGTTGAATTGGTTGTTCTTGAACTGGTTGAACATTTTGATTTTCATTATTATCCATTTTAATCCCTACTTTCTATAATAATTATAACTTATTTTACATTTTTGTAATATAGTTTTTTATTTCAATTGTAAATAAATGTAAAAAAATGGCTTATTGAGCCATTTTTAATTCTAACTTTTTTTCTTCTTTTAATTGAATAAGAAATTGCTTCATTAATTCATAATTAAATCTTCCATGACGTATTTCTGATAAAATATCTGGATTTATTTTAGTATTTTGAAATAATTCTTCTAAATAATCTTCATCTAAATGATCTTCATCTTCATATGATTCTATATCAAAATAAAATAATTTTTCTAATATTAATAAATATAGATTCTCATACATCTTATTTCTATAATAATCTTTATCGTAATCCTCTAATTTTGTAGATTTACCATCAGTATCAATTATTCTTATTTTTTTTAGTTTTGGCAATAATACATTTTTAGGAGTTAAATCTACATAATATATTCCATTTTTTTCAAGTTCATGTAAATTCTCATTTATTTCTAAGAATTTATTTATCTTATATTCTTTTGATGGTATATAATCTAAAATATCTAAGTTTGGTGAATATCTATGGAAATGAGTTAATGCTCCTGAAAATTCTCCATTTATAAATACAGGTCCATATACTAAATGAGTATTTTTTACTAGATTTCTTCTTTTAGCTATTTCTTCTATTCTATATTCATTATATATATCTTCTTGTTCTTCAAGCAAATTAGGCCTATATATTTTTATTAAATGTTTTTTATCTAATATATATATTTTTCCTTCAGTTCCTTCTCCTATTTTTTTTAAATTTAATCCGTTTATATTATCAGTAAATATATATAATTTATTTCCATATAAATCATAATTATCTTTTTCAAGTTTTTTCATGTTATCATCCTTTAGCAATAAAAATATACTATTTATTTTAGATAAAGTCAATATAAAACTAAGTATTTCTACTTAGCTTTATAATTTTTATAATATTCAAATCTTTCTTTTGCATTTTCTTTATTTTGATTTAATAATTCTTTAGCAAGTTTACTATCTACTGCTTTTAACATAGTATATCTGTTTTCACCTTCTAAGAACTTATCATATAAATCAAAGTCTGGATTTTTAAAATCAAGTTCAAATTCTTTTTTATCACCATCATATCTAAATATTGGGAAATATCCTGATTGTACTGCAAGTCTTTCTTCTTCTATTGATTTACTCATTCCTTTTTTAATACCATGATTTATACATGGAGCATATGCGATTATTAATGATGGTCCATTATGTTTTGCAGCTTCTTTAAATGCCTTTATAGCTTGAGCCATATTAGCTCCTAAAGATATACAAGCAACATATACATTATCATAATTCATCATCATTTTAGCTAAATCTTTCTTATTTGTTTTCTTACCCATTGAATTAAATTTAGCGACTGCACCTTTATGTGTTGATTTACTTGATTGTCCTCCTGTATTTGAATATACTTCTGTATCAAGTACTAATATATTTACATCTTCTCCTGAAGCCATTATATGATCTATTCCACCAAATCCTATATCATAACTCCATCCATCTCCACCTATTATCCATACATCTTTCTTTTGAATATATCCTTTAAGTGGTATTAATTCTTTTACTTCATCGTAATTTATATTTTCCATTATTTCTTTTGTTATACTTGAATTATTCTTATTAGATAACCATTTATTAAACATTTCTATATTTTTAAGTCCTAATCTCTTTGTTAATCTATCTTTCATTATATGTTCTATTTTATTTTGCATTAAATCTATAGTTAATTTCATTCCTAAACCATATTCTGCATTATCTTCAAATAATGAATTAGACCAAGATACATTATAAGGATTAGATGGAAGAGATCCTCCATATATAGAAGAACATCCTGTTGCATTTGCAATTATTATTCCATCATTAAATATTTGAGTTAGCATTTTTATATATGGTGTTTCTCCACATCCTGCGCATGCTCCTGAATATTTAAATAAAGCTTCATTAAACGCAAGTCCTTTTATTGTATTATCCATATATAATTTTTTATTTGTTACATCATTTATTTTATTATTTATTCTTTCTACGTTCTTAGCATCTTCCATCATTAGAGCTTTTGCTCCTACTTTACCAGGACAAGTATTTGCACATACTCCACAGCCTGTACAATTTTCATAAGAGAATTCTAAAGCAAATTTATATTCAGTATTTCCTATTGTATCTATTACTACTACATTAGGATTATTTTTTATTTCTTTTTCATTTAATAATTTAGGAGTAATACATCCATGTGGACATACTATAGAACATTGATTACACTCTATACAATTTTCTTTTATCCATCTTGGTAATCTTTCTGCGATATCTCTTTTTTCCTTTTTAGTTGTATCGCATTCAAACGTACCATCTTTATGTTCTTCTAAATCTTTAGTAGTTAATTCATCACCTTTAAGATGACTTACATAATCAAATACTCCATTTAGATTTGTTTCTTTTTCTTCTAAATCTTTCCATTCACTTTTTACTTTTATTTTTATTATATTTTCTTCTACTTCTTTTATAGAATTTATATTATTTTCTACTATTTCTTTTCCTTTTTTAGTAAATTTATCTTTTATAGATTTTTTTACTCCTTTTAAATATTCTTCATATGGAAGAAGTTTAGTTATATTTATAATAGCTGATTCCATTATAGTACTTATTTTATTTGGAATATTATTTTTACTTGCTATTTTATATGCATCTATTATATAAAATTTAATATTCTTTTTAGCAAGTTGTTTCTTTATATTATTTGGAAGGAACTTTTCTAATTCTTCACCTTTCTTATCTGTATTTAATATAAATATTCCATTTTTTCTTATTCCAGATAATACATCATATCTATTTAAATAAATATCTTTAGTTACTACTACTATATGAGGATTTTCTATATAGTAAGATGCTTTTATTTGTTCTTTATCTATTCTTATATGACTCTTTGTTACACCACCTGATTTTTTAGAATCATATTGGAAATATCCTTGAGTAAATCCTTCTGTTGTTTCTCCTATTTGTTTTACAATATCTTTAGATGCTGAAATCATTCCATCTGATCCATATCCATATATTAACATTTCAATATTTTTCTTAGTATTTTTTAATTTTGCTTTCTTTAAACTTTTATTAGTTATATCATCTGTTATTCCTATAGTAAATGAATTAATTGGATTTTTACTATCTAAATTTTTATATACTGCATATAAATCTTCTAAATTAGTATCTTTTGAAGAAAGACCATATCTTCCTCCTACTACAAATGGTTTATTTTTAACATCATTTAATATATTTACTACATCAGTATATAATACATCTCCAGTTGCTCCTGCTTCTTTTGCTCTATCTAATACTGCTATTTTTCTTACTGTTTTTGGAAGTACGTCCATAAAATATTTTTTAGAAAATGGTCTAAATAAGTGTACTTCTATTAAACCTACTTCTTCTTTATTTTCATTTAATATATCAACTAATTCTTTTATTGATGAACATACTGATCCCATTGCTACTATAACCTTAGTAGCATTTTTTGAACCATAATAATTAAATGGTTTATAATTTGTTTTAAATTTATCATTTACTTTTTCCATATAGTCATTTACTATATCAGGCATTTGTTCATAATATTTATTTCTAGCTTCTATATTTTGAAAATATACATCATCATTTTGAGCAGTTCCTCTTATTTTTTTAGAATATAACATACTTTCTTTTCTAAAATTATCTATTTCTTTCTTAGGAATTAAACTCTTTATATCGTTCATATCAAATAATTCTATTTTATTAAGTTCATGACTTGTTCTAAATCCATCAAAGAAATTTACAAATGGTATTCTTCCTTTTAATGTTGATAGATAAGATATTAATGTCATATAAGGAACATCTTGTACTGAAGAAGATGCTAAATAAGAAAATCCACTACTTCTTGTAGCATATATATCAGAATGATCTCCGAATATGCTAAGTGCATGTGTTGCGACTGTTCTTGATGCTACATTTATTACACATGGTAGCATTTCTCCTGCTATTTTATACATTGAAGGTATCATTAATAAAAGTCCTTGTGATGATGTATATGTACTTGCAATTGTACCTGTTTGAAGTGCTCCATGACAAAGTGCTATAGCTCCTGCTTCACTTTGCATTTCTACTAACTTTACTTCGCTATTAAATATATTTTTTCTTCCGTTGTTTGCCCATACATCAATATATTCACTCATTGGTGAAGCTGGAGTTATTGGATATATTCCAGCTACTTCTGTAAACATATATGATACATAACTACATGCTTCGTTACCATCTATTACTTTATATTTTTTCATATTACCACCTACAATATAATTATAACATAAAAAAATAACTAAGTAATTAGTTATTTTTATATAATAAAGTATATTCGTTTTCTTCTTTTACTATAGCTGGTTCTTTAGCTTCAGAAAGTATATATTCCATACCACTTTTCATTTCTTTATATTTTTCTACAGTTGGATTATCTACTGTAATATAATTTTCAAGTGGTTTGTGATCATTTCCCATATCATCTCTTGTTGTTACTTTGATATTAACAACTTTATCACCTTGTTTAAACAATCCTGATATTGGCATGTAATAATCTGCACCATTTTGATGAGTATTTACTTTTACAACACACATTTCACCAGAATATTCACAATCAATATATTCATATCCTGCATCATATCCAGTTATATTGTAATTATAAACGTATTTAGTTTCACCATTTGCAGCTACATATTTCCATACATATTTTGGTGTTTTATATTCATCAATTTTAAAATCAGTATCTTTTACGTTTGGATCTACATTTGTTTTATATTCTTCTACTATTTGTGCAATTGTTTGATTTGATATTACTTCTTCTGCTTCACTAGGTCCAGCTACTTCTTCTGTATAAGCTTCTGTTACAACTTCTGTAGTTGGTTGTGGATTTTCTGCTTTTTTACCACATCCTGTTAATAATAATGATGCTAACATAGTTGTATATATAGCCTTTCTTAATTTTATATTTTTCATAAAAATTCCCCTCTTTCAAAAAGCTTGTATATCATATCATAAATACATATATTTGTCAAAAAAAAAGAACATTATTTGTTCTTAATCTGATGATATATAAGCACTATGATCAACGTAATATTTTGATGGTGATGCTATTTGACCAATATCTAATGATTTATTTGGTAAATTTTTTTCTATTTGTAATAAATTTTCTAAATAATTTGACCACCAATTATCTATTGAATCTCGTAATTTCATTACATTATCATAATCACCCATAATATTAGACCAAATATCTTTTAAAAAAATATTTGTATTTAATTCTGAATACATTGATTCAAGTTTTTTATAACCAGTATTTAGATTATTTGTATAAGTTGTAAAATCACTTTGTTTCAATGCATTTAATCTATTATAACTAACTAAAAATTCATTCATAATTAATGTCCCCTTCTATAAGCAGTCTGTTGTGCTGCTCTATAATTTGATGCACTTTGTGCCCTTTGGCTAGCACTTTGTTGTGCTGCTCTATAATTTGATATACTTTGTGCTCTTTGTTGTGCTGCTCTATAATTTGATGCACTTTGTGCTCTTTGTTGTGCTGCTCTATAATTTGATGCACTTTGTGCCCTTTGACTAGCACTTTGTTGTGCTGCTTGATAATTTGATATACTTTGTGCTCTTTGTTGTGCTTTTTGATAATTTGTTGCACTTTGTTGAAGTTCTATTTTTTGTTTGATTTTTTGTTGTATTGCTTGATACGCAGTTAAACTTTTTACTCGATTTTGTGCTTGTACGTATCCTGATATATTTCTCACATTTTGTTGTGCTTTTTGATAATTTGATATACTTTGTGCTCTTTGTTGTGCATTTTGATAATTGGTACTTGAATCATCATAATAATATATATTCGACCCACCTCGTGCTGAAGAACCAGTAGCGGTTTTTGTAACTTTTCTTTGCTCAACATTCATTATTATTTGAGCTAATTCATTTAATTTTTCTATTACTGTTTCATAATCCATATTGTTTCACCACCATTAATTAATTTCATCGATTTGTTTTGCTAAAATAACCGCTCTTTTAAAATCTTTCATATTCTTTAATAAAATATCAATATTTTCTCCATTATTTGAAATTGCTGTTTTTAATTGTTTTGATGCATTACTTTGCCATTCAATGGAATTTAAATAATCATAAAGATTTGAATTTTTTGCTAATTCTAAATTTAAAATAATTTCATCAATCATTCCTTCAATCTGACTTAAATTTACATCACTAAATAATTTTTCTTCCATATTTTCCTCCTATATTGATTTATTCGAAAAATAATCATCAAATTTTTTATATGAATTTAAAGATAATCTTTGTTTAGTTATCATTTCTGTTGTTTTTTTATAATACTCATTACATTGATTAATATATTCTTCCATTATAGAAGTGAAATTTTTTGCACTAGATGATTTCCAATATTGATTTAAATCAATAAGTAAGTCTTTCATTTTTTTTGTAGAACTATTTATTATATCTAATGAATTTTCAAATTCCGAAACATTTTTTAAAAACATATCATTTTCTATATAAATATCTTTCACAATACACCTCCATCAAATTATTATTTTTCTATATATAAAAACATCATATTTTTACATCCTACTATACAAGTATAGTATACACTTTTTTACTATTGTTTTCAAGAAAAAAAAAGAACATTATTTGTTCTTTTCTCTTGCGTCGAATTTCTTTCTTTCTTCTGTATTTAATATTCTTTTTCTCATTCTAAAGTTTTCTGGTGTTACTTCAACTAGTTCATCAGTATTTATATATTCAAGTGCATATTCTAATGTTATAGGTCTTGTTTTCTTTAAAACTACTGTATGATCCTTACCAGCACTTCTTGTATTTGTTAAATTTTTACCTTTAACTACATTAACTGCTAAATCGTTTTCTCTGTTATTTTCACCAACAATCATACCTTCATATACATCTACACCTGGTTCTACAAACATAATACCTCTATCTTCTAAAGCTCCAAGTGCATATGCAGTTGTTTTACCATTTTCCATAGATACAAGTACACCTAAACTTCTTTCACCAACTTCTGCTTCTGCTTTAGGTAAATATTCTTTAAATGTATGGTTTAATATTCCATATCCTTTTGTCATTGTCATAAAGTCTGTAGAGAATCCAATTAATCCTCTTGAAGGAACTGTATAATGAAGTCTTACTAAACCTGGTAAATTTTCCATTGATTCCATAGTTCCACCTCTTCTACCTAAGGCTTCTATTATAGATCCTACACAATCTTCTGGAGATTCTATTTGAACATCTTCATATGGTTCACATTCTTTACCATCTATTTCTTTTATAATAACTTCTGGTTTTGATACTTGAAGTTCATATCCTTCTCTTCTCATATTTTCAATTAATATAGATAAATGAAGTTCTCCTCTTCCTGATACTATCCAACTTTCAGCATCATTTGGTTGTATTTTAAGTGAAACATCACTTTCTGCTTGTTTTCTTAATCTTTCTTCTATTTTAGATGCTGTTACAAACTTTCCTTCTTTTCCTGCGAATGGTGATGAGTTAACACCAAAAGTCATTTGAAGTGTTGGTTCATCTATTCTTAAATGAGGAAGTGCTTCTTCTTTTCCTTCAGTACATATTGTTTCACCAACTTCTAAATCTGGAAGTCCTGATATAGCAATTATATCTCCTGCAGAAGCTTCATTTACTTCTATTCTTTTAAGTCCTAAATAACCATATATTTTTTGTACTCTAAATTTCTTAATTGATCCATCTAATCTTACACATGAAACCATTTCATTAAGCTTAATTTTACCTCTAGTAACTCTACCTACACCTATTCTTCCAACATAATCATTATAATCTAAAAGTGCTGGTTGAAATTGAAGTGGACTTTCTTCATCCATATTTGGTTCTGGTATTTCATTTATTATTAAATCTAATATTGGATCCATTGTTTCTTTTTGTGTAGATACATCTGGATCTAATGAACATGTTCCATTTACTGCTGATGCATATGCTACTGGGAATTCTAATTGATCTTCATTAGCATCAAGTTCTATAAGTAAATCAAGTATTTCATCTACTACTTCAGTAGGTCTTGCTGCTGGTTTATCAATTTTATTAATAACTACTATTGGTTTTAATCCAGCTTCCATGGCCTTTTTTAGTACAAATTTAGTTTGTGGCATAACACCTTCATATGCATCCACAACTAAAAGTACACCATCTACCATGTGCATTATTCTTTCTACTTCTCCACCAAAATCAGCATGTCCTGGAGTATCTAATATATTTATTCTATAATCCTTATAATTAATTGCTGTTGGCTTTGCAAGTATTGTTATTCCTCTTTCTCTTTCAATATCATTTGAATCCATAGCTCTTTCATCTACTTGTTCATTATCTCTGAATGTTCCAGATTGTTTAAGTAGTTGATCTACTAATGTAGTTTTACCATGGTCTACGTGTGCGATTATTGCTATATTTCTTTTCTTCATAATACTTCTCCCTTTTTTTAAACCTTTGATATTATAGCACATTTTTACGAAAATACAAACAATTTACTTAATTTACTTTACATAAAAAAAAGAATTACATAAATTCTTTTAAATTTTCTATCTCTTCTTGTTGAAATTTTAAGAAGTCTTTACCTAAATTGTATATTTTTCTATCTACTGTATCTTTGTAATTTTTTAGCCTAGTTTCCATATCAACAATTCCCATAGTAATACCTTCTGTTAACATATGTGCGATTGCTGAATCACTATTATCTTTGTTTACTTCTTTTTTTATTCCCATAATTGATCCCATTTTCGCCATTATTCCATTTGATTTTAATTCAAAATTATTTTTCTTTATTAATTTTTTAGATTCATCTTGAAACTTATTATACTCTTTCATTTCATAATCTGCTAATTTCTTAATTTTATTATCTTTATCTCCTAAATCTTTTAATAAAGCTTTTATTGTAAAAACTCCCATTTCACTATTTTTATAAATATATTCAAGTAATTCCATATTTTCATCCATAATTATCTTCCTTTCAATTATATTCTTTACAAATGTTTTAATTTTATTCATTGACTAAAAGAATATATCGTATATAATATTTACCCAAAGAAGGGTGAAAATATGGTATATAAACAAATAGAAGAAGATTTAAGTGAAAATACTTTTATTGAAGATGAAACATTACTTGATTATATATATCAAAGAATTAATGAACTAAATCTTGATGATTACATTAAATGTTCTATTACAGATAATGATAGTGATTCTGAATATAATTTTCATAATTTATCACTTGTATATAATCCTAATGAATGTTTATTTGAAAATGCTGACAGACGTATACCAGATTTAACTCATTTACTTTCTAATAGAGAAAAGAATACTGGTATTATTAAAGATCCAAATATATCTAATATATATAACTTATGTAGTATTAATCATGAAATTGCGCATGCATATCAAAATAAAGTTATGCATGAAGAAGATCATTCTTTAATGAAAGCAATATATTTAAGAGATTATTATTCTCAATCTATTGATTATGATAAATTTAATGCATATTTTTATAATAAATTTCATGATAACTTTTTTATGGAATATAGTGCGAATATAGAAAGTTATTTAGAAACTATTAGTTTATTAAATGCATTACATATACCTAGTTTAGAAAAAGATTTAAAAAAATTGAATATGATGGTTGCAAGACATATATTATTTTTATATAAAGATATAGAAAAGAATAGAATATCTTGTCCTGTTAAAAATTCTATGAAATTATATGATGTTATTACTACTGATAGTCCTAAATATAATTTATCTGAATATAAGAATGAAAAAAAACCACAAAGTCAATTCGAAAGATTACTTTATGGTTTTCCAATAAACTATAGAACTTATAATTATTTAAATTCTATATCTAAAAATCATATTAAAACTCTTAATTTATTTGATGAAATACATAATTAATTATTTACTCCATGATGTATTTCAGTTGTATAATCATTTATACTTGAAAATGTATAGCCCATATCTAATGCGGCTTTTATTATGCCATCTAATGAATCTCTTGTTGATATTTTGACATCATGCATAAGCACCATATTTGTTCCTCTATCACTGTTTTGAAGTGCTCCTACTACATTTGCATATTCTTGTTCACTATTTGCACCACCTGCATCATTAGAATCTATATTCCAATCATAATATTTATATCCTTTTTGTGTTAAGTCTTGAGAAAGTCTTGTCATTATTCCTTTATTATATGCTCTACTTATTGTATTAGAACTTCCGCCAGGAAATCTTACATATTTACTTTCTATACCTGTATATTGTTTTACTAAATTACTTATTTTATTTAAATCTTCATAATAATTATTTTCATTTGCATATACATAACTATATTTATGAGTACATGTATGAAGTGCGATTGTATGACCTCTTTTAATTATTTCTTTACTTATATTTTCTAAATTATCCGAGCAAGTTACAAAGAATGTTGCTTTTACATTATATTTATCGAGTGTATTTAGAATATCCATTGTATATATAGAAGGTCCATCATCAAATGTTAAATATATAACTTTTATATTATTTTTTATTCTATAATCAGTTATTTCTTTTTCATAGATTTCTTTTTTCCTTTTATTTTCTTCTATTTTCTTTTTCATCTTTTTATTACTTGATATTTCACTTTTTAACAATATATCTAATTTATTTTCTTCTTGTTTTAAATTATTATATTCTTCTTCTTTTATTTTTATTGGCTTAATTAAATTTTTATATATTTTTTTAGTATAAAGAGCAGATACTGACATTGTTATTACAAATAAAACAATAATTATAATTACAACTATTTTCTTATTTTTCATATTTTTTTAATTCTTCCTTTAGAGTATCAATATACTTACTTGAATTATTTAATTGATCTTTTTTTATACTATTTTCTTGTTTTATTTGACTTAAATGCTCTTCTTTTATTTTTATTTGTATTTTTTCATCATTTATTCTTTTATCAATATTTTTAGCTATATTATTATATTTATTCAATATAACTATCGATGATATTAATAAAATTAATACAAAAACAATAATTACTGTTAATAATATTTCTACAACTCTATCTTTCATAATATTACTCCTTACTTATATATAATATCACAAAATAATTAAAATAAAAGACCTTTAAGGCCTATTATTAATATTGTTAAAAATAAATTAATTTTTATACTATTTTTTAAATATATTTAATATCTTCCCAACTCTAAATGTTATACTTTCTGAATTCTTTATTGCTTTTGTTTTACCATATGCTTTTCCTGTAATAGTTAAACTTGCGATTATTGCAGTTGTGATTAATACTACAAAAGATGTATTTAAATTATAATCATTAGCAATTGTTGTTGCTACTAAAACTCCTGCAGAACCTGATACTACTCCACATACATCTCCTACAACATCATTACATATAGAAGCAAGTTTATCTGAATTTTTTAAAAGTTTAACTGAATGATAAGATCCTTTTACTTTTTTTGATGCCATTGAATGAAATGGAGTTTCTTCTGCGGCTGTTATAGCAACTCCTATCATATCAAATATTATTGCTATAAAAATAAATACTAATATTACTAATATTCCTAATATTGTATTTATTTTTGGTATAAATGATTCAGATACTAATGACATTAATATTGATAAACCAAAAGAAAGTAAACATACTGTTATTAACCATTTAATTCTATTATTCTTCATTTTATCACCTATATTCATTATAACATAAAAAAACCAGATATACTGGTTTTATTTCATTAAAAAAATATGATTGGTACTAATATAATTAACTTTGCGTCATAGGTCAAGTAGGATTTCCCACGAATCAACTTTTCGTTACCAAAAAGCGGTTCCCCTTTAATGATTGTATATACCGTTACCTAAGTATACGACTTGATTGCCACTTAGTACGCACTGCAAACTTATATCAGCATACAGCCTAGGAGATTTCCTCCCTGATAGGTATCTATTATTAGTCTTTTTTGCAAATACAATTTCATACAGTTTAATCCATATAAATAATTTTGGCCAAAAATATATCTACACACTCTATAATCCCAATGTATTCACTCAAGGCAAGCTACTCTACTAAGGACTCTCGTCACAAAGTAGGTTTATCTTAATCTATACTAATTTCGGTTTAGTAAGAAGATTAAGTCTCTACGTTAAATGGGAGTTATCTTATATGCCATTATAAGTTTCCCATATAACTAGTCTTCCAGCACCCACCCGAATCTGGGCGAAACAAGCAAGCACAAGAAGCTTCACAGGTATGCTCTTTAACGAATTTTTAGGCTCGTCTTCATAATAGATGTATCAACTAGGATACTGCACCCTTCATACGTGTATAATCTTACCATATTTTCACTATTTTGTCAAAAAAAATGGCTATTATATCATATGCATAAAAAAAGAAGAAAATTACTTTTCTTCATAACAATAATACATATTATATGTTTTTACATTCATTATAACACCATGCTTTTTAGTGTTTTTAGCTGCTATTCCAAATTCATATTCTGATGCATATGGTGTATCTTGTTTAATTCCATTTTCATAGAATTCTTCACCTGTAAGATTAAGACTATAATATTTATATTCTCCACTTGCATTTGTTTTGTCTAAATCAGAGAATGTATATGTTCCTTTAACATAATTATTTTTTGTATCTCCATATTTTCCCCATAAGAAAGTATTATCTCTATTTAATTCTAATCTTACTATATAATTACTAGATTCACCTGATCCTGAAAAACTTTTACAATTATATTTACCAGCAACATAATTATCTGATGTTTCTCTTTCAAGTTCATTATAAAATTTATTTAATGCTTTATTTATATCACTACCATCTTTTCCTGCTTCTTCAGCAAAAGTACCTATTCCTACTGCAGCAATTAAAATTGGGAATACTACAAATGCCATTATAATTGATATTAATATTGATGCTGTATTTAATATTATACCTGAAAATCTTTTTCCTTTTTTACATAAGTTAACTATACCAAGTACTAACCCTACTATTGCAAGTGGTATTGATAAGAATATTGGTAGAAATACAACGCATGTAACTGATAATACTAAAGCTATAATACCAATTATCATTGATGCAGTTGCCATTTTTTCTTTTTTCTTTCCTTCTTCTTTGATTTCGTTGGTTAATGAATTTCCACATTTACTACAAAATTTTACTCCTTCATTATTTTCTGCTCCACACTTTGAACAAAAATTCATATTATCACTCCTTTACTAGATTATATCATATTTTTATTTAATAGAATATCTAATTATGATATAATTATTACGAGGTGTAAAGATGGAAAATAAGAAAATAAAAGTTAATATGCTTTCAATGGCTGACTCTGTTGATGGGCAAGGTGTTGGTTCTGCTTATTTAGAATTAATTAAATTATTAAAAACTCGTGGTAAGGATGATTTTGAAGTACTTTTAAATGATAAAGTTAAAAATAGTGATATTATTCATGCACATACTATTGAACCTAGAAATTATATAAAATTAAAATCTAGTAAAAAACCTACAATCGCATATGTTCATTTTTTACCAGATACATTAGATGGTTCTATAAAATTACCTAAATTTGCATTTGGTATATTTAAAAAATATGTTATAAGTTTTTATAAAAGTGCAGATCATTTAGTTGTAGTTAATCCTATATTTAAAAAAGATATGGTTAAAGCTGGTCTTGATGAAGAAAAAATTACTTATATACCTAATTTTGTATCTAAAGAACAATTTTATAAAAAGACTGATAAAGAAATTAAAGATTTAAAAAAGAAATATAATATTGAAGATAAATTTACGGTTTTAGGTGCTGGCCAAGTTCAAACAAGAAAAGGTGTTTTAGATTTTGTTAAAGTAGCAGAAATGTTACCTGATGTTAATTTTGTGTGGGCTGGAGGTTTCTCATTCGGTGCGATTACTGATGGTCATAAAGAACTTCAAAAAGTTATGGATAATCCTCCTAAGAATGTTAAATTTTTAGGTATTATTCCTAGAGATGAAATGAATGATTTATTTAATGCTTGTGATCTATTATTTGTTCCATCTTACAATGAATTATTTCCTATGACTATTCTAGAAGCAATGAGTACAGATACTCCTTTACTTCTTAGAGATTTAGAATTATATGAAGACATATTATTTAATAAATATAATAAAGCTCATGATAATGATGAATTTGCAGAAAAAATAAATAAATTAAAGAATAATAAAACTGAATATAATAAAGCTGTAAAACTTGCTAAAGAAGTATCTCAATTTTATAGTGAAGAAAATGTTTATAAAATGTGGAAGGATTATTATACAAGTTTAGTAAATGAAAAAACTAATTAAATGTATATGTATATTTGCATTAATATTTATAAATGTATATATACATCTTTTTTCTTTTAATAAAACTCTTATTGATATTTTATTAATAACATTTACTTCTATATATTGTTTATTCTCGGGAAGAGAATCTTTTCCATATAAAGAAGATACTTTTAGATATATATTTATTTATATATTTTGGAATATGAATTATTTAGTGTTTATTAAACATTTAAGTTCATTAGATAGTCTTATTAATACTCTTCTTTTTAAGAATGTATTTATTGATATTTTAGCAGTTTTAGCAATTTCAAATATATTACTACTTATTATTAAACAAAAAAGAATACTAAATATTATTTTCTCATGTATATTTATTATTCTATTTATATTTTTAAAGAATTATATATTTATATATGTTTCTATATTCTTAATTGGAAATATATTAAAAATAAAAGACTTATTTAGTGTAAGGACTAATATTTTTAAAATAATAGATTACACAAGTATAGGTATTCTTATAATTCATAAATTATTATTATTTTTATTAATCGATAGTAAAGTAATAAGTTCTGATATATCAGATTTTATTGGTTCGATTGTTTTAATATATGTTATAGGTTTTACACTTTCTTATTATATAAAACAATTTCCTATAATTAGAAATATAATATAAAAAAACAACACTAAGTGTTGTTTTATTTTTGATTTTTTTGGAAATTCCAACCATCTCTACACATATCTTCTAAAGTTTTTTCACAAACAAATCCAAGTTCATTTTTAGCTTTTGTTGGATCTGAATAACACATAGCAATATCTCCTTCTCTTCTTGGAGCTATTTTGTATGGAACATCTACATTATTTACTTTTTTAAATGTTTCTACAATATCAAGTACACTATATCCAGTACCTGTTCCTAAATTATAAATATATATTCCTGATCCTTCTTTTTCTAGTTTATTAAGAGCAAGTAGATGACCTTTTGCTAAATCTACTACATGTATATAATCTCTTACACCAGTACCATCTTTAGTATTGTAATCATTACCAAATATAGATAATTCTTGTAATTTACCTGCAGCTACTCTAGTTATATATGGCATTAAATTATTTGGAATACCTTGTGGATCTTCACCAATAAGTCCACTTTCATGTGCACCAATTGGATTAAAGTATCTAAGTATCGCTATATCCCATGTATTATCTGAAATATATAAATCTTGAAGTATATGTTCTATAAATAATTTAGTAGTACCATATGGATTAGTAGTTCCACCAATTTCACATTCTTCTGTTATAGGAATAACTTTTGGATCTCCATATACAGTAGCACTTGATGAGAATACAAACTTTTTAACATTATATTTCTTCATTGTTTCTAAAAGAATTATTGCACCTGATATATTATTTTCATAATATTCAAGTGGTTTTTGTACTGATTCTCCTACTGCTTTAAATCCAGCAAAGTTAAGTACTGCTTCTATATCATTTTCTTCAAATACTTTTTCTAAAGCATCTCTATCTAAATAATTAATTTCATAAAATTTAAAATCTTTTCCTGTTATCTTTTTTATAGCATCTAATGCTTCAGGTTTACTATTAGAAAAGTCATCAATTATAACTATTTCTTTACCTGCATTTAAAAGTTCTACACATGTATGAGAGCCAATATAACCAGCTCCACCTGTTACTAATATTTTACCCATAATTTCCTCCTATACTTCTTCAGCAAATCCTTTTTCTAGTTTTTTAAATATCATTATTCCTAATATTAAGAATAATACACTAAATATTAATACAAACACTAATGTTTCCATATCTGGCATAATACCACTATATAATATATCTCTATATGAATTTATTATTGTTGTCATTGGATTTAATTTTAATAACCATGCTTTTTTACCAAATAAATCACTTGAATATAATATTGGTGTTGCATAGAATAACATTTGTATAAAGAAGTTAATTATATATTCAGCATCTCTTATATATACATTTATAGCACTTGTTATAAATATGATTGCTAATGATAAAATATATTGAGTTAATATAACTATTGGTAATAATAATATATACCAACTATATCCTATTCCACTAAAGAATAAGAAAATAAATATTATTGGTAGTGATATTAGAAAATTAACTAAACCACTAGTTGCTACGGAAATAGGTAATATTTCTCTTGGAAAATAAACTTTTTTGATAATTCCTGCATTTCCCAAAATTGTAAATGTTCCTTGAGAAATTACTGTTGTAAAAAAGTTCCAAGGAAGTATTCCTATTACTATATATGTAACATAATGATCAGGTCCTGATCTTAATATAAATGGAAATACTATTGCATAAACTAATGTCATTAAAAGTGGATTAATAAATGACCATAATACTCCTAAAAATGATCCTTTATATTTTCCTCTTATTTCTTTTTTAATATTACTTTTTAATAATTCTCTATATTGATATAAACTTTTAAACATACTAATCACCCACAAACCTTAAGATATTCTTCAATAACTTCAGATGTTTTACCATCAAGTCTAACTTCACCTTCATGTATCCATACTGCTCTATTACATAAATCTTTTATTGATCCTAAGCTATGACTTACTATTACTATAGTTTTATCACTATTTTTTAGTTCATTTAGTTTTGCAAAACATTTATCTTGGAAATGTTGATCCCCTACTGCTAATATTTCATCTATAAGTAATATTTCTGCATCCACATTTATCGCAACTGAAAACGCAAGTCTCATATACATACCTGATGAATATGTTCTAACAGGACTATCTATAAATTCTCCAAGTTCAGAAAATTCTATTATTTGATCAATTCTTTTTTCTATTTCTGCACGTGTTAAGCCAAATATAGACGCATTAAAATAAATATTTTCTCTACCTGTAAAATCCGGATGGAAACCAGCACCTAATTCAAGTAATGAAGTTAATTTTCCATTTGTTAATATTTTCCCCGAAGTAGGATAAATAATTTTTGTCATTAATTTTAATAAAGTAGATTTACCACTACCATTAACTCCAATTAATGCTACTGTTTCACCCTTTTTTATATTAAGATTTATATTTTTTAAAACTGTTCTATAATCAGCTTTTTTATGATTCCAAAATACTAATCTTTCTTTCAAAGTACTTGGTTTATCATAAAACAATTTAAATTTCTTTGTCATATTTTGTACTTTTATAGCATAATCTTCTTGTACTTTCATAAAACACTCCTTAAATCCTTTCTATTAAATTAGAAATTCTTCTACAGATACCCTTCATAACATCTTTAGTTTTTCTCTTAATTCTTCTTAATTTTCTTTTCTTATTTCCACCAGGTGCTATTAAATTATTTTCTTTTAATATTTTATTTGCTTGTTCTTTTATTTCTTTACTTGCTACTATTGGTTTTAATGTATAAGATAATTTTATTTTTGTATCTATTTTAGCTTTTTCATCAAATAAATTATTTACTGCCTTTACAAATTGTTCAAAACCTTTTTCTAGTGGATAATCCTTCATATAATCAAGTCCAGCTTTTGACATTTTGTTAAGAGTTTTTTCATCATCTAATAACTCTATAATAGCAGTTGCTATTGCTTCTGGAGATGGTTCTGCAAGTCTTACACCACCTTCTGGGAAATCATATAAATTATTTTCTTTATATATTTCAACTACAGGTAATCCAGCAGCCATCATTTCAAATGGTATTCTTGATGGATTTGAAGCACTTATGCAAAAACCAACTTTACATTTGTTATATAATTCATTACATTTATCTATTGGTATTATACCTAATTTTTCTACATCAAAATCTAAATCTCTTTTTGCATCTGATCCGTATAAATATATTTTTACATCTGGTCTTAATGTTTTAACAATTTTTAATGCTTTTAGACCTAAATCATCACATCTTCTAGGTTTTTCTGGTTGGAAAATATAGCATAATGCATTTTCTTTCTTAACATCTTTTAATTTTTTATAAACATTTAAATCTGCACAAAAATCAAAATATTGAGAATTTAATCCATATTCATTTATCATTTTATGTGATAACCATTTTCCTATTGTAATTGGGCTATATCCTAGTCTATATGAATTTTCAGTTTTTATATAATTATCTCCCATTGGTAAGAACCATGGTTCAAAATCTTGAATAAAATATCCTTTTTTAGGGCAATCTAAATTTTTAACAAAATCAATTGTTGTCCAACCTGTTGCAAATACTAAATCATATTCTTGTCTAAATACTACTCCTACATAAACATTAGCTGCACAGAAGCCATAATAATCATTAATTTTTTTAGCAACCATTTCGTTTGTTGATAGATAGTCTTCTTCAACATATATATCACATTCATACCCTGCTTTTATTAATGCATTTACATTTTGAATAATTGTTCTGTGTCCACCAGATCCTTTTCCTGGATGTGGTATAACCCAAGCTATTCTTTTCTTTCTTGTTTCCTTTGTTACTTCGTGATCCATATAACTCCTCCTAAGTCTTTGTGTTTTATATATTTTCATATCTAAATCATATTTTTCTGCTATTTCTTCTTGAATTTTACATATTTCTTTATATTCTTTATCAGCTTTTATTACTGTACTTACAGATTTACTATGTTTTCTAAAATAATTTAATGATTTATTATTAAATGCAATTTTACCATTTTCTAATACTTTATAATAAATATACCAATCTCCTGCCACCTTAAATTCAGTAGCTTCATCTAATATCTTATCGTAATTTCCTTTTTTCCATACTACACCAGATACATTTAAAATTGTATTAGTAACACTTAAATAATTTTTTATTTCTTCTTCACCAGATACTACATATGGTTTATTCCATTTATCTACTCCAAACATATTGTATAAATCTTGTGAATTTTTTGCTATTAAATTATTATTTTCATCTATTCTTGCAGAATCAGTATATGATAAAACTACTTCCTTATCATCAAAAGCTTTCATACATGTCTCTAAGAATCTAGGATTTGAACTATCATCTGCTTCTGCTATCCAAAAGTAATCTCCTTTTGCTTCTTTAATTCCTTTTTTCCATTGTTTAAATACACATCCACTATTTTCTTTGTTTTTTAAAAATTTTACTGGGACATCCTTTATTTCTTTTATTTTTTCTTCTATAACAGATACACTATTATCTGTAGACTTATCATCTAAAATAATTAATTCATATATTGGATAAGATTGTCTTAATATTGAATCTATTCTTTCAATTATGAAATTTTCATAATTATAATTTGGAATAATAACAGATACTTTCTTTATATTTTCTGTTATTTTACTTACATTTTCTTTATATATGTCTATCTTCATCTTCAAAACCACCTCCACTATTTTAACATATAATCAACATTTTTACTAAAGTTGTCATTATAATAATCATCACTATCAATATATTTTTGCCAATGTTCAATTATATATGACCATTCTTGAATAAATCTTTTTTGTTTTTCTGGTGTTGTATCAAGTCCTCTAGATTTTGATTCATAATGATATAATTCCACATTTGGAAGAAATACATTGTTATATCCTTTATCTAATAATTTCAAGTTAAAATCAACGTCATTAAATGCAACTTTTAAATCTTCTTCAAGTCCTTTAACTTCTTTATATTTTTTCTTTGATACCATTAAACAAGCTGCTGTACAAGCACTATAATCATATGGTACTTTTAACTCATATTGAGAAGATATATAGTTTCTTGGTTTTGCATAATGAGCATGGCCAGCAAGTCCACCCTTTCCCATTATAATTCCAGCATGTTGTAAAGTTTCGTCTGGGAATATTAATTTTGCACCTACTGTTCCAACATTGTCTTGTGAAGCATATCCTACCATTATATCAAGCCATTCAGGTGTTATTACTTCAATATCATTATTTAACATTAAAATATAATCACCTTTTGACATTTTAACTGCTTCATTATTTAAATATGAGAAATTAAATTCACACTCTATTCTTTTATAAGAAAAATTATCTTTTTTATTATACTCTTCAAGTAAATCAAACGTTTCTTGTTCACTACTATTATTATCTATAACAATTATTTCAAAATTTTTATATGTACTTTTTTCATATACTGATTTTAAACATTGATCTAATATATCAGCATGATCTTTTGTTGGTATTACAATTGAAATTAAAGGATTATCTTTAACCTCATATGTAACTGTATTTGTAATACCATCAGGATTTTTAGATACATTTGCATTTATTTTTTCTTCTTTTAAATATTTTTTTAAAGTATCTATTTCATTTTCTGTTTTAACTGTATCATGATATAAAATTTTACATATATGTTTTACTTTTATTTTTTCTTTTCTTAATTTTAATAAAATATAATATAAATTTAAGTCTTTTAATTTTAATTTTTTTAATATATCTGTTTTTAAAACAAAGCAATTTCCTATATAATTAACTCCAAGTAATGTATCAATAGACCATCCTGGTTTAAATAATGGTTTTGTATATTTACCATTAATTTCAATATCATTATCGAAATATATTAAGTCATATTTCTCATCAACATATTGTTTTATTTCTGCATAAAAACCTTCAACTAATTTTATATTTTTTGTACTAAGACATACATATTTAGTTTTTACATTTTTAATATCATCAATGCTTGTAATTACAGTTACAAAATCATTTTCTATTTCTGGTAAATAACTTTGTTGTTTTAACCATTCATTATATTCACTATCTATTTCAGGATTATAAATTATATCATCTCTATTTTTATTTCTATTTTTTATATCATTGAAATATTTTTTCATCATAGATGGTGAAACTAAGAAATGATGTTCTTTCCATAAGAATTTCACTCCACGTTTTACTTTTCCTAAAACTTTTCTTGTTTTCTTTGCATATTGAATAACTTTTCTATTATCTAATTTTCTTAATAATATTTTTTCTTCATTATTTATCAAATATATATCTAATACTTTTATATTATTTTTAAATATTACTTCTTCTTTAAATCCATACATGTTTTCTTCTATTTTTTCGTGAAATGCCATGCATATATCATATCTTGGAATATATTCTGTTATTTCTTTTTCTTCATCATTTGAAACTAATAATATTTTATATTTATCAAAATGAGCCCATCCATTTATAAAAACTTTGTTGTTGTTAATTTTACATTCATCTATACTAAAATTCATTTTTTACTCCTTTATCATGCTTAATATTTATTCCTATTAATCATACATATTAATTATAACATAAATATTATTATAATTAAATAATCGCATATAAAAAAAACAAAAATATTGTTTTTTTTATTAATTATTTATACGCACAATTTTATAAATGTTATATTCATTATATTTATATTCTTTTTTAAATTTTAATGAATCACTGTTAAATTTTTCTAAATCATTTTTTGTAAAAATATATTTAATATTTAATTTAGTGACATCATCTGGAGTTATATTTACATTAAATACATCAAATTGAACAAAATGAAATTTTTCTTCTATATTTTCATCATTTGAAACTAAATCCATTCTTATATGTGCATATCTGTTATATACATCTTCATATTTTTTGTTTGGATCAATTTTATACCATTTTTTTAAATCAGGATATGTATTAGTAACATTTATAGTCTTAACTCCTGCCATAGCAATGTAATTATTTGTAGGATAATTAAAACCTTCTGAAATCCATATTCCTTCATCTTTCTTATTAATCTTTTTTATCTCTTTTAATAATTTGCTGTCTTCAATTACATTAGCACCTGTTCTTATTGGATTAACTAAAAATCCAGATATGAACATAGTAAATATAATTCCTAAAGTAAATAATACTTTTCCATATTTAGTATTAAATTTAAATGCAAAGAATATTAGATATATTGTCATTATAGTAAGTACTACAATCATTGGTTTAAAAGTATAATATTCATTAAAATACTTATAATTTATTAATACTAATATTAAACTTAGTAATAAACTTGTTAATATTGGAAATTTTATTTGTTTATCATAATTTGATAATCCTTTTATTAAAAACAATAAATCAATAAAGCCAACTGCAAGCATTGTTCTTGATGATTGAGAATTTGACATTAATGTTATTTTTGATAATATTCTTGGAAAACCAATTATACAATAACTAACTAAAAATATATATGCTACTAACAAACATATAGATAATATATCTTTTTTCTTATTAATTACCATATTTCTAATAACCAGTATTATTCCTACTGGAAATAGACTAAACATAAGCGCTTCTTCACATACATTAGATGCTCCCAAGCCAGTTTGTTTAAATACAAAAAAGAAACTTGATAAATAAGTAAATAATTTGTTAAATTGTCCTCCACCCACTTCAAATCTTGCACCTGGATATACAGTATTTTGTACTGTTTTTATAGTATCACTTGATGTTTTTAAAATATATAGCATGGATCCTGCAAATATAATTAATGTTATGGTTATAGAAATAATATCTTTCTTCGTTATTTTTATATCTTTTTTATTTTCTAATATTACCCAAATAGCAAGTGCTAAAAATACGTATACCATTGGTACTTGCCATGAAGGATATATTACGAGAACATAACCCCCTGCGCAAATTAATACTAGGAATAAATATATTAATCTTTTCTTAAAATCAGTTGTATTTAAATATTTATATAAAAGAATTATTGCTGATTCTCCAAAAATAAATATTTCTGCTATGCCATTTATTGCAAACCACCATTGTATCATTGGTGATAATGTAATCATAATTGCACCTATTGTTGATAATAATTTATTCTTTTTTGTAATTAACATAAATAATTCTAATGATATCAAGAATAATATTATAAATCTACCACACCAAAATACTGATAAACCTCTTTCAAAGCCAAATAGCATAAACCCTAATAAAAATGGTCTATATATTTGAAAAATACATTTTACAGGAAGAGCATATATCATAAATACATCAGTATTAGTAGCTCTTATGTTTGAATTAAAATATTTAAATCCACCTTCAATTTGATCTTTAAAAAATGGAGTTAATGTTGCCCATTCGTCACTTCTAATAGGTCTAGATTTTCCAAATATTAATCCTGTATCTTTATCAAGATTCATTTGAACATCCCATAATCCTATTGATGATCCACTTATTTTAAATAATACACATAAGATAAATATTATTAATGCTATTACATATCTATGGTTAAAAATATAATTTAATATATTCTTTATCTTATTCATATTTCCTCCTTTAATAAAAAGGTAATTTTAATTACCTTTTATTCTAAAAATATTTTTCTTGTTATGAAATTAAATACCATAACTATAGCTGTTGCAATTATTTTTGATATCATCGCATTTATTGATATTAAATCTATAAATATCCATAATAGCAATTCAGAAAGTAAAAGTCCAATTATACTAAATATCATGAATTCGATAAACATTCTTTTCTTACTTTTTTCTTGATTGACATCAAATACCCATTTAACGGATGCAACATAGTTATATATTACAGATACCGAAAATGATAATATATTTGCGATTAATGGTTGAATATGTAAAAAATTATATAATACATAATAAACTGCCCAATCTATAATAGTTGCAGTCCCACCTACTATTACAAATTTAAATATTTGTACAAATAAATTTTCTATTTTTTCACTAACTTTTATATGAAATATTTTTAACATTTTATTTATAAATATTGCTACTTTATCTTCTTTTTTATTCATTTTTACCTCTTTTTGTATTTATGTAGACAAATTCAAATAACTGTCTATGTTTTTTTACTACTACCTCAAGTATTATTCCACAAATTAATGTTAAGCTTGCTATCATTAACATAAATCCAGAAAAAATTAATGTTGGAAATCTTGGAACTAATCCAGTTTGAAAATATTCTATAAATACTGGAATACCAAAGATTAATGATATTATGAAGAATAATAAACTTATAAGTCCAAAGAATATCATTGGTTTATATTCTTTAAATAATCTAGCTATTGTTTTAAGTACTTTAATTCCATCACTTACTGTATTAAGTTTTGATTCACTTCCAGCAGGTCTATCTCTATAATCTACTGGTATTTCTTTTAACAATAAATTTTTATCAAGAGAATGAATAGTCATTTCAGTTTCTATTTCAAAACCTTTAGATAATACTGGAAATGTTTTTACAAATTCGTAAGAAAATGGTCTGTATCCAGTCATTATATCTTTTACTTTTGATTTAAATAATGTGTTAATTAACCCTCTTACTAAAACATTTCCAAAATTATGAAACGGTCTTTTATTTTCTTTAAAATAAGTTGATGATAATCTATCACCTATTACCATATCAGCTTGTCCATTTAATATATAATCACACATTTCTCTAGCATGCTCTGCAGGATATGTATCATCTCCATCAATCATTAAATAACAATCTGCATCTATATCTCTAAACATAGATCTAATTACATTTCCTTTACCTTGTTTATATTCGTATTTAACAATTGCTCCTGCTTTTTTGGCTATTTCATCTGTCCCATCTGATGAATTATTATCATAAACATATATAGTTGCTTCCGGTAATGCTTTTTTGTAATCTTTCACTACTTTTTCTATTGTTTTACTTTCATTATAACATGGTATTAATACTGCTATTTCTTTGTTTATTTTTTTCATTTTTTATTTTTCCTCATTTAAATTTCTACTGATAATATATCTTGGTCTTCTCTTAGTTTCACTATATGTTTTACCTACATATTCACCAACAATACCAATACATGTTATTTGAATTCCTGTAAGTAAGCACATAATACTTATTATACTTCCTACAGTTAATGTTCCTGTATTTACTAAATTAAGTATTATAAATATTACTGCACTAATAAAACTTAACATAGACATTACTATACCAAAAGATAATATAAATCTAATTGGTTTTACACTAAATGAAGTAATTCCATCCCATGCAAAATTAAGCATTTTCTTTAAAGGATATTTACTTTCTCCAGCAAATCTTTCTGCTCTTTCATAATATACTATATCTGATTTATAACCTACTAAAGGGAACATTCCTCTTAAGAATAAATTAACTTCTCCAAAATCTTCTAATTTATCTAATACATTTTTACTAGCAAGTCTATAATCTGCATGATTATAAACAATATCTACACCCATTAATTTCATAAATTTATAAAAACCTTCAGCTGTAGTTTTCTTAAACCATGTATCAGTTTTTCTTGCACTTCTTACACCATATACTATTTCGCATCCATCATAATATTTTTCAAGCATTGCATCAATAGCATTGATATCATCTTGTAAATCAGCATCCATACTGATTATTACATCTGCATATTTTTTAGCAGTCATAAGACCACCTAAAAGTGCATTTTGATGACCTCTATTTCTTGATAAAGAAATACCAGTAAATAATTTTTCTTCTTTTGATATTTCTTCAATTAATTCCCAAGTCTTATCTTTAGAACCATCATTTACATACATTACTCTACTTTCTTTACTTATAACATTATCTTTAATTAAACTTTCTAATTTTTCTTTTAATCTTTTTGTTGTTTCATGTAATACTTCTTCTTCATTATAACAAGGAACTACTACATAAAGTGTTTGACTTTTCTTCATTCTATCACTCCTATAAAAATTATAACACAAAAAGAAAAAAAGGAATATAAAATTCCTTTAATATCTTAAATATATATAATTCATATCTACTCTTCCGTTGATTCCTGTTACTGATCCATCAGAAGTATATTGCCATATTTGATATGGTCCTGAATAATATGGTTTACTTACTCCATAATTTGCTACCCAAACTTGATATTCACTTAACTGTGACATATCTAAATTATTATTAAAGAAATTTGGAGATGCATAAATCATTGGAGTATATCCTGCATTCTTTACTGTTTCACAAAATGCCTTTACTATATTTGTTCTTTGCTGTTTACTTAAAGCATCAGCTCTTCCACAATGACCTGCACAGCTTGAATATTCAGCATCAAATATTATAGGCATTTGAAATTTACTTTTTCCTCCAGCTAAATTTACCATTTGGATTGCAAGATTTGCTTCATCTCTTCCTTCTTGTTCGTTGACTGCTTGTGAGAATACATAAGTTCCTAATTTTAAACCTACTGAAGATGCTCCTTTTACATGATCGAAGAATTTACTATCTTGTACTAATCTTCCAGCTGAACCATATCCTCTGTAAGCTGATCTTATAATTGCATAATCTATTCCATAAGCCTTTACTAAATTCCAATTATATACTGTTTGATACTCTGATATATCTATACCATAAGATGTACTTTTAGAAATAAATATTTGTTTATTATATTTACTAATTTCTTCATCTAATCTAGTAAATAATTTTATTGTTATAGTATGCATTCCTTCATTGTAATTAGTTATTGGTATAGTTACATTAAATCCTGGCATTGAATTAGTTGTTCTTCCACCATATTCAGTTACTGTTTTTAATACATCTTCTCTTGCTTCTCTATTTATTGTATATGGTATTTGATTCCCATCAACATATATTTTTATATAAGAATTATCAAGTTCAGACATTTCCCAACCTGAAACTATAAATTCAGACGAAAAGTTTCCTCCTGTTGGTGTATCAAGATATATTGTTCCATCATATTTTTTTACTGTAAATTTTTTTGAAGTTGTTGAATATATTTCCTTTGTATCACTATCTATTAAATTTACCTTTACTGTATGTGTTCCATCACTTAATGTTGAAGAATCGTATATAACTTTAAATCCTGGGGTTGGATTTTGTTCTTTACTTCCATATCCTGTTACTGCTTTTAATACATCTTCTCTTACTATTTTTTCTACGTTTTCTACCTTTGTATTATCTACATATATTTCTATTTCTTTTGATAAATTATTACTCATTGACCAACCTGAAATAAGTAATTCTGTTTTATTTATTTTATCAGTTGGTTCATCTATATATATTGTTGATTTTGGCTTTTCTATTGTTATATTTTTTGTTGCCTCATTTAATACTTCATTACTATTTTTATCTACTAATCTTATTTTTATTGTATGTGAACCTGTCTTTAATTTTTGTGCAGATATTTCAGATTTATATCCTGAAGTTGGATTTTGTTCTTTACTTCCATATCCTGTGATTACCTTTAATACATCTTCTCTTACTATTTTTTCTACGTTTTCTACCTTTGTATTATCTACATATATTTCTATTTCTTTTGATGTAATATTACTCATTGACCATCCACGTACTGTGATTGTACTATCTTTTGAATATGTTGTTTTTGTTGGTTCATCTATATATATTGTTGATTTTGGTTTTTCTACTGTTATACTCTTTGTTGATTCATTTAATACTTCATTACTATTTTTATCCACTAATCTTATTTTTATTGTATGTTTTCC
>JAGBNN010000004.1 GCA_017634385.1 Bacilli bacterium
TAAATAAATTTATTTTATTAAAATTTAATTATATTATAAATAAATTTAAATATATATTAAAATAATTATTAAATATGTCAATTATTTATTTTAATTTTTTAATCTCTAATTATTAAAATGCTTTAATTTAACTATACAACAATTAAATTTGAAGAATGAATTAATAATGATAATATATATTTTAATATAATATTTTAAAAATTATCATTATACCTCTAAAGTTCTACTTAGTCAAGTAACTTACTTAGTCTAAATATTTTTTCGCTTTTATATTTGAATGCAATGAATCTCAAACTTGTTTCAAGTAAGGAGACTAAAATAGAAAGTATTTGCATTAAGATAATAAGAAAAATACTAGATTTAACCCAATCTCCTTGTGTATGAGGATAAACATAATTAAAACACAAGAAATAGATCATTAATATTATAAATAAAACTAAAACAAAAATAAAAAAAGCTATATATCTTATAACAATTTCTCTAGTTAATTTAGTTATTTGAACTTTTAAATTTACAATATTCTTTTTTTCTCTGATAAAAATTTTTTTCATCCTCATTTCTTCAACAAAAAATAAACTTAAAATTAAACCAATAATAGTACCTACTATAACAGAATATATATATCTTGTTTTTGATCTAGGCAAAAATCCAAAAAAAGGATCTTCACCTTCTATATGATAAATTTCACTTATTTCATCATCTCCATAGAACAATGCATTAATAAATGCATAAAGAATAAGTGTAAGAATAAATAAAACCATTTTTAAAGAAGTAGGACGGAAATTATCTTGAACATTAAAAGTATTTAAGAAAAGTTGTTTTTCGTTTAAGGATTCGATGAAATATTCTTTGAATTTTCTTTTATCTTGTTGGATTATATCTTCGAATTCTTGATCATCGATATCTGGAGTTAAATATTCCTTAAAATCTTCTTTTATACTTTGTTCTAAATAATAAGTATCTTTACCCTTACTATTCATAGATTTTAATTTAGTTGTTTGCTTATTTTGAAGAATTTCTCTTGAATTATTTATTTTATTCAATAATAATATATCATTTTTTAAATCAATACTATCTTGTTTTTGATCTTTTATATCTATATTACTGTTTTGATTATTTTGATTCTTTGATTTAATATCACTTATTTTGCCATCCATGCTATTCATAAATAAATTTGTTTTTTGCTCTTCTTCTTCAGTAATTAATTCATTTAAATAATTTATATAAGATGTTGTTTTATCAATTATATATTTTTTTATTATACCCAAATCTTTATAATAAAATCTAAGCCCCATGCAAATAACTAAAATAATACAAAATACCATAAGAAATCCTCCAACCGAACTTTCAAATTTTTTGAACATATATTTCATACATTTTAATACTTGAATATTGCTACTTGAAATAATTTCAAATACTTCGCTTAAATAAGGATTATCTACTAAAATATCTGCTTTAGATATATCAGTAAATGTACAAGAGCATATTGCTTTCATTGAAGTTAAGTTTACTCCAGTACTTTTACATCCAGAATCACATAAAGATACATTTGGATAAAAAGTTTCAAGTCTGTCTTCTAAAGTAATATCTCTATCATTCGGAGATTCAAACTCATAACAAATATCAGTATAAAATGGTGATGTTGAATCAAATACATCAATATTTTGATCTGTTAAATAGAGCATATTTTCATAATTAATTCCTGATTCTTCCAAAATATCTAGAACATTTTCTTCAACAACTATTTCTTCATCTGCACAAATAGTAGCTGCATCTAATTTTGTCCCATCATTTGGATTATATAATGAATAAGTCGTAGAACTTCTTCCTGTTACAGAATCTATTTTTTTTAAAATAACCACAATTAAATTTTTATCTACTAAACCTGATTCCTTTTGAACTTTTGAATAACAATTACCGAAGTCAACAATAGGGAAATTAATATTTAATTCAGTAAGACAACTTTTTTGAATATATATAATGATATCATATTGAGAACTATTATATAATGAAACATGTTTATCAGTATAGTAATATTCTTCATAATAATTAGTAACTAAGGTATCAAGCCCTCCATTGTCTTCAAAGTTTTTTAATGTAGTAACTTTCGAACTCAATGAGCATGCATTTGTATCAATATTTTCTTCTATGCAAATACCATTAGAATCAGCAACCTTTCCTGCAGGACATTCAATGACACAATTTCCATCACTTACTTTAGTATAAGTATCATCATTTTTACATGCATCTATACATTGCTTTCTTTTAGGGATATAATAACTATAAGATTTTGGGCAAGTAGGTCCTGGAGTACATGTATATACACCAGTTGAACTATAGAAATATGAATAAGTACATTCTGCCACACAATTATAATTTGTCTCTCTTCCATCTAAAGGATTCTTAATATAACCTTCTCCACATTCCTTGCAATTATTTTCAGTTGCGGAGCCAGATTTAGAACAGTATTTACAATTTTCATGACATGGAATAAATATATCAGAACGAGTATCATAATATAATCCTTCATATTCTAATGTTTTATTTAAACATTTTGAATAGTCTATCATACTATTTCTATATAAAGGTGCTAATCCTTCATCACATGAAGTTGGACCAGAATCATCTGCATTTTGGGAAGCTGGTCTTAAATAAATATATGCCATCATTTTATTATCACTATCTTCATCAGCAGTAATATCTTCTTTTTCTATTATATATTTTTTATCACAAATTGTTTCAAAACTAGTTTTTCCACCTGTCAAAGGATTATATAATAAATATCCTTTTTCAGCTATTACATTACTTACTTCTTCTATATATACTACTATTAAATTATCATCTATGTTTAAAGCCTTTTGAACTCTTACATAACAAGTATCTTCTTCATCTGTTTCTAATCTTCTACTTGTTGTTTCTCTTAAATCAGGAATATCTAAGCCTAATTCTTTGACACAATCAAAATCCTTAAAAATAATTATATTATAACTTGGATTAGTTATTCTAGTAAAATGTTTATCAGTATATGAATATTCATCTCTATATCCTTTGGCAAAAGAATTAAGCATACTTAAGCTATAAAGAGTAGCCAAAGTTTCTACTCTAGAGCCTAATGTACATTCACTTATTTTAGTCAATTTACAAATATTATTTTCATCATCTGCAATATAAAGAGAAGGGCAAACTTGCACACAATTTCCATTATGCAAATAAATAAAAGGAGATTCATCTTTGCAAGAAGAGACACATTTTTGTTTTTCTGCAATATAAATATTTTTATCTGAAGGACAAACTGGAGTATTTGTACATTTATATTGGCCTGAATCAGTATAATAATAGCTATAAGCACAACTAGTAACACAATTAAAAGTAGTTGCTGTGTCTTTGGTTCCTGGTTTTTTTACTAAATTATAATCACAAGCAGTGCATTTGTGGTTATTTATATCACCTAGTTCATTACAATATCTGCAAGTTTCATAGCAAGGAAGGAAAGCTTTTTCTCTATTACTGAAATATAATCTTTCAACTTTTGCATCTTTTTTGTAGCATTGGTAATATTCTTCACTTCCTCCACTTTCCATAACAGGATAATAATCATTATTTGAATCACAAAATATACATTTATCTTCTCTCTTACTTTCTTCATTACATATTAAGCACTTTTCTTCACAATTCGCTTTTAATAAATCTTTTGTATACAATTCTTCTTTAGTTAAATTTTTCTTTTGAGAACTATACATCCATTCTCTCATAGCGTTAACTATATCAATATCCCTATGAATTCTTGAATATTCACCAAATACCCAATTGTCTGAATCACCGCAATCATATCCAGTTGAATGAGGATAAAATGCCCTTTTAAAAGGAAGATCTGTTGTTAAAGTTCTACAATCTTCAGTGGAGCAAAAGGATTTTTCTGATTTTCCATCAGGAATTCCTTTGACACTATCTATTGAATATGAAGTAAATATAAATTTAATTGTATGATTAAAAGAAGGATGGAGAAGCATATTATTTATTAAAATATTTTTATGTTCTTCTATATTTTTATTTTTGATATAAATATTATAATCATCATGCCCCATATTAATATCATCTGAATATTCTAAGCTTATAGTCCATCTTTCAACATTGATAAATAACTCATCATCTTTTTCTGCATCACATGCAGGAGAATAGTTTTCTAAATAATCTTCATATGCTAAACACCCTTTAAACCAAAGTTTTATTTGCAATATTTCAGAATCTTTGAAATTTTCTGCTTTTAAAAGATTAGTGAATTGTTTCCCGAAATCTAAAATACCTTCATTTTCATCACATATTGCAATTCCTATTTTTAATCCTTCTATCATTATAATAGCCATGAAATCATCAGGAAGTTTATTACCTAAATATTCTTTAACATATGCTAAAATTTTAGCCCATGAATAATTAGGAATATGTCTTCCATTAGCTAAAGCAACACCAGAAATACCAATACTTAGCAAGTCAACAATAAAAGTCGCAATCCTCTTACGAACATATTCTTTTTCAGTATTTAAATCTTGTAAACCAGCAAGAGTTCCATAAACTAGTTGATCTGGATCATCCCATTCTGAAATTCCTCGTCCGCAATGAAAATCTGAAGGAAAATAGGGAACAGAAGGGTATTCATTAGCTGGAGGTTTATTAGTA
>JAGBNN010000005.1 GCA_017634385.1 Bacilli bacterium
GAATTTATAGATGATATAATTTGGGATAACAATAATTATAGACCAAGTTATGCATTAAATTATAAAACCCCAATTGAGTATAGAACTCAACTAGGGTTCAATTAATTCTTTTTAAGTGTCTACTTTTTATTGACAAGTTCATAGAAATACATCTTTTTTTATTTTCCTTTACACATGATTTATATTTTTTACATAAAATACTAGCAATATCTAAAAAAATAATATATAATAGATTTGAATATAATAAAGAGGGAGTGAAAATATGGCAGATACTAAGAAAAAAACAACAACTAAAAAAGCACCTGCTAAGAAAACTACTACAGCAGCTAAAAAAACAACAACTACAAAAAAAGCACCTGCTAAAAAGACAACTACAACAAGAAAAACAACAACAACTAAAGCTGCTCCAAAGAAAACAACAACTAAGAAAACTACAAGTAAAAACTTATCAAATTCAAGTAGCAGTTTTAAAATGAGCAACGATGCAATGTTTAATGTATGGATTGATGCATTAATTTTAGTATTTATAGTATTAATGTTTGTATTAATATTATATGGATATGTAATGTCAGCATAAAAAGAAGAAATTTATTTCTTTTTTTTTGCCTTATAAAATGGTATAATTAAGTAGGTGATATTATGGGTTTTTTTGATAAATTAAAAAAAATAGTAACAAAAGATAAAGAAGTATTTAATGATAATAAAGAAAAAGATCTATATGATAAAGGATTTGAAAAAACAAGAAAAGAATTATCAGATAAATTAAATAAATTAAATAAGAAATATTCTAAAGTAAATGAAGAGTATTTTGAAGAATTAGAAGAAATACTTATTATGGCTGATATTGGTGTAAATACAGTTATGAGCTTTATGGATAGATTAGTAGATCGTGCTAGAAAAGAAAAAATATCTGATCCAGAAACATTAAAAGAATTAATAGTAGATGAATTATTTATAATATATGTTAATGAAGAAATATTAGTAGATAAGATTAAATATAATGAGAATGGACCTACTGTTATATTATTTGTAGGGGTAAATGGAGTAGGAAAAACAACTACAATAGCTAAAATAGCTAAAAAAGAAAAAGATAATGGTAAAAAAGTTATGCTTGTTGCAGGAGATACATTTAGAGCAGGTGCTATAGAACAACTTGCTATATGGGCAGATAAAGTAGGTGTGTCAATAGTATCAACTAATGAAGGAGCAGATCCATCGAGTGTAATGTATACAGCACTTGAAAAAGCAAAAGAAGAAAATTATGATGTAGTACTTATAGATACAGCAGGTAGACTTCAAAATAAAGTTAATTTAATGAATGAACTTAATAAAGTAAATAGAGTAATAGGTAACTTAATAGAAGGAGCACCTCATGAAACTTTACTTGTAATTGATGCTACAACAGGACAAAATGGTATATCTCAAGCTAAACAATTTAAAGAAATAACTAATATAACAGGTATAGTACTTACTAAATTAGATGGTACTGCTAAAGGTGGAATAGTACTTGCCATTAAAGAAGAAGTTAATATTCCAGTTAAGTTTATAGGACTTGGTGAGGGTATGGATGACCTTCAAAGTTTTGATATAGAAAAATATATTTATGGATTATTTAGTGAAATGGTATAGGTGATAACATGGATGAAAGAAATAAATTAGTAGTATTATATGATTATTATGGAGAATTATTAAATGATTCTCAAAAAAAATATTTTGAAGATTATTATTTTAATAACTTAAGTTTAGGTGAAATAGCAGAAGAAGAGAAAATAAGTAGAAATGCTGTTCATAAACAAATAAAAAGTGCTCAAGAAAAGTTAGAATTTTATGATTCAAAATTAAAATTAATAGAAAAAGAAAAAGAAATATTAGAAACAATAAAAGATGATAATTTAAAAGAAAGAATAACTAAAATAATAGAAAGCTAGGTGAATATTATGTTTGAAAGTTTATCAGATAGATTAGATGCAGCTATGCATAAAATAAAAGGATATGGAATAATAACAGAAGATAATATAAGTGATGTAATGAGAGATGTTAGACTTGCTCTTTTAGAAGCAGATGTTAACTATCAAGTAGTAAAGGAATTTACTAATTCTGTTAAGGAAAAAGCTTTAGGTGAAGAAGTTAGAAAAAGTTTAAAACCTAGTGAAATGTTTTTAAAAATATTAAAAGATGAACTTCTTAATTTACTTGGTACAGATAAAGTATCTATAGAGTATAGTAAAAAACCTACTATATTAATGCTTGTAGGTCTTCAAGGTTCAGGTAAAACAACAACTATAGGTAAACTTGGAAATTTACTTAGAAAAAAATATAATAAAAAACCTTTATTTGTAGCGTGTGATATATATAGACCAGCTGCAATACAGCAACTTAAAACTATAGGTAAAAGTTTAGATATACCAGTATATGAAGAAGGAAAGAAAAATCCTAATGAAATAGTTAATAATGCACTTGAATATGCTAAAGAAAATAATTTAGATTATGTGCTTATAGATACAGCAGGTAGACTTCATATAGATGATAATTTAATGGACGAATTAGTTAATCTAAATAATGAATTTAAACCAGATGAAGTATTATTAGTACTTGATTCTATGATAGGACAAGACGCTATTAATGTAATAAATGGATTTAATGATAAACTACCATTAACAGGTACAATTCTTACTAAAATGGATGGAGATACTAAAGGTGGTGTAGCTTTAACTGCTAGACATTTAACTAATGTTCCTATTAAATTTATAGGTACTTCTGAAAAATTAGATGGACTTGAAGAATTTGATCCTGAAAGAATGGTTAGTAGAATTCTTGGTATGGGTGATATGCTTGGTCTTATAGAAAAGGCTGAAAGTATTATTAATGAAGAAGAAGCAGAAGCAACTTATAAAAAGATGAAAAAAGGTAATTATGATTTAGAAGATTTTTTAACTCAATTCAAACAAATAAAGAAATTGGGTTCAATAGAAAGTCTTTTAAAAATGATTCCGGGTGCTAAAAAAATGGGATTAAATAATGTTAATATAGATCCTAAAGATATGGCTAGAGTAGAAGCAATAATACTTTCTATGACACCAGAAGAAAGAAGAAATCCTTCTATAATAAAAGCATCTAGAAAAGAAAGAATAGCAAAAGGATCAGGTAGAAGTGTTCAAGATGTTAATAGACTTTTAAAACAATTTGAAGAAAGTAAAAAAATGATGAAAATGTTTTCAAATGGTAATATGAAATTACCTTTCTAGGAGATAAAAAATGGAAGAATTTAATACAATAGAAAAAGTAGAAGAATTATTTAAAAGTATTGATGCTTTAGGAAGTGATAATACATTCTTCGTTGCTTGCCAAGATAAACAAAAGGTTTCTGGAATGGTAGCAGGTATGGAATATCCATATGATGGATTATTAATTAATGATTCTGAAAAAGGTATTACAATGTTTTATTTAAAAGCAGGAGCATTAAGTGGGTTAATTACTTTATCAAGTCCATCAAAAATGACATTAGATAAAGAAAATCACATATTTATACCAGCAAGTGATATAAAGGAAATTAAAATTAAAAAGTTCGCCTTACTTAATTCTAAAACAAAAAGAATAGAAATAAATACTACAGATGGAAAATCTCATAAATTATATGCTAATGTAGAAGAAAAAGATTTTCCATATCAAAAAGAAAATTTTGCTAAATTTATAGAAAAATATAGTAAATAGTTAAATATACTATTCATAAAAAATAAATCCTCATATTCTAGTAATAGATAAGGAGGATTTTTAAATGTTTAATAATAATTTTATGAATAATAACTGTTGTCCTGTAGTAAGTACACAAAATTGTCCTGAAGATCCTGTATACGAAGCACCTATTGAAAAATGTATTAAAAAAGATTATGTTCATGAGGTGGTTCATGTAGTACCAATTCATACTAACATAGTTAATAATCATATCTATAAACATACTTACATACCAGAATATACATGTTCTGAAGAAAATATATGTACTAATTATGATGAATGCAATTGTAATAAATTTTAAAAAATTCCATATGGAATTTTTTTTATGCAAATTATTTATTTTTTTGAAAAATATGCTATAATTAACTTAGGTGATTATAATGAGTATTGATACTAAATTATATGAAAGTCTAAATAATAATCCTAATATATCAGTAAATCAAAAAGAATTATTATATTCATATTTAATACAAGTAAAAAGAAATATATTTGATCCATATATACCAGATTTTAATTTTGATAATATATTAATGTTACTTCAAAATTTAAAAGTAGTAGAAGGATCAGAAAACGAAATAATTCATTATGACAAACAAAATAATACTTTAGTATTAGGTAAATCACCAAAAGATCAAGAATTTAATACATATAGAAGTTTACTTAATCTAATTTGTCAAAGATATGATGAAGAAGATAAAAAATACAATAGTGGTTTAACAATTACAATAGATGGAAAAGAATATGGTAATAAATTAAATGACTTATTAATAGATTATTTAATAACTATAAATACAGGTCTTTTTATCAAGGAGGATTCAGATGGAGAATAATATGAAATTAGATGCTTCAGATGTAATGGTAAGTAGCTTTGAAAAAATGGCCGGAGGCGCTGAAAATTTAGTTAGATGTTTAGCAAATGGTAATGGTAAAGAATTATATTCTGAAATAAAGAATGTATTAGGTGAAGAAAATACTAATAAATTATATCAAGATGATGTATCAGCAGAAAGACTAATGCTTAGCGCTGAAGCAGTCGCATTATCAAAAAGTAAAGAAGAAACTATTAAAATGTAAAATTTTGTCCACTTTATTGATTTATTATTTTTAATGTAATATTATTAAAGTGGGGAGTGTGATAAATAGTGTATCCATCAATAGATAAGGTATTAAATGTAGTTCCTTCTAAGTATCAATTAGTATATATAGTAGCTAAAAGATCTCATCAAATGAAGGAAACAAAACATTATCAATTACCAGAAAAAGAATATAAAAATGCAAAAAATATTGGTAGAGCTTTAGAAGAAGTAGCAGAAAACTTAATACATATCGAAGAATAGTATTAAGTTTTTTTTAGATATACAGGAGGTAATATGAAAATAACAAAATATAAAAAGATGTCTAATAATAAGTATAAAGTATTCTTAGATAACAATGAAAATATAGTATTACACGAAAATATAATATTAAAATATAATTTATTACTAACTAAAGAAATAGATGATTTAGAAGAAATAAAAAAAGATAATAATAATTATCTTATATATGATAAAGTACTTAAATATATAAGTATTAAAATGAGATGTGAGAGTGAAATAAGGGCATATTTAAAGAAAAATGAAATAGATAATAAGTTAATAGATGAAATAGTAGAAAAACTAAAAAAACAAGGTTTTATTAATGAAAAACTATATGTTAAAAGTTATATATTAGATAAAACAAGATTAAATAATATAGGACCTAATAAAATTAAAAATGAACTTATTAAATTAAATATAGATAATAATATTATTGAAGAAGAATTAAATAATATTAATAAAGAAGAATTAAATATAACTTTAGAAAAATTAATAGATAAGAAAATAAAATCAAATAGAACATATGCAGGAGATGTATTAAAACAAAAACTATTAAATGATTTTATTAATAAAGGTTATAGTAAAGAAGATATATTATCTATATTAGATAAAAAAGATTTAAATAATGACGATTTATATGAAAAAGAATATAAAAAATTATATAATAAATATTCAAAAAAATATTCTGGTAGTGAACTTGAATATTTTATAAAACAAAAATTGTATCAAAAAGGAATAAAAAAAAGTAACTAGTAATAGTTACTTTTTAACATTTTAGTTACTTTCTTTTTCTTCAGCTGCTTTTATTTGATCATCAATATATTTTTTATATAATCTTTTTAATTTAGAATCTTTGATTTTAAATCCATATTTTTTTCTAGTTTCATCTAAAGCAGTTACTTGAATAGTATTATCATTTTCTAATCTATCATTAGTTATAGTTTCAATTATTTTGTCTTTAACATCCTTGTATTTAGCTTTATCTTTTTCACCAGTTTTTAAAATTATATGATAACCATATGAAGTTTTAACAGGTTCCTTAGTATATTCATTAACTTTTAAATTATAAGCTGCATCTTCAAATTCTTTAACCATATCACCTTTATTGAAATATCCTAAATCTCCACCATTTTCTTTAGATCCTGGATCATCAGAATTTTCTTTAGCCAAAGTATCAAAATCTGCACCTTTATTTAATTCTTTAATTAAATTTTGAGCTTTTTCTTTAGCTTCATCATCAGTTAAACCACCTTCGCTACTAGCATCAACTTTAATTAATATATGTTTAGCACTAATATCTCCAGCATATGATTCATCATAATATTTTTTAATTTCACCTTCTTTAATACTAGATTTTACATAATCTTCAACAGCTTTATTTCTTTGATATGAAAGAATAAATTCTTTCTTTAAATCATCTTCACTATCATATCCAGCATTTTTTAAAGTATCGTCCCAATTGTCTGTATATTGTTGTTTTAAAGTTTCTATTTGAGTAGTAGCTTGTTTTTCAATTGTTTCATCATTTTTATAAATTTTATCAAATAAAGCTTTATCAAACATATCAATCATAGTTGCTACACCATATTTTTTCTTCATTTGAGTATATAATTTATCAGCAGAAAAGTTTTTACTATCTGATTTAAATGCTACTTCTTTTCCATCTTTTAATTTTGTATTACCACAACCGCATACCATTAACATGCACATTGCAATAACTCCAACTAACATTATTTTTTTCTTCATTTGTCTAACCTCCCTCAATAATGCACATATATATAATAACAAAAATCAAAAAATAAAACAATATTTTTAAAAATATAATCACATATTTAAGGTATTTACCATAGAATAATGTGAATAGAAAAAAAGGAGGATGAGAAAATGAGACAATCATACACAGGCGGTGCTGGTATAATACTAGTACTATTCATACTATTAGTAATAATAATAGGTGCTTACATCTAAATAAATTTTATAAGGAGGTTAATTTATGAGTTGTCAAAATACAACATGCAATAATACATGTCCAACACAACATCGTGGAAGTGGATATGTAACTATAATTGTTTTATATATCTTACTTGCAATAATACTTAGTTCGTTTGTTTGTTAAAAAAGTTCAATTGAACTTTTTTATTTGACAAAAATACTACTAGGTGCTATTATATTTTCACTTAATTACGAGAGGAAAAATAATATGGAAAAAGAAAACTTTAGAAGAAAGTTAATAAGCCTTTTAAGAACTTCTAAATTATATTACATAACAAAAGATAAGGAAATAGAAAAAATATATACACAAACAGAAAAAGAAGCTACTTTAAAAGCTAAAAATGAAATGTATTCATTATTAATGAATATAGAAGCATTAAATACAATTATGTATGGAGAAGAACATCTTCAAATCCCAATCCCAATTTTAATGAATGATGAATTAAACGAATTACAACAAATGTGCAATGTTGAAACTATAGATTTTTCATATGAAGATTCTTTAGAAGAAATAGCACAAAAATTAAGTGAGATTGGTAAAGATGATTTATCTGAAGTAGAAAAAGATGAACAATATTTTGATGATACATTATTATATAGATTAAGAAGATGTGAAAGTGCAGAAGAAAGATATAAAATAATGAAAGAACAAAAATAAAAAACTGGTTTAAACCAGTTTTTTAAATGCATCTTCAACACTAAGATTAATATCTTCTTCATAATTTGGAACAATATGCATATGATAATGCTTAACATCTTGAATAACTCCATTATTTTGCATAACTCTCATTCCATTAATATCTAATTTATCTTTTAATAAATCATACATCTTCTTAGATATTTCATTAATATGAGTTAATGTATCCATATCAATGTCGCTTAAATTTTCATAATGTTTCTTAGGTATAATTAGCATATGCCCTGTACTTATAGGATCAATGTCTAAAAATACTTTTACTATATCATCTTCATAAATAGTATATGAAGGTATTTCTCCCTTTATAATTTTACAAAAAATACAATCATCCATAATTTAACCTCCATTTTCAATATAATTTTAGCAAAAATTATAAAAAAAGTATATAATATGTGATAAAATATATTTAATTAAACAATTAAATTATTTATGTATTTATATTGTGAATAAAATATATCAAACGGAGGTGAAAATATGAATAGAGAAGACTTTCCAATGCTTGATAAAGGTATAATATATTTTGATAATGGTGCGACTACTTTAAAACCAAAAAGCGTTATAGATTCTATAAGTGATTATTATTCAAATTATTCTTCAAATGCTCATAGAGGAGATTATACAATTAGTATAAAAGCAAGTAAAGAATTTGAAGATGTAAGGGAAAAAACTAGAAAATTTATAAATGCTAAAGATGTAAGAGAAATAGTATTTACAAGTGGTGCTACTGAATCATTAAATACAATAGCAAAAGGTTATATAAAAAATATATTAAAGAGTAATGATGAAATACTAATTACAAAAAGTGAACATGCATCAAATGTACTTCCATGGTTTGAACTTGAAAATGAAATCGGAATAAAAGTAAAATATATACCATTAACAGATAATCATACAGTAACACTTGATAATGTTATAAACAGTATAACTGATAAAACAAAAGTAATATCATTAGCACAAGTTACAAATGTAATAGGTGACTTAAGACCAATTAAACAAATCGCAGAATATGCTCATAAAAAAGGAATAATAGTTATAGTAGATGCAGCACAAAGTGTAGGGCATACTAATATAGATGTACAAGATTTTGATATAGATTTTCTAGCATTTTCAGCACATAAGATGATGGGTCCAACAGGAATAGGAATATTATATGGTAAATATGATTTGTTAAATCAAATAAAACCTATTAAAATGGGTGGAGGAATGAATATAGAATTTCCTTCTCCAAAAGAAATTGAATTAAAAGAATTACCATATAAATTAGAAGCAGGAACTCAAAATATCGCAGGTGTTATTGGATTTGGAAAAGCAATAGATTATATAAATGAAATAGGTGTAGATAATATAGAAGAATATATAACAAATCTAAAAGAATATGCAGTAAGTAAATTAAAAAGTCTAAATAATATAAAAATATATAATGAAAATGTAGAAGGTCCAACAGTAACATTTAATATGGATGGAATATTCTCACAAGATGTAGCAATATATCTAGATAAATATAATATATGTGTAAGAAGCGGAACACATTGTGCTAAAAAATTAGATGATGAACTAGGTATAAAAAATACAGTACGAGTAAGTTTTTATTTATATAATACCAAAGAAGAAATTGACAGATTAGTAGATGCACTTAGTAGTAATAAAATATTAGAAGAAAGTATAGGTGTATAATATGGATGCAAATTTAAAAAGAGAAATAATATTAGATAATTATTTAAATCCTGTTAATAAAGGTTTAGTAAAAGATAAAGATTACATAAAAGGTAAAAAAAGTAGCCCAGTATGTATAGATCATTTTAATGTACAAATTAAAATAAAAGATGGAAAAATAGAAGATATAAGATTTGATGGAGAAGCATGTGCAATTGCTACTTCAGCAATATCTATTAGTATAAGTAAATTAATTGGAAAAACAACAAAACAAGCACTTAAAATAATTGATAATTATGAAAAAATGTTAAATGGCGAAAAATATAATGAAGATTTACTTGAAGAATTAATAGTATATTCAGATATATATAAACAACCATCAAGAAAGAATTGTGCAACAATAGGGATACAAGCAATAAAAGATTTAATTGAAAAAAATATGTAATATGCAAAAATTAAATATTTTAAAGAGAAATTATTAAATTTCTCTTTTTTTTATGCAAAAATATAATTTTTGTATATCAAATTTTCAATTTTTGTACTTTGATATTATTTTTATAATAATGTATTATCTCATATTGAAAGGAGAGAATAAAATGTTAAATCAAGTAGTCATGGTTGGAAGGCTTGTAAAGAAACCAGAACTAAAAGAAACAGAAAACGGAAAAAAAGTAACACATATTACACTAGCAGTTCCAAGAAGTTATAAAAACCCAAATGGTGAATATGAAACTGATTACGTTGATTGTACATTATGGTCTGGAATAGCAGAAAATACTTCTGAATATTGCTCAAAAGGTGATCTTATAGGAGTAAAAGGAAGAATCCAAACAGGAAGTTATGAAAAAGATGGTGAGAAGAAATACACAACTGAAGTAATTGTTGAAAAGATAACATTTTTAACAAATAAAAAGGCAGATGAATAATCTGTTTTTTTAATGCCATAATATATATAGTTACTATTTAGTTAACTTTTATCTTTTGAATAGTAAATTCTTTTATACTTTACTTTAAGTTAACTAGGAAGTGATAATTTGATTTTAGGTTCGAGAATAAAAGAATTAAGAAAGAAAAAAGGATTAACTCAACAACAACTTGCAGATTTAATCAATGTAACAAAGGTATCTATATGTTGTTATGAAAAAGGAAATAGAACTCCTAATCTAGAAACATTTATAGACTTAATAAATGTATTAGATACAACACCTGAATACTTACTTGGTATGGATACAAAAGTAGCAGCAGATGGTGATGGAGATTATATAATTAATCTACCTAAAGAAGATATACAAATTATTCAAGAATTAAGAAAAAATGATAAATTAATTAACTATTTAAGAGAAGATCCTGTAAGAGGTGTAAAATACATAATAAAAAAGACAAAGTAATGTCTTTTTTTATGTTATAATTAAATAGGTGAAAAATATGAATATAATAGATATAGTAAATAAAAAAGACAATAAAGAGGAACTTAGTTATGAAGAAATAAAATATGCTGTTGATAACTATGTATCTGGAAATATAAATGATGATGATATGACTCTTCTTTTAAAAAGTATATTAAAAAATGATATGTCTAATGAAGAAACATATAATTTAACTAAAGTAATGATAGAAAGTGGAGATGTTATAGATTTATCTAAAATAAACGGAATAAAAGTAGATAAACATTCAACAGGAGGAGTAGGAGATAAAACTACTTTAGTAGTACTTCCTATAGTAGCTTCATCTAATGTTAAGATAGCAAAAATGAGTGGACGAAGTTTAGGATTTACTGGAGGTACAATAGATAAATTAGAATCAATAAAAGGATTTAATGTTAATTTGTCAAAAAAAGATTTTATTAGTCAAGTAAATAATATAGGAATGGCACTTACTTCTCAAACAGGTAATTTAGTACCTGCAGATAAAAAAATATATGCTTTAAGAGATGTAACAAATACTACAGAATCAATTCCTTTAATAGCTTCTTCAATCATGAGTAAAAAAATAGCTTCTGGAGCAGATAAAATAGTACTTGATGTAAAAGTAGGAACAGGAGCATTCATGAAAAATAAAGAAGATGCTAGAAGATTATCTGAAGTAATGATAGAAATAGGTAAAAGATTTAATAGGGAAGTAGTTGCTATAATAACTAACATGGAATATCCTTTAGGTAATACAGTTGGTAATTCATTAGAAGTAAAAGAAGCTATAGATACACTTTCTTCTCATGGCGATAAAAGATTTACTGAATTATGTTTAGTAATAGCTTCTTATATGATATCAATAGGTAAAAATATATCTATAGAAGATGCTTTTGATGAAGCAAGAGAAAATCTAGTAAGTAAAAAAGCATTAAATAAATTTTATGAATTTATAAAATACCAAAAAGGAGATATTAATTCTTTAGAATATGGCAAAATAAAAAAAGAAATAAAAAGTAATAAAGAAGGATATTTAACTAATATAGATACAATGGCTATAGCTAATTTAGTAAATTCTTTAGGAGCAGGTAGAATTAATAAAACAGATGAAATAAACCATAGAGTAGGATTTATATTAAATAAAAAGATAAATGATAAAATAAAAGTAAATGATGTATTGGGATATGTAATTAGTGATAATGACATAATAGGTGATTTAAGTAAAATATTTACTATCACAAATGAAAATATAGATGATATAAATATGATACTAGATATAGTAAAATAAAAAAGAACAATTATTTGTTCTTTTTATTTGCTATATATTTAATATAATATTCTTCATAAGACATATTCTTTTTAACAACATCGGTCGCAGTTTTAACACCTACATATCTAATATGCCAACTTTCTGCAGAATAACCAGTTATATCTTCCCATTCTTCTTTATATCTAAAAATATATCCATATTCATGACCATGTTTAGAAAGCCATGCATATTCTTCACCTTTAGTAGTTATAGTCCATATATTAGCTAAATCTATAGCAAGACCAAGTTCATGTTCTGAAAAACCAGGTTTAGCAGCATATTTATCAGCTTTAGCTTGACCATTTTCATATACATAATTTTTATATAATTTGCTTTGATATGCATTACTTCTATAAGCACTTTCTGCATAGAAAGTAACACCATCTTCTTTAGCAGCATCTACCATCTTTTTAAATTGTTCATAAGCTTCTTTTCTAAGTTGTTTTTGTCCATACCTATTATTAGCATATCCTTCTTCCATATTAACTAAATCAGATGGAACATAGTCTTCAGGTATTTCTAAATATTTATTAGTAAGAACTGTAATATCATCAGGATTTTTAACTGTTTTAGCATCTTCATAATAAGTTTTATCTAAATTAAGTTCTATTCTAAATATAACTTCATCAATAGATAAATCTTTATGCTTTTTTTGATAAGATAAATATCTTTCAAATTTAGAATATTTAAATAACTTATTTTCAATATATACTTCATAATCTTTATTATATTTTTTAGCAAGAAATTCAGTAAGTTCTGTCTTATTTAAATTTCTAATTAAGAAATCAATAGTCTTCTTATTATATCCTTTGCTATTAAGTTTTAATATATAATCATCAGTATTATCAGTAATCTTTTTTTCTTTCTTTAAATATTCTATAGTACTATTAACTTCATCTTTAGTATAACCAATTTCAAAAAATGAATCTATAATAGAAGAATATTTAATATTAGGAATATAAACCGTTAAATTAAGTAATTTTGTTTTATTAATAATCATTATTGGTAATAAAATTATTAAAACTATTATTGCTTTAGCAACATTTCTTCTAAGTTTGTAATTAGGCTTCTTTTTACTACTCACATTACCACCTACTTTATATTATTATATCATAATTTATAATTTTAAACATATTTTTTATTAGAGGTGTAATATGAAAAAAATATTATTAATTATAGTTTTATTATTTAGTTTTATTACAAGTGTAAAAGCAGAAGATTTAAAACTTACTACAAAAGCAAAAAGTTCTATATTAATAGAATCTTCCACAGGAGAAATAATTCATTCATATAATGAACATACTAAACTTGCGCCAGCATCTATGACAAAAATAATGAGTTTAATATTAATAATGGAAGAAATTGAAAAAGGATCTCTCGATATAAATGAAGAAATAACAGTATCAGAAAATGCATCCAAAATGGGAGGAAGTCAAATATATCTAGAAAAAGGTGAAAAAATGAAAGTAGATGATCTATTAAAAGCAATATGCGTAGGATCTGCAAATGATGCAGTAGTTGCTCTTGCAGAAAGAATATCAGGTACAGAAGAAGCATTTGTATTCAAAATGAATCAAAAGGCTAAAAAGTTAGGATTAAAAGATACAAATTTTAAAAATGCAACAGGTCTTGATACAGCAAATCATTATAGTAGTGCATATGATATGGCATATATGGCAAAAGAACTTGTAAAACACAAAAAAATATTAGAATATTCAGGAATATATGAAACATATTTAAGAGCGGACACAAGTAAAAAATTTTGGCTTGTTAATACAAATAAATTAATAAAAACATATGATGGAATGGATGGATTAAAAACAGGTTATACAAAAGAAGCAGGTTATTGTTTAACCGCAACTGCTAAAAGAAATAATATGAGATTAATAGGAGTAGTAATGGGAGAAGAAACTTCAAAAGAAAGAAATGAAGAAATAAGTAAAATGTTAGATTATGGATTTAATACATATAAAGTAGATAATTATTTAACAAAAAATACAAAAGTAGGAGAACTAAAAAATGATAAAAGTAATTTAGGAAAAGTAGATGTAGTACCTAAAAATGATATAAATGTATTAATAAAAAAGGGAAATAAAAAAAGAAATCTAACTTATAAATTAAATATAACTAATAATAAATTACCTATTAATAAAGGAAAAATAATAGGATATTTAGATATATATGAAAAAGGTAATAAACTATATAAAATAGATGTAACTACGTATAAAACTTTGAAAAAAGCTAATATAATTGAACTTCTTTTAAAGAATATAAAATATTTTATAACAAGCGAAAATATTTTATAAAAATACTTGACAAGTGAACTTGGCAGTGTTATTATATATTTACCAAGTGAACTTGGCAAGGAGGAAATATGAAAAAAGAAGAAATATTAGAAAAAGCAAGAAATGAAAATAAACAAAAAGATTTAGCAGTAATAGAAATAGAAAGAAAAGGTGCAATGTATGCAGCTATATCAATTTTATTACTTTCAACAGTTTATTATGTTAGTGGAATATTTATAACAGGAAAATCTAATTATGGTTGGTATTCTATAATCGCACTTTATTGTACAATAGTATATGGATATAAAGGAATAAAAGAAAAAAAGAAACTTAGTATTATAACTTCTATTATATGGCTATTAGTAACAATCATAACTACATATTCTTATTTTGATAGTATGATTAGTTCATCATCAATTTTATAGTATGAATAAAGAATTAATTCTTAAAAATAATTTAAAAGAAATAAGAACCGAGAAAAAATTATCTCAAAAAGAACTTGCTGATTTAGTAGGAGTTTCTAGAAATACTATTAGTTCAATAGAAACAGGTCAATATCAACCAACCGCAAAGCTAGCATTAACGCTTGCAATTGCACTTGATAAAAAATTTGAAGATATATTTTATTTTTAGAAAGGTTATACCTTTCTTTTTTGTTTATATATAGTGTAAAAGTATTGTAATTTAAGTTTATAATTATTGAACAAAATTAATGCTTTTTATACAATATAAATATAGAATAGTAAATAATAATAGACTTATTATAATTTGTGGTGATAATTATGAAAATAGAAAACGAAATTTTTAAAAAATCAAATGTTAATTTTAATAAATTAGAAAGATATGGATTTAAAAAAGTAGAAGATAATTATATATTCGAAAAAAATTTCTTACAAGACGATTTTAAAGCAATTATTAATATTAATAATGAAGGTATTGTAAGTGGTAAAGTAATAGATTTACAAGTTAATGAGGAATATACAAATATAAGAACTGAAATGACTGGAGAATTTGTAAATAAAGTTAGAGATTCATATAAAAATATTTTAAAAGATATTAAGAAAAATTGTTTTGATACAAATTATTTTATTTTTGATCAATCAAATAGAATTAATAAATATATTAAGAAAAAATATAATAATGAACCTGAGTTCTTATGGGATAAATTTCCTGGTTATGCAATTTATAGAAATAATAATAATGATAAATGGTATGGAATAATAATGAATCTTGATTTATCAAAATTAGATAATGCCTCAGGAGAAGTAGAAATCATAAATGTTAAATTAAATGAAAATGAAATTCAAAATTTATTAGGTGAAAAAGGATTTTATAAAGCATATCACATGAATAAAAAAGATTGGATATCAATTATATTAAATGATACTCTAGAAGATGATATAATATTTACTTTAATAGATGAATCATATAATTTTATAGATGAACCAGAAGAATGGTTAATTCCAGCCAATCCTAAATATTATGATGTTATTAATTGTTTTAATGATACTGATGAAATAATGTGGAAACAATCAAGTAATATTCATATTGGTGATATAGTTTATTTATATGTAGCGGCACCATATTCAAAAATAATGTACAAGTGCAAAGTAACAGATATAAATATACCATATCAATATAAAGATAAAAATGTTTCAATGAGTCATGTTATGAAGATAAAATTATTAAAAAATTTAAAAAAAGAAAATTATACTTTTGAATATTTAAATAAACATGGAATAAAAGCAATACGAGGTCCAAGAAAAATAAATAAAGATAAAATATTAAACGAATAAAATATGTTATAATATAAATAGGAGAATGATAATATGAAAGATAAAAAAAGTTTAATAATATATTTTAGTAGAGCAGATGAAAATTACGCTGTTGGATATGTTGATAAAGGAAATACTGAAATAGTTGCTGAATTTGTCAAAGATATAACTGGAGCAGATATGTTTAAAGTTGAGCCATTAGTGCCATATGCAAAAGATTATAAAACATGCATAGAAGAGGCAAAAGAAAGAATAGGAAATGCTCCTATAAAAGAAAAGATATCTGATATATCAAATTATGAAGTTATTTATATAATGACTCCTATTTATTGGGGAACATATGCACCAGAAATGGAAACAGCTATTAAAGATTTAGACTTTACTAATAAAACTATAAGAGTTATCACAACACATGAAGGATCAGGAATAGCAAATGTTTTAAACGATGTAAAAAAAGTATGCAAAGGTGCAAACGTATTAGAAGATGCACTTGCAATTAGAGGATCACAAGCAAAAGATTCTAAAGAAATAATAGAGTCTTGGGTATAGAGGTGAAAATATGAAAAAAATATTTGGCGAACTTGATATAACATGGAAAAAATTAATTTTATTTGCAGTAATAATAGCTATCTATACTGCAGTAATGGCATTAATACCTATAACACAAGATACATCTTTTAGAGATATATCAATTTATATGGAATGGTGGATATTATTTGGAATAATAATTATTGCAAATAGTAAATCTCCAATAGATAGTGCACTAAAATGTTTTGTATTTTTTCTAATAAGTCAACCACTTATATATTTAGTGCAAGTTCCTTTTAGTAGTATGGGATTTGGATTGTTCAAATATTATAAATATTGGTTTGGATGGACATTAGCAACTTTACCAATGGGATTTATTGGATATTATATTAAGAAAAAGAATTGGCTAAGTGTATTAATATTACTTCCAATGCTTTATTTATTAACATATTTTGGACTTGGATATTTAAGTTCTGTAATGAATGATTTTCCACATCATTTATTATCATTTATATCATGCTTCTTAATAATAATTGCTATAGTATGGGGCTTATTTGATAAAACAAAATTTAAAATAGCTTGTTTATCATTTGTAGTAATATTAATCGCATTATATTCATTTATAAGTTCGGGCATTACTAATTCAAAATATGAAACAGTTAGATCATTAGATGACTTCAATATAGAATATGTAGGAAAAATAGAAGTATCCTTTTATAAAGGAGAAGCTCAAGGAAAAGTAGAATTAATTAAATCAACAGGTGATTATCATACAATAAAATTAAGCGGATTAAAATCTGCTAAATATGAATTTAGTATTATAGATGAATCAAATAAAGAATATAATTTTGAATATTATTATAATAATAAAGAAAAAGCAGTAGTCTTAAAATTAAAAAAATAGAGGAACGAAAGTTCTTTTTTTATGATATAATACTTGCAGAAAAGAAGTGAGAAATATGAAACTTTTAATGCATGCATGCTGCGCACCATGTTCAGTTTACTGCGTAGATTCTCTTAGAAAAGAAGGAATTGAACCAACAATGTTTTGGTATAATCCAAATATTCATCCATACATGGAATATAGAAATAGAAGAGAAGCATTAGTAGAATATTCTAAAATGATGAATCTAGAATGTGTATTTGATGATGAATATGGACTTGATGAATTTTGTAAAAATACTATAGACAAATTAAATACAAGATGCCAAGATTATTGTTATCCTGTAAGACTTAGAAAGGCATTTGAATATGCTAAAGAAAATGGATATGATGCAGTTACATCAACACTTTTATATAGCATTTATCAAAAACATGATATCATAAAAAAACAAATGGAAGAATTATCTAAAGAATTTGAAATAGAATTTTTATATAGAGATTTTAGAGAAGGTTGGAGATATGGCCAAGATAAAGCAAGAGAACTTGGACTATATATGCAAAAATACTGTGGATGTGTTTTCTCTGAAGAAGATAGATATAAAGATAAAATAGAAAAAGATAAAAAAAGGTTTGGAATTATTGAATAATTTTGATATAATTATTTCGGGAGAATAAATATGACAGTAAGAAATAACAAAAATTTATCTTTATCTGTTAAGTTAAATTTAACTTATTGTTTTGTTATACCAACAAAGTAGAAGGGAATCTTTCTACTTTTTTAATGCAAGGAGGAAAATATGGTAAACGTAGTATTAGGAACATTTTATGGAGATGAAGGAAAAGGGAAAATAATAGATTTTCTATCAGAAAATGCTAATTATTCAGTAAGATGTACAGGAGGAAATAATGCAGGACATACTATTAATGTAGATGGAAAGAAATTTGCATTTCATTTAGTCCCATCAGGAATATTAAATAAAAATTGTACAGCAGTAATAGGTAATGGTGTAGTAATTGATCCAAAAGTACTTATTGAAGAATTAGAAGAAATAAAAGAAAATGGATATGATATATCTAATTTAAGAATAAGTGAAAAAGCACAAGTAATATTCCCATATCATGTAGAAATGGATGGATTATTAGAAGATATAAGAGAAAATAAAATAGGAACAACTAAAAGAGGAATAGGACCAGCATATTGTGATAAATTTGAAAGATCAGGAATTAGAATGGAAGATCTAATATCTGATAGATTTGATAAATTATTAAAAGATAATATAAAAAGTAAAAATGCAATATTTAAATTATATGGATATCCAGAAATGGACTATGATAAAATCTTAAAAGAATATAAAGAATATGCAGAATATTTAAAACCATATATATGCGATACAGTATCACTTTTACATGAAGCAATAGATAAAAATGAAACTATACTTTGTGAAGGAGCACAAGCTACTTTATTAGATATAGATTTTGGTAGTTATCCATTTGTAACATCATCAAATCCTACAATAGGAGGAATATGTACAGGTACTGGAATAGGTGCTAAATATATTGATGAAGTATATGGAATATTAAAAGCATATTCATCAAGAGTAGGAGAAGGACCATATATAACAGAACAAGATAATGAAATAGGAGATGAAATAAGAGAACTTGGTCATGAATATGGATCAACTACTAAAAGACCAAGAAGATGCGGATGGCTTGATTTACCAGCTCTTAAATATGCAGTAATGTTAAATGGTATAACAGGACTTGCATTAAATCATTTAGATACAATAGGAAAATTAGATAAATTTAAAGTGTGTGTAGCATATGCTCACGATGGAGTAGAAGATATGAAATTCTCTACTAATCCAGAATATATTAAAAATTGTAAACCAGTATATGAAGAATTTGAAGGTAATTTTGGAGATATATCTAATATAAAAACAAGAGAAGAATTACCAGAAAATGCTAAAAAATACTTAGATAGAATAGAACATTTAGTAGGAGTACCAGTTAAATTTATAGGAACAGGTCCAGATAGAGAAAATATGATAATATGTTAAAAGAGCAAAAAATTGCTCTTTTTTTAGTGGAATTAAATATTTTATAGAGAATAATCTATTGGAGGCGAAAAAATGAAAAAAATATTTTTAGTAGTATTTCTAGTAGTATTATTTAGCATTACCAAAGTACATGCTTTAGAAAATGATTCTACTTTAACAGTAGAATATCCAGATAAGATATATTCTTATAGGTATAGAGGAGGTGTACTTAGATCTTATGGTAAATTACCTAGAAGATATCAAAATGGAATGCTTGTATATTGTATTGAATCAGATAGAGTAATAAATGCAAATATATATAATTCTACTGATAATTGGTCTATAACAGGTTATTCTGAAGATGTAAAAAAACAAATGGAATTAATATCTTATTATGGATATGGATATCCAGGACATGATTCTATAAAATATTATATGGCAACACAAGAATTAATATGGTCTTTTACAGATGATTATATTAAATGGGTAGATGAATATTCTACAGATGGTAGTAAAGGTAATATCATAAATATAGATAATGAGAAAAGCGAAATAATGAACTTAGTAAGAAATCATAGTATACTTCCATCATTTTCTAATCAAAGTTATAATGGATATTTCAAAGATGAATTAACTTTAACAGATTCAAATAATATAATAAATAATTATGATATAAATACTAATTTAAAATATGAAATAAATGGTTCTAATATAAAGTTTTATTTAGACAAATTTGGAAATAATAAAGTAATATTCACAAGAAAGAAAAACTTAAATAGAAATACAATAGTATATTATTATAATGGTGATAGCCAAATGATGGCTCTATTTGGTTTAAGCGATGTATCTACAAATATAAATATATATGTAGATAAAGTAAAAGTAAGAATAAATAAAAAAGATATAAATACAAAAGAAATAATAAAAAAAGCAAATACAATATTTAATATAAATAATGAAGAATATAAAACTAATAAAGATGGATATGTAGATTTAGAACTTACAAAAGGAGAATATGAAATAAAGGAGACAAAAGCTCCAAAAGGATATGTACTTAATAAAGAAAGTAAAAAAGTAATAATAAATGATGATATAGAATTAATAAATGATAAATTTAATATAGATATATTTAATGAAAAACCAAAAGGAAAAATAAAAATAGAAAAATTAGATGAAGAAGATAAATTATTAAGTGGAGTAGAAATAGGCTTATATGATAAAAATCATAATAAAATATCATCATTAATAACAAATGGAAATGATTATTTTGATAATTTGGAACTTGGAACTTATTATATAAAAGAATTAGATACTTTAAATGGATATAAATTAGATAATAAAGAATATAAAATAGATTTAAAATATAAAGATGATAAAACTTATACTGTGGAAGAAACTATAAAATTAATAAATAAAAAAATTAAATGTGATATAGTTTATATTTCAAATGAAAGTTTAAAAGGAATAGAAATAGAAGTTTATAATGAAGAAAATAAACTAGTATTCAAAGGAATAACTAATAAAAATGGAAAAGTAACAATAAGTAATTTACCATATGGAAAATATTATATAAAACAAATAAAAGTACCAAAAGGATATATATTAAATGAAGAAGAATATATATTTTATGTTAATGATAGTACATGCTTAAGTAGCATAAATATACATAATGAAAAAACTGTAATGCCAATAACAAGTACATCAATTAATAAATGTATATTATTATCATCTATATTATTCATATTAGGAATTAGAAATGTTAAAAAAAGTAATTAGTATAATAATGATATTTTTATCAATTATTATACTTTTTTATAATCATAAAGAAATAAAAGATAATCAAGATAATATAGATGAAATAATCGATAATAAATTAACAAGTAATTATGATGGATATATATCTTTTAAAAATAATAAATTATTAATAAAAATTGGAACCTATAATGACGTATTAAATAAAAATTTAGTACTTATGATAAGTAATAAAGATATTATAAATAAAGAATATGGAAATATAATACTCGCAGGACATAATAATAAATACGTATTTAATAATTTATATAAATTAAATATTAACGATGAAATAATAATAAGTGATTTTAAAAATAAATATAAATTTATAGTAGAAGAAAAGAAATATGTAAATATAAAAGATAAATCTATTTTAGATAATATATACAATGATAAAATACTTACCTTAATAACATGTACAAATAATAATCAAATAAGATATGTAGTAATAGGAAAACTTAAATCACACAATTTCACATAATTAGAATATTTTTCTTACATAAAATTATATTATCATTAAATTACAAAGAAAAAATAACAATCACTTAAGGAGGTGGTGTTATAGAAAAGAAGAGATAATAATGATATAATATAAATGAGGTGAAATCTATGTATAAAATTGGTTTAGTAGAAGATGAAAAAGATCTAAATAAATTATTAACAAGTTATTTAGAAAAAGAAGATTATGAAGTAGTATCTTTTACTAAAGGAGAAGATGCACTTTCATTTATAGATAATGAAGACGAAATACAACTATGGATACTCGATATAATGCTAGAAGATGATGTCACAGGATATGACATTATAAAAAAAATAAAAGAGAAGAATGAAGAAACACCAGTTATATTTTCATCAGCTAGAGATGAATCTATAGATAAAATTATGGGCTTAGAACTAGGTTGTGATGATTATATAGCTAAACCATATTCTCCAAAAGAACTAGTACTTCGAGTTAAAAATATATTAAAAAGAGTTTATAGTAAAGACTTTCATAAAATAAAATATAATAACTACGAAATCAACACTGAAGAAAGAACAATATATAATGGTGATAAAAAAATAACTTTAACAACATTAGAATTTGAATTATTATTATATTTATTAAATAACAAGAATAAACCAGTAACAAGAGAAATGATATTAAATGAGGTATGGGATACAGAATATTTTGGTAGTGATAGAGTTGTTGATGATTCAATTAGAAGAATTAGAAAAAAAATGCCAGATCTTAATATAAATACAGTATATGGATTTGGATATAGGTTATCATGAGAGAATTTAAACTAAATTTATCTAAACAACTCATAATAATTACTCTACTTTCACTATTTATAATGATTGTATCAATGAGTTTAATACTCCCTAAGGCATTAGAGCCATTTTTTGAACAAACAGTTTATAGTTATTTACAAAAACCATTAGATATGTTTGGAAGAGATACACTTGAAGTAAAGAATGATGATATAGCATATATAATTTCTAGTAAAGATGGAAATACATATATAAGTTCTGATTATAAAAAAATATTAAATATAAGTGATTATTCAAAAATAATAAAAAATATTAAAGAAAATCAAGGATCATTTACATATAAAACTAAAAAATATTATTATCTAAAAAAATTTGAAAAAGATAATGAAATAATTGCAATTACTACTGATAATTACATAAGAACTTTAAGAAGAGATTATATGGGAATAGTAATTCCTATAGTAGTAATAACTTTCGCAATAATACTAGTACTCTTAGTATTATGGTCTAAATATATTGTAGATAGACTAGAAAGATTAAAATTAAAAGTAGACAATATGAATAATCCAAATATTAATATATCTAAATATAAATATGAATTAGATGATGAAATTAAGTTATTAGATGAAACTATTGATGATATGAAAGAATTAATTCTTTCACAAGATAGATACAAAAGTGAAATGTATCAAAATATATCACATGATTTTAAAACACCTATTACAGTAATTAAATCTTATATTGAAGCTTACAATGATGGTATAGAACCCTATGATACCGTTATAGATGTAAGTGATAAGCAAATAAAAAAATTAGAAAAACAAGTAAAAACCCTATTAGAATTAAATAAAATTACATATTTACAAAACTCCTATAAAAACGATAAAAAAATAAAAATCTATGATCTTATAAATGAGATAGTAGATAAATTTAAAATAATTAATAATAATTTAAAATATGAAATCAAATGTGATAAGAAAAATATTATGTATAACGGAACAGATGAAATCTGGGAATCAATAGTAAATAATATCTTAAGTAATGCAATCAGATATGCTAAAAAGAAAATAGTAATAACTATTAAAGATGATAAAATAGTATTCTTTGATGATGGTGAAGCGATAGATAAAGAAATCTTAAATCACATGTTTGAACCATACAAGAAAGGTAAAAAAGGTGAAAACGGAATTGGACTATCAATTGTTAAGGGCAACTGCAATTTGATAGGTTACAATGTTATGGCAAAAAACAAAAGAGATGGTGTTGAATTTATAATTAATAAAAGGAATTAAAAATTCCTTTTTTTTATGATATAATAAGTCAAAAGGAAGTGTTTATATGTATTGTGAAAAGTGTGGTACAAAGAATAATATGAATGATGAATTTTGCTCAAATTGTGGTGCAAGTTTTAGAAATACGACTGACGATGAAAAAAAAGAAGTGACAAAAATAGATACAAAAAATGGTGCTCTTATAATACCAATTGTAGCAGTTCTTGTGGCAATTATATGGCCAGTAGGATTCGTATTATCAATAATTTCTACAATAAAATATAATAAATTAAGAAGAGAAGAAAAATATAAGAATAGTGCAATTACTATGCTTAATATAATAGCCTTTTTTATAAGCGGATTTTCATTTTTCTTTACAATAATCTTTGTTTCTGTATTTGTATTTGCATTTTCATTAACATCAAAAGAAGATGATAAAATATTTGGTGATTATACATGCTATATATCTAAATATTCACAAATACCTGTTGTTTCAGCAACATTTAAAGATAAAACTTTTTCTTGGGCAAAATATGGTGATGAAGAAGATAATGTTTTAATGGGTAAATACATTACTAATAAAAGAGAAATAAAAAATGATACTATGACATATGTATTAAAATTGACACCAAATTATTATGAAGCAGATAATAAAGTAAAACTTAATAAACATTATACTGTTACTATAATATCAAACGGAAATGATAAGGCAAATATTTCTTTTGAAAATGGATCAACATACTATTGTGATAAAATAGGAGATTAATTTGAAAATAGGTAATATTGAAATAAAGAATAATGTATGTCTAGCTCCTATGGCAGGAATATGTAATAGTGCATTTAGAAGAATAGTAAAAGAATATGGGACTGGACTTATATATGCAGAAATGGTATCAGATAAAGCACTTTATTATGATAGTGAAAAAACTAAAAAAATGCTTTATATGACAGAAGAAGAAAGACCTATAGCACAACAAATATTTGGTAGTGATAAGACTAGTTTTGTAGTAGCAGCTAAGAAAGTATATGAACTTATGAAACCAGATATCATTGATATTAATATGGGTTGTCCTGTTCCAAAAGTAGCAGTTAAATCACAAGCAGGCGCAGCACTTTTAAAAAATCCAGAAAAAATAAAAGAAATAGTAGAAGCAGTAGTAGAAGCAGTACCTTGTCCTGTAACAGTTAAAATAAGAAGTGGTTGGGATGAGAAAAGCATTAATGCTAAAGAAGTAGCTAAAATAATTGAAGAAGCAGGTGCAAGTGCTATAACAGTTCATCCAAGAACAAGAGCACAAGGATATGAAGGTAAAGCAGATTGGAACATAATAAAAGAAGTAAAAGAAAATGTATCAATACCAGTAATAGGTAATGGAGATATAAAAACAATATATGATGCTAAGAAAATGATAGATGAAACAGGTTGTGATGCTATTATGATAGGAAGAGCAGCCTTAGGTAATCCATATCTATTTAAACAAGTTATAACTTATTTAAATACAGGTGAAATATTAGAAGATTTATCTCCAAAAGAAAAGATAGATTTAACAATAAAACATTTTAAATATTTACTTGAAATAAAACCAGAAAAACAAGCAGTATTAGAAATGAGAACTCATGCAGCATGGTATATCAAAGGATTAAATAAATCAAAAGAAATAAAATTAGAAATATTTAAATGTGAAACAAAAGAAGAATTATTAAAGATATTAGTAGAATATAAAGAAATATTATGATATAATTGATAAAGTTTAGAGGTGAAAGAAATGAGAGAATTATCAGAACAAGAATTAGTAAGAAGAGAAAAGTTAGAAGAAATTGGAAAGGTTTGTAATCCATATCCAGCAAAGTATGAAAGAACACATACATTAAAAGAAGTATCTACTTTAGAGGATGGTACTAAAGATGTAAAAATCGCAGGTAGAGTAGTATTTGCTAGAAAAATGGGTAAACTTTCATTCGTAAGAATAAGAGATTTAGAAGGATCATTCCAACTAGAATTTAAAATAGATTTATTAGGTGAAGAAAAATATGCATTCTTTAAAAAATTAATTGATGGCGGAGACTTTATAGGAGCTAAAGGAGAAATATTTACTACACAAACTGGTGAAAAAACTTTAAGAGTAGAAGAATTTGAATTCTTAGGTAAAGCACTAAGACCTCTTCCAGAAAAATTCCATGGATTATCTGATACAGAAATTAAATATAGACAACGTTATGTTGATTTAATAATGAATGAAGAATCAAGAGAAATATTCTTAGGAAGAAGTAAATTTTATGCATTCTTAAGAAAATATTTAGGAGAACATGGATTCTTAGAAGTTGAAACTCCTATAGTTCAAACTTCAGTATCAGGAGCAAGTGCTAAACCATTTTATACACATCATAATGCACTTGATTTAGATTGTAATTTAAGAATAGCACCAGAATGTTATTTAAAAGAATGTATTGCTGGTGGTTTTGATAGAGTATTTGAACTTGCTAAATGTTTTAGAAATGAAGGTATGGATCCAGAACATTTACAAGAATTTACTCAAGTAGAATGGTATGCATCTTATTGGAATTTTGAAGATAATATTAAATTCTATCAAGATTTTATTAGATCATTACTTATGGAATTAAAAGGAACAACAAAAATATCTTATCAAGGTGTAGAATTAGATTTTGGTGCAGAATGGCCAAGGATAAATTATGTAGAAGAAATGAAAAAAATCTTAGGAGAAGATTTCTTAGATATAGATAATACTAAAGATTTAAAACAAAGAGTTGTTGAAAAAGGATTATTTACTTTAGAAGAATTAGAAGATTATAAATCTGTTTCTCAAGTAATTGACTTTGTATATAAGAAAACAATAAGAGAAGGTATTATAGAACCTACTATAATATATAATTATCCAGCAGTGTTAATACCACTTGCTAGAAGAAATGATGAAGATGAAAGAATAATAGATGTATTCCAAGTATTAGCACGTGGAACAGAATTATGTAAGGCATATTCAGAACTTGTAAATCCAAAACAACAAAGACAAACATTTGAAGATCAATTAAAAGCAAAAGCTGAAGGTGACGAAGAAACTATGGATTTAGATGAAGATTATCTACTTGCTATGGAACAAGGTATGCCACCAATATCAGGACTTGGATTTGGTATTGATAGATTAATGATGTTAATATATGATGCACAAAATATTAGAGATGTAGTATTATTCCCAACAATGAAACCAGTAGAAAAGAAGTAATTTTTAATAAAATGCTTCTTTTTTTTGATGAAAAGTGATATAATTTTTATAAGGAGATTAGTAAGTAGATAATGGTAAAACATTAATACAAAATAGGAGGGAAATAATGAAAAAATATAATGTATTTAAAGTTTTATTAATTGCCCTATTTGGAGCAATTGTAATTAGTTTTTTCATTCCACAATCTACAATAGGTTATACTGGAATTGAAAAAGGTGAAATTAATCCAATAACATTTATTGATTCAATATCAAATGGATTAACTTCATTTAGCGTATTTATCGCAAACTTTGTATATATACTTGCAATTGGAGTATTTTATGCAGTACTTAAGAAAAGCGGTAAATATGAAATTGCTGTTGAAAATACAGCAGCAAAATTTAAGAATAAAAATGTATTCTTAATAGTTAGCATTTTAACATTTGGTCTTATGACTGCAGTTATTGGAGATGTATTACCAATGTTAATGTTCCTACCTGCATATTTAGATGTAGCTAAAAAAATAGGATTTGATAGTAAAACATCTATCTTAGCAACAGTAGGTGCAATAGTAGTAGGAAGTGCTGGTAGTTTATATACAAACTATGCAAATCAAATATTAGCAACAAAAGTATCAACTAATATAATTGCTAAAGTAATAATATTAGTTATATCACTTGCTGCATTAATAATATTCACAGCATTTGCTAAAGTAAAAGAAGCAAAAGTAAACAAAAACAAAGAAAAAGCATTACCAATTGTAATTGCTTTTGGAGCAATGTTTGTTTTATTAATTCTTGGTATGGTATCATGGTCTAATTATTTTGGATTTAATGAATTCTCAGAATTACATAAAAGTATAGCAGAATTTAAAGTACTTAAAGTATCATTATTTAATGCTATTATCGGTGCATCTTTACCAGCATTTGGAGAATGGACAATTTATTCATTAATCGTAATGCTTGTAATAGTATCTGTAGTACTTGCAATCATCTATAAATTAAAAGTAGATGGATTAATTGAATCAATTTCAAATGGTATTAAAAAAGCATTACCATACGGATTAATATTAATATTAGCTAATATTATATTAGTAGGTGTATATAATTCAGGATTCTATACAACAGTTATGAATGCAATAGGAGGAATGAGTGATAAAATAGTTTCATCTATTACAGTTTCAGGATTATCTGGTATAGTTTATCCAGATTATGCATATGCTAGTCAATTCACATTATCTACATTAGCTACTGTAATCTCAAATAGTGCAATATATGCTACACTTGCAGTAGCATTCCAAGCTATATATTCATTAGTATTACTAATATCTCCAACAAGTATTATATTATTAATGGCATTAAAATATGAAGGTGTAAGTTATAAAGATTGGGTTAAATATATTTATAAATTTTTCCTAGGATTATTAATCATATTCTTCATAATTATAATGATTATAGGTGGAAAATATGTTAAAACTATATCTTATGTAGTACTTGCAGTATTAATTGCTATATTCGCACTTTTAATAGTATTAAAATTAAGTAGCAATAAAAAAACAGTAGTAGAAGAAAAAAAGAAATCAACTAAAAAGAAATAGAAATATTTCTTTTTTTTTGTATAAATATTATTAAAAGTACCATAAATATCATAGACTTATATAAAGGAGGATATTTATGTTTGGACATTTTAGTGAAGATGCACAGAAAGTATTAGTACAATCAAATAAAGAGAAAAATGATTTAAAACATGAATATGTAGGCAGTGAACATTTATTGTTATCTATACTTAAAAATAATAATGAGATAATCAATAAATTTAAAAAATATAAAATAACATATAAAAAAATAAAAGAAGAAATAATAAATATAATTGGGATAGGAGAAAAAGAAAATAATTTAATATTATATACACCATTAGTAAAAAGAATAATTGAAGATTTGATAATTGATTCAAAAGAAAATGGAGAAGAGATAACGTCAAATTTAATATTATTATCAATACTAAATGAAGGAGAAGGAACAGCAGTAAGAATTTTATTATCACTAGGAGTGGATATAAATAAGTTATATTCAGATTTAAGTGAAAAGAGAAATATAAAACAAAAGAAAAACAAAAAATTATCAATAGAAGAACTTGGTGTAGATTTAAGTAAAAAAGCTTTGAATAATGAATTAGATCCTGTTATAGGAAGAGATGAAGAAGTAAATAGAGTAATAGAAATATTAAGTAGAAGATGTAAAAATAATCCTTTATTAATAGGTAGTGCAGGTGTAGGAAAGACTGCTATTGTAGAAGAACTTGCTAGAAGAATATCAATTGGTAATGTACCTTTAAATTTAAAAAATAAAAAAATTATATCAGTAGATATGTGTGCACTTGTTGCAGGTACTAAATATAGAGGAGAATTTGAAGAAAAAATAAAAAAATTAATAAGAGAATTAGAAGATAATGAAGATATAATTATTTTTATAGATGAAATACATACTATAGTAGGTGCAGGAGGAGCAGAAGGTGCAATAGATGCATCAAATATATTTAAACCTGCACTTGCTAGAGGAAAAATAAAACTCGTGGGAGCAACTACAGGGGAAGAATATAAAAAATATATTGAAAAAGATAATGCTTTAGATAGAAGATTCCAAAAAGTATTTGTTGAAGAACCTGATAAAAATACATTAAAAGATATTCTTATGAAATTAAAAGGTATATATGAAAATTATCATAACGTTAAAATAAGTGAAAATATTATTGATAAGATAATATATTTATCTGATAGATATATTTATGACCGATATGAGCCAGATAAATCTATAGATATATTAGATGAGGTATGTACCAGAGTATCACTAAAAGAAAATATAGAAGAAAAAGAAATAATTAAATTAGAAAAAGAAATAAATAAAATTAATGAAAATAAAAAGAAATCAATTATTAACCAAAATTATGATAAGGCATACCTATTAAAAGAACAAGAAGAAAAATTATTAGATAAATTAAATAAGATAAAATTGAATTTAGTAAAAAAGAAAAAATATAAAAAAGTTTTAATAGATGATTTATATGAAGTAATAAGTAGTAAAACTAAAATACCTGTATATGAGTTAAATTTTAATATAAATGATCAAATTAAAAATATAGAAAATAATTTGAAAAATAATATTATTGGTCAAGATGAAGCTATAAATAAATTAATAGAAATAACTAAAAAAATTAAAATGGGAATAAAAGATAAAAATAAAAGTTACTCACTTTTATTTTGTGGACCAACTGGAGTAGGAAAAACATATTTGTCTAAAGTATATGCTGAAAATTTAGTAGGTAAAAATAATGTAATAAAACTTGATATGAGTGAATATTCTGAAAGTATAAGTATAAATAAGTTAATAGGTTCTCCCGCTGGTTATGTAGGATATGATGATAATAAAAATGTATTAGAAGAAATACGAAATAAACCATATTCTTTACTAATATTAGATGAAATAGAAAAAGCACATAAATCAATAATAAATTTCTTTTTAAATATATTAGATGAAGGATATTGTACAGATTCATATGGAAGGAAAATAAGATTTGATAATGTTGTAATTATTATGACAAGTAATGCATATACAAAAGAAGAATTAATGGGATTTAATAAGAATATAAAAACAGATTCTTTAGAAGAATTTTTTTCTAAAGAATTTATAAATAGAATTGATGAAATAATTATGTTTAATAAATTTACAAAAGAAGATATAAATAAAATAATATTAAAAGAAGCAGATAAATGCTATAAAAGATATGAAAAAGAAAATATATTAAAACTAGATACAATAGATAAAATAATAAAAAATTCTAATTATGAAAAATATGGTGTTAGAAAATTATGTAAGATAATAAAAAGAGAAATAGAAAATGAAATAATTGAGGGAGTTTTTTCTTAAAAAAGACTATTAATATATAGTCTTTTTATGTTAAAATATAAACAGGTGATAAATATGAAATTACATAATACATTAACAAAAAAAGTAGAAGAATTTATACCTAATCAAGAAGGTATAGTTAATCTTTATACTTGTGGACCAACTGTATATCATTATGCACATATTGGTAATTTAAGAACTTATATATCTGAAGATATATTAGAAAAAAGTTTCAAATATTTAGGATATAAAGTAAATAGAGTAATGAATATTACTGATGTAGGACATTTAGTAGGTGATGGAGATACTGGTGAAGATAAAATGCTAGTAGCGACTCAAAGAGAACATAAAACAGCTCATGAAATAGCAGAGTACTATACTAATTGTTTTAAAGAAGACTGTGAAAAATTAAATATTAGATGGCCAGATGTAGTAAAACCAGCTACTGGTGAAATAGATATGTATATAAAAATGATAACTAAATTATTAGATGAAGGATATGCATATATCGCAGGTGGAAATGTATATTTTGATACAAGTAAATTTGATAAATATTATGAATTATCTGGTAGAAATCCAGATGATCTATTAATCGCAGTAAGAGAAGATATAAAAGAAGATGTAGATAAGAAAAATCCATTTGATTTTGGGCTTTGGTTTACTAATTCAAAATTTAATAATCAAGAAATGCAATGGGATTCACCTTGGGGAAGAGGATATCCAGGATGGCATATTGAATGTTCAGGTATATCAATAAAATATTTAGGAGAACATTTAGATATACACTGTGGAGCAGAAGATGCAGTATTCCCTCATCATACAAATGAAATAGCGCAATCTGAATGTTATTTAGGTCATAAATGGTGTAATTATTGGGTACATCTAGGATTCTTAAACGATAAAGAAGGTAAAATGAGTAAATCTAAAGGAGAATTTTTAACAGTAAATCTATTACAAGAAAAAGGATATAATCCACTTAGTTATAGATATTTATGTTTAAATTCTTATTACCATAATGAACTTACTTTCTCATATGAAATACTAGATGGCGCTACTAGGGAATATACTAAATTAAGAAATAAGACTTTATCTTTAAAAGAAGATGGAGAAATAAATAAAGAATTAGTAGAAGAATATGATAATAAATTTAAAAGTTATTTAAATGATAATTTAAATACATCTATGTGTGTGACACTTTTATATGATTTATTAAAAGATGAAAGATTAAATGATTCTACTAAGATAGAGTTAATAAAGAAATTTGATACAGTATTATCACTTGATTTATTAAAAACAAGTGAAGTTGATAAAGAATTAGAAACTAAAATAAAAGATTTAATAGAAGAAAGAAATAAATATAAACAAGAAAAAAATTATGCAAAAGCAGATGAAATAAGAGCTCAAATAGAATCTTTAGGAGTAACTATAAAAGATACTAGAGAAGGAGTAGAAATTATATGGAATTAATTTTTGTATTAGTAGCATTTGCAGTTGTATCACTTGCTCAAGTTATATTAAGAAGTACTTATTCAATATATAAGAAACAAGAAATATCAACTAATTTAACAGGAAAACAAGTAGCAGAAAGAATATTAAAAGAAAATGAACTAAATGATATAGATGTAGTAGAAATATCTGGAGAATTAACTGATAATTTCAATAATAGTAGAAGAACAATAAGTTTATCATCAGATATATATAATGGATCTACAGTAGCATCTTGTGCAGTAGCAGCACATGAATGTGGGCATGCAGTTCAATATAAAGTAGGATATGTTCCAATAAAAATAAGAAACATGTTAGTTCCTATAGTAAATATAGGTAATACTCTAGGATACATAGTAATAGCTATTTCTTTAGCAGCATCTATTACTAAACTATTTATAGTAGGGTTAATACTTATATCATTAGCACTTTTATTTCAACTTGTTACACTTCCATGTGAATTTGATGCCTCAAGAAGAGCAAATAAAATGCTTTTAGAATATGGCCTAATTACACAAGAAGAACATAGAGGAACAAAGAAAATGTTAAAAGCAGCAGCATTTACTTATGTAGCAGGCTTAATGTCTAGTATACTTCAAGTACTTAGACTAGTATATATATTCTCAGGAAGAAGAAGAGATTAAACAACACTAATGTGTTGTTTTTTTATTTAAAAAATAATATAATAAATATAATAGGTGGTAAATATGATAGATAACATTAAAAACATATTTAAGAATAAAGATAAGCATATAACAATAGGTGTTGTTTTTATCATGTTATTAATATCAATATTTACCCTAATAAAACTAGATGTAACAAAAAATATATTTAAATTAAAAGCAGCTTCAATAACGCTGCAAGAAAATGAAGCGATGTTTGATATAGGGGAAAATGTAAATCAAAAAATGAAAGTTCTTGCGGGTGATAATGATGCAGATTCCGGTTCGACAAATGAAAATATAATAAGTATAAAAAGAAGTACTGCATTATCAATAACACCAACAAATAAAAATATAGTATCAACATCTGATTCGTCAAAACCAATATATATATGGTTTAATAATGGAACTATATATTGGTATAGTGATGCAGCAATTGTATATTTAAATTCTAATAGTGAAAGTTTATTTAAAAGATTAGGTGCATTAAAAACAATACCAGAATTAAATCAAATTGATACAAGTAAAGTAACCAATATGCATTGGATGTTTTTAGATTGTAGTAGTTTAACAAGTCTAAATTTAAGCAACTTTAATACAAGTAATGTTACTAATATGGTGTATATGTTTGGAAATTGTAGTAGCTTAACAAGTCTAAATTTAAGTAGTTTTAATACAAGTAAAGTAACAAACATGGGTTGGATGTTTTCAAAATGCAAAAGCCTAACAAGTTTAGATTTAAGCAATTTTGATACAAGCAAAGTGACTAGTATGGCACTTATGTTTGAATATTGTAGCAGTTTAACAAGTTTAAATCTAAGTAGTTTTGATACAAGTAACGTAACAAGTATGAATCGAATGTTTTATGGTTGCAGCAGTTTAACAAGTTTAAATCTAGGCAATTTTAATACAAATAAAGTAACCTCTATGAGTTCTATGTTTTCAGATTGCAGCAGTTTAACAAGTTTAGATCTAAGCAATTTTGATACAAACAAGGTTACTAGTATGGAAGCTATGTTTTGGAAATGTAGCAGTTTAACAAATTTAAATCTAAGTAGTTTTGATACAAGTAACGTAACAGATATGAGTTGGATGTTTTTAGATTGTAGTAATTTAACAAGTTTAGATTTAAGTAGTTTTAATACAAGTAACGTAACAGATATGTGGGAAATGTTTTCAAGTTGTACAAATTTAAGGACAATATATGTAAGTGCTAAAGGTGATTTTGATGTATCAAATGTTACAGTTTCAAGTACTAGTTCATTTAATACTATATTTTCTGGAAGTACAAGTTTAAAAGGTATGAATGGAACAACATATGATTCAAATCATGTAGACAAAGAATATGCAAGAATAGATAAGAGTGGTACCCCAGGTTACTTCTCAATAAAGAAAGTAACTATTCCAACATGTACAAATAAAACATATAATACACAGGAACAAACTTTATTAAAAGCACACACTACAGGTGATTATATAAATAGTATATTAAAAGGAACAAATGCCGGTAATTATAATACATCATTAACATTGACAGGTAATTATCAATGGAGTGATGGAAGTACAAATACAACAAGAATATTAACTTGTAAAATAAATCCATATGACATGAGTAATGCTATAATTGCAAGTACATCAGATCAAATATATTCAGGAAATGAGATAAAACCAGAACCATCTATAACAGCATTATCAAAGACATTAATAAAGAATACAGATTATACATTATCATATACAAACAATATAAATACAGGAAGAGCAACTATAACAGTCACAGGTAAAGGAAATTATACTGGTAGTAAAATATCAACATTTAATATAACAGAAGTAGATTTATCTAATTTAGATATAAAAGATGATTTATATGTAATATTAAGTAAATTTAATACAAAATTTACAATAGAAGATATGATAAAAATTAATGTGACTATAATTCGTAATGATGAAGAATTATCGGATACAGAATCACTTACTACAGGTGATATATTAAAAATAGGTAGTTTAAGTTATTCAATAGTAATACTAGGTGATCCAAACAAAGATGGATCTGTTGATGGAGCAGATATCTCAAGAATATATAAGATATACAGAGGTATAACAACTGCTACAACTTTGGAAAATTATGCAGCAGATGCAAATAAAGATGGATACGTAGATGGAGCAGATATCTCAAGAACATATAAAATATATAGAGGTTTATATCAAGATTAGGAGGAATTATGAAAAAAATATTATTATCAATATTTGTTTTATTAATGGTAATTACATTAACAGGTTGTAAATCTAAAACACCATTAAATCCAGGTGAATTCAAAATTCAAATGCAAAATAAGAATTATACTGTTCAAGATGCAACTAATCAATTTAGTAGTAATCCAGAAATTAAACAAGTATATATTGCATTAAATTCTAATTATCAAATTGAATATTACGAAATAGATACTGAAGAAAACGCTAAATTATTTTATAAAGATAATAGAACTATATTTGAGCAATCAAAAGGAAGTACTTCAACATACACAACAAAAGAATATGGTAATTATCAAATTTATAAATTAAAAACAAATGGTAAATATAAAGTAATAGCTAGAATAGGAAATACTGCAATTTACTTGAATGTAGATAATACATATAAATCTGAAATAGATTCTATATTAGATTATTTAGGATATTAAAAAGACATCTTATGATGTCTTTTTTAATACTTTATCAATAATACCATATTCCAAGGCTTCGTATGAATCCATAAAATTATCTCTTTCAGTATCATTTTCAATAGTAGAAATATCTTGTTTAGTATTTATTGATAATATTTTATTTATCTTATCTTTTAATTTTAATATTCTTTTAGCAGCTATTTTTATTTCAGTAGCCTGACCAGAAGCTCCACCAAGTGGTTGATGTATCATGACTTCACTATTTTCAAGTGCATATCTTTTTCCTTTAGTACCACTAGAAAGTAATATAGATGCCATAGAAGCAGCCATACCAATACAAATAGTAGATACATCACTTTTTATATAATTCATTGTGTCATATATAGCCATACCACTTGTAATAGATCCTCCAGGAGAATTAATATACATATTTATATCATCATGACTTATTGAATCTAAATATAAAAGTTCCGATACAACTATATTTGCTAAATTATCATCTATTTCTCCTGAAATAAATATTATTCTATCTCTTAACAATCTTGAATATAAATCATATACTCTTTCAGAATTACTAGTTTTTTCTAAAACATTTGGAATCAAGTTCATAATTATTCACCCATTTATATAATATCTATTATTCTGTCAAATATGCTAATTATTTAGTGACAAATTACGCAAATATGTGATAGAATTAGTTATAGAATAGGAAGGTTAATATGAACGAAATAAAAGTTAAATATAAAAATAAAGAATATACATATGAAAAAGGTACTACACTTTTAGATGTATCAAAAGATTTTCAAGAAGATTTTCAAGAACAAATAATAATGGGATCTGTAAATGATAGACCTGCAGAATTAAATTTTGTACTTCCTGATAAATCAAGAGTAGAGTTTTTTGATAATACATCAGAAGTAGGTAATAAGGTATATGAAAGTGGTTTAGTATTTATTTTAGTAGAAGCATTCTCAAATGTACTAAAATCAGAAATAGAAATAAAATATTCTATTGATAAAGGAATATATGTATATACAAAAAAGAAAATTACTGAAGAAGATTTAAATAAAGTAACTGAAGAAATGAAATCTATAGTAAAAAAAGATTTACCTATTACTAAGAATTTAATTAGTAGAGTAGAAGCTATTAATTATTATAAATCTATAGGAGATTATGATAAAGTAGATGTACTTAAATATTCAGTTAATACTAATGTAAATTTATATAGATTAAATGATACATATGATTATTTCTTTTCATATTTACCAGTTTCTACAGGAGTAATAAAAGATTTTAAATTAACATATATAGATGAACATGGATTTGTACTTAGATATCCAAATATATATTATATGAATAAAATACCTACATATAAACATCATGAAAAATTATTTAATGAATTTAAAAAGTATGATGAATGGTGTGAAAAATTAGGTATAGGTAATGTTAGTGAATTAAATAATAGAGTAACAAAAGGAAATATAAATGATATTATATTACTTAGTGAAAATATTCAAAATAGAAGATTATTTGATATAGCAGAAAAGATTAAAGATAATAAGAATATAAAAATTATATTAATCGCAGGACCATCATCATCAGGAAAAACAACAACAAGTAAAAAAATAGAATTATTCTTAAAAGGTTATGGATTAAATCCAATAAGTCTATCAGTAGATGATTATTTTGTTGATAGAGAAAAAACACCAAAATTAGAAGATGGTACATATGATTTTGAATCATTACGTGCGATTAACACAGAAAAATTTAATAAAGATTTAAGAGATTTATTAGATGGAAAAGAAGTGTATCCTTTAAAATATAATTTTATAACAGGTAAAAGTGAAAAGAATAACAAAAGTATAAAACTTGGAGAAAAAGAAATATTAATAATAGAAGGATTACATGCATTAAATGAAGATCTAACATATTCTATAGAAAAGAAGAATAAGTTTAAAATATATTTATGTCCTTTAACAGTACTTAGTCTAGATGATCATAATAGAATAAGAACAACAGATAATAGATTACTTAGAAGAATAGCTAGGGATAATGCTACTAGAGGATATAATGCTTCACAAACAATAACAAGTTGGAAAAATGTTAGAAAGGGTGAGGAAATGTATGTATTTCCTTATCAAGATGAAGCAGATGTTATATTCAATACATCTCTTATATATGAACTTGGGGTACTTAAAACATATGTTGAACCACTTCTTTTCTCAGTAGAAGAGGGAGATCCAAATTATAAAGAGGCAATAAGATTATTAAATTTACTTAAAAATGTATTGCCAGTACCACCAAATTATATACCAAAGGATTCTATATTAAGAGAATTTATTGGTGGAGGATATTTTAAAATTTAGGGAGGATAAAATGATAAGAATAGCAATTAATGGTTTTGGAAGAATAGGAAGGCTTGCTTTTAGGCAAATATACAATAGTGATGATATAGAGGTAGTAGCAATAAATGATTTATCAGATACAAAAGTACTTGCACATCTATTAAAATATGATACAGCACAAAAAAGTTTTTTAACTGATAAAATAGATTATACTGAAGATGATATTATAGTAGATGGAAAAAGTATTAGAGTATATAAGGAAGAAGATCCAAGTAATTTACCTTGGAGAGAATTAAATGTAGATGTAGTACTTGAATGTACTGGATTCTTTACAAGTAAAGAAAAATCTATGAAGCACATTGAAGCAGGAGCAAAAAAAGTAATTATTTCAGCACCTGCAGGAGATGATGTAGAAACAATAGTATATAATGTTAATCATCATACATTAGATGGATCAGAACAAATAATAAGTGCAGCTAGTTGTACAACAAACTGCTTAGCACCAGTTGCTAAAGTATTAAATGATGAATTTGGTATTAAAGTAGGATTTATGAGTACAGTACATGCATATACAAATGATCAAAATACATTAGATGCACCTCATAGAAAAGGTGATTTAAGAAGAGCAAGAGCAGCTGCAGAAAATATAATTCCTAATTCAACAGGAGCAGCTAAAGCAATAGGACTTGTTATACCAGAATTAAAAGGTAAATTAGATGGAAGTGCTCAAAGAGTACCAGTAGCAGCAGGTTCTATAATAGAACTTACTTGTATACTTGAAAAAGATGTAACTAAAGAAGATATAAATAAAGCAATGAAACATGCTTCTAATGAAACTTTAGGATATACAGAAGATGAAATAGTATCAAGTGATATCATTGGAATGAGTTATGGTGCTTTATTTGATGCTACACTTACTAAAGTAGTAGAAAATGGAGATAGTAAACTTGTTAAAGTAGCAGCATGGTATGATAATGAAATGAGTTATACAACTCAAATGATTAGAACTGCTAAATATCTAATAGATTTAATTGAAGAATCGTAAGATTCTTTTTTTTAGGCATTAAAACTAACAAATATAAACTTTTGTCATATTATAATTTCGAAAGGAATGATATTATGAATGATAAAGAAATATATAGTATAGTAGATCCTAAAGAAGCATTAAATAGAGGTAATTTATTTGATTATTATTTTTGGCCATATAAATATATAGCAAATATAAGACCTAAAAATGAAAAAGAAGATTTAATGATGAAAGTACAAATGTATTCATTTGCAGCACATGAACTTAATTTATATCTAGATGTATATCCTTATGATAAACAAGCAATAGGTTTATACAATCAATATAAACAAATGTGTGAAGAATATACAAAAGAATATGAAAAAAAGTATGGATGTATAATACTTGATTCAAATGAAAAAGATCCTTGGAAATGGATAGAAAGTCCATGGCCATGGGAAAGAATGTAGGGGGTTAATATGTGGAAATATGAAAAGAAATTACAGTTTCCTGTAAATATAACAAAGAAAAATGTTAAAATGGCCAAATATATAATTACTCAAGTAGGAGGTCCTAATGGAGAACTTGCTGCAACGCTTAGATATTTAAATCAAAGATATACAATGCCAGATGATAAAGGGAAAGCAGTATTATCAGATATTGCAACAGAAGAAATGGCACATATGGAAATAGTTAGTACAATGATATATCAATTACTAGAAGGAGCAACTTTAGAAGAACTAAAAAAAGAAGGACTTTCTAGTCATTATACAGAACATGGATATGGAATATATCCATCAGATTCTAATGGGGTACCATTTACTGCCAGTTATTTTGCAGTAACAGCAGATCCACTTGCTGATATAGCAGAAGATATGGCCGCAGAACAAAAAGCAAGAGCTACCTATGAAAATTTAATGAATCTAACAGATGATGAAGAAATACTAGCACCTCTTTCGTTTTTAAGACAAAGAGAAATTATTCATTATGAAAGATTTAAAGCACTTTATGATGAATATGCAAAGAAATTGTTAAAAGATAAAGATTATTTAATATAAGAAATCTCTATAAGAGATTTTTTATGTTATAATTAATAATAGGTGAAGTATATGTCATATGATTTTAAGATAGATATTGATGATACATATGTTGATTATGTTAAATTTGGAAAAGGTAAAAAGAATTTAATAATAATACCAGGTCTTGGAGAAAGTTTAAAAGATACACACGGAACTGGTAGAGTACTTTCTAAAATGTATAAATGTTTTAAAAAAGATTATACAGTATATGTATTTTCAAGAAGATATAGATTAAAAGAAAATTTTACTACAGAAGATATGGCCGAAGATATAGTAGAATTAATGAATAAATTGAATATAGAAAAGGCATCAGTAGCTGGAGTATCTCAAGGTGGAATGATTGCACAATATATAGCAATAAATCATCCAGAAAAAGTAGATAAACTAGTACTTGTAGTAACTTTATCAAAACCAAATGAAATAATGAAAGAAAGAATAGATAAATGGCTAGAATATGCAAATAATGATGATTATGAAAATATATTTATCGATACTATGGAAAATTCTTATCAAGAAAAGAAATTAAAAAAATATAGAAAATTATATAAATTAATAATAAAAATATCAAAACCAAAAACACTTGCAAGATTTAAAATAGAAGCGCATGCATGCATTAATCATAATTCATATGATAAATTAGATCAAATAAAAAGTCCTACATTAGTAGTAGGAGGAGAAAAAGATAATATAGTAGGTGTTAATGCTTCAAGAGAAATACATGAAAAAATAAAAAATAGTGAGTTATATATATATGAAGATTATGGACATGGACTTTATGAAGAAGCAAAAGATTTTAATCAAAGAATAGTAGATTTTTTAAAAAAGGAGTAAATATGAAAAGAAATAAATATATAATATTATCAATAATTTTTACTATAATATCAGCAGTATATACATTTATGGTAAAGAAAATTGATATACAACCAATAGGACCAAAAGGATCAAAAGTAGGATTTGCTAGTTTAAATAAAGTATTTAGAGATACTATAGGTACCCATATGAAACTATATAAATTAGCAGAAATATTAGGACTTGCAATATTAGTAATAGTAGGAATATATGCACTTATAGGATTATATCAATTAATAAAAAGAAAAAGCTTATTAAAAATAGATAGAGAAATAATAATACTTGGAATATTTTATGTATTAATGTTTGCAACATATATATTCTTTGAAAAATGTATTATTAATTATAGACCAGTAATATTAGATGGTAAGTTAGAAGCATCATATCCTTCTAGTCATACAATATTAGCGCTATGTACTTGTATAACATCATTAATAGTAAGTAAAAAATATGTAAGTAAAAAATATATAAAAATAACTAATATAATTACAATATTATTACTATTTGGAGTATTCTTAGGAAGAATGTTCTCAGGAGTACACTGGCTTAGTGATATTATAGGAGGATTCCTAATATCATTAACATTAATATCATATTTTAATTTAATGTATAATTTTAAGGAAACTAGGTAACTAGTTTTTTTATATTGAATCAAGAACAAATGTTTGATATAATTATATTGAGGTGATGAAAATGCAAAGAATAGTACTGCATATTGATGTTAATAGTGCATTTTTATCATGGTCTGCTTTAAAATTGCTAGAAGAAGGATATAAAAAAGATATTAGAAATGAAATATCAGTAATTGCAGGAAATCCTCAAAAAAGACATGGCGTTATAGTAGCGGCATCTGTACCTGCTAAAAAGATAGGTATAAGACCACCAATTAATTTATATGAAGCAAGGAAAATATATAAAGATTTAATAGTTATAAAACCTGATATGTATTATTATCATAAAAAATCAACACAATTAATGACATTACTAAAAAAGTTGTTTGATGAAGTAGAACAATATTCTGTAGATGAATGTTTTGTAGAATATACATCTTATAAAAGGATATATGGAGATGAAGTAAAATTTGCTCATAAATTAAAAGATGAAATATATAAAAGATTTGGTTTTACTGTAAATGTAGGAATAGGTAATAATAAATTAAGTGCTAAAATGGCATCAGATTTTGAAAAACCAAATAAAGTACATACATTATATGAATATGAATTTAAAGATAAAGTATGGAATTTAGATATATCAGAATTATTTATGGCAGGTAAATCTGCATGCAAAACTTTAAGAGAGTTAAATATAAATACAATAGGTGATCTAGCTAATTCAGATGAAAATATGATTATTAGACATTTAAAAAGTCATGGTAAAATGCTATATGAATATGCTAATGGAATAGATAATAGTCAAATAAATCCAAATAGCTATACTGATAGAAAGGGAATAGGTTTCTCTAGAACTTTAGAAGTAGATACAGATGATAGAGAAGATATATATAAATATTTATATGATTTTTCTAAATGGATATCTGATGAACTTAGAAGAAAAAAAGTATATGCTAATTCTTTAGTTGTGACTATTAGAAATACTGAATTTAAAACATACAATCATGGACATAAATATTTAAATGGTATTAATTTAACAGATGATATATATAATAAAGCAATAGAACTATTTAATCAAACATGGAAAAAAGAACCTATTAGATTAATAGGTCTTAGAGTAACAGATTTTACTGAATCTAATCATTATCAATTATCTATGTTTGATGAAAATAATGTATTAAATGAAGATAAATCTACTAAAATAGTTGAAGATATAAATAATAAATTTGGTAAGAAAATAATAAAAAAAGGTATAAAATAATGTAAAATTAGTATATATATTATTGATATTAATAAAAATAAATGCTAAAGTATAATTAATAGGGAGGTACTTATGGCTGAAGGTAAAAGATATGATTTTGAAAGAACATGTGTTGATAAGAAAACTGCAGAACATGTAAGAGATGCAGTAATTAATGAATATAAGGATCATCCAAGTTGGGAAATTGGTGCAGATAGTATTACAGAATTACCAACAGGAGAATATAAAGTAGTTGTTGAATTAACACATAAAAAAGAAGAAAAAACTAATAGTTCTGGTATGAGATTTTAAACACTTATTATAAGTGTTTTTTTATGTTATAATGTTTATGGAGGATAAACATCATGAATGAAGAAATAATAAAACAAATTTCACTTGATTTAAATATAAAAGAATCACAAGTAATAAATGTATTAAAACTATTAGAAGAAGGAAATACAATACCATTTATCGCAAGATATAGAAAAGAAGTAACTGGTAATTTAGATGAAGAAAGAATTAAAGCTATTTCAGAAGTATATGAATACCAAGTTAATTTATTAAAAAGAAAAGAAGATGTAATCAGATTAATAGATGAAAAAGGATTGCTTACTGAAGAACTTCAAAATGAAATAATGAAAGCATCTAAATTAGTAGAAGTAGAAGATTTATATAGACCATATAAAGAAAAGAAAAAAACAAAAGCAACAGAAGCAATTAAAAATGGATTAGAACCACTTGCTAAAATAATATTATCTTTTCCAAAAGAACTTTATGATGTGGAAAAGTTCTTAAATGAAAATGTAAAAACAAAAGAAGATGCTATTGTTGGTGCAAAGTATATAATCGCAGAATATATTTCTGATAATGCATATTATAGAAAATGGATAAGAAATAATATATATAATCATTCTAAAATTAAATCTAAATTAAAAAAAGATGCACAAGATGAAAGAAAAGTATATGAAATGTATTATGATTATTCTGAAGATGTAAAAACTATTAAACCACATAGAGTACTTGCACTTAATAGAGCAGAAAAAGAAGGAATATTAAACGTATCTTTAGATTATAGTAAAGAATATATATTTGATTATTTGAAAAATAAAATGATAAAAAATAAAGATTCTATATGTGCAAAATATGTAGAAGAAGCTATAGAAGATTCGTTTAAAAGATTAATAGGACCAAGTGTAGAAAGAGAAATAAGAAGTGAACTTACTGAAATAGCAGGAGATGTGGCTATTGAAAACTTTGGTAAGAATTTAGAAAGTTTATTACTTATGCCACCTATTAAAAATAAAAGAGTACTAGCATTTGATCCAGGTTATACAAATGGATGTAAACTTGCAGTATTAGATGAAACAGGTAAATATATAACTTCATGTATAATAAAACCGTTTTCATCAAGTGAAAAATATTTAATAGATAGTAAAAAAATATTAATTAATTTAATTAAACAATATAATATAGATATAGTTGCTATTGGAAATGGTACAGCATCTAGAGAATCAGAAAAGTTAATCGCAGAAATAATAAAAGAAAATAATTTAGATTGTAAATATATAATAGTATCAGAAGCAGGAGCATCTATTTATTCAACTGAACAAGTTGCTATAGATGAATTTCCTAATTTGTCTCCTAATGAAAGAAGTGCAGTTTCAATTGGAAGAAGACTTCAAGATCCATTGTCTGAACTAGTTAAAATACCGCCAGATGGTATAGGAGTAGGATTATATCAACATGATGTATCTGATTCTAAATTAAAAGATAGATTAGATTTCGTTGTATCAAAAGCTGTTAACTCAGTTGGAGTAAATATAAATACAGCAAGTTTTTCTATATTGAAATATATATCTGGATTAACAAAAACATCTATAAATGAAATAATAAATTTTAGAGATAAAAATGGAAGATTTACTTCAAGAGAAGAACTAAAGAAAAATAAAATTTTAACTGATAAAACTTATGAACAAGCAATAGGATTCATGAGAGTATTAGATGGAACTAACAAATTAGATATAACTAGTATCCATCCTGAAAGTTATGATAAAACTATAAAATTATTAGAAGAATTAAATTTAACTATAGATGATATAGGTAGTGAAATATTAATAAATAAATTAGATAACATAAATATAGATGATTATTCTAAAAAATTAGATATTGACATATATACTTTAGAAGATATAATAAATGCCTTAAAGAAACCAAATTGGGATCCAAGAGATGAACTAGATAAACCAATTCTTAAAAGCGATGTACTTGATATAAAAGATTTACAAAAAGGAATGGAACTTCAAGGTACAGTTAGAAACGTAGTAGATTTTGGAGCATTTATAGATATAGGTCTTCATAATGATGGACTTGTTCATATTTCAAAAATAACAGATAGATATATAAAACATCCATCTGAAGAATTAAGTGTAGGGGATATAGTAACATGTTATGTAGATGATATATTTCCAGAAAAAGAAAAAGTTTCATTAACATTAATAAATCCAAAAAATGAGTAAAAAGTATTGACACATATTTAAAAATAAGTATAATTAAATAGTACTTATTTTTGTGCAGGTGTAGTTTAATGGTAGAACCACAGCCTTCCAAGCTGTATACGGGAGTTCGATTCTCCTCACCTGCTCCA
>JAGBNN010000006.1 GCA_017634385.1 Bacilli bacterium
AATCCAGGATTTGTAGCATTAGGTCAAAGACTTGGAAAAGAAAAATTATTTAAATATATAAATGATTTTGGTTTTGGAAATAAAACAGGAATAGATTTAAATGGAGAAGCAAGTGGTATCATTTTTAAATTAGATAAAGTTGGTGAAGTAGAACTTGCTACAACAAGCTTTGGTCAAGGTGTATCAGTAACCCCTATACAACAAATAACAGCAGTATCTGCAGCAATAAATGGAGGAACATTATATAAACCATATATAGTAAAAAGTATAAACGAACCAGAAGCAAAAACTGCAATAATAAAAAATAATAAACAAAAAATAAAAAAAGTAATAAATAAAAATACAAGTAAACAAGTTGCAATGGCACTTGAAAGTGTAGTAACAAATGGGACAGGTAGAAATGCATTTATAGATGGATATAGAGTAGGAGGTAAAACAGGAACTGCTCAAAAAGTAAACAATGGTAAATATATGTCAGGTAATTATATATTATCTTTTATAGGTTTTTTACCTGCAGATAATCCTAAAGTAGTAGTATATGTAGCAATAGATAATCCAAAAGGTGTAGTTCAATATGGAGGAACTGTTGCAGCGCCTATAGCAAAAGCAATATTAGAAGATTCTATAACAGCACTTAATATAGAAAAAAGTGATAAAGTTATAGAAAAAAATTACCAATTTTGGGAAAAGAAATATGTAAAAATACCAAACGTAGTAAATAAGAAATTATCAGATGTCAAAGATAAATTATCTTCATTTGAAGTACAATATACTGGAAGTGGAGAATATATAATATTTCAATCACCAAGTGCAAATGAAAGAGTTCTCGAAGGAAGTAAAATAAGAATATTATTATCAGATAAATAATTTTTTTGTAAATTTCTAGTAAAAAAAATACAAAAAATTAAAAATAAAATATATATGTGATATAATTAAATTTAGAGATAAGAGGAAGTGAAATTATGTACATACTTGCAAAAAGTGTACTAGCATTAATGCTAGGATTTATAGTATCTGTAGTACTAGGACTTGTAATAATTCCTTGGCTAAGAAAATTAAAAGTAGGACAAAAAACAAGTATATTTGTACCATTACATCAAAAGAAAAGTGGAACACCTACAATGGGTGGACTTATATTTACATTATCAACAATAATAACAATAACAGCACTTTATGTAATGAAAAAAATAAATATATCAAGTAATTTACTTATAGTATTATTTGTATTCTTTGGATATGGTTTAATTGGATTTGTTGATGATTTTAGAAAAGTAAAATATAAAAGTAATGAAAAAGGCTTAACTGCAATGCAAAAGTTCTTTGCTCAAGTAATAATAGCAATAGCATTTTTCTATGTATATATAAGACATGGTTCAAATCCAGTAATAGAAATATATGCATTAAATTTAAAATTTAATTTAGGATTTATGTATGGATTCTTTATATTATTTATGTTAGTAGGATCATCTAATGCAGTTAATTTAACAGATGGACTTGATGGACTAGCAGGTGGACTTTCAATAGTAGCAGTGCTTGTTTATGGTATGATAGCATGGAATTCAGGATGGCTTTCAGGATATGATGATATTGCATTATTTTGCTTTATATTAGCAGGTGGAATACTTGGATTCTTAGTATATAATTCATATCCTGCAAAAGTAATAATGGGTGATACGGGATCTCTTCCAATAGGTGCAGTACTTGCAACAGTTGCAATACTTACTCACAGAGAAATAACTCTTGCAATAGTTGGAGGAGTATTTGTAATAGAAACATTAAGTGTAATAATACAAGTAGCATCAGTTCAATTAAGACATAAAAAAGTATTTCCAATGACACCAATACATCATACTTTCGAAAAATTAGGATGGAGTGAAACTGATATAGTAAGATTATTCTATGTAGTAGGATTTATATTAGGTGCCGCAGGATTAATATATGGTGTATGGTTTTAAAATATCTGTAAAGCAGATATTTTTTTAATTTATATTTTATAAAAAGTGTTATAATTAAAATAGAGGTGAGCAATATGAGAAATAAAAAAGGTTTTACATTAATTGAATTACTTGCAGTAATAGTAATACTAGCAATAATAATGGTAATCGCAGTACCACAAATATTAAAAGTAATAGAAAATTCAAGAAACAATGCAGCAAAAAGTAGTATGGATTTATTAAAATCAGGAATACAAACACAAATCGCATCAGCAGAATTAACAAATAATCCATTTACAAAAGATGCAGATGGATGTTATACATTTGATTTTGATTCAAAAAATAATAATTATGAAAAATTAGAAGTAAAAAATAAAGAAAGATTTTCAGGACAAGTAAAATATTGTAATGGAGAAATTACTGATACTAATTTAGCTTTTGATGGTAATACTGGAAGTTCAACACCAAGTGAAAAAAGATTTTATTTATATAATAAAGGTACAAATACAGGTTTAAATGATAGAACGTCTTCAACTTCATGTGGAACAACACATACTTATACTTTTAATTCAGATAATATAACAGTTGACTATGATGATCAAAATGGAGGATGCACTGGTTGGGCAGAATTATATAGTAATTCAGAAAGTATAGATATGAGTAAATACAAAAAAGCTGTTGTAGAATTTAAATCAATAACTATTACTGATGATGGTAAAGCAGTTTTATATACATCAAATAATATTGATGGATATAGCTGGCTTGTATCTAGTGATAGTGGAAATAATGTAAAATTAGAATTAGATTTAAGTGAATATAATGCTTCAGACCGTTTAAGACTAGTATTCACAACAAAACCAGAAAGTGGTGGAATGAATAATTTTAACTATGGTTGGATTGATCAATATAGAGGAAATGTAGATGCAGAAGTAAGTGCAATATATTTAATAGAAAAGTAAATAAATATTTACTTTTTTTTTGCATAAAATTATATAGGTGATGCAATTGAAAATAGATTATAAATTATTTATTACAATAATATTAATATCATTATTTGGAATATTAATGATTACATCTGCATCATCAATTTGGTCAGAATATAAATTTAATGATTCCCTAAGATATTTAAAATTACAATCATTATTCTTTATAATTGGATTAATACTAATGATAATAATATCAAATATCAATTACATAAAATATAAAGATAATGCAAATAAAATATTATTTGTATGTTTTATATTGTTAATCCTTGTATTAATACCAGGAGTAGGAACTATTAGAAATGGATCTAGAAGTTGGTTTGGTATAGGTGGACTAGGAGTACAACCAAGTGAATTTATGAAACTAGCAATAATAATATTTACTTCTAAATATTTAAGTAATAATCCAAAAGAAATAAGAAAAATTATAAAAGGTGTATTTCCAATATTAGGAATAACTTTAATATCATTTTTTTTAATAATGCTTCAACCAGATTTAGGAACAGGTGCAATTATATTAGTTAGTGTAATTGGACTTTTATTTGTTTCTGGAGTAGATATGAGTTTTTTTATAAGAATAGGTATACTTGGACTAATAGGACTTACAGGGTTAATAATAATGGCACCTTATAGAATAAAAAGAATAGTATCATTTATAAATCCGTGGGCAGATCCACTTGGTACTGGATTTCAATCAATACAAAGTTTATATGCAATAGGACCAGGTGGTCTTTTAGGAATGGGATTATTTAATTCTATCCAAAAACATTTTTATTTACCAGAACCACAAACAGACTTTATATTTTCAATTATAAGTGAAGAACTTGGAATACTCGGAATATTTATAGTAGCAATATTATTTATAACTATATTTTATAGGTGTATTAAAATAGCAATATCTTGTAATGATTTATTTGGTAAATACTTAGCATTTGGAATAACATTTCAACTTGCTTTTCAAACAATACTTAATTTATCTGTAGTAGTAGGATTAGTACCAATAACAGGTGTAACACTACCATTTCTTTCTTATGGAGGAAGTTCACTTATTATAACGATGATTTCTATCGGAATTATATTAAACATAAGTAGATATGTAAAGTAGTAGACAAAACTATATAGTAAATTAAATAAAAGTGGTAAAATTATTGTAGGTGATAATATGAGTTATAATCTAGATGAGATAGTAGAAAAAGCTAAAAACGGAGAATTAAGTAATATAGCAAAATCAGGTTCTGCGGTTTGTTATGACGTTAATGATGATTATGTGTTAGTGGCACATAAAATAGCAAGTTCTTCAAAAAAATTTGCAGAATTATCTGAAAAACTAGCTGATGATACAAAATGTATATATACTGTACTTGGATATAAAGAAGAAAATAATCTAGTATATGAACTTCAAAAAAAAGCAACAGGAGAACACTTTAGAGTAGATTCTACTAAGCAAGATGTATATGATAGATTAGCTTCTCAGAAAAGACAAATGGAAAATATGATTGAAAAATCAAGACAAGGTGATTTCTTTTTAACTGAAGAGGCAATAACTGATTCCATGGAACCACTAATTAATAAATTAGAAAATAAAATTAATTCACCAGAATTTCAAGAATTAATAGATACAAGAAAAGATGAATTACAAAGAAGATATGAAAAAATATTAAATATGCCAAAGGAACATATAAGTGACTTTTTTGAATCTGTATTAATACTACATGATAATAAAATTGAATATGATAGTTCAGGTAACAATGTTTTATATGACCCTGAAAAAGGATTTGCAATCATAGATTTAACTGATTGTTCAAAAAGAGAAAATTTAAAAGGTGATATAAATACTATGTTAGACTCTAATAATTATCAAACAATGCAAGTCCTACTAGGTGTTGATAGATTAAATGAAGTGAAAGATGAAGATAAAAAAGAAGTAATAGAATCCATGAAAGAGGCACTAAAGAAAATATGTGCATCTGTTATTGATATGCAGCATAACGGTCAAAAAATGACTGGTGAGATAATGAATAAATCACTAGAAACATATAAAAAATATGGAATAGATTTATCATATAATGAGATACAAGAATTAGATAAAGAACAAGTAATGTCATAAAAAGATATTAATTGTTTTTTTATTTTTAATGTGCTAGAATAATATTAAGTTCAGGAGGAATATTGTGAAGTTAATATTTAAAGATAAGGCATATGTTCAATTAAATGATTTAATGCGTTTATGTGATTCTGATATACCTGTACCATTATCAATTATGAGAAAAATCGTAGGAACAAATGGAAGAGTAGTAAATAAAGATAATAGATATAATTATTTAAAATTTACTTCAGAAGATGATATTGAATATATCAAAAAACAAACATGGATGATAGATTATAATGAGGTAAAACGTAAATCAGAAGATGAATTATTAAATGATTTAGGAGAAGTAGCTAAAGAATGGGAACAAGCTATAATAGAATACAATAAATTAACAAATGAAGAACAAGAAACAAGACAAGATTTAATTGACAAAAAAGAATTATTATCTTTTAAATATTATTCTTTAAGAGATGTTTTAATGTACAAAAGAGGGGATACTGAATTATCATTTCCTACTGAAAAATCTTTAAAAAATATTCTTTTTAGAAATCATAAATGTAATGTGGAGGAATAACATGAAAAAGAAAAATATAATATCAATCTCAGGTGAACTAGCTTCTGGTAAAAGTACAATAATAAATCATTTACTTGAAGATTTAGGATATACAGTATATAGAAATGGTGAATACTTTAGAAAACTTGCTAAAGAAATGAATATGAGTGTAACTGATTTTAATGTATACGTAGAAGATCATCCTGAAATAGATAGACAAATAGAAAATAGTGCAGCAGAATATGCTAAAGAAAATGATGAATTTATAATAGATGCAAGACTTGGCTGGTATGCAGTTCCAGAATCATTTAAAGTGTATGTAACAGTAGATATAGATGAAGCAGCTAAAAGAGCTTTTAATGATCCAAATAGAAAAGAAACAGAAAGCTTTAATACAATAGAAGAACAAAAAGCAGATATCCAAAAAAGATATAAATTAGAAAACGATAGATACTTTAATTTATATAATGTTCATAAAGATGATTTATCTAATTATGATTTTGTAATTGATACAACAAACTTAACTCCAAAAGAAGCAGCAAATAAAATAAAAGAAGAATATCATAAATGGTTAAAAAAATAAGAAATTAATTTCTTATTTTTTCTTTTGCTTCTTTATATAATTCATTAAGTTTATTATAAGTATTTAAAGATAAATGACATTTTAAACTTCTGATATTATCTTCACTATATTCTTCATTATAAAGTATTTTATAATTATTTTTAATAAAGTCTAATATAATTTCATCTTCATTATTAATAAGCTTAATATTTTGATTAATCGCATAATTTCTAATATGTTCTATAGTTAATTTCTTTATATAATTATCAAGTATAACTTCACTCAAAAAATCACCTCTATAAAAATATATGTTATTAAATTTAATATATGAAACTTATATATTATATGATATAATTATTATAGTAGGAGCGTAGCATTATGGATAAGATAGAATTAAGCAAATTTTATGAATTACGAAACCATATGGTAGTTATGCTATATCTAGCAGATTATTGGAATATGGATGAAAATGATAATGTAAAACAAATAATTAATGAACTAAACAAAAAAGGAATAGAAAAAGTTCTTGAACAAGAAGAATTTGATAAAAGTGAAATAAAAAATAATTATAGTTCATATGAAGAATATGTAAATGAATATGAACAAAATTTTTTAAAAATATATCTTGAATATCAAAATGAATTATTATCTTATGATTTAAGTGATATATCTTTTGATAGATGGAGAGGATTTGCTTTCATTGCAAATGGTGAATTAGATTTATCGGAAACTAAAGGTAATTTTGATTTTAGTTTTATAGATGTGCTTAGTAATGATGAAAAGACAACTACATTAATTGCAAAGAATTGTAATATAAGAAATCTACATAAAATAAATACAAATAATGATGATACAATTTTATTTAATTATATAAATCTAAAAAAAGAAAACTTTGATATAAATGTTGTAGAAAATAATAAAGAAGCCTTCTTTTTAGACGATTTAACTGATAACTTAAGAGATTTATTAACTGGTGGATTTACAATAAGTGATATTACAATAGATGATTTAAATAAGTTAAATGTTGAAGATATTAATGTATTAACAAATCATCCTATATTTAATAAAATGTTTGAAAAAAATGATAAAGATTATTTAAGTAAAGATGCATTAAATATTTTCTTTAATAATAATTCGGAAGGTATATATAAATATTTATTTGAAAATGATAAAGAAGCATTATCAAGTATTATAAATGATGTAGAACCAGAAATATTAGAAAATAAATTAAAAGAATCAAATGGTAATGTTTCTGTTTTTCAAGAAAAAATTCAAGATTATCTGATTGAATCATTATTTTTTGACGATGTATCAAATAATATATATCGATATCAATCACATTGGGAAATTTCAAAAAATGGAAGACAAAAAATAGATAAATATTCTAATATAGAGTTTTTTAATAAAATAAATATTAATAAAGAAAATTTAAATGAAGATTTAAAATTAAAAATAGAGAATGGTAAACTTAGAATAGAAGATTTTATAAATTATCCCGATGTACTTAATAATCCACTATACTTACTATATATACATGATACAAGAATTAACGAATTCTTGGAAAAATACATACATGAATCACATTACTTAGGTGAAGATATTGAAAAGTATGAAGAACTGAATTCACATAATCTACAGAAAGACTGGAATGAATTTATTTATAGATGCAAAAACTATGAAAAAATAAAAGAAACATATATAAAACAAAAAGAATTGTATGAATTATTGGATGAAAATGAAAGATGGGGTTTCAAAGCGGCAAATTCTCCTACAATTGATGATATATTTACTAGATTTGATTTTGACAGATGGGATTATGAAAGACCAAATTATAGATATAAATTATCATTAGAAAGTACAAATAAATTAATAGAGTTTTACAAAAGAGTGCAAAAAGAATACAATGATAAAGATGAAAATAAAAAACGAAGAGCAAATGATAGTAAAATGGAGGCTACTGAGACATTAATTGGTAATTATTTATATAATAAAACTGGAAAAAATAATTTTTCAGATATATATGTATCTAATTTTATAAATATAATAGAAACAAGTTTTAAATCTAATCTTGACTTTGATTTCATAAATAATTTTATTGAAAAATTTGATAGAGAACCTGAATTTAATGAAATTATAACTAGAGATGATTTTCCTGATAGAGTAGAATTTTTCTTAAATTACAAAGATGTTTCTAATAGAATGAAAAATATATGGTTTAATCCTTTTGAAAGAATATTACCGGATGCATTAGTAGAAATAGATTTAAATGATCCTGTTTCAAAAAAGAAATATACAGATTTTATTGATAAAGTAATAGAATTAAAGGACTTAGACAGTTATTTTAGAAAAACTACTGGTACTTTTTTAGAAATAAGTATGAAAAATGATGATTCATTATTTAATACACAAATTCTTGAAAAATATGACAGTTTTAAAAATTATATAAAACAATTTATTCGTGATGATATTGATATCTCATTGTATGATAAATTTGATGGATATTTTGATAGAGATTATTTTGATGGCAAGGAAATAACAAAGAATGATATTATAAATTATTTTTCAGCAGCCAAATATATGAATAAATTTGATATGGATAAATTAAATGGCTATTCTTGGATATTGGTAAAGTGTTATGAAGATATGATTTTAAATGATGAAAATTTAGAATTGTATGATCACACTGATTATCAAAAAAAATTAGCGGAATTTATCCCACAATTTGAAAAAAAATTAAACGAAAAAAACTTCAATTTTGGAAGTAGTATTACTAGAAGTATGTGGGATTTAATTAAAAGTAAAATAAATAATAAATCATTTTTTGATGAAAATTTTGACGATGATGCTTTAATTAAATTTTGTTATCCATTTGAAAAAATGTTATCATCAAAAAATTTGAATTCATTTTTTGACAAAAAAATATGTGAATATGTAGATAAGGAATTATCAACTGGAAATTATAAAAATAATAATGTAGATGCCCAATCTTTTATTAATTTAATTACTAGATTAGAATTTTCAAATTCTTCTGAAATTAGGAGACTACATAAAGAATTATTTAGTGTATTAATAGATTTAGATGAAAAAGAATGGATAGAAAAATTAGAAGGGATAGAAGATATATTTCTTAAAAATAATCTTCCATATGTAGGTAAGGTATTTAAAGTATTTGAAACATTAAATGATGTAGCAGATATTAGAGATGATGGAAATTTTTTTGGATATAATATGAATATTGTTCAATCTCCAAATTTAAATGCTACTAAATCTAAAATGGCTAGAAGAGCTATTATATTCAGTGATTTAATAAAGTGTTCACTTGGTTCAAATAATAGATCAATGAGAGATTACATTTCATCTATAGAAGATGGTAATCAAGTTTTAAAACAATTCTTAGCTATAAATGGTGATTTTTATGCACTATCAAATGAAGATCAAGAAACTTTAGTAAAATATTTATTTCATTTATGTACTTTATATAATAATACATATGAAGGTGAGAAAAATCCTAAGAAGTTAACAGGAGTAGTACTTCAAGATACATATGATTTATTATCAGGATTCTTAAAAAAAGAAGATGATTTTAATTTGGATGAACTTCCTGACAGAATAGTCAAAATGTTTGGACATTTTGCAGGAATAAATACAGTAGAAGAATTAAAAGAATATGCATATAATAAAATAAGTACAGCAGATAAAAGGAATAGAGAAAGAGCACAAGAAGGATATTTTGAAATAAGAGAAGGAGATTATTATAAAGGCCTTGTAAATCAAAATGGTGGTGAATATGATCGTTACTATACATTCTTATTAAATATTTTACAAGATGGTTCAGTATGTAAAGAATTTTTAGGTAGTGATGCTAGAAGTGATACAACACCACTTGATACAGATTTGTCACGAATAGAAAATTATATATCATCTTTTAGTGAACCGTTTGAAGATCATCACTATGCAGCAGCAAGATATGGACCATTATGGTTAGTAATAAAAGATGATGATAGATTAAACTATTCTAGAGAAACAGGTAAATATATGCCTGATAAATTAGAAATATTTGATACTAATTGTGATGGTGATGGTCACTATGGTATAAGAACAGGTTTCGCATCATCTGATATTGATTTCTTTGTAGTAGATGAATCAAAATTAAAATTAGAAAGAATAGAGTATGCAATAGTAATGAATGGTTTCTATATACCAATAGTTAATACTGATGGTAAAGTAATATTTACTCCTGAAAAATATGATGAACTTGAAAAAGAAGTTAGAGGACTTAAATATTATGGTAAAGGTGATACTTATGATTTTGCAGAAGAATTAGATGATTTTGATATAAGTAAAGAAAATTATGATATAAATATTAAATCTACACAAGAAGAAGTAGAAGAAAAAAGAAATTTGTTTATAAATAAATTAGCAGAATCAGGATTAAGAATTTCAACTAAAAGAAGATTTAATTTAGGTGACGGGGTAATAGAATTGTTTGATACAGGATCAACTGGAAGAGGTACAAATTCTTCTGAAAATTATGATTATGATTTTATTATGAGAATAGATAGAGACATATATTGTAATCCTGATAAAATGGAAGAACTTAGAAATAAAATAAAAGATGTTTTCCCAAATATAGAATTTTTAGATGATAATAAAATAAGAAATCAAACAGTAAATATAGATGGTAAGAAAATAAAAATTGATATAAGTATTTTAATGAAAGATGATAAAATTAAATATACAACAGATGAAAGTATAAATGATAGATTAAATACTATTAAAAAATTAGATGAAGAAAAATATGAAAAAGTAATTGAAAATATAGTACTTGCTAAAGAAGTGTTAAAAGAAGCACATGCATATAAACCAAGGCATGCAAGAGAAAATCCTGAAGGTGGACTTGGTGGTGTAGGTATAGAAAATTGGATTTTAAAAAATGGTGGATCATTTGAAAAAGCTGCTAAAACATTTGTAGAAGCCGCAAATAAATCATATGATTTTAAAGAGTTTAAAAAGAATTATATAGTATTTGATTTTGGTGAAAATCAAATGTATTATAGAAATCCTGACCAATACATGCATGGTAACTTTGTTGAAAGTTGTATGGATGAAGTAGGTTATGAAAAGACAGTAAATGCACTTAAAAAATACTTAAATGAATTAGATAATAGAAAAAAAGAAGAAAAAGTTTTATAATTTTTTCTTTTTTTATTATTAAATTTAATATATTTTCCATTATAATAATGGAGGAATATGTATGAAATTAAATAATAGAATAATAATTATATTAATATTAATAGTAATTATGTTCATAGTTTTATCATTAAAATTAATTAATATACAAATAACAAATAAAGAAAAATATAAAAAATTATTAGATGATATAACAGTAGATGAGGTATATTCAAATAGTACACCAAGAGGAAGAATATATGATAGAAATTATAATTTACTAGTGGATAATATAGGAGTAAAAACAATATATTATAAAAGGCCAAAAAATACTACTACCGATAGTGAAATTAAATTAGCATATCTTTTATCAGATATATTAGATATAGATTATAGTAAATTAAATATAACTAATTTAAAAGAATTTTATATTGCAAGTAATAAAGAATTAATAGATAAAAAAATAACTAAAAAAGAAAAAGAAATGTTAAAACAAAGAAAAATATCATCTAAAGATATAAATAATTTGAAATTAGAAAGAATTACTGATAAAGAATTAAGTAAATATAATGATAAAGATAAAAAGACTGCATATATTTATTATTTAATGAATAAAGGATATTATTATGATGAAAAAATATTAAAAACATATGCAACAGAAGAAGAATATGCTTATGTAGCAGAACATTTATCTAAATTAAAAGGAGTAAATATAAAATTAGAATGGGAAAGAAAATATTTATATGGTGATGTTTTTAGGAGTATACTTGGAAATATATCTAGTAGTGATAGTGGGATTCCTTTAGAATTAAAAGATAAGTATTTGAAAAAAGGATATAAACTAAATGATAGAGTAGGAATATCAAATTTAGAATATCAATATGAAGATTTACTAAAAGGACAAAAAACAAAATATAAATTAAATAATGATAATACGTATACAGTATTAAAAGAAGGTACACGAGGTCATGATATAGTTTTAACAATAGATATAAATATCCAAAAAGAAATAGAAAAAATATTAGATGAAGAAATAGTTAATGCTAAAAAGAATAATATTAATACAACATATTATAATGGTTCACATGTAATTGTAGTAGAACCCAATACTGGAGAAATACTTGCTATGGCATCAAAACAAGTAGTAAATGATAAAGGAAATTATAAAGTATATGATGTTTCGCCAACACTTCTTACAAATCCAGTAACACCAGGTTCAATAGTAAAAGGAGCATCAATGAGTGTTGGATATAAAACAGGCGCAATTAATATTGGTACCACAATGAAAGATGAATGTATAAAAATTAGAAATACACCTGCCAAATGTTCTTGGTCTAAAAATTTGGGATATTTAAATGATATAAAAGCACTTGCATATTCATCTAATTCATATCAATATAAAACAGCTATAAAAGTAGCAGGTGCAAATTATTACTATAATGGACCATTAGTAATAAATGAAAGTGCATTTAATACATATAGAGAAATGTTTAAAAAATATGGCCTAGGAGAAAAAACAAACATAGATTTACCAGTAGAATCATATGGGTTTAAAGGTCAAACATATGAACCAGGACATCTTTTAGATTTAGCGATAGGTCAATATGATACTTATACACCAGTTCAAATAGCAAGTTACATTAATACACTAGCATCAAATGGAAATAAATATAGACTTCATTTATTAAAAGAAATAAGAAATATCTCTAATAATGAAGAGATAGGTACTTTAAAAGAAAAAATAGAGCCAAAATTACTTGATACAGTGGATTTAGATCAACAATATAAAGATAGAATTAAATTGGGATTTGAAAGTGTTATGAAAACTTTAGGATATGGTTATATGGGAAATATAGATTCACCAGCAGGTAAGACAGGAACAGCAGAAAGTTTTTATGATTCAGATGGTGATGGAAAAATAGATGTAGAGACATTAAATAAAGGTTTTATAGGGTATGCACCCAGTTATAATCCTAAATTTTCTCTAGTTGTTTTATCACCAAATGTAAGAAATGGTAGTAATAATGGTTATATTTCACCAGTAAATAATAAAATAAGTTCAAGAGTATCAAATAAAGTATTTGAAATTTTACAATAATATGTTATAATTAATTATGCTTAAAAAAAGAGGAGGAGTTTAATATGGCAAGTAAGAAAAAAGATGCAAGAACTTATGTAGCATTAGAATGTACTGTTTGTAAATCAGAACTTGGTGTTTCTAAGGAAAATTATTTTGTAGAAAAAAGTAAAGCTAATACACCAGATAGATTAGAATTAAACAAATATTGTCCTACATGTAAAAAACATACTGTTCATAAAGAAAAGAAATAGTATTTGGAGGATTTAAATGAATAAGATTGCGGTTGTTGGCCTTGGAAATGTAGCAATGGCATATGTTAATGCATTAATAAATCAATATACTAAAGTAGATGAAATAGTACTTATAGATACTGATAAAAAAATAGCATTAGGTCAAGCAATGGACTTAAGTCATACAGCAGAATTTGCTAATTCCAAGATAAGTATCAAAGCTGGTAGTTACATGGATTGTAAAAATGCTAAGATAGTTGTTATAACAGCAGGTGAAAAACAGAAAGAACATGAAACAAGATTAGATCTTCTAAAAAGAAATAATACAATTATAAAAAATATTGTCACTAAGATAGTTGCAGCTGGATTTAATGGTATATTTGTAGTAGCAACTAATCCGGTAGATATAATGACTTATATGGTAAAAAAATATTCTAACTTTCCTACAAGTAAAGTAATAGGAACAGGAACTATAATAGATACTGCTAGAATAAAATATTTATTAAGTGAAAAACTTAATGTGAGTCCAAAAGATTTAGACGTATATGTACTTGGAGAACATGGTGATAGTGCATTTGTTCCATGGTCATCAGCTAGAGTGGGAGCATTAGATATACAAGATATAATGCTTAAATCTGATTTAAAAAATTACGAAACTAAAGTTAAAAAATTACCTTATAAAATAATAGATTTAAAAGGTGAAACTAGTTTTGGAATAGGTATTTGTTTAACAAAAATAACAAATTCAATAATAAATGATGATTATTCAGTATTATGCATAAGTGCACCTTATGATGGAGTATATATGGGTATGCCATCAGTAATAAATAAAAGTGGTATTAAAGGTGTAATGAAAGTAAAAATGACTGGAGAAGAAGCATTAAAATTAGAAAATAGTAAAGAAATTTTAAAACAAGCAATAGATGAGTTGGAGGGATAACCTATGATGATAGATATTAATGATATCAAAAACGGTATGACTGTTATAATAGAAGGAAATTTATATCAAATAGTTGAATTTTTACATGTTAAACCAGGTAAAGGTGCAGCTTTTATGAAAACTAAATTAAAAAATCTAAAAACAGGTGGAACAATTGAAAAAACATTTAATACAAATATCAAAATAGAAAAAGCAAATATTACAAAAAAGACAATGCAATATTTATATAATGCATCTGATACATATTATTTCATGGATATGAATACATATGAACAAGTAGAATTATCTGAAAAACAAATAGAAGAAGAAAAGAAATATTTAAAAGAAAATTTAGATGTAGAACTTATATATTTTGAATCTGAATTAATTGGATTAAATCTACCTGAAAAAGTAGAATATACAGTAACATATACAACAGATGCCGTAAAAGGAAATACATCACAAGGTGCTCAAAAAGATGCAACTTTAGAAAATGGACTTGAAATAAAAGTACCACTATTCGTAAATGAAAATGATGTTGTTGTAGTATCGACTAGAGATGGTAAATACGTATCAAGAAAATAAATAGTAGAAATACTATTTTTTTTTGAATAAAAATTAATTATATTCATATATTTTATTAGTAGATATATGAAAGGAAAATTATTATGATAAATAAACAAAGTATATTGTTATTAACGTTATTTAGTTTAATATTAGTATTAAGTATATACTATATTACTATGCCAGAAGAATTTTCTAATATGGCGAATAATACTATAAATGAAAGTAGTTCTAAAGTATCAAAGATAAAAGAAAATGAAGTTATATCTACTTTAAAGGTAGAAAGAGAAGAAGCAAGAGAAAAACAAATTAAAGAACTTCAAACAATTTTAACAAAAGAAGATACAACTAAAGAAGAAAAAAATAATGCTTATGAAGAGTTAAAAAATATAAATTTACAAAAAGGTAAAGAAGAAGAGATAAGTAAAACAATAAAAAAAGAATATAAGATTGAAAATTTCGTACAAATAAAAGATGATCAAGTAAGAATAGTATTAATAAAAAAAGAACCTGATGTAAAACTTGCTAATGAAATAATGAATATGGTAGGTCAAAATTTTAATGAGAAAGTATATATTACAGTAAAATTTCAAAAATAACTTTAACAAGTTATTTTTTTTTACATAAAATAATATGAGTAATTATATATACACCTCTATTTAAGAAAGGAGAAAATGCTTGTGAATAAAGGAATACTTACAAAAAGAGAAAGAGAAGTATTTGAACTATTAATAAAAAATAATTCAACAACAGATATAGCAGTAATATTAAATATAAGCGAAAAGACAGTGAGAAATCATATTTCAAATGTTATACAAAAATTAGGTGTTAAAGGAAGAAGTGGAGCGGTAGTAGAATTACTAAAATTAAATGAGATTTCTTTATAAGAAACTCATTTTTTTTAAATATAGGCATATAATACTATAGGTGATATATATGATAAAAAGGTTTTCTATAAGAAAAATAAGTAAATATACAATAATATTATTTATAGTTTTTTTATTTTATATGTTTCCAAAAAAAGAAGAGTATACAATTGAAAAAAGTGTTATGAGTCATATAAAAGTAGATTACCATGACATATTTTTATTAGATAAAAATAATTATTTATCAAAAACTACTATAGAAGTTGTATCTTTAAACAAAGATAAATTAATTGATGAATTAATTGAAATAATGACTATAGATGGTAAATATCAAGATAAAATACCAAATGGATTTAGAGGAATACTTCCCATAGATACAAAATTAATTTCAAAAACTTTGGAAGACAATACTTTAACATTAAATTTTAATAAAAATTTATTAGATACAAAGCAAGAAGAATTAGTAATAGAAGCTATTATATATACAATGACTTCGATAGATAATATTGATAATGTAAAAATAATGATTGAAGGAAATAAATTGGATAAATTACCAAAAACAGGCAAAAATCTAGATGATATTTTAAATAGAAATTATGGTATAAATAAAGTATATGATATTCAAAATCTAAAAAATATTACAAAAGTTACAATTTATTATATAAATAAAACAAATCAAGATATAATTTATTATGTACCAGTTACTAAATATATGAATTCTAAAGAAGAAAAAATAAAGATAATAATAGATGAATTAACAAGTAAAATATCATATGAAAGTAATTTGATGAGTTATTTGAATTATAATACTAAATTACTAGATTATAGTTTTAATGAAAATGAAATAGATTTAAACTTTAATGAATATTTATTTGATAATAATCATAATAAGAAGGTGTTAGAAGAAGTAATATATTCAATTTCTTACTCATTAGAAGATACATACAATGTAAGTAAGATAAACTTTTATGTAAATAATAAAGAAATTAAATAAATTTACTTGAAAAAATAAAAAAAGTATTCTATAATATATTTGTCTTTGAAAAAAGATCCAGTGCCTCAGTAGCTCAGCTGGATAGAGCAACGCCCTTCTAAGGCGGCGGTCAGGGGTTCGAATCCCTTCTGGGGCACCACTAAAAAAATAACTCACTTAGGTGAGTTTTTTTATTACAAATATATATTAAAATTTGTTTTAAAAAAATATGTATATTTAAGTAAAAAAAGAGGAGATATTTCCTCTTTTTTTCTTGAATATATAAATATATATGTTATAACTATAATGTATGATAATAGGAGATAGAAGTATATGAAAAAGACTAAATTATTATTAAGAATTATATTTATAGTAACATTGTTATTTTTTTTATGAAATAATATATTGTTATGGTATAATATAAATAAAATAAAATAGAGGTGCTGACTATGAGAAAAAATATTTTAGTTATAATAGTTATTTTTAGTATAATATTTTTAATTCCTAAAAATGTATATGCAGATGTAGTTTCTGTAAATAATTATGAAGAATTAAAATCACTTTTATCATCAAATAATGATGCAAAACTTGAAAGCAATATAGAAGCATCTGAAAATCTTTTAGTAAATAGAAATATAGTAATAGATTTAAACGGGCATACATTAAATATGAATGATAAAACTTTAGTTTCATATGCAACAGTAACAATTAAAGATACATCAGAAAACAAGACAGGTAAATTAACTAGTAATGATTCATTTGTTGTTCAAATTGGAAATAGTACTACTACCGGAACATTAATATTAGATTCTGGAAATATCGAAAATAATAATGACTATGGAGTTAGAAATCTTGGAACATTAATAATCAATGGTGGCGCAATTAAAGCTTCAGCTTATGCAGTATATAATCAAGGCAATACAACAATTAATGATGGTTTAGTTTATGCATCAGATCTTCTTGCATTTCAAAATTATATAAATTCAACTTTAATTATGAACGGAGGTACAATAAAAACAGATGCCGATTATCAAGCATTAAATTTATATGGAAATTGTACTGCTACAATTAATGATGGACAAATATTAGCACCAACTCATGGGACTAGTTATAATGGAAATGGTATAGGAGCATTTAAAAATACAGAATTAACTATAAATGGTGGACTTATTTCTTCATATGGGACAGCTATTTTAGGAAATGGATCTGATTCAAGTTCTGGAGCAAGTGATGGATCAAATGCTAAATTTAATATAAATGGTGGTAAGATAATATCAGTTGCAGGTGCTGGAATTTACGCTCCTCAAATAAATGGTGTAACAACTATTACAGGTGGAGAAATAAGTGGAACTACTGGTATTGAAATAAGAGCAGGTAAATTAAATATTACAGGTGGAGTTATTACTGCTACTTCCGATGTATATGAAGTTACCGATAATACTAATGGTTTAACAACTACAGGAGCAGCTATATCCGTAGTACAACATGTTACAAAGCAACCAATAGATACATATATTTGTTCTGGAACATTTAATGGAAAAGTATCATATAGTCAAGCAAATCCACTTTCTCATGAACAAAATGTTGTAGAAAAAATAAATATGCTTATTGATGAACCTTGTGGTAAATTAGAATTTAATAGTACTGATCCTGAAAAAACAATATATAGTGAAAATTTCACTAAATTTATAAAAGGTGGTATATATACAACATCAGTTGATAAATATTGGGCAGATGGATATAGTGAAAAATATATAAATGGTAAAAAAGAAGTAGTAAAAAAATATAAAATAATTATTGAAGATTCTAGTAAAGATTTTATAGAAGTATCAGAAAATGAATCATTAGAAAATAATAGAATTAAAATCACTCCAGTAAATAGGAAAATGTATAAATATAATATAAAAGTAGTAGATACAAATGGTAATGAAATACAGATAAATAATAATGAATTTATAATGCCTAATAGTGATGTAACTATAAGTATTGTATATACATATATTAATAATCCTCCTACATTTGATAACATAATATATTATATTTTGATACTAGGAGTAAGTTTAGTTGGATTAATACTAATATTAATATTTAAAAGAACTCACAAAAATAAGTGAGTTTTTTTGACTTTTTTTGTGAAAATTGTATAATATATAACTTGTGTAGAGGTGAACTATGGATAGTGCAAAATTAATGAGATTAAAAAATGTAAGATTAAGAACTTGTTATGAAGGTATAATAAATGCTAAAACAATGGAAGAGATAGACAAAGTAGTTGAAGATTCTGGATATGATTTTTCTAATATAAGAAGTAATTTTTCATTTTATGAATTTATATATAGTAAAGAAGAAATAGAAAAATATTATAAAAAAATAGAAAAATATATAGTTTATAGAAATAAAAAAATAAAAAAATTACAAGAAGAAAAAAGAAATTTAAGAAAATTAGAAAAATTAAAATTATTAAATCAAGAAGCTACATTGGTAATTAGTTCATATTTGGAAAAAATGGATGAATCTTTTGAAGGATTTTTATCAGAAAATAATATAAATTTGACTAAATTTAAGAAATATATTGAAGTTCTACAAGCTCATAATAAACCATTGTATGAAGAATATATGAACAAAAAAGAAGAAAAAGAAAGAAAAGAAGCTGAAATAGCACAAAGTCAAATAAAAAATTTATTAGATGCAATTAATAATGGTATAAATGAAAATGATGTAGTAAGAGAATTTGATACTTTAGATTATTTTAATATTACAAATATACCTGTAGATAGATTAGTAATAGTTGCAAGAACATTCTTATCAAATGATGAATTAGTTCCAATAAAAAAGTTTGCTTCAGCAAATGATAAATGTACAAAACCAAATAAAGTAGATGAAGAAGCTATATTAAATGGGTATATGTTTATTGATGGAAAAGAAATAACAAGAGAAGAAAATGAAGCAGTATTTAAATACTTAGATGAAAATAATCTACCAAAAAATAATATAACTCATAGAGCAGCTTTAAAAAGATATTTAAACGGGTATTTGATTATAGATGAAGATACTAAATCTTTAAAGTTAATAAATGAATAAAATATACTTGTCAATAAAAAAGGTTGACAAGTATATTTTTTTATGTTAACATTGACATGAATTTAAAGAGAAAGGAGTGGGAAAATGAAAATAAGAAATAATAATTTAAATTCAAATGTTTTTAATGGTTTATTAGTAGTTAGGAATAATTGGGGAAATTTTCATTTTCCTAATTCTTTAGTGTAAACTTTTAAGACTACTAATAATTTATTAGTAGTCATTTTTAATTTATGGAGGTGTAATTAATGAAAAATTTAAAAGAACTAAAACCTCTATGGAACTTAATTAAAGAAGAAAAAGGTAAATTAATTTTAGCAAGTACGCTAATATTTATATCTGAATTTGCTGAAATATTTCAAGGTTATATAAATGGTGTTGCTGTTGAATCGATAACAAATATGCAACTAAAGAAAGCATTAATATATTTAGCTGTATATTTAATTCTTAGAATATTATTTGATTGTTTAGTAAATACAACAGCAAGTGGAAGCCTTCAAAAAATAGAAAGTAAATTAACTAGAAAACTTGGATTTAATGCATATAAAAAAGCATTAAATTTACCAGCATATGCATACGAAAAAACATCATCAGGTGAAATAATTAATAGAATTACAAATGATGCAGATACATTAAGTTTTGCATTTGGTCATTTACTTTCAGTATTTTCGGCATTAATAGGATCAATTGTAGTACTTATTTATATATTTATAAATTCATGGATTATAGGACTTGAAATATCATGTTTTGTATGTATACTTTACTTTATATTAAAAAAATATAATCCAATGTTAAAAGATGTTCATTCACAAAGAAGAAAAGGACAAGATAAATTTGCATCTTTAGTTAACGAATCCGTTAGAGGAGTTAGAGAAATAAAAACATTAGGAATAAAAGACAATTTAATAACTGATATGATTAGTATAGTAAAAGATTTATTTGATAAATCTAAAAAAGAAGTAGATATTTGGAAGAAATTTAATATATCTTCTAGATTATTAAAAGCAATATTAGAAGTAAGTGTATTTGTCACTTGTGTAATATTACTTTACTATGGTAAAACTACATTAACATTCTTTATAGCGATGACTTATTATGTATATAGATTCATGTGGTTAATCGAAAATATTAATGATTTTTCTCAAATCTATCAAAAAACTATAGTAGCACTTTCTAGAGTAAATGAACTTTTAGAAAATAAATTATATGAAGATGAAAAATTTGGAGAAAAAACATTAAAAGAAGTAGAAGGAATTATAGAATTTAAAAATGTTAAATTTGCATATCCAGATGAAAAACCAATATTAAAAAATTTCAATTTAAAAATAGAACCAAATAAAAAAATAGCGGTAGTAGGTAAATCAGGACAAGGAAAATCAACATTATTTAATCTAATAACTAGAGTATTTGATCCAATAAAAGGAACAATTACATTAGATGGTATTGATATAAAAGATTTAAAAGAAGATAATTTAAGAAAACACATATCTATAATAAGACAAGAACCATTCATTTTTAATAGAACTATAAAAGATAATTTTAAGTTAGTTAATAAGAAGATAAAAATGAAAGAGATAAAAGAATATTCTAAACTTGCATATTTAGATGAATATATAGAAACGCTTCCAAAGAAATATAATACGTTATTAGGGGAAGGCGGAGTAAACTTATCAGGAGGTCAAAAACAAAGATTATCAATAGCTAGAACACTTGCTAAAAAGTCTAAAGTAATATTATTTGATGAAGCAACATCAGCTTTAGATAATAATTCTCAAGAATATATTAAAAAAGCTATAGATAATTTAGTAAAAGATCATACTGTAGTTATAGTTGCTCATAGATTATCAACTATAATAGATGCAGATGTTATTTATGTAGTAGATAATGGTATGGTAGTAGCACAAGGAAGCCATGATGAATTATTAAAAACAAATGAAGTTTATAGAAACTTATATGAAACTGAATCTTTAAATTCATAAAAGAGTAATTAATATTACTCTTTTTTTATAATTATGTTATAATTAATAAAGGTGATATTATGAGTAAAAAAACAGATGCTTTTAAAAAAGAAATCTCTTATATAAAAAGTTCAAAATATAAAAAATGTGCTGAAGAATTAATAGAACTTTTACCTGATTATTTTTTTGAAGTAGCAGCATCTTCTACTGGAAAATATCATCCATCATTTTCACTTGGTGATGGAGGTCTTTTAAGACATACAAAAGCACTTGTTAGAATCGGAATAGAACTTATGAATAATAATTCATTAAATCATAAATTTACTGATGATGAAAAAGATTTACTTATTATGTCGATGATTATGCATGATGGATTAAAACATGGTAGAGAATATAGTCAATATACAAAATTTGAACATCCAATAATTGTATGTGATTATATAAAAGAAAATAAAGATAAGTTATCTTTAAATGAAGATGAAATAAAATTTATGTGTAAGGTAATATCATCACATATGGGAGAATGGAATACTAGTCCATATTCAGATGTAGTATTACCACTTCCAAAAGATAAATATCAAAGATTCTTACATATGTGTGATTTTTTAGCAAGTAGAAAATTCTTAGATATCAAATTTGAGAATAATGATATAGTAGAATAAAAGGAGAAAAATATGAAAAAATATTTAAAATGGTTATTTATATTAATACCAGTAATCGCAGTATTATTATTTTTAATAGTAGTAATGCTTATACCAAATAAGAATGGTGAAAAAGAAGAATTAAAAATGAAAGAATTTAAAACTAAAGATCAAAGAGTAACTTTTATGGCAGATGAAAATTATAAACAAGAAGAAAAAGGTGAATATGATTTATATTTAAATAAGAATAAAAAGCAAGTAGTAGGAGTATATACATATAATTTATCTGATTATGAAGAAAAGTCTGCAAAAGAAGTACTTGATAAACAAGTAGCTAATTTTATAAGTAATAGAAAAGATATGAAATTATTCAAAAAAGAAACAATAGATGATTATGAAGATAAGACTATAGTGAGAGTAGAATATTCAGGAAAAACAGATAAATCATCAGATTGTTTATATGTGTTTTCAGTAATAAATTTTAAAGCAGATCCAAATTATGTAATTTATGTAAACGAAGTAATAATAAAAGAGAGATATGAAGATCATATAAGTGAAATGATAAATATTTTACAAAGTGCAAAACTAAACTAAAAAGTTTAGTTTTTTTAATTTTTTAAGGGAGTTAATTTATAAAAAGCAAATAATCTATTGGAGGGATAAAATGAAACATAAATATATAGGGCAACAAAATTCCAAAGATTGTGGTGTAATATGTCTATATAATATAATTAATTATTATAAAGGAAGTATAAGTTTAACAAAACTAAGAAATATGCTTAATACAAATAAAGAAGGTACAAGCGTATATGACATAGTTTGTACATCTAATAAATTAGGTCTTGAAACAGAAGCATATAAATGTGAATTAAATGATATATGCTCACTTAAATTACCTATAATCGCTCATATAAAATTAGATGGTAAATACAATCATTTTGTTATAATCGATAAATTAATAGATGATGAAATAATTATATTTGATCCAATTCGAGGCTATATAAATTATGAAATGGAGGATTTTGAAAAAATATGGACAAATATAATAATAACATTTAAAAAAACAAAAAATTTAATAAAAGAATCAGATAAAAATTTTAATACATACTCAAAAATTATATTCAATAATATATCAATAATCACACTAACACTTTTTATTTCAATAATATTATCATTGTTTTCAATAGTTCATTCATTATACCTAAGTTACTTATTTAAAATACCATCTATATCATATAAAATATTTATTCTATTTTTATTTATATGTGTATCAAGACTAATATTAGACTTTATTAGAAGCAAAATAATATTAAATTATACAAAAGATATAGATAATAATATTACATCCAAAGTATATAATAAAATTTTATCACTCCCTCTTTCATATCACCATAATAGGCCAATAGGTGATATAGTATCTAGAATAAATGATTTATCTAGTATAAAAGAGTTTATTAATAATATCAGTTTTTCTATTATAATTGATCTAGTTTATATTTTGATGATAAGTATTATTTTATTTATTATTAATAAAATAATGTTCTTATTATTAATTATCATGATGAGTATTTATATTTTAATTTATATAATATACCGAAAAAATATAAAAAATAAATCTCTTATAAACAAAGAAAATGCATCTGAATCAAGTACTTTTTTGATAGAAAGTTTACTTGGTATAGATACAATAAAAAATTTAAATATAGAAAAACAAATAAATAATTCATTTATAAAAAAATATAATAAATTTCTAAATAGTAATTATATATTAAATAAATTTATAGTTATATTTGAACTATTAATGGATTTTATAAGTAATATTTCATCAATAATAATAGTATTTATTGGAATACTATTTTATAAAGATAATATTTTATCTCTATCAAAAGTAATAGCGGTAAACTCACTTTTTATATATTTTTTTATATCTTTAAAGAACATAGTGTCATCTGATGAAATGTTAATAGAAGCTAAAAATTCATATAAAAGAATAAATGAATTATATCAAGAAAAAGAAGAAGAAAAAGAAGAAAATAATATTAAATTCATAGATAAAATCTCCGTAAATAGCTTAAATTATTCATATAATGGAATAAATAATATATTAGAAAATGTTTCATTTAATATTAACAAAGGAGAATATATATTTGTTAAAGGTAATAGTGGAACAGGAAAATCATCAATATTTAAACTCTTAACAAAACAATTAGAATGTGAAGAAAATATGATAAAAATTAATGATATAGACATTAATAATATTAATAGAAAAGATATAACAGATAATATATGTTTAGTATCACAAAATGAATATATATTTACAGATACAATCTTAAATAATATAAAATTATTTAAAGATGCAACTAAAGAAGAAATAGAGAAAGTTATGAGAATAACTGGTATTGATAAAATGATTCAAAAACGAAATATAGATATAAATTTTGTTTTAGAAGAAAATGGCCATAATATATCGGGTGGAGAAAGACAAAGAATAATACTAGCTAGAAGTTTACTTCAAAATAAGAAAGTATTAATACTCGATGAAACATTAAATGAATTAGATATTAAAAGTGAAAGAAATATAATTAAAAATATAAAACAGGAATATGATATTACATTAATACTAATTTCACATAGATATAATAATTCTAATTTATTTAATAAAATTATAAATATTTAGGAGGATATATGACAAAATTAAAAGAAGAAGAAATGACACAAATAACAGCAGGAGCATTAAGTGCAGGAGCATGGGCACTTATTGCAGCAGGAATATCAATAATAGCAGGATTTTTAGATGGATATACAAGACCATTTAAATGTAGATAGGAGGTAAAAATGAAAAAGTTAAATAAAAATCAAATGAAAAACATAAAAGCAACTGGATTAAATGGTACAATTTTAAATGCAATTTTAAGAGGGGCAACCGTGTTTATTGATGTAGGTCGAAATATGGGATCATCTGTAAGAAGATTTGTATCAAAAAACTTATGTCGATTTTAGTAAAAAAAGAGGGTAAAATCCTCTTTTTTTGTTGATAATAATAATAAATATGATATAATTATAATGTATGATAATAGGAGCGAAGTAGAATGAAAAAAATAAAATCAATATTAATAATTATATTTTCAATTAGTATTATATTTTCAATATTTAATATTGGGAAAGTTTTAGCAAGCGTAAATACTATAAAAATAACAAATGTACAAATAAAGGAAAAATCTACAGGTGTAGATGCATCAATAGTTAGTTATGATAATGATGATGTAAAAGCAAATGTAGAATATCACAAAGTAAATGATTATGTTGTTTTTAATGTGACATTAAAAAATAATGATACTAAAAAATATACTATTAAAACAATTACTGATGATAATTTAAATGGAAATATAGTTTATGAATATGATAAGCATGAAAATGAAGAATTTAACTCAAATGAAGAAAAAGTATTAGAAATTAAATCTACTTATAAAACAGAAGTTAATAACATGGATAAGAGAGTAGTTAATAATAGCGTTAAATTCAATATTATTTTTGTTGATGAAGATGGTAATGAATCTAGCAAAGTTATACCAATCAATCCAAAAACAGGAGATAACATAGGAATATATTTATTAATATTAATTGTTTCTTTAATCGGTTTATTATCAATTACAATACGAAAAAATAAAAAAATAAGAAGCTCACTATTAATCGCATTATTATTAATACCTATTACAGCACAAGCTACTAATTTAAATTTCATAATAAGCTTTAATGAAAATATAAAATTATATGACAAATTATTAGTAAAAATTAATGGAGAAGAAAAAATAATACCATATAATTCTAAAATAGATAAACCAGAAAATCCAAGTAAACCAGGATATACTTTCGATAACTGGTATTCTGGTAATGAAGTATTTGATTTTACAAAAGAAATAACAGAAGATACAACAATAACACCAAAATTTAATATTATTACATATAATATTAATTATGACTATGCAGGTGGAACTGCTACTAACCCAACTACATATACAGTAGAAGATAAAATAACATTAAATAATCCTACAAAAGAAGGATATACATTTGCAGGATGGACAGGAACAGGAATTACAACACAAACAACAAGTGTTACAATTCAAAAAGGTTCAACTGAAGATAGATCTTATGTAGCACATTTTTCTACAAATCAAAATACAAAATATACAGTAGTACACAAATATCAAAAATTAGATCCAACTCAATATGAAACTGAAGAAATAGAAGAATATGGTGCAACTGATACAGAAGTAGCAGCACCAAGAAAACCAAAAGCAGGATTTAATACACCAGAAGAACAAAATGTAACAATAACAGGTGATGGAGAAGCAAAAGTAACTTATGTATATAATAGAAAAACATATACATTAAATGTAACAGATAGAACATATCTAGATTCAACATCAACAGCAAATGATACATATCCATATGAAACACAAATTACATTAAAAGCACAAGAAAGAGAAGGATATACATTTAAATGGAATGATAATGATACAAATTATACAAAATCATTTAAATTAACTGAAAACAAGGAATTAACTCCAATATATACAGCTAATCAAAACACAAAATATACAGTAGTACACAAATATCAAAAATTAGATCCAACTCAATATGAAACTGAAGAAGTAGAAGAACATGGAACAACAGATGAAACAGTACCTGCACCAAGAAAACCAAAAACAGGATTTAATACACCAGAAGAACAAAATATAAAAATAAATGGAGATGGATCATCAACAGTTACTTATATATATGATAGAGAAACATATCAATTTAGTGTAACGAATAGAACATATCTTGATTCAACATCAACAGCAAATGGTACATATCCATATGAAACACAAGTCACATTAAAAGCAAAAGAAAGAGCTGGATATACATTTAAATGGAGTGATGATGATACATCTTATGAAAAAACATTTACATTAACAGAAGAAAAAGAATTAACACTTGTATATACACCAAACGACGATACAAAATATACAGTAGTGCACAAATATCAAAAATTAGATCCAACTCAATATGAAACTGAAGAAGTAGAAGAACATGGAACAACAGATGAAACAGTACCTGCATCAAGAAAACCAAAAACAGGATTTGAAACACCAGAAGAACAAAATATAAAAATAACAGGTGATGGAGAAGCAAAAGTAACTTATGTATATAATAGAAAAACATATACATTTACAATTAATGATTCTGAATACGTTGATAGTACAAAGGAATCTGGAAATTATCCGTATGAAACACAAATAACTATTTCACCAAAAGAAAGAGCAGGATTTACATTTACTAAGTGGAACGATAATACTACAGACAATCCAAAAACAATTACACTTACTAGTAATGTAACAATTTCTCCAGTATATGAAGCAAATGAACTTGATTTTAACGGAGATGAAACTATAAGTAAAGTTTATAGTACTTCAAGTCAAAATGTTACTATAAATCCAGCATCAAATGGATCAGGTAATTATACATATACAATAACAGAAGGAAATACTAATAATTACTTTAGTATAAGTGGAACTACATTAACAATAAAAGAAAATACACCAGCTTCTGAATATACAATAAAAATAAAAGCAAAAGATAATGTAACAAGTGCTAAAAAAATAGCAACATTTAAAATAACAATAACAAAACAACAATCTGATGCAGTAACAAATTTAAACGTTAGTCCAGAAGGTATAGTAAGTTTCACTAATAGTGCAAATGCTGATGGATATTTAATAAGTATAGATGGAATAAACTATACACCAGTATTACCTGGAAGTGAAACAACTACTTACAATTATTTAACTCAAGTAACTGCAGTATCTGGAACAAGAACAGTCTATGTAAAAGCAATAAATAATGATAGTGGAAATTATGATGAAAGTGATCCAGTATCAAAAGATGTAACAGTATATAAATTAAGTATTAATGTAAGTGATGATACTTTAGGAGAAGTATCACAATCATCTATAAATGTTATTAATGAAGCTACATATATAGCAAGTGAAAATAAATTAACTTTAAGTGATGAAAGAGAAGTTACAACAAGTAAAAAGACTATTACAGGTTATACAATTACATTTGATGGATGGTCTTTAGAAAATGGAACAATATCACAAGATACAACAATAACAGCAAATTATTCTAAAACAATAAATAAATATACAGTAACATTTGATACAGATGGAGGATCTGAAGTATCAAGTCAAACAATAGAACATGGTTCAAAAGTAACAAAACCAATACCAAATCCAGAAAAAGAAAATTATGAATTTGATAATTGGTATACAACTGATTCATATCAAACTGAATTTGATTTTGATAATACTGAAATAACAGGACCAACAACAATATATGCTAAATTTGATGAATTAAAAACTTGTGCAGCAAATGAAAATATAACAAAATTATCTGAAGAAACATGTTCTAACAATGAAAACATCACAGTAGGTGATGGAATAGTATGTAAAAGAGCAGTAAAACTACATGAAGAAACATGTTCGCAAACAGATGGGACTTATTATTGCTCAGGTGCAGGATATACAGAAAGTGGTTCAAAAGGAACAAGTACAATAACATATGGATCATGTGGAACAAGTGGAACACTAACAAGTGGAGATGCATTTACATGTGATGTAAATAGTGATGGAGATTTCGACGAATTAACAGAAAGATTTTATTATGTAAGTGATTACTATGATACAAGTGCAAAAGAATTTGATACAAGTACAGCAGTATTAATATATTATAATAATGTAACAAGTGGAGTATCATGTAATAAGAACACATTTGCATATGATTCTAGTAATGAAAACTGGCATGGACCAAGAACATTAGTATCTCAATTACCAACAACAAGTAAGTGGAGTAATGTTAGTTTAAAAAGTGATACACGTGCAATCCTAGCAGAATATCAATCAACATATGATTCACCAACAACAGCTGGTGGAACATTACCAACAGACTTTAGTTACGAAGGATATGCTGCAAGACTATTAACAGCGAAAGAATTAATGTCAGGATGTAATTTGACAGAAGTAGGAGGAAAGACAACAGGAGAATTAGATAGCTGTAACTATATAATGGAAAACACAAGATACGCAAAATCAACAATAGGAAGTGCCGGACATTGGTTAGAAACGCCTTACGCGTTTGACTCTGACACCGTTTGGTATGTCGGTGGCCACTACCGCAGTGTCCGCAGCAGCAGCACCAACAATACGAATTTCGGCAGCGCCCGTCCTGCAATTGAAGTACCAAAGAGCAAAATAGAATATGGAGCGAGTTCAGTATATACAGTAACATTAAATGCTAATGGAGGAAGTGAAATTTCAGATATAAAAGTAGATGCTGGCGATTCAATTAATGAATTACCTACACCTACTAAAGATGGATCTATATTCTTAGGATGGTTTGAAAAAACAACTGATGAAAATCCAGTTAGCACACCATATACTCCTAGTGGAGATATTGAATTAATTGCTAAATGGCAAAAAATGATTTGTAAAAAAGCAACTACATTATTAACTGAAACATGTAATTCACCTAGTGGAAAAGGATGTAGAGTTAATGGTCATTCTATAGGAGATACAATTTCTTATGGTAATGTTATTACATCAGATTCACTAGTTCCAGGAGATGCACTTGATTGTGATGTTGATGGAACAGGTTATAATCAAAGATTCTATTATGTAACTGATAATGGTGATAATGCAGTACTTATTTCATATACTACATTTAGTGGTGATTTAGGTCAAAGTGATATAAATGTTTATTATAATTATGATACATCATTAACTTTATTACCAACTACAACACAATGGAGTAATTTACCTGTTAAATTTGAAATTCAGTCAGGTGATTATAGACCAGCTAGAATGATTAAATTAAGTGAACTTGAAGCAATGACTGGTAAAACATATTCTGAATTACAAACAGATGGTGCTTTAAATGATTATGAATTCTTATATGAAAATAGTTTATATTCAGGAGTAGGAGAAAGAAGTACAGTTTGGCTTGAACAAACAACTATTGGTGGTACTGATACGAGAATAAGATATCGTAATGATACAAGAAAACTTGATGTAGTATCTTCAGATAAATATAACTCTTCAAATAACTGTATCAAACCAATAATTGAAGTTCCATATAACTTAATTGAGGATAGTTATATTATTAGGTTTAATCCAAATGGAGGTGTTGTTAGTAATAAATATGCTAACATTCAAAAAGGTGAAAAGATAGGAACATTACCAACAGCAACAAGAAATGATTATATATTTGCTGGATGGTATACTTCCTTAGATTTCACTATTCCAGTAAATGAAAATACAATTCCAAATGGATATGTAACATATTATGCTAAATGGTTAAAACCAGTAGAAGAAGCACAATTAGAACATGATAGCTTTATTCTAAATATTGATGAATCTAAGACAATTAATGTTTTAAATAGTTATGAATTAGAAAATTATACATTTACTTCAAGTAATAATGAAATAGTATCTGTTACAAATGAAGGTGTAATTACAGGAGTAAGTGGTGGTGAAGCAACAATTACTATGAGAGGTACTGTTAGTGACACTACTAAAGAAATACATGTAAATGTACAACAAGAAGGAACAACATACAATGTAGAATTTGATTCACAAGGTGGAGAAGAAGTAGAAAGTATAAATGTTAATAAAAATACAGCTATTGGAATACTTCCAGTAACTACTAAAGAAAATAAATTATTTGTTGGTTGGTATACAAGTTTAGAATATACTGAAAAAGTTACTGAAACAACAATAATTGATAGCGATAAAAAATATTATGCTAGATGGGCAGATGCTGATGATGTTGCTGAAATGAATAATGAATTTTATAAGAGTATTCAAACAGCAGTAAATACAGCACCTACAACTAAGACTACAATAACATTGTTACAAGATGTATCAATAAATGCATTTATTAACATGTTTGATAAAAATACTAATAAAGATATAGTATTAGATTTAAATAATCATACTCTTACTGGAACATCAGGACAAACTATAAAAACTAAAATACCATTAGAAATAAAAAATGGAACTGTTGTTCAAACATCTGCAAACGGTACTATAGACTTAGGCCCTGGAGGACATTTAATTATCAATAGTGGTCGTATTGAAAATTCTGGAGGAAAAGCCGCTATATATAATGATGGTGGAACTGTTGAAATAGGTGGAGATGTTTATTTAACATCAAATGCAGAATTTGCGTCAGGTAATAAAAGAGGAACTGTTCAAAATAAGAGTGGTACTACAATAATAACAGGTGGTACAATTGTTAATACACGTAGTTCTAATTCATATGCTGTAGCAGTATCAAATGGAACATTCACACTTGGAACTCAAGATGGAATTTATAATACGTCATCAATAACATTACAAGGAAATACAAATGGTATTTATTCTGATGTTAATTATTCAGTTTATGATGGTGTTATTAAAGGTACAAATGCTGCTGTAAATAATGAATCTAAGATTACTAGTACAGAAGCTAATTCAACTAAGATAAATACAGAAGAAGCAATTGGAAGTGTTACATATAAAGTTTTATATTATAATATTGAATTAAGTAAATATGAAATAACATTAAATCCAGATGGAGGAGAGGTAAATCCAACATTAATATTTGTTGATCAAGGTAATAAAGTTGGAACTCTTCCTACACCATCTAAAGGTATATATACTTTTGATGGATGGTATAATGAATCAAATGAAGCAGTAGATGAAAATACTGTTCCTACTAAAAATGAAACTTATACTGCAAAATGGATATATGATGTAAATCCAAATGTAGTATCATTTAGAACAACACCAGATGCTCAAAAAACATATTATCAATATATAGACACATGGAAAAACTCATCTTCTAATTTTCCTTCTTGGAGTAGTAGTAATAATAGTCCAAATTGGCCATTAGATGCAACTGAAAATACAGTAATGATGCAAAACTTCAATAATAATAATTGTATTTGTGCAGATAATCAATGTTCATCAACTGGTACTGTTCACTGTGATAAACCAAAAGGTTATAATACAGGAGTAAACGGAAAAGTAAGTGTGTATACATACAATGAAACAAGTGGTGAAAAAGATACAAAAGTAACATACGCTAAAGGTGATAATGGAGTTATTTATAACTTAATACCAGATAAAGTATATTATTGGGAATTAGATAGTGATGAAAATGTACATGGATTAGTTAAATTTACTAGTGAAAGACGTATTATAGATGCAGGAGATGTATTAAATGTACGTGATCTAGGAGGACTTCCAGCAGATACTGATGGTGATAATATTCCAGATGCAACAGTTGCTTATGGAAGATTATTTAGAGGTATTAAATTAAATTCATCATCTAGTATAACTGAACTTACTAATTTAGGTATAAATTCAGAACTTGATTTAAGAGAAGCAAATTCAGATGCATATAAAATTTCTAGATATAATCGTATAGAAGCTCAAAACTATTTTGTTAATCCAAATGGAGAAACAGATGCAGAAAAAGGATATTATACTATGACTAGAAATGCTGTTAAATATGCAATGGAAGAAATAGTCGCTGGTAATAATTTATACTACCATTGTAGAATAGGAACTGATAGAACTGGTACTGTTTCATATGTACTTGAAGGACTACTTGGAGTACCTGAAGAAGATAGAGTACAAGACTATGAATTATCATTCTTCTATGGACTTGTAAGAATCCATCGTTACCATAATGAAAAGCCAGGAAGTAGTGTTGGTACAGGAAAAGAAAGATTTGTATACATGCATAATTTTATGCCAACTAATTCTGATATTTATAATTGGTACATGCAAGGAACTACAAATCAAACAGAAGATGAGAAGCTAATTGAAGACTTTAGAAATGCAATGATTGAAAAATAAGAGAAAAATCTCTTATTTTTTCAATTTATAGTAAAAAAATTGTTGAAATATAATACTTGAAGTGATATAATTTTACTAGTATGTGCGAAGGGAGGGAAAAAAGTTGACAAAAGTAGTGGTTAAAAATGGTAACATTGATGGAGCTATGAAAAGATTTAAACAAGCAGTAGCAAAATCAGGTATCCCTTCTGAATGCAAAAAAAGAGAACATTATTCTAAACCTGGAGTACAAAGAAGAGAAGCTAAAAAAGCTGGTATTAAAAATTCTAGAAAAAGACAAAGTAGAGAAAGAGATTAAGCAGTAAAAACTGCTTTTTTTTGGAGGTATTTATGAAAGAAAAATTACAAAAAGAATTAATAGAAGCTATGAAAGCTCATGATAAGAAAAAAATAGATGTTATTAAATTAGTAAAAGCAACTATTCAAAATGAAGAAATAAGTACTAAAAAAGAACTATCTGATGAAGAAGTATTAAGCATTATTAATAAACAAGTAAAAATGAGAAAAGATGCTATTTCTGATTTTGAAAAAGCAGGTAGACAAGATTTAATAGATCAATATAATAGTGAAATTGAATTATTAAATGAATATTTACCAAAAGAACTAACTGAAGAAGAAGCAATGCAAATTATTGATGAAGCATTTAATTTAGTAAATCCAACTGGTCCTTCTGATATGGGTAAAATTATGAAAGAAGTATCACCTAAATTAAAAAATAGATTCGATATGGGTAAAGCAAGTAAAATTATTAAAGATAAATTATCATAATCTAAGACTTAAGTCTTAGATTTTTTCATATAATTTAGTGGTGATATTTATGAATAGAATAAAGGAGTATGTAAGAAATTCAGAATTTAAGATAACTATATTAAATAATAAAATAAATATAGAAAATTATACTAATATATTAGATATTTCTGATACTAAAATACAAATAACAAATAATAATAAAAAAATAAAGATTTTAGGAACTAAATTACAAATAAATAAACTATTAAATAATGAAATATTAATATATGGAAAGTATAATAATATAATATTTGAGGATTAAATGAATAGTTACTATATTGTTTCAATAAAGGGTAAAAATATAAATAATTTCTTACATAAATGTAATCAAAATAATATAAATATCTTAAGAATAAAAAATATATCTAATAAAGAAATATTAATAACAATAAATACTTATGATATAAATAAATTATTTAAAATAAAATCAATTTATAAAATAAAAATAATGAATAGTAAAGGTGCATTAAAATTAAAAGAAATTCTAAATAGAAATTTAATATTAATAATATTTTTCTTTTTAGGAATAATATTTTTAAGCGTATTATCAAATACAATTTTTAATGTTCAAATTATTGGTGACAATAAAGAATTAAATAAAAAGATAGAAAAAATATTAAATCAAAATGGTATTAGAAATTATCAATTTAAGAAAAGTTATAAAGAATTAAATGAAATTAAAAATAATATAATGGAAGAATTTAAAAATGAAATAGAATGGATTGAAATAACAAATATAGGAACTAAAGTAGAAGTTAAAATTGTAGAAAGAAAATTACCAGTAAAAAATACTTCTAAAGAATATACTAATATAATCGCAGGAAAATCAGGAGTTGTAAGAAAAATATATGCTGAAGAAGGTGAAAAACAAGTTTTATTAAATACATATGTTAATAAAGGAGATATAATAATAAGCGGTGAAATAACAAAAGAAGAAGATGTAAAAAAATATGTTCATGCTAAAGGTAAAGTATATGCAGAAGTTTGGTATAATGTAACAATAGAATTTCCTTTGAAATATAAAGAAAAAATATATACTAAGAATAAATGTAAAAGATTATATATGAAACTTTCAGATAAATATATATCTTTAAGTAAATATAAAACATTTGAAAGAAAAAAACTACATTCATTAAATAATAAAAGAATTCCATTTGAAATTGGAATAGAAGAAGAAAGAGAAGTTAAGATAATAAATGATAAATATAGTATTAATGAAGCAAAAATAAAGGCAATAGAAAAAGCAAAAGAAAAGGTTTTACAGACGCTTGATAATAACGAGTATATAATAAGTGAAAAACCTTTGAATTTTAAAGAAAAAAATAGTAAAATAGTATTAGAAATGTTTTTCTCATGTTTTGAAGAAATAAGTAAAGAACAAAAGTTAATACCAAAAGATGAAAAGGAGTAAGAATATGATAGAACAAACAATGCAAAATGCTTTGAAAGAAAATTGGCCAATGATATTAATATTTACAGTATTTGCGATAGTAGCAAGATTAGCATATTTAATCGTACATAGAGAAAGATTTGTTTTATATAAAGAATTATTTATGTTTACAGCACTTCTTTATGCAATGCTTTTATTTTATGTAGTAACATTCCAAGATGTAAATTATGGAACAAACAATTTTATACCATTTAAGGAAATTTTAAGATATGAAGTTGGATCAAAATTATTTATTCAAAATATTATAGGAAATATAATAATGTTTATTCCATTTGGACTTTTTGTAGCATATTTAATAAAAACAAGAAGTGCTATTCCTACAATACTTATAACAATAATAATAAGTGCAACTATAGAATATACACAAATGCAAATAGGTAGAACATTTGATATCGATGATATATTTTTAAATTTAGTAGGTGGAATAATAGGTTATATGATATATCTTATATTTAATGTATTAGAAAGTCATTTACCACCATTCTTTTCAACTAAATTATTTAAAAATATATTAACCATATTCTTATTAGCAATAACATTAATAATATATGTAAATTCGGATTTATGGGGGATTTTAAGATGAGAGAAGTAGAAGTATTTAATGAGACAAATGAAAAATTAGAAGAAATAGATGAACTTTCTAAATTGTTTCCTTTTTTACTAGATTATTTTAATTTAGATAATGTAGTATGTAGTGTAATAATAGTAGATAATAAAAAAATACATGAAATAAATAAAGAATATAGAAATATAGATAGAGAAACAGATGTTATAAGTTTTGCTTTGGAAGATGATGAAACAATTCCAGAAGATGATATACGAGTTTTAGGCGATATATATATATCAATTGATAAGGCAAAATCACAAGCTGAAGAATATGGACATAGCTTAAAAAGAGAATTATGTTTCTTAATGACACATGGTTTTTTACATTTATTAGGTTATGATCATATGAAAAAAGAAGATGAAGAAATAATGTTCCCATTACAAGAAAAAATATTAGAAGAATATGGAGTGAGAAGATAATGAAAGAAAAATTATTAAATGAATTAAATAATTCATATAGCCCTTATTCAAAATTTAGAGTATCTGCTATATGTGTAATGAAAGATGGTAAAGAATTTGTTGGAACAAATGTAGAGAATGCTTCATATGGTGCAGCTATTTGTGCTGAAAGAGTAGCAATTACATCAGCAATAGCAAATGGTTATAAAAAAAATGATTTTGATAAATTATATGTAATGGTAGATTCAGAAAAAATAAGTTCATGTTGTTTTATGTGTAGACAAGTTATCACTGAATTTTTTGATAAAAATAGTGAAATAATATTAATGAATAATAAAGGCTTAGAAGAAATTCATACAGTAGAAGAATTATGTCCTATGCCATTTGATGAAGAGGATTTAAAATGAAAAGTGGTTTTGTAGCGGTAGTAGGAAGACCAAATGCAGGTAAATCTACATTAGTAAATACAATTGTAGGAGAAAAAGTAGCAATTACATCATCAAAAGCACATACTACTAGAAATAATATACAAGGAATATATAATGATGAAGATTCACAAATAATATTTATAGATACACCAGGTATTCATAAACCAGTTCAAACACTTGGTAAATATATGAATAAACAAGTATATTATTCATTAGAAGATGCAGATGTAATATTATTTATGATTGATGTTACCGAAAAATTTGGTAGAGGAGATAAATTTGTACTTGATAAAATAAAAGAATATAAAGGGAATATATTTTTAATATTAAATAAAGTAGATATGATAAAAAAAGAAAAATTATTTCCTATAATTGAAGAATTATCAAAAGAATATGATTTTAAAGAAATAATACCAGTATCAGCTTTAAAAGAAGATAATATTAAAGATTTAATAAATACAATTAAAAAATATTTAAATGAAGGAGATAAATATTATTCTGAAGATTATTATACTGATAAAAGTATTAATTTTATGGTATCAGAATTAGTAAGAGAAAAAGTACTTAGACTTACAAATGAAGAAGTACCTCATGCAGTAACTTGTGTTGTAGAAGATTATAAAGAATCTGAAAAAAGTGTACATATCAACGTAATGATAATAGTTGAAAGAGAAGGAATAAAGAAAATACTTGTTGGTCATAACGGATCAATGATAAAAGAAATAGGTACTAAAGCAAGAGAAGATATAGAAAAATTAGTAGGAAAAAAAGTATATTTAGAATTATTTGTCAAAGTTATAAATAATTGGAGAGAAAAAGAAAAGTATTTAATAGAATTCGGTTTTAAAGAAGAAAATGAATAAATTTTATTTCACATACCATTATATTAATGGAAGGTGAAATATTATGACTATAGAAGATGTTTGGAATTTATTTAAATTAACAGGTAAAATAGAATACTTTTTAAAATATAGAAGTATGAAAGAATTAGGTGAAGTAGAAATTGGAAATAACGAAAGTAAAGGGAATTATAATTAGTGAAAGTAATTATAGTGAAACAAGTAAACTCTTAAATATTTTTACAAAAGAATATGGACTTATAAGTGCTATTGCAAAAGGTGCTAAAAGATTAAAAAGTCCTCTTAGAAGTGTAACTTCTAAATTAACATATGCTGAGTTTCAATTAAACTATAAAGAAGGAAAATTATCTAATTTATTAGTCGCAGATGTTATAAATCCATTTAATGAAATAAAAAAAGATTTACTTAAAATAAGCTATGCTTCATTTTTACTAGAACTTACTTCACAAGTAGCAAAACAAACAAATGAAAAAGATTTATTTGATATATTGGAAGCTTCTTTAATAAAAATAGAAGAAGGTTATGATCCAATGATAATAACTAATATATTAGAACTTAAATATTTAGATTATCTTGGAATAAAGCCAGAACTTAATTCATGCGCAGTATGTGGATCAACAAAAGTTCTTACAGTATCTACAAATAAAGGTGGATTTGTATGTACTAATTGCCATAGAAATGAAAAAATTGTAGATAAAAAAACTATAAAAGTACTCAGAATGCTTTATTATGTAGATATATCAAAGATAAGTAAAATAGAATTAAATGAAAATACTAAAGAAGAAATAGATACATTTATAAATGAATATTATGATAAATATACAGGATTATATTTAAAAAGTAAAAAATTTTTAAAATCAATAAAAAATGTATACATTTAATAAAAATATGATATAATTTATATATATTCAAAAAGCGATGACTAGGGTGGAATCCTAAACAGCTATATACTATAAAGATGATTCTTTTAAGAATAAGTAAGGTGGAACCGCGGGTAAACTCGTCCTTACAAATAAAGGAATCATCTTTTTTCTATTAGGAGGTAAATATGGAAAATTTAACAATGGAAAAAATAGTAAATTTATGTAAGCAATATGGATTTGTATTTCCAGGAAGTGAAATATATGATGGATTTGCAAATACATGGGACTTTGGACCAGTAGGTATTGAACTAAAGAAGAATATTAAAAATGCTTGGTGGAAAAGATTTGTTCAAGAAGATATGAATACTTATGGAGTAGATGCATCAATACTTATGAATCCAAGAGTATGGGAAGCATCTGGACATGTAGGAAGCTTTTCTGATCCTAAAATGGATTGTAAGAAATGTAAACAAAGATTTAGAGCAGATAATTTAATTGAAGAATTTGATCCAAATGTAGCAGCAGAAGGTATGAGTAATGAAGAAATGGAAAAATTCATTGACGATAATAAAATCAAATGTCCTAACTGTGGAGGATTTGATTGGTCAGAAATAAAACAATTTAAATTAATGTTTGAAACATCAAGAGGAACAGTAGAAGGAAATAAAGATACAGTGTATTTAAGACCAGAAACATGTCAAGGTGAATACGTTAATTTCTTAAATGTACAAAGAACAGCAAGAGCTAAAATGCCATTTGCAATCGCACAAATAGGTAAAAGTTTTAGAAATGAAATAACACCAGGTAATTTCTTATTTAGAACAATAGAATTTGAACAAATGGAACTTCAAAAATTTTGTAAAGAAGCAGAATCATTTGATATTTATGAAGATTACAAAAAAAGAGCATTAGAATTTATAAAAGATTTAGGATTAGATGAAGATAAATTAAGATATCATGATCATGATAAACTTGCTCATTATGCAAAGGCTGCATGTGATATACAATATAAATTTCCAATAGGTTGGGAAGAATTAAATGGTATACATCATAGAGGAACTTGGGATTTATCTAGACATTCAGAATTTTCTGGTAAATCAATGGAATATTTAGATCCAGAAACTAATGAAAAATATATTCCTAATGTAATAGAATATTCAATAGGAGCAGATAGATTAACACTAGCAATTCTTTGTAATTCATATGAAGAAGAAACATTAGAAAATGATACAAGAGAAGTAATGCATTTTCATCCAGCTATCGCACCATATAAAGTAGCAGTTCTTCCACTTGTAAAAAAATATCATACAGATAAAGCAAAAGAAGTATTTAATAATTTAAGTAAATATTTTATGTGTACATATGATGAAACAGGTTCTATTGGTAAAAGATATAGAAGAGAAGATGTAATAGGTACTCCATTTTCAATTACTGTTGATGATGAAACAATAAATAATAATACAGTAACTATAAGAGATAGAGATACAATGAATCAAATAACACTTCCACTTTATGAAGTAGTAAATTATATTGAAGAAAAAATTAGATTTTAATTGAAATCTAATTTTTTTATGTTATCATATATATTTAGAGGTGAATTATGAGTATAGAAAATTTAGGAATACAAGAAAATGATTATAGATTTATACAAGTGAAAGAAGATCAAGATAAAGAAAATGAAGCAATATTTATAAATAACTTAATTTGCGATTTTAAAAGAGATAATAATTTTGAACCATTAAAAGGAAAAGATTTTAAAGTAAAATTTATAAATTATGGAGATACAGAACTTGTATATGTAATAAAAAGTGAAGATGGTAAATATTATACTATGTTAATAGGACAACCAAAAAATGAATTAGGTACAGTAAAAGAAGAATATGATAATTTAACAAAATTATCAAAAACAAATGATTTTGTAATGAATCCTGAATATTATTACACAAATGGTGAAAAAGAATTATTTATTACACCATATATATATCAAGCAAGATGTATTGCAGGTAAAAATTCTAAATATGGAATGTATGTACCTGAACCTGATTATAGATTTGTTCCATTTACAGAAGATGAAGAATATATGATTAATAAATGTATGGTAGCAAATTTAGTACGAGCACACGAAAATAATAAGGGAATTATAGAAACAAGATTAGGTGGAGGAGATTTTATCTTGAAAAAAGAATATTCAGCATTTCCTCAAACAACAGAAACTGTTCTAAAAAATATGAAATTAACATCAGTAAGAAAATTAATGGATATAGAATTAAAAGATTATTTAAAATTATTAAGAAAAGAATTAAATAAAATTACTTATTACAATGATTTACAATCAAGAGATAATTCTATAATAATTAATCAAAAAAATAGAGCATTAATGTTAAGTGATTCTATTGAAGATGGAATATCTTTAGGATTAGAATTAAAAAATAATAAATAAAACAAGATATAAATACATTAAATATTCTAAAAAGAAAGAATTTAATGTATTTTATTTTTGGATTAATACTCATAATCTGCATATGCATACTAAAAGAAGAAAAAGATATAATAAATAAAATAATTAGACCTTTATATTTAATAGACATATTAGAAATATCATATATGCCGGAAGAAAATTCTATAATACCTTTAATAATAGAACTTACTATATCATTAAAATTAAATATATTTATTATTAACGAATTAATAATAGAAAATAGTAATATATTAGAAAAAATAATTGATATAGTGTAAATAGTATCTTTTAAAGTTGAATAATACATACTCAAATAAGATACTTTATTATAACTATTTTTATTAGTATAAATAATATTTTTATTTCTTAGAATAATACCAATAATTATACTAGAAATATAATGCGATAAAAGTATTAAAATAGATAATTTTAAATCTTTTATTGTACATATTAAAAAAATAGGATTAATAAAATTAGTATATTGAATTATATTATTTAAATTAATATCATCAATAAGCATTTTAGAATTGTTAGGAAAACCACTAACTATAGATAGTAAAAAAATAGATGCTTCCTTATCATTAATATTAAATAATTTTTTTATTAATTTTTTTGGAATAAATTTTTCAAAATTTAACTTAATAAGCATCTGATTAATTAATATAGATAGAAATAAAGTAGGCATTAAATTATAAAGACAAATATTTAAAGTTTCACGAAATGAATTAATTACAATTTTAGATTTATATAATATAAATATATCTAAAATTACAAATAAAAATATAAGAATAATATTAGTATATTTTTTCATAATAAATCGTATGAAAATTAATTCAAAATATGCTTTTTTCTTTTATTTTATTTGAAAAAATGATATAATCATCTTAAGAGGTAAGGATTATGAAAAGAGAAGAAGTAGATAGAAATAAAATAACTCCGATGATGAGACAATATTTAGAAATAAAAGATGAAAATCTTGATAATATTTTATTTTTTAGACTAGGTGACTTTTATGAAATGTTCTTTGAAGATGCAATTACTGCTTCTAATGAATTAGAACTTACCTTAACAGGTAAAAGTTGTGGACTTGAAGAAAGGGTACCAATGTGTGGTATCCCATATCATTCAGCAACTATATATATAGAAAAGTTAATTGAAAAAGGATATAAAGTAGCAATTTGTGAACAAACCGAAGATCCTAAAAATGCTAAAGGAATTGTAAAAAGAGATATAGTACAGATAATAACATCAGGTACTAGAATGAATAGTGATTTTATTGATGAAGGATCAAATAACTTTATAGGAGTAATATTAGATTTAAAATATATATATGTAGTATGTTATTCAGATATAACTACTGGAGAAGTATATGCATTTATAAAAGAAAGAGATAATGATTTAATAATAAATGAAATATTAGAAAGAAATATTAAAGAGGTAGTAGTTAATACAGATTTTGACAAATTAGTACTTGATACACTTAGAAGAACATATAATGTAACTATTTCTTTATATAATAATACTAACGTAGAAAATGATTATTCATATATATATAAGGATATTGAAGATGAAAGAATAGTAAGTGCAATTAAATATTTACTTTCTTATTTAGAAAATACTCAAAAAAGAAGTTTAACACATCTTCAACCAGTACAAATAGTAAAAGAAGATTCATTTATGAAAATGAATGTTCATACAAAGAGAAACTTAGAACTTGTAGAAAATATTAGAACAAAAGAAAAGAAATATTCTTTATTATGGTTACTTGATAAAACTAAAACTGCAATGGGATCTAGAAAATTAAAAAGTTATATATTAAATCCTATAATAGATAAAAAGAAAATAGAAGAAAGACAACAAATAGTAGAAACTTTAATGGAAGAATTTATTTTAAAAGATGAACTTAGAGAATATTTATCATCAGTATATGATTTAGAAAGATTAATTGGAAAAATATCATTTGGTTCTGCTAATGCTAGAGATTTACTACAATTAAAAACATCATTTAAAGTATTACCAAATATAAATGATATACTTAAGAAAATTAATTATAAAGAGATTAATACTTTTGATAATTTATATAATCTTTTAGAAAATTCCATATATGAAGATGCACCTATTACTTTAAAAGAAGGTTATTTAATAAAAGAAGGTTATAATGAAGAATTAGATGAATTAAAGTCATCAAGAAAAGGGAATAAAGATTTTGTATCAAAATTAGAACAAGAAGAAAAAGATAGAACAGGTATTAAGACATTAAAAGTAGGATATAACAGAGTATTTGGATATTATATAGAAGTATCAAAAGGTGCTATAAAAGATATAAAAGAAGAATATGGTTATGAAAGAAAACAAACTCTTTCTAATTGTGAAAGATTTATTACACCACTATTAAAAGAAAAAGAAGCATTAATATTAGGTGCAGAAGAAAAAATAATTAATTTGGAATATGACTTATTTGTAGAAATAAGAGATATTATAAAAAAATATATACCTGATATACAAAAACTTGCACACACATTAAGTGAAATAGATGTATTATCATCACTTGCTGTAGTAGCAGAAGAAAATAATTATATAAAACCAATATTAAATGAAGATAATATAATTGATATTAAAGAAGGAAGACATCCTGTAATAGAAAAAGTATTAACTAATACTGAATTTGTATCAAATGATATATTAATGGATAAAGATGATACTATAATGTTAATAACAGGACCAAATATGGCTGGTAAATCAACATACATGAGACAAATGGCAATAATAGCTATAATGGCTCAAATAGGATCATTTGTACCAGCAAGTTATGCTAATCTTCCTATTTTTGATAAAATATTTACAAGAATAGGGGCATCTGATGATTTAGTATCTGGTGAATCTACATTTATGGTAGAAATGATAGAAGCAAATAGTGCAATTACAAATGCTACTAAAAATAGTTTAATATTATTTGATGAACTTGGAAGAGGAACTGCTACTTATGATGGTATGAGTTTAGCAGCAGCTATAATAGAATATATTCATGATAAAGTAGGAGCAAAAACATTCTTCTCAACACATTACCATGAATTAACTGACTTAGAAAAAACTCATAAACATTTAAAAAATGTACATGTATCAGCTAAAGAAGATAATGGTAATATTACATTTTTACATAAAGTAGAACCGGGTAGTATAGATAAAAGTTATGGTATACATGTTGCTAAACTTGCTAAACTTCCAGAAGAATTAATAAATAAAGCAAATGAAATATTAATTAAATATGAAAAAGGTGAAAAGAAAATATCTCCTGATATAGAACAAATATCACTTGATTTATATGTTCCGGAAAAAAGTAAAATTGAAGAAGAATTAGAAAAATTAAATCCATTAGAAATGACACCAATAGAAGCAATAAATACTTTATATGATCTAAAACAAAAATTAAAAAATAAGGAGTAATTATGAATAACGTATATTTAATATATGGTGATGAGCCTTATTTAATAAAAAAAGAACTATCAAAAATAATAGATAATTCAAAAGTAATACAAGATAATATAATTAGATATAATTTAGATGATGTAAATATTTCTATTGCTTTGGAAGAAGCATGCACTATAAGTATGTTTGATAGTGAAAAATTAATTATATGTGAGAACTCTAATTTTTTAACAAGTGAAAATAAAAAAGAAATAAATCATGATATAGATTCATTAGTTAGATATATAAATAATCCATTTGAAGATGTAACATTAGTTTTTGTAGTTAATAATGAAAAATTAGATGAAAGAAAAAAGATAGTAAAAGAATTAAAAAAATTATCTAAAGTAATTGAATGTAAAAAATTAGATAGTCATAATTTAAATAATTATATATATGATTATTTTAAAAATAATGGATATAAAATAGAAATGTCATTAGTTAGATTAATAATAGATAAAGTAAAATATGATTTAGGAAATATTATTAATGAATGTGATAAATTAATGGAATATAAAGATAATGATAAAGATATAACAAAAGAAGATATAGAAAATGTAATAAGAGAAAATATAGAAGATAATATTTTTTCACTAACAAATGCTATATTGGATAAAGATTCTACTAAAGCCTTAAAAATATATAATGATTTATTATTAATGGGCGAGGAACCAATAAAATTAATAGTAATGATATCTAATCAATTTAGATTAATTCTTCAAGTAAAATTAATGGTAAAAAATGGATATAAACAAATAGATATGGCAAATATTATAAAAGAACATCCATATAGAGTAAAACTAGCTTTATCAAGTAATTATAGTGATAAAGAATTAATTGATAATATAAAGAAATTATATAAATTAGATTATGATATAAAAACAGGAAATATAGATAAAAATTTTGGTCTAGAATTATTTTTATTAAATGTATAAAAAAGATTAGTCATCTATAATTAGATTACTAATCTCTTTTTTTATTAAATTAATATCATATATTGAAGTTACTTTAAGTTCTAAATTCATATCTTTTTTATAATTTGTATAAATAGGAATATCTATTTCTTTTTTTATTTTATTTAAATAACTTCTTCCTTTTTTATTAAATCCAAGTACTCGTATATATTTTAATTCTTTTCTTACTTTAGCATCTTCTTTAGTAAACCCGATTAATATACAAAGAAGAATTCTTTTAATTTTACTATAAGTATATCTTTTAGATTTTATATTCATAATAAGTTCATCATACGAATTAGAAGAATATATAACTTTTTTAATTTTATTATCAATACCTTCTTCAACACCAAAATATTTATCTAAATTATCAATATCACTTAATATTTTATATTTTAATAATGGAAAATAATCTTCAATAAAATATAATTTATTTTGTAAATATTTATATGTAATACTAGGAACATATTTCTTAATATTTTCATCTTTAATATGTTCTCGTATACTAGTTGCACTTGTTATATTGTCAGTTAATTCTTTACTGTTATAGTCATTATCTCTTTTTATAGTAATAGGAACTATATTAGAATTTAGTTTTTTTAATTCTCTAACATAACTAATTCCTAAAATATCATTAGGATTTTTAATATCTTTATATCCATATTCTTCTAATGCTTTAGATAAACAAGTAGCATAATTAATACCAGTCTTTAAAAGATTTTTAACTTTATCATTATATTCTTTACTAAGCTGAATATCAGCGATAGAATTAATCATATCAATATCATTTGATTCAGATCCAAACACTAAATAGTCTACTTTTAATTTATTTAGTATACTAACTGCGCCATATGCAAAAAGATCTGCAGATTGACAAGTAAATTCAAAAGGAAGTTCTATAACTAAATCTATATTATTTTTAAGAGCTATTTCAGTTTTATCCCATTTATTAATAATAGATGCATCTGCTCTTTGAGTAAAGTTACCGCTCATAACTAAAATAATCATAGAATCAGGAAACATTTCCTTTATTTTATTAATATGATATAAATGTCCATTATGAAAAGGGTTATATTCACAAATAATACCAATAGTTTTCATAATAATCACCTCTTGAAGTATTTTATCATTTTATATATTTTTAGTAAAGATAATGTTGACAAACATACTCATATATGATATTATTGTTCTCGTTGCCCGAAAAAAAGGAGATGATAAAATGCCAAATATGGAAATATCAGAAAATTTAATTAGAGAGTGTATAGAAGATATTAATGTATTAAAATCATTTGAACTTCAAGCTAAATCACAAGGTAATGTATACGCTCAAGTAGTAATTATGAAAGTACATGAAGCATTAAAAATAGATAGAGAAAAAAGAATACCAAAGGAAGCAAAAACTTATCAATTAAGTGTAGGAGCATAATAAAATACCACGTTAGTGGTATTTTTATTTTGTATATTGATTATTTCTAATAAATTCTCTTAAAAGTTTTGTTAAAGCTCGTTTTTCTATCCTAGAAACATAACTTCTAGATATATTTAATTCCTTAGCTATTTCTTTTTGAGTTAATTCTTTTGTATTATTTAATCCATATCTTTTAATAATAATAGTTTTTTCTCTATCCGATAATACATTTATATAATTAGATAATAGTTTAATATTATTTTGAATATGAATATCTTCTATAAAATCAGGTTTAGGTGTTTTAAGAATATCCATAAATGTTATTTCGTTACCATCTTTATCATATCCAACTGATTCATCAATACTAATGTTTTTATTATTCTTTTTATCACTTCTAAAGTGCATTAGTATCTCATTATCAATACATCTAGCACAATAAGTTGCTAGACGAGTATTATGCTTATGTGAATATGTATCTATTCCTTTTATTAAACCAATAATACCAATACTAATTAAATCATCAATATCACTTCTAGTAGTTTCATATTTTTTAACAACATGTGCAACTAATCTTAAATTATGTTCAATTAACTTATCTCTAGCAGTTTTATCTTTATTATTAAGATAAAGATTTAAATATTTTTCTTCATCTTCAGTAGATAGGGGATCTGGAAATATATTATTAGAGTAACTACCAGTAAACAAAAATGCACTTTTAATAATACCAATTAATAAACTAAACAAAAAATCACTTCCTTAATTAAGTATATGTTTATTTACTTATTTTAATATTTGTTGTATAATTAAAAAGTATGAAAATAGGAAGTAGATAATATGTATTTAAAGGAAATTAAAGCAAATAATTTTAAATCGTTCGCAGAACCAATAACAATAGAACTTACTAATGGTATATCAGGTATAGTAGGTCCTAATGGATCTGGTAAAAGTAATGTTGTTGATGCGGTTAGATGGGTACTTGGAGAACAAAGTGTTAAATCACTTCGTGGTGAAGGAACAATGAGTGATGTAATATTCTCTGGATCTAAATCAAGAAAAGCTGCTAATTTTGCATCTGTAACTCTTGTATTTGATAATACTGATAAATATTTAAATATAGAATATGAAGAAGTTGAAATAAAAAGAACAATTTATAAATCAGGTGAAAATGAATATTTTATTAATAATGAAAAATGTAGATTAAAAGATATATTAGATTTATTTATGGATACAGGTGCTTCTAAAGAATCATTTAATATTATTTCACAAGGTGATGTAGCAAATATATTATCTGGTAAAGCAGAAGATAGAAGAGGAATATTCGAAGAAGCTGCAGGTGTTTTAAAATATAAGAAAAGAAAAGATGAAGCTCTTAGAAAACTTACTAAAACTCATGATAATATGACTAGAGTAAATGATATTATTGAAGAACTAAATAATACATTAGAACCATTAAAAAAACAATCTGAAGTTGCTAAAGTATATTTAGAAAAGAAAGAAAAATTAAAGAATAATGAAATAGCTTTATCAGTTAACGATATAGAAAAATATAATTTTGAATATCAATTTTCTAAAGAAAAAGTACAAACTTTAACTGATGAAATTGCAAAAATGTTATCTTTAAATTCATCAAAACAAGCTATTATAGAAAAAATAAAAAATAATATAGAAAATTTAAATAATGATTTATATAAAAAGCAACAAGAACTTGTAAAAGTTACTTCTGATGTAGAAAGATTACAAGGTGAAAAGAATCTTATATCAGAAAGAAGTAAGTATAATGCAAACGATGTAAAAGTACATGATAATATACTTTTACTTAAAGAAAAATTACTTGGTATAAATAATGAAATATCTACTTTAGAAATAGAAATAGAAAATGAAAATACTAATAATAAAGATATAGCAGATAAATTAAATAATATTATAAATGATTTAAAAAAATTGGAAAAAGAAAAAGAAAATTTAGTTTCAGAATTAAATACAAATATACATAATATTACTACTTTAAAACATAGAAGAGATGTATTAATAGATTCTATTGAAAATAATTCATCACTTCCATATTCAGTTAAACATGTATTAAATAATCCAAAACTTAATGGAATATATAATGTAGTAGGTAAAGTAATTGAATTTGAAGAAAAATATTCTGATGCACTTGAAGTAGCGCTTTTAAGTGCTTCAAGTCACATAATTTGTGAAAATGAAAATAATGCTAAAGATGCAATAAATTATTTAAAAGATAATAAACTTGGAAGAGCAACTTTTCTTCCAATATCAGTAATGAAAGAAAGAAATATAGATTCTGAAAGTTATAATATTATTAAAAATGAAAAAGGATTTGTAGATATAGCATCTAATCTTGTAAATTTTGATATTAAATATAAAAATGTAATACTTAATTTACTTGGTAATATTATCGTTGTAGAAAATATAGATTCAGCTAATAATATAGCTAAAAAGATTAATAATAGATACAGAGTAGTAACATTACTTGGAGAAGTTGTTAATATAGGAGGATCTATAACAGGAGGTTCATTAAAGAAAAGTAATATATTAAGCGAAAAATATGAACTTGAAAATATATTAAAACAAATAGAAGTAACAAATGATAATATAAAAGAACTTGAAAATAAAATAAATGAAATAGATGAAAATTATACTAATATTGAATATGAAAAGAAGAGTATACTTATAAATGTAGAAACTAATAGTTCAGTATTAAATAATAAAAAAGAAAATTTAGAAGAATTAATATTAAGTAAAAATCACTTAGAACTTGAACTTAATAATAATTTAAATATAGTTAATAATGTAATAAGTAATGAGGAAGAAAAAGTATTAGATGAATATTATTCTGCTAAAGAAAATCAAGATAAATTAAATATAGAAATTAAACAAACTTTAAGACAAATAGAAGTACAAAAAGAAGAACTTTTATCTAATGAATCATTACTTAAAGATGAAAATAGTGAATATTCTAAGATGCAAGAAGAATTAAAATCTCATGAAATAAAGATAAGTAGATTAGATGTTAAATTAGATAATTTATTAAATATATTAAATGAAGAATATTCTATTACATATGAAAAAGCAAAAGAACAATATATTCTAGATATTCCTGAAGATGATGCTAGAAGTTTAGTTACTACATTAAAAAGAGAAATTAAAGCTTTAGGAGATGTAAATGTTTCTTCTATTGAAGAAGAGAAAAAAGTATCAGAAAGATTTGAATTCTTAACTAAACAAAAAGAAGATCTAGGAAAAGCAGAAGATATGCTTCTTGAAATAATTAATGAAATGGATGAAGTAATGAGAGTTAATTTTACTGAAACATTTGAAAAAATTAAAGAAGCATTTACAGATACATTTAAAACATTATTTGGTGGAGGAAGTGCAGAACTTAGACTTACTGATCCAAGTGATGTACTTACAACAGGTATAGATATAGTAGCTCTTCCACCAGGGAAAAAATTGCAACATATCTCACTATTATCAGGTGGTGAAAAAACACTAACTGCAATATCACTTTTATTTGCAATATTAAGAGTAAGACCTGTACCATTTTGTATACTAGATGAAGTAGAAGCAGCTTTAGATGAAGTAAACGTTGATAATTTTGGTAAATACTTGAAAAAATATAAAGGAAATACTCAATTTATACTTATAACACATAAAAAGAAAACTATGGAATATGCTGATATTTTATATGGTATAACAATGCAAGAATCAGGTGTTTCTAAATTAGTTAGTGTTAAATTAGAAGAATTAAAGGATTAAAAAAAGCTAGTTATCTAGCTTTTTTATTATTTCTGAAGCACTTTTTGAATAAGCTCTAGTAAGTGGACCAGCACCTAATTTTACTCCTCCAAAATATCTAACAACAACTATTAATATATTATTTAAATTCTTCATATGAATAACATTTAAAATAGGAAGACCTGCTGTGTGAGAAGGTTCACCATCATCAAATGCTTTTTCTTGCCCATTAATAGAATATGCAAAACAAAAATGAGTTGCTTTCTTATATTCTTTTTTTAGATCATTAATTATAGTTTCAACTTCACTTACATCATTAATATTATATAATTTAGCAATAAATCTAGATTTTTTAATAATTATTTCATTTTCAATCATAATTTCACCTAAAAATATTATACTATAAATTCATTAATACTTCAAAATATGCTATAATTATAAAGACGATTAGGAGAAAAAATTATGAAAATGTGTAAAACAGTTGAAATAAATGGAAAAACTGAAATACTATATGCAGGTATGACAGAATCTCAATATAAAAGTTTATCTAAATACATGGATAGATATGTCGCAACTACTGTTAAAACTATGGTAGAAAATCAAAGACGAGAAAAACCAAATACAGTAGTAAAAAAATTAAAACCTAATAATTAAAAAGAAGGTGAATTATATGGATGAAAAAGTAAAAGAACATATTAAAAATAAACTTTCGCTATTACCAAGAAAACCTGGTTGTTATTTAATGAAAGATTCAACTGGAACAATAATATATGTTGGTAAAGCAAAAATACTAAAAAATAGAGTAAGTAGTTATTTTATGGGTACTAAATTTGGTAAAACAAAAGCATTAGTATCAAATATAGTAGATTTTGAATATATAGTAACAACTACTGAGAAGGAAGCTTTTTTACTTGAAATAAACTTAATAAAAAAATATGATCCTAAATATAATATAATATTTAGAGATGATAAATCATATCCATATATAATGTTAACTACTAGTCCATATCCAAAATTAGAAGTAGTAAGACCAAGAAATAAAAAAAGAAAAAATGCTAAATTATTTGGACCATATCCTAGTAGTTATGCTGCTAAAAATATAGTAAATATGTTAAATAGAATATATCCAATGCAAAAGTGTAGAACTTTTGAAGATAAACTTTGTTTATATTATCATATAGGTGAATGTTTAGGATATTGTAAATTAAAAATAGAAAAAGAAAATATAGAAGAAATGGTAAAAGAAATAACATCTTTCTTAAATGGTAATTATGATGATATTACTAAAAAGTTAAAAAACGATATGAAAGAAGCATCAGATAAATTAAATTTTGAAAAGGCAAAAGAAATAAAAGATTTACTAGATTATATATCTAAAGTACTTGAAAAACAAAAAATAGATTTAACTGATACAGTTAATAGAGATATATTTAATTATTATGTAAAAGATGATTTTATTTCAATACAAGTACTTCATAGTAGAAATGGTAATCTAGTTGAAAGAAATAGTTATATATATGAACTTAATGAAGAAGAAATAGATGTAATGAATAACTTTATATTATCTTTTTATGATAATAACAATGATATGCCAAAAGAAATATTAATACCTGATAATTTAGATTCGGAATTAATTGAAAGTGCACTAGAAATAAAAGTTATAAAACCTACAAGAGGACCTAAAAAGAAATTAGTTGAAATGGCACTTGAAAATGCTAAAATAAAATTAAATGAAAAATTTGATTTAATAAAAAACGACTATAATAGAACAGTACACGCTAATGAAGAATTAGGTAAACTTTTAGGTATTAATATTCATAGAATAGAAAGCTTTGATAATTCACATTTGTTTGGAACATATACAGTTTCTGGAATGGTAGTATTTGTAGATGGAAGAGCATCTAAAAAAGACTATAGAAAATATAAGATAATTGGGAATGCTAAAGATGATTATCATTTAATGCAAGAAACAGTAGAAAGAAGATATTCTAGAGTAATAAATGATAATTTAGCTAAACCAGATATAATACTTACAGATGGAGGTATTATTCAAATCAATGCTACAAAAGAAATATTAGATAATTTATGTTTAGATATTCCAGTTTATGGAATGCAGAAAAATGATAAACATAGAATTTGTGCATTAATAGATCCAGATGGAAAAGAAATACCAATTGAAAAAAACAGTGATGTATTTCATTTCTTAGAAAAAATATCTGAAGAAGTACATAGATTTGCAATTTCTTATCATAAAGATATAAGGAGTAAAGGATCATTATCTTCAATATTAGATGAAATACCAGGTATTGGAGAAAAAAGAAGAAAAGATTTAATTAAAGAATTTAAGTCTATAAATAAAATAAAAGAAGCATCTATTGAAGAACTTTCTAAAGTGATACCAGAGGATGTTGCAAAAAATATAAAAGAATATTTAAAAGATGATGAATAAATCATCTTTTTTTGTTATAATTAAAATGGAGGGTAGGATATGAAGTTATTTGATTATGTTGAAGAGAATAACTCATCAAATATTTCTATATATTGTGATTTAGATGGAGTACTTGCAGAATATGATATAGGTAATTTTGATTATGAAACAATAAGACCTATAAATACAACAATTAATAATATTCAAAAGTTATATTCTAAAAATAATGTCAATATATATATATTATCTATTTGTAAGAATAATAAAGTAGTAGACGATAAGATAATATGGCTAAAAAAATATATGCCTTTTTTAAATAATGAAAACATAGTATTAATTTCTAAAGAAAAAGAAAAAGGTATTGAATCTGATGAACTTAAGAGTAATTATTTAATAGAAAATGCTAAATCAGATATAAATATAGTAATTGATGATGATATTAGAATAATTAAAAAATTAAAAGAAAACAATAACTTAAAAATATTTCATGTTTCAAGTTTAATAGATTAGGAGGGTTTTATGAAAACATATAAAAAATATTTTAAAGAAGAAAAAAAGAGATTAGAAAAATTAGAAAAATTACATGAAAGAAAAGAACACCTAAAAGAATTATTACAAGCAAATCCAAATCAAGAAAGCTATGTAGTAGAATTATGTGGTCTTCCTAGAACTGGAAAAACAGTATCAACAGAAAGAGTATTTTCATTTTTTAAATATGGAAATATAGATGCTAAAATTGCAGATGAACCTGCATTCTTAGTAAAAAATTCTTTATCAAATGAAGAATTAAAAAATTTAAGTAAAGTAGACTTTAATGATAAAACTTTAGAAGTTTCAAGAAGTAATTTAGAAGAATTAAAAAAATCTAAACCAACAATTATATTAATGGATAGAGGTATAATTGATAATTATTTTTGGTATCAAATGATGTATCAAGATGGAATATTATCTAAAGAAGAATATATTGAAAAAATGAAAGGTTTAAAATCAGATTTAGAACAAATAGATCAATTATATATGTTAACTGCAGATCCAAAAGTTGTTATTTCAAGAGATTATTTAAATGAAATATATTTAGATGATAGAACAAAAACAACTATGGAAGGTGTTAAAAAATTAAAACAAGGATATGAAAGTTTAATTCCTGAAATAAAAGAAATAAAAGGTAAGAAAAGTGTTCATGAAATTGATACAACTAAGATAGACGTTATTAAAACTCCAATAATAATTGCAAATGACATAATGAAAGGTTTAGAAAAGAAATTAACTCCAAATAAGTAATGATTTATTACTTATTTTTTGTTATAATTAAAAAGGTGATAGTATGGGAAAAATAGAAATAATGAATGAAAATTTATCTAATAAAATAGCGGCAGGTGAAGTTGTAGAAAGATGTGCATCAGTAATAAAAGAATTAATTGAAAATTCTATTGATGCTGGATCAACTGATATAAAAATTGAATTAAAAGAATCAGGAATAAAATCTATGAAAGTTACTGATAATGGTTGTGGTATGGATAAAGAAGATGCTCTTTTATGTTTTTCTTCCCACGCAACTAGTAAATTAAAAACAGAAGAAGATTTATTTAATATATCTACACTTGGATTTAGAGGTGAAGCACTTCCATCAATCGCTAGTGTATCATATGTAATACTTAAGACTTGTGATGGAAAAGATGGAATAATATACGAACTTGATGGTGGTAAAAAAGTAAAAGAATATCCTGGTGATTTAAGAAGAGGAACTTCTATAGAAGTAAAAGATTTATTTTATAACACACCAGCAAGACTAAAATATTTATCTTCTTTATATACAGAACTTGCTAATATTACACAAGTAGTAAATAGAGAAGCACTTTCTCATACTAATATTAGATTTACTTTAATAAATGATGATAAAGAAGTATTAAAAACAGGTGGTAGTGGTAATTTACTAAAAACTATAAATGATATATATGGAGTAAAAACTGCTAAAAAAATGCTTGAAGTAAAATGTGAAAATGATGATTATGAAGTATTTGGATATATATCACTTCCAGAAATTACTAAATCAAATAGAAATCATATAATAACAATGGTAAACGGAAGAGTAGTTAGAAATTCTGAACTTAATAGAGTTATAAATGATGCATATTTTAAATATAAATTTGAAAATAGATATCCAGTAGTAGTACTTCAAATAAAAGTAGATCCTACATTAACAGATGTAAATATACATCCATCTAAAATGGATATAAAATTTAGTAATTTTGAAGATTTAAAGGAAATGATATTTAATGCAATAAAAGATACATTAAATAACCATTTTTTAGCGCCTGTAGTAGATAATACAACTATTAAAGTAGATAATGTACAAGAAAGAGTAGAAGTAAAAGAATATGTACTTGATTTTTCTGATAACGATAAAATAATAAAAGAAGAAGAAAATAATTATAATTATCAAGTGACTGATATAGAAGAAGATAAAAAAGATGAAAAAAGAGAGTTTCCAGATCTTGAACCAGTAGGGCAAGTATGTGGTACTTATATAGTATGTACTTCTGAAAAAGGAATGTATTTAATAGATCAACATGCTGCAGCTGAAAGAGTTAATTATGAAAAATATAAAAAAGAAATGGCAAATCCTACTCATGATACTATAGATATGTTATTTCCTATAAACTTAGAATATTCAAAAGATGAATTTATAATTATAAAAGAACATATTGATTTTATTAAATCTTTAGGAATAGAAATAGAAGAATTTGGACAAAGTTCATTCATAGTAAGATCGCATCCAACATGGTTTAAAGAAGGATTAGAAGAATTATTTATAAGAAATGTTTTAGAAAAAATAATTACTATGAATAAAGATTTTGATTTAGAAAAATTTAATGATAGTATATCTGCTATGATGGCTTGTAAAGCATCAATAAAAGCAAATGATCCAATATCAATAGAAGAATCTAAATCTTTAATAGAACAATTAAAAAAATGTGAAAATCCATTTAACTGTGCACATGGAAGACCATCAATAATACATTATCCAAAATATGAATTAGATAAATTATTTAAAAGGGCAGTATAGTATGAAAAAAATATTAATATATGGTGATTCCAATGTATGGGGAGATAATTTTATAACTAGAAAAAGAATACCTGATGATAAACAATGGGTAAATATATTACAAAATAAATTAGGAGAAAATTATAAATTATTTCAAGAAGGATTACCTGGAAGAATAGCAGGAGAAGAAGATGAATTTTATAAAAATGGAAAAAATACTTTTAAAACTATTTTTAGAACTCATTCACCACTAGATATAATTATTATTTCTCTTGGAGAAAATGATCTACAAATAAAATATACTAAAGATGCAAATCAAATAATAAACGATTTACTTTGGTATAAAGAATTTATAGAAAATATGGATGAAGAAGATAAAGAAAGATATTGTAATAATAAAATACCTAGAATAATATATATATTGCCTTTTAACTTTAATGATGATATTATATTTGACAAAACAAAAGAAGAAGAAAGACAAAAAATAATTGAATATTTTCATAAAAATAATATAGATAATATATATTTTAATGATATAGAATTATTTGAAGATGGAATTCATTTAAGTTATGAAGGACATAAAAAGCTTTCTGAAAAATTATTTGAGGTGTTAATTGATGAGTAAATTAGAAAATTTAAAGGAATTAAAAGATAGATTAGATATAAAAGTTTATGATAAAGAAAAAATTCCAATGGATGCACCTAGTATTATAATTACTAATAAAAATGGTTGTATGGATGCTATTTATTTACCAACTGCTTTTGATAAGGATATAGTATCCTTATTACCTAAAAATATAATAAATCAAGTAGGAATGGAAGAATTACTTGATAGGTATGTAAATTTATTTCCATTTCCTGAAGATACAAACTATGAAGATGAATGCTTAGATTATGCAAATAGATTATTACTTGAAGGAATTAGTATTCATATGTTTCCTGAAAGAAGAAACAATAATCAAGATAGAAAAATTCATAAAGGAAGTACATCAGCAATAAAACTTTTATTTAAATCACTTGATTATTATAATTTTGTATATTTATTACCAGTAGCAATTTATACAAATAATAAAAACGTTGTTAGAATGCATGTATTAGATTCAATTAATCCAGTAAAATATTATAGAGAGTATAATGCTGGTAATAAAGAAAGCATGCAAAAATTAATTGATGAAGGAATGTCAGAAATAGCAAGTGTTTTAAAGTTAGAATATTTAGCCGATATCGAAGATAAAAAAATAAAAGAAGATATTTATAAAGATAAAGAAGAATATGAAAAAGATTTAAAAAATTTAAGTTTGAAAATGATAAAAGAATATGGTGATAGAAGATGATAATTGTAATAACTGGACCAACTGCTGTTGGTAAAACAAAAATGAGTATAGAGCTTGCTAAAAAGTATAATGCAGAAATAATTAATTCGGATAGTGTACAAGTTTATAAAAAAATGGATATAGCATCTGCTAAAGTAACTGAAGAAGAAAAAGAAGGTATACCACATCATTTACTTGATATAAAAGAATATAATGAAGATTATACAGTATATGATTATCAAAAAGATGCAAGAAATATGATTGATAAACTACAAAAAGAAAATAAAAATATAATCATGGTAGGAGGAACTGGTCTTTATATAAAAGCAGCCTTATATGATTATAGATTTAACAAAGAAGAAAGCAATAAAACTTATGAAAATTTAACTAATGAAGAATTATATAAAAGAATAATGAAATTAAATCCAAATTCAAAAGTAGATAAAAATAATAATAGAAGATTAGTAAGAGAACTTATTAATTTAGAAAATAATTCTGAAAATGATTTAGGAGATAATCTTTTATATAAAGATGTTTATTTTATAGGACTTACAACAAAGAGAGATGTTCTATATGATAGAATAAATAAAAGAGTAGATATAATGATGGAAAATGGTCTTATAGAAGAAGCTAAATATTTTTATAATTTAGATAAAAATGCAAAAAGTTTAAAAACAGTAATTGGATATAAAGAGTTATTTAAATATTTTGATAATGAAATAACCAAAGAAGAAGCACTTGATTTAATAAAGAAAAATTCAAGACATTATGCTAAAAGACAATATACATGGTTTAATAATAAAATGAATATAAAATGGTTTGATGTAGACTTTGATAATTTTGATAACACAATAAAAGAAGTAGTAAATTATATAAAATAATTTACTTTTTTTTAAATATATGATATGATTATTTCCGCGTGGTGAAAGAGGGGAAATTTAGTGATAACACCAAAAGAAAAACGTTATCAATTATTTGATGCAAGACATAACTGTTATATTAGATGTTGTGATAGGTTAATAGTTGTATATAATAAAGGTTATATAAGTTGTGATTTACTTAAAACATTATCAGATAGTTCAGAAATAAAAAGAATTGAAATATATTTAGATTCAGTAGAAAAATTTAATAAATTATGTGATGGAATGTGTATTAGATTTTACAAAGATAAACCAGTTAATATAATATTTAAAAATATCAATATGGAAAATAAAACAGATGAATTAGAAGGTTTAAAGTATGATGATGACAAAACTGTTTTAAAAACAAAAGGTATAACTGATAATGTTAAAATTAGTTATAAAAAAATAAAAGATTACTGTGTTATAAAAAGACAAGTAGAATTATCTGATACAGAAAGATTATCAATAGACCCTTGGCTTGTAAATATCGGAAATACTACATTTGATAAATTTGTTTCTAAAATGGATGAAGATAGTAAAAGATATGCGTTATTTTTAAGATTGATAACAAAAACAGTATATACACAATTAAAACATAAATATAAAAATTTAGATGAAATGAATGAAACTGAAAAAATGAAAGTAGTAAGTGAGTATGTAGATAGTATAATTGATATATGTGATAAAGATGATTTATCATCTGATCCAGTATCAACATATATAAGAAAAAAAGGAGATACATATGGTAGATCTAAGTTAATTCAATTACTTTCAAATAATAGATATTTAAAAGTAAAAAGTTATTGTGTTAAAGGAAGTCATGATCACTATTGGAATGAATTTATTGACGAAAATGGACAAGTAGTGGAATTGGATTTATCAGATTTATTAATGCCTATATCAAGTATAAAAAATTCAACTAAATTAATTTTACAACACAGCCCACAAATATATGACAAAATAAGTTAAAAAAAGAAGCAATGTGAACTTGTCAATAAAAAGTAGACACTTAAAAAGAATTAATTGAACCCTAGTTGAGTTCTATACTCAATTGGGGTTTTATAATTTAATGCATAACTTGGTCTATAATTATTGTTATCCCAAATTATATCATCTATAAATTC
>JAGBNN010000007.1 GCA_017634385.1 Bacilli bacterium
TGAAGTTTAGTAATTATTTAAATAAGTTCTTAATTCATTTTTATTAAATGTTTGTTTAGTTTTATGATTTATAAAATTATTTCCTTTAACACGATCTTCAGGATATTCATAAAACTCAATTATCTTTGTTTCATAAAATAGCAAATATCTAATTGGAATAATAGTTTCAATATTAGTTGGTTCAAGTACATTAATTTTGCCACTAGTTATTTGTATCTTATATGGATGAGTAGAACTAATAGCTTTTAATGTCCTTTGACTTGGATTTAACTCTTGTAATAGTTTTATTTTCATAGAAAAAAGTGCCTCCTTTCTACAAAAGAAAACACTTTGAAAAATAAAAAGTACATCATCTCTGACGTACTTTGAATTCAAATGGAGGGCCTAGTCGGATTTGAACCAACGATCAGGGAGTTGCAGTCCCGTGCCTTACCACTTGGCTATAGACCCATGTCACGTGATAATTATAACAAATATTTTAATCTTTTACAATATTATATTAAAAAAAATCAAGTTTATTCACTTGATTCATCATGTCCTCTTCTAGCTCTCATTATTTTTGGTTTTTCATGTAATAAGTATTCTGATAAATTAGTTTCTATTTCTGGCAAACTATTTGGAGATAAATTAGATAATTTTACTATTTCTTTAGCTGTATCGATAGTTACCTTACCAAATAATATTCCTCTAAATACTTGGAAGTCATTAAATAAATCTGGTGTTATAGAATTTAATCTATAACCTGGAAGAACTCTTTTTTGTACTATTAATATTCTTTGATTAGTAAATGCTACTATACATGTTGCGAATATATCAAATACACTTTCATTTTTTTGTGCTGGAAATATATAAAATATTTCTTCATCTGGATTAATGTGTTTTGCCATAACTTTTGCATGTGCACGTATTCTCCATGCAATTGTAAATGGATACTTTCTTAAAAAAGCATTAACTCTTTGATAAATTTCTTCTACCATCATAATACCACCTTTTTTATGACTTAATTATACAATAAAAAATGAATATTGACAATAAGTTATTCAATATTCATTTGTTCATATTCATCTAATACTTTTAATGTTTCTAAAGCTAAATAAGTAGCTTTCGGATTATCTTTATTATATTCCTTTAAAAGTTCTCTAGCTTCTTCCATATCAATATAAAAAGCTCTTAAATCATCTCTTTTTTCAGGAAGTGTTAAGTTGAAGTATTCAATATCATCTTTTGAAGTAAATCCAGTAAAATAATATGTATTAACTAGTCTATTTACTATAGTTCCATCTTTTGCTTCATAATCTCTTAAATAATTTTTTACAAGTGCGAATGGTTCTGTATCATCTAATAATATATTAATATTAGTTTCTTCTTTCATTTCTCTTTTTATTGTATCAACTGGATCTTCACCAAGTTCTATTTTACCTCCTGGTAAAAAATATACTCTTTCAAAATGACTTAATATGAATTCACCATTTTCATTTCTAAGTATAATTCTTGCTTTATCTAATACTTCAGTTATTTCATCTTGTTTTAATCTTGCTTTATTAAGTACTATTTCTTTCATAAGAACCTCCATATATTCATAATTATTATAACATTATAAATATTATTATTAACAAATATGATATTTTTTTTACATAATTTTACAAAAAAAAGATTTAATCTATTTGATTAAATCTTTCTTTTATCTTATCTTTTCCAAGAAGTCTTAATAGTTCATATAAATCAGGTGTTTGACTTTTTGTAGTAAGACCTACTCTTATTACTGTTGAAACATCTGCGACATTTCCCTTATAATTATCAGGATTTTCTTTATAATCTTTCATATTACCTGCATAACCTAATTTATTAGATAAATCTTGCATTTTACTAAACCAAGTATCTTTATCATCATTTTCATCATAATATTCATCTATATATGTATTTAATATTTCTTTTATTTCATTCTTATCTGTTACTTTTTGCCATTCATAGTCTTTTGAAGTAAATAATTCATCATACATATACCATATTCCATTTTTTACATCTGAATATTTAGCATAATCTTTTCTTGGTTTCTTTTGTTCTCTTTCTATATTTAATATTTCTTTTGTATATTCTGGATACTTAGTAATTATTTCATAAAAATCTTTATCATATTCTTTTGTATATTCTAATAATTTATTATATATTTCTTCTTTAGAAAGTCTACTTAAATAGTTTTTAGAAATATTAAGTAATTTTGGTAAATCAAATAATGTTCCATTTGTTGAATTTGCTTTTTTAAAATCAAATTTAAAATCTTCTATCTTTCCTGTTGGATTTGCATCAAGCCATGCTTCAAAATTAGAATTAGTTATAGTTGCTAAATAAAGCATAACTGCATCTGTAGGTATTCCTTCTTCTATATAATACATTAATCTTGCTTCAGGATCTTTTCTTTTAGATAATTTTCTAATTGTTCCTTCATCATTTTTATTAAGTGGTGCGATATGGCAATATATTGGTGCTTTAAAACCTAACATTTCAAACATTTGAAGATGTTTATTAGTTGATGATACATATTCATCACCTCTAATAATATGAGTTGTATGCATTAAATGATCATCTATTACATGTGCGAAATGATATGTAGGAAGTCCATCGCTTTTAATTATTACTTCATCTATGTCATTTTCTGGAAGTTCTATTTTACCTTTTATTGCGTCATTTAACACTACTTTTTTATAGAAATCACCTGGAGATTTTAATCTTATTATATATGGATCACCATTTTCTATTCTTTTAACTGTATCTTCCATTGATAAGAATCTATCTTTAGCCCATCTTCCATAATATCCTAATCTTTGCTTTGAAATTTCTTGTTCTCTTCTTATTTCATCTAATTCTTCTTTAGATGCAAATGATGCATATGCTTTTCCTTCTTCGATTAATTTTTTAGCATATGCTTGATATATATCTTTTCTTTGACTTTGGAAATATGGTCCATAATTACCTACTTCTTCTGTATCAGAAATAGCTCCTTCATCAAACTTCATATCAAATGGTTTTACAGCTTCTATTATCTTTTTAACGCCATCTTCAATTGATCTTTCTGTATCAGTATCTTCTATTCTTAAGAAAAATACTCCTTTTGTTTGACTAGAAAATACTTTTGATATAAAAGCTTGAAACAAATTTCCCATATGAGGTAAACCAGTTGGACTTGGTGCATATCTTGTTACTATAGCACCTTCTGGTAAATCTCTTTCTGGATACATTTTTTCATATTCTTCCCAAGTATGTTTTACTCCTGGAAGTAAAATATCTGCAAATTCTTTACTTGTCATTTTATCACTCCTTTTAAATAAAAAAAGCCTATAATGTAAGGACTAATTATAGCGGTACCACCTTACTTCATAGACTTCTATGCTCTTTAATAGTTAACGCCTATCTACGCTTAAAGCTCCAAAGCTTCTTTCTTATAATCATTATATTAGCTCACACCAAATGCTAACTCTCTTTAATAATTCATATAATACTCTTCTTCTTCATCGCTTTTGATACATGTATTTTATCATATTAATTTTTAAATTTCAAGTAACTTATTATCTATAATAGAATATAAGTATGTATTAGTTTTTTTATTTAATTTCTTTTCTATATACGATTTATATCCTTTTATTTGTTTTATATAATTTTCATCTGTTATATTTTTAAGTTTATAATCGATTATATCTATATGATCATCATAGACAAGCATCAAATCTATAATACCATGATATTTAGTATTATCTTCTTCATATTCAAATTCATATTCTTTATATATTTTACAATTTAAATCTAATCTACTAATAAAATTAAGTACTTGTTTATTATCAGTCTTTGGATTTTTAAAATCAGTTATTTCAAATAGATAATGCATATATGTTCCATAATTCATATTATCAATTTCTTCTTTTGTTTTTAAATTATTTGTTTCTTTTGAAAAATGACTTTCTATTATTTCGTTATTATCTATTTTTATTTCTTTCAATTCAATTTTTTTATCATCTATAAATATATCAGGTAATTTACCTTTTTTAGATAAATTATAATCTTTTGTTAATTTTAAGTTTTCTATCTGAATATTTTCTTCATACATCTTTAATTTAGTATTAATAGAATTTAATATATCATATAAAGATCTATAATTAATTCTTATATTATCATCTACTATATTATTTACTTCATCTTCATTTGTAAGTTCTGGTGAAATAATAATCATTTTTTCTTTTGTTCTTGTAAGAGCAACATAAAATAATCTTATCTTTTCACTTATATCTTCTTCATAATATTTTTTAATATATAAATTTCTTAATATAGTATTTTCTAGTCCATCATTATTTATAGGAATAATAATTCCATATTTTTCATCATATAAAAATGTACTTTTTATATCTTGATCATTAAAACTTTTATAAAGTCCTGAAAAATAACATATACTAAATTCTAACCCTTTTGATTTATGAATATTCATAATATTGACACTATTTTCTACTTTAGTATTTAATGAATATTTTATTTCTAATTTAGAACTATTTTTAAAGTATTCCTTTAAATCATATGGTGTATATCCTAAATCAGAAAGAGATGTAAATAATTTACTAAATATATCATATCTGATATTACATGCTTCTATATTTCCTTTAACAATGGTTTTTTCATATATTTTAAATTTTTCTATTATTATATCTAATAATTCATTATTAGTAATATAATCCAATTTTAAAGCTATATCACTTGATATTTTATATATTTCATCTTCCTTAAATTTATTATTAACAAATATGTCTAATATTTGATCATCTGTATAATCAAATAAATATGATCTAGCAACTGAAGTAAAATAATATTTAAATTCTTGATCAAGAATTTCTTCTTTCACTTTTATTATTAAATTAATAATATTTTTTAGTATTGCTATGTCATCTTCTGTATTTAATTTTTCATCATGCCATACTACATTTGGTATTTTAAAATATTCAAATACTTTAGAATATGTATCAAAATCTCCTCCTCTATCCATAATTATACAAAAGTCACCATAATTAACATCTCTTAATTTTTTAGTTTCTTTATCTATTACTTGATATTTTGATTCTACTTTTTCTTTTATATCGTTTGCAATTATAAATGCCTCTATTTCTGCTTTTGTATATTCCTTATCTTCATAATTATAAGTTAATAAATCCATATTATATTTATAATCACCTTTTAAGTTATACATATCATTTCCATGAACCATACGATGTGACACCTTATAATCTGCATTTCCAATATTATCATCCATAATAAGATCAAATACTCTATTTATATCATCTAAAACTTCTTCTCTTGATCTAAAATTCTTAAGTAAATCTATTTTTATTCCACCATCATTTTTAGAATATTTATTATATTTATTTCTAAATATTTCTGGATTAGCATGTCTAAACCTATATATTGATTGTTTTATATCTCCTACCATATATACATTATTATTTCCTATAAGTGATATAAATTCATCTTGAAGATCACTAGTATCTTGATATTCATCTACCATTATTTCATTGAAATAATTCTTAATCTCTTCTTTTACATCATTATTTTCTTTAACTATTTTAATAGCCATTTTTGCTATATCATTAAATGTATAACTGTTATTATTTATTTTAAATTCACTTAATCTTTTATCTAATTCTTTTATTAAAGATATTATAACTTCTACATTATCCTTAGTAGATAATAAGTCACTTCTTATTTCTTCTATGGATTTTGTATATTCTTTTTTTAGATAATCTACATTATCTTTTATTTTTTTGTATATTGGTTTTGCTTCTTCATCTAGATTTCTCATTTGAATTTTTTTATTATCAAAACAATGCAGTATTTCTTCATATGTTGAAGAAGATAATAACTTATCTAAATATTCACTTAAATTATTAAATTGTTTATCATCTAAATATCCCTTTATATCTAAGAATAATTCATTTATATTATCTTTTACTTCAAATGCAGAATCTATATATTCTTTAATTACATTTTCTATAAATTCATTACTATAATATTTATCTATATATTCATTTAAATAAGTTTCTTTATCAGATTTTAAATCTAATTTTTCATTAAAACTTATTACTATGTCTTTTATTTTTCTATCATTCTTAGTACAGTATGTTTTAATTAAATTATCAAACTTTATATCTTGATATCTTTCTTCGAATATTTCATCTATTATTCTATTTATTTCTATTTTTATTACTGTATCATCTACTACTTTTACTTTAGATGGTATATTTAATAAATAATGATATTTTCTTACAATAGACTGTGCATAACTATCAAAAGTAGTTATATATGCAGAATCTATTAAATCTAATTGATCGGTTAACCCTTTTTCTGTTATAGCTTTTCTTATTCTATCTTTCATTTCATTTGCAGCGGCATTTGTAAAAGTTAGTACAAGTAAATTATTTATATTTATACCTTTTTCTATTTTTGTTATTACTCTTTTTGTAAGTACTGCTGTTTTACCTGAACCTGCCCCTGCGGAAACTATAATATTACTTCCATCTTGATTAATAGCTAATAACTGATCTTTAGTCCAACTAGGCATTTTCATCACCTCCTAAAAATGATAATTCATTATCTTTTTTAAGATTTCTTATATCTTCATTAGTTCTAAAACAGATATCTTTATAATTACAAAATTTACATGCAGTTATATCTTTATCAGTATCTTTTTTAATAGGACTAATATCAAATTTTGCATCTAATATATTATTAATAGATATGTCTATTTGTTTTTCTGCAAATTCTTTTAATAAATTAAATTTATTATTATCAAGTACTTTTGAAGTTGCATAAAACTCACCATCATTCTTAGTCCTTAATCCTTTTATGACTTCGCTTTTGTCATATGAAGAGTCAAATTTTTCTATTACACTTATATCACTATTAGAATAACCTTCTAATTTTAATTTATCTTCTCTTAACTCTTCTTTTTTCTCAATACTAGGCATTATTTTTTGAAGATATATACCTGCAAACTTTATATTTTTTAAATTCATATTATCTGCTAAATATAAATATATAGGAAGTTGAAGACCTATTCCATATTCCATATATCCTAAATCAATGTCTATATTATTTCCTGTTTTATAATCAATTATAGCTACTATAGTATTACCATTTTCTTCTTCATATAATAATTTATCTATAATTCCACTAAATGTTATTTTAAGATTTTTATCTTTATTAATATATACTTTCTTTTCGGGTAATACATTATTTAACTTACAATATTTCATTTGTTTTTTTATTGTTTCTAAAGAAAATCTCATATCTTCTTTTGCATTATTAAGAAAGAATTTTTCCATATTTGAAAATTCTCTATCTTTATAATTCTCATTTATAAAAGAATCAAGTTCTTTATCTATATCGATTTCTTTATTAATACCTATTTCTAATATGTGATGAAATATAGTACCTAAAATAGCACCAAAATTTTCTTCATATATATCTATATTTAATATTTTAGATAAATAATATTTAAATGGACATTCATTATATTCTTCTATTTTTGAATATGATAAAGATAATTTATTATCCATCATCTTGTATAAATTATTTTTATTTACAGTTTGATATTTATTATCATAATCCATATAAGAAATATCATAATTATATTTTAATGCGTTTAAGTCTTTAGATTTATGTCCATATTTCATTAACTTATCTAAATCTTTAGCAAGTTTTAATTCATCATTTATTTTTGAATAAGATTTATATATATCAATAGTTGGTCTTTCTATTTCTAATCCTTCTGTTAAATTACTTGGATAACATTCTGAAGAAGGAGTTACTTTCTTATAAGTAATAATTAAATTTTTAATATTATTAATAGATTTAATTGTTATATCTTTTTCTAATTTATTTTTTTCTATTGTAGTATCTAAATATGTAGGTTTTATATTATCTGTTATAAAATCTTCATCTTTATATACTTTTGGAATTGATTTTAGATTAAAATTCATTAAAAATACATATTCATCTTCAACAATATCCTTATAATCAATAATTTCAATCGCATTATTTAATTTTATACTTGGTACTCTTGTAGTAGATAAATCATGAATAAGCATTTCTTTAACTTTTTCGTAATTATCTATAAATGTATATTTATTACATATATTTACTATTAAATTATATATAGGATTTTCTTTATCTAATAAATCAAGAGTATCATTAATATTAGGTTTTATATTATCTAAAAATTGTTTTCCTATTTTAGTTCCTAATATATAAGAATTATTAGGTATATTAATAGGAATATTAAAACTAGCAAATATTCTTTTTATTGGATTTATATAATCATCATCAATATTAGATATTTTTATTTTATTAATATCAATACCTTTATTAATTAAATCACATATGTTGTATGCAACATACTCAATTTCATCATCTAAATAATCAAATTCATATACTTTGTGTTTGTATTCTTCATACTTAAAATCATATATTTCTACATCTGTATAATTTCTAATTATATTAAATATATAATTATTATATTTAGATACTTTCTTCATACAAACTTTTACTTTTTTATTTTTTAAATAGTCAATAAATAATGGATCTTTTATAAGTAAATTATTTTCTTCTAATTCTTTCTTATACTTTAAAAGCATTTCTAATTTATTATTATCATAATTTTTATCTTCAATAAAATACATATTATCTATATATATTTTAGCAATTTCGTATGTTAAATCATATTTATTCATTAAATAATAAATAGCTTGTCTATCATAATCAAAATATAGCCTTTTAATTACTTCACTTATATTCATAAATTTAATATCATAAATATTTTCTTCATTATTTAAATAAGATAATATTTTTGTTTTTATGTCATTATCGCAAATCAAAATGATATTATCTTCTATTATGCTTTTAAAATCCATGTTATCACCTATATAAATTATACCAAGAAAAAAAGAATATTTCTATTCTTTTATTAGTTTAATACATATATACCAAAGCTTAAATAACATGCGAATAATAACCATATAAAATAAGGTACATTTAAATAGGCACTTATCTTATCTATTTTATAAAATATAAGTAACATTGTTACTACAAGTATTATTAACATTAATACCCATAAAAACCCTAAAAAATATTGATTAAATCCAAAAAATATAGGTGTCCAAAGAGCATTTATTATAAGTTGAATGAAATATATTAATCTTGCTTCTGACTTTTTAGCATCATTACCCATCATTATTCTATATATCGATATACCCATTAATATAAATAATATTGACCATACAATTGGAAATAATATTCCTGGTGGTGAAAGTGGTGGTTTAATTAAAGGTTTATACTTTGCACTTATATTAATAAAAAATGCTGGTAAAGATCCTATTATTAAAGTTATTAATATATAAAAAATTAATTTTTTAACATCTATTTTTTTCATATACCCTCCTTAATTTATATTTTACGCAAAAAAAAGAGAATATATACATATTCTCTATACGAATAACTTATCTATGTTCTTTTTAGGAAGAAGAACATTTATTTCTTTTGATATACAAAATTCAAACTCATTTGTATGATGTTTCATTTCTTCACCATCTAAACACCATGAATCTTCCGGAATTTCATCAAAAGTAATTTTTAATTTATCTGTCTTATAATAAGTAAGACCTGGTATCTTTCTTATATCTTGTCTTTTTAATAAAGATACTATCTTTATTAATTTTAATGTTGAAGTAGTACTACATAACACTACTTCAAACTTATTATCATCTAATTTAACGTCAGGATATATATTATTAACACCCGCAACTGATGAAGAATTAGTTATAAATATGAATGAATAAGTTCCTTCATACTCTTTTCCTTTTACTTCATATTTTATATTATATTCTTTTACTTTTCCATTAAATTGTTTTAATGCATATATAAAATATGCTGTTCTACCATATTTTTCTTTTAATTTTCTTGGAGTTTCATATGTAACATTAACGAAGCTACCTACTCCAGCAAAATATACAAAAGGTCTATCATTTATCTTACATACATCTATATTTTTTATATCACCATCAAGTAATAATTTTAAATTTTCTACATATTGTTCTTTTTTATAACCATACATAGTTCCTACATCATTAGTAGTACCAAGTGGTAAATCAGCGATTAAAAGTTTCTTTTCTCTTTTTAAATCCCCTGAAATAACTTCATTAAAAGTTCCATCTCCACCTGCTGCTATTACTAAATCTATATCGTCCGGTAAACTTTGTATTATTGTCTCAGCATGACCTTTTTTCTTAGTGTATTCAACTTGTAAATCATACCCTCTTTTGTGAAGCACATCTTGAAAAGCAGGTAATAATTCATCAGGTTTCTTTTTTCCACTATTTGAGTTATATATCATTACGCATTTTTTCATTATAATCACCCACACATAATATTATACATTTAAAATTCACAAAAATATATATTTTTTCGATTATTTTTAATAATTTCTTTAACAAAAATTGATTGATTATTTTTATCAACAATTAAATAAACATAGTTTTTTGTCCTTGTTAAAGCTACATAAAATAACCTTCTTTCTTCTTCATAAGGATACATATCTTTTTCATTTAATACATATTTTAAGATTTTATGATTTTCAATTTTACTTGGAAATCCAAGTATATTATCTTCTAGATTAATTATTATTACATTTTCTTCTTCTAATCCTTTTGATTTATGAACAGTTAAAAACTTAACTTTATCTGTTTGACTATCCATTACCTTATACATATCACTATTATTTCTTCCAAGCACTAAAATATCAGTATCAATCTTATTAATTAATTTTTTAAACGTACTTTTTATATTAGTGGTATATATAATTCTTATTGGTTTATCTATTCTTTTATTAGATAATAATTTCTTTTTAATTTGATTTTTATTTTTCATAATAAAAGATCCTGCGATATTTATTAATTCTTGTGAATTTCTATATGTATTCTTTATTTTTAATATCTTACTATTTTTATAATATTTCTTAAACTTAATAAATATGTCTAAATTACATCCTGTAAATCTATATATAGATTGAAAGTCATCTCCTACTACAAATAATTTAGCATTTGTAATCTTTTTTATTTCTTTTATCAAATTATATTTAGTAAAAGAAGTATCCTGATATTCATCAATTATTATATATTTATAAGGCTTTATATATCCCTTATTCTTAAGTATATTTATTCCCTCGTTAATCATATCATTAAAATCAACTTTATATGTACTGTTTAATTCTTCTTGATATTCTATATATATTTCTTTTATTATCTTTAGCAATATATATTCATTAGAATATTTTAAATTATTAAATATTTCATCAAACTTACCTAAATTATAATTATTAGACTTAAATAAATTTATAAAAGTTATTATTAAATTTTTTAATCTTAAATATATCTCTTTATCCCTTATTTTTATATTTCTATAAAAGAATTCATCTACTATATATGCAAGTAAATCACTTTCGCATATAGAAATATCTTTATTATTGTTTCTTATTATTTCTAAAGATAATTTATGAAAAGTATAAACATCTATATCATAATTATAATTTTTAAGTAATGATTCTTTTAAAGAATTGACTGTATCATTTGTAAAAGATATACACAGTATATCTTCCTTATTTATTTTTAATTCTTCTATTAAATATCTTATCTTGCCAATAATAGTAAGGGTTTTACCTGAACCTGCTCCTGCGACTACTAATACATTTTCTTTTTTACACAAAACTGCTTTTCTTTGATATTTATCAAGTGGATAACCATTTATATTATCTAATATGTTCATATATATATTATTCTCTATAAATTATTTAATTCCACTAAAAAAACTACTTTCGTAGTTTAAAATTTTGGTACTCCTTCTGAATCCGAAGAAAATTTACTTAATAAATCTTCAATTTCTTCTGTTGTCATATCAATTTGCTCACTTTCAAAGGAAATATTATTATCTTTCAATATTTTATCCATTTGTTCAAATGTTTTCACATCAACATTAAATTTTCTCTTAAATACTTCTCTTGCTGCTTTTATTAATTCATTAGGTGACATAGGTTCTTCATCTAAAACACTAGACAAAAAGTATTTATGATGTATCAAAGAATATTTTTCATCTGCTTCTAGATATTCTGTAATATTCTTGCTTTGACCAACATGAATATCAAGTGCCAATTCTAAATTACCATAAAAATCAATTAAGTTCTTTTTGTATATTTTATTCGAATCTCCAGAATCGATTTTTGTAAAAAAATCAGTATCAATAATGTGAAATTTCTTTTGCTTTTCATCCCATAATATTCCACCATGATTTAAATCTTCAAAAATTATATTTTCTTTTGATTCATTTTTTATGTTCTCCGTAGCTTCATCTATTGCTTTCATTAAATCATCTATGTCTACTTGTTTTAGAGAGTCAAATATTTTTTTTCCTTCAACAAATCTCATTGAATATCCTGAAAATGTATCATCAATATATACTTTTTCTTCTGGATAAACGCATATATTACTCTTAATACCTAGTAATTTATCAAAAGAGCCTGAATCGTGTAGATCATTACCGGATGCATTTAAAATTTTTATTGCTTTATCTTCATATTTATATACTTTTGAACACGCACCAAAACCTAATTCTTTTAGACCATATAACTCTTCTTTTTTTAGTATCATATTTATCACCCAACTAAATTATAGCATAAAAAAAAGGATTATTTATCCTTCTTTATACCTATTCCATAATGTTCTCTTACTTTTTCTTCTAATTCATCACAAAGAGCTGTATTTTCTTTTAATAATGCTTTTACTGTTTCTTTTCCTTGTCCTAGTTTTTCTCCGTTATATGAATACCATGATCCGCTCTTTTCTAGTATTGAAGCTTCAGATGCTAAATCAATTATTTCAGATGTTCTACTTACACCTTCACCATACATTATTTCAACAGTGGCAGTTTTGAATGGAGGTGCTACTTTATTTTTAACAATTTTTACATTTGTTCTATTTCCAATAACATTATCACCTTGTTTAATTTGTTCACTTCTTCTTACTTCCATTCTTATTGTTGAATAGAATTTTAACGCTCTTCCTCCAGGTGTAGTTTCTGGATTACCAAACATAACTCCAACTTTTTCTCTTAATTGATTTATAAATATTGCGATTGTATTAGTTTTATTTATAGTACCTGATAATTTTCTAAGTGCTTGGCTCATTAATCTTGCTTGAAGACCTACATGAGAATCTCCCATTTCACCTTCGATTTCAGCTTGAGGTACTAAAGCAGCAACTGAATCTATTACTACTATATTAATAGCTTCACTTCTTACTAATGCTTCACAAATTTCTAATGCTTGTTCTCCTGTGTCTGGTTGTGAAAGTAATAAATTATTTATATCTACTCCTAAATTTTTAGCATATACTGGATCAAGTGCATGTTCTGCATCAATAAATGCTGCTCTTCCTCCAGCTTTTTGTATTTCAGCAATTGCATGAAGTGCAAATGTAGTTTTACCTGATGATTCTGGTCCATATATTTCTATAATTCTACCTTTAGGATATCCTCCTACTCCTAATGCTAAATCTAATGTTAATGATCCACTAGGTGATACTGCTATTTCAGTATGAGTGTCATCACCTAATTTCATTATTGCTCCTTTACCAAATTGTTTTTCTATATCGGCAAGTACTTGTGATAATACTTGATCTTTGTCAGTTGTTTTTGCCATTTTAATATCCTCCTATTTTTTATTACAATCTAATTATATACTATTAAAAAAATAATTGCAAGTGTTTTTCGAACATTTGTTCTTTGTTTTACATTTTAATTATTTTCTATATATATTATTTGCCTTTTTATTACTATAATCCTTTATTATTGCAAAAAAAAAAAGAGATTTTTATCTCTATTTCTTTAAATATTTTTTATATGCAAATATATATTCTAGTCCAGATATGAAACATAATATTGTACCTGCAACTAAGAAGAAATCATCTACTGCAATATTCCATAATGCAAATGGTAAATTTCCAAATAATTTAAAAATTATACCTAACATTAAGAAAGCAGTTTTAAATTTACCAGTAAATTTAGCAGCTTCTACACTACCAGTAGTTGCAGCCATCATTCTAAGTGCATCTACTACTATATCTCTTGTTACTATTATTACAGGTATAACTGAATGTATATATCCATATCCTGCTAATATAATTAATATACTATTTACTGATATTTTATCAGCTATTGGATCCATTAATTTTCCATAATCAGAAACATTATTATATTTTCTTGCAAGATGTCCATCTAGAAAATCTGTAATACAAGATAATATAAATAATACTCCAACTATTATCATCTTAGTATCTACTATTACGAATCCTTCTACTAAGTATTTTTTAAAATTAATATCAATCATATTAAATGGAAATAATAATATTACAAATATTATTCCACTCATTATTAATCTTAGATTTGTTAATCTATTTGGTAACTTTGGGTTTTTCATATACTACTCCTAATCTTCATAACTTATTTTTAAGTTATCACTTGGTTTTCCTTCTTTTGTACTATTATAAATAGTAACTACTGCAAATGCTACTATTAAAATAGCAAGTATTATTCCAAGTATTAATGGTAATTTACTTTTTTCTTTTTCTTGTTTTGTGTATGGAGACATTATTTTGTCGTCTTCTTTCATTTTACTTGCTTTTTCTATATCATCTATTGGTATTTTAGATGTTGATTCAAATACATATTCATTAAATTCATCAATTATTTCTTCTGAATTTAATCCTAAATATTTTGAATAATCAGTTATAATACATTTAAGTAAAAATATATCTTTAAAATTTTTAAAATCTCCATTTTCGATTGCCTCTAATTGAGATAACTTATAGTTTAAATCTTCTGCTGCTTCTTCAATACTTACTCCATTTTGAGTTCTCGTCTCTTTTAAGAGTTCTCCTATTTCTTTCAAATTTTTCACTCCTTATACAATTAAAAAAATAATAATTTTTAATAAGCCATGTTCTGTACCTATTTCTAGGTGGTAAACATTTATCTATGATTAAATCATCCTTTAATTAGTTCGTATTCCCTTTTAAAGGCTCCCCTACCAAAATTTGGGTTTCTCGCTTGCGGAGTTTACCAACGTTTCACTTTTTTCTTTCGAAAAAATATCGTCACTGTGGCACTTTATAAGTACTTTATCCGTTTAAGGATATTTCCTCGTCGTTAGCATAAGCTACTATAGGTTATTTTTTCCCTATACACAATCACTACTACCATCACAGGATAGTGCGAGCATGGACTTTCCTCTACATAAAATGCAGCGTTTACCTAAAAATTATTATCTATCACCATAAACTATTTTTTCAAGTTCTGATATTCTACGAAGTAGATCAACATTTGTTATTTCTCTACTACTATTTTTAACTAAATCCATATTGGCTTTAGCATTTCTAAGTTTTTGTTTTAATTCTAAAACTTCATTATTTAAAGCATCAATTTGTTCTTTTTGCTTTTTAATAATTGTTTCGAAAGTATGATAATCACTACTACACATATCTAGTACTTTATCAACTTCTTGAGGTCTATATCCCCTTGCATCTACTTTAAATTCCCAATTATATATCATATCTGGATTTAATAGTATTTCTTTATTCATACATAGCCACCTCTTACCAAACAATTATCACAAAAAATAACATTTTTGTCAATTTACATCTATTTACTACCTTTACAACGAAGTTAACAACAAATCAAGTTTACTGTCTTCAACTTCTTCTATCATGTTTGTAAAAACATAAATAAGATATAAATTATTCATTTTTTTATTTTCTCCTTTTATCATAGAGTAACATATTATTTTTTTAAATTCATTACTTTCGACAAAGGTTATTATAATAAGACTTTTTTTAACATATATCTATTAAAAATTACTAAATTATAGTATAATTAATATGGTGATAATATGAATTACCCGAATAAAAAAAATGCTAAAAATAAAACTTTTATTAATTATTCAAATAGAGGTATGACTTTAGAAAGTGATATTAATAATTCGAATAAATATTATTTAGAAAATGATATTGCAGTTATATATAAGAAACCTACTCCAATAAAAGTAGTTAACGTTGAATATAATAACAGAATTAATACAAAGATTAAAGAAGCATATTATGAAATACCATCTACAACTGATTACAATGGTATATATAAAGGCAAATATATTGATTTCGAAGCTAAAGAAACTAAAAGTAAAACTTCTTTTGCATTAAATAATATTCATGCCCATCAAATTGATCATTTAATCAAAGTAAAAAATCATGGTGGTATATCTTTTTTAATTATTAAATTTGTATTACTAGATGAGACATATTTACTTGAGACTAAATACTTAGAAGAATTTTTAAAAAATGAAGATAGAAAATCTATTCCTTATAAATATATAAAAGACAATGGATATTTACTTGAATATAATTATTATCCAAGAATTGAATATATTAAAGTATTAGATAAAATTATTTAAAATTATTGTTATTTAGGGATAATTATGTTAAAATTTTATATAGTGAAATTAGCGAAAAAAAGGTGGTCGAAATAATAAATGGAAAATAAAAAGAAAAGTATAAATATAAAAAATAAAGTTAAAAAATTGGCAAATAAAAAGCCTACTAATAAAAATGTAGAAACTAAATCTAAAAGGAAAAAGAAAAAAGTATGGAAGAAAATATTAAAGATATTAATTAATATATGCTTAGTAATGTTTCTTTTAGGTTTAATAGGTGGAATTATATTCATTATATATATAGTTCAAAATGCACCTAAATTTACACCAGAAAATTTATTTAGTACTGAATCATCTGTAGTATATGATAAAGATGGTAATCAAGTTGCTAAACTTGGTGTTGAAAAAAGAAAGAATGTTGAATATGATGAACTTCCTCAAGTTTTATTAGATGCTATTATAGCAACTGAAGATTCAAGATATATGCAACATAATGGGTTTGACTTACCTCGTTTTGCTAAAGCATCTGTAGGTCAAGTTATTAGTAAGATTAAACATAGCGGTAATCCTGGTGGTGGTTCTACACTAGACATGCAAGTTGTTAAAAACAGATATACTTCTACTGAAGCATCTGGTATTGAAGGTATAAAGAGAAAATTCACTGATATATATATATCTATATTTAAATTAGAAAAAAAATATTCTAAAGAAGAAATAATGGAATTTTATGTTAATATTCCATTCCTTGGTAATAATGCTTATGGTGTTGAACAAGCTTGTCAAAGTTATTTTGGTAAATCAGTTTCAGATATTAACTTAAGTGAAGCTGCTGTTATAGCTGGTTTATTCCAAGCACCTACTTCTTATGATCCATATAGACATCCAGAAGCTGCAGAAAAAAGAAGAGATACTGTTTTATATCTAATGCAAAGACATGGATATATTACTAAAGAAGAAGCAGATTATGCTAAGAGTATTCCTGTTACTAGTTTACTTAGACATTCTAATCCTGAGAGTGCACAAAATCAATTTCAATCATATTTAAATATTGTTATTGATGAAGTTGAAGAAAAAACTGGTGCTAATCCTTATACAACAGGAATGAAAATATATACTAACTTAGATCAAGGTAAACAAAATGTATTAAGTGATATTATGGCTGGTAATACATGGCGTTGGAAAGATGATAAAATCCAAGCTGGTGTTGCTATTGTTGATATAAATACTGGTGCACTTGTTGCTGTTGGTGGTGGTAGAAACCAAAATGGTGAACGTGTTTTAAATTATGCATCTGACATAAAAAGACAAATTGGATCTACTGCTAAACCATTATTCGATTATGGTCCAGCATTCGAATATGAAGGTGCTTCTGAAGCATCCCAAGTATTAGATGCTCCTCATACTTATTCATCTGGTGTTGCTGTTAAGAATGCCGATGGTGGATATAAAGGTGTTATTACTTATAAGTATGCACTTGCTGCATCTAGAAATGTACCTGCTTTAAAGGTATTCCAAAAAAATGATAATGCTAAAGTAAAAGAATTTGTTACTTCTTTAGGAATTACTCCTGAAATTGATAGTAATGGATATTTACATGAAGCTCATGCACTTGGAGCATTTACTGGTTCTAATCCAGTTGAAATGGCTGGTGCTTATTCAGCATTTGCAAATGGTGGTTATTATGCTAAACCATATACTATAAATAAAATAGAATATATTGATACAGGTAAAACTATTAGTACTAAGAGTAAAAGAGCTAGAGTTATGTCTGATTCAACTGCTTATATGATTACAGATTCACTTGTTTATGCAGTATCTGGTTATGGTAATATTGGTGGTGGAGTTAGAGGTGTTCAACTAGCTGCTAAAACTGGTACTACTACATTCTCATCTGAAGCTAGAAGAACATATGGTTATCCTTCAGCTGCATGTATGGATATGTGGGTTACAGGTTATACTCCTGAATATGCTGTATCACTTTGGTATGGTTATACTGAAGCTGAAAGAGGTTACTATTTAGGAAATGATGGTTATTCTACTCGTGGTAGATTATTTAGACAAATAATTTCAAGTATTTCTGATACTAGTGGTGCTAAAAGATTTGCAGTACCCGGGAGCGTAGTTAAAGCTACAATAGAAAAAGAAACATCTCCTTCTCTATTACCAAGTGCTAATACTCCTGGTGATATGAGAGTTACAGAATACTTTAAGAGAGGTACTCAACCTACAGAAGTATCTCCTAGATTTAATCAGTTACCTAATCCATCTGGTTTAACTGTAAAAGAAAGTGGATCTAACGTTGTACTTTCTTGGAACGCTACTGCTAAACCAAGTTATTTAACTGATGATGCGCTTAGAAAATCTCTTCAAGGTCTTTATGGTAAGAAAACTGAAGAAGCTTTAGCTTCTAGAAAAGCGTCGTATGGGGAATTTGGTTACGAAGTGCTTGCTATGAATTCTAAAAGTGGTGCTACTACATCATTAGGATTTACTACATCATCATCATTTACAACTAAGAAACCATCAAGTACAACTGTGTATTATGTTAAAACAACATGGCAGAATATGAGTTATACTGCAAGTAGTGGTATATCATCAGAATTTAAGGTTGCTGAACCAACTGTATTATTAACTACTGAATTAGTAAATGATAGTTCTTCTACTTATACTGTAGGTTCTACTTATACTGATCCTGGTATTAAAGTTTATAATAATGGTGTTGATGTTACTAGTAAAGCAAATATTTCAGTTTCATCTAGTTTTGGAACTAAAGGTCAAAAAGAATCTTATACTTTAACAGAAGCAGGTAGTGTTACATTTAAATATACTGTAAGTTATGATGGTGCTACTGCTACTAATAGTAGAACAATTACTGTTAAAGCTAATGAAGGAGAATAAAAAAAGACATGTAAATGTCTTTTTTTATTCGTTTAACCAATCATAATCATATATTTCTTCTATCATTTCTTCTTGATTTTTCTTAGGTATAATATCTTCTTTATTCTTATACCCTTTTTTATTCCATTCAAATAATATTTTATCTATATATCTAATACTTGTTACTCCATTTAGTATTGCCTCTTTTAAAGCACTTTCTATTAATTCTATAGATATATTTCCTTCTATCCATTTATTAATAGTTTCATATTCTACTGGAGAAAGTGTTCTTCCAAATTCTTTTTCTATCTTTGAATATATATCTGTTGAATTATTATTTTTTTCATTATCTACTAATAATGAATTTATTTTAGCAAAGAATAAATCTAATGATATATATTCTTCTATTATTTTATTTTCTTTACTCATTTCAATTGATATATAATTTTTTTCTATTAAGCTATTTATTGTGTTTAATACATCATTTTGATTTATATATAATTCATCTGCTATCTTTTTTACATCAAATATTAGTTTTTCTTTTCTATTTAGAAAATATAATATCATTATAAATTCATCAATATTTATATCTAATTTAGATACATATTTAATTAAATAACTTGGCATAATTAGATTATTATTTACTCTAAGTAATTCATCTATTAAATTTTTATTCATATTATCACCTTCTTGTTATTTAAATTATTATACAACATTTATGATTACTTATCTATTATTTTCTTTTATTTCTTCTATACATTTCTTTTCTTTATTAGAAAAGTTATATTTATTACTATAATTAAGTTGTGCCCAAACAGATAAATAATTTCCGGTCTCTTTAAGAGTATTTATAGGCTCAATTTCAAGAGTTTTATATAAATCGTATTCTTCTACTATATTAAAGAAAACATTTGATTTTGAAGCATTAAATATGATATTTAATTCTTGTTTAATTCTATCAAAAGATAAATTATGTATAAGATTAATATTTTCTTTTATATCTTTATCTAATTCACTACTAAAATTAAAATTATATAAACATTTAAATCTAATAGCTCTAAGTATTCTTAAAGCATCTTCTTTTATACTACTTATACTTCTTAATACTTTATTATTTAAATCTTCTATACCATTAACATAATCTATATAATTACCATTTTTATCTATTAATATAGCATTAATAGTAAAATCTCTTCTTTTTAAATCTTCTTTTACATCTTTTACAAATTCTATAGTAGATGGTCTTCTATTATCAGAATAATTAAATTCCTTTCTAAAAGTTGTTACATCAAAATTATAATTATTATAATTTAATTTAATACTTCCATAATTATCTTTTATTTCTATATTAAATATATTCGATATTTCATCAGGTGTAGCAGAAGTTATTATATCTATATCATCACTATCTATACCTAGCAATCTATCTCTAACAAAGCCTCCTACTATATAAGATGAATACCCCTTATTTTCTAATATATTTAATATATTTAATGCTTCCTTATACATATTACCACCTACATAAATTATAACATAAAAATAAAAAGACATATAAATGTCTTTTTATTATTTATTAACTGCTTCTTTTAATTTAGATCCAGCTTTGAATGAAACACTAGTTCTAGCAGCAATTTTTACAACTGCACCAGTTCTTGGATTTCTTCCATCTCTAGCTGCTCTTTTTGAAGTTCCGAATGTTCCGAAACCAGTTAAAGAAATCTTATCTCCTTTTTTTAATGTTTCAGCAACTGTACTCATGAATGCTTCTAATGCACGAGATGAATCTGCTTTAGTTAAACCAGATTTAGCTGCCATAGCTTCAATTAATTCTACTTTTGTCATGTTATAAACCTCCGTATTCTGACTTATTACATAAGCATACTATGCTTATAAGTCAATAATACTATTTTTTTTATATTTTATCAATACTTTTTAATAAAAAATATTAATTTTTTGTTATAAAATAAAAGCAAACGGCTTATGCCGCTGCTTTTACTTGTGGTTGATTTATAAAATTATCTAAATTGAAACTTTCACTTGTTGTATCTACTTTACCTAAATCTTCAAATTTTACTATTTTAACTGGATCATATGATCCTTGTGTATTTCCATGAATTTTAGCAAGTTTTGCTTTTTTAGTTCTAGCTGCTCTTACTAAATCAGGATCTACTCCCTTTTCAATACCTAATGTTCTTACTTCTGGCTTTGCTACTGGAGCTGGCTCAGGTTGAACAGGTATAGTTTGAACTGGAGTTACTACTTCTTGAGGTTGAACTGGAACCTCAGGACTTGGAGTAACTACTGTAGGTTCTACTGGAGTTTCTAAGAATGAAGAAAGTGGAACAATATTTTCTGGTACTGGTTCTGATTGAACTGGTTGTTCACCTTTCATTTCTTTTTGTAAATTTTCAAGTGATTCTAAACTATCAACTTGAATTTTTGGTTCTTCTTTTACTTCTACTTGTACTTGTGGTTGTTCTAAAGTAGGTGTTGTATCAAGTACTATTGGTTTTGCCTCTTCTTGAGGAACTTCAATTTTTGGTTCTTCTACAGAAGGTTCTATATTTACTTGTGTTTCTGGTTCTTTTACTTCTAAATCTACTTTAGGTGTTGTATCAAGTACTATTGGTTTTACTTCTTCTTGAGGAACCTCAACTTTTGGTTCTTCTTGAGAAACTTCAACTTTTGGTTCTTCGATAGAATTTTCTACTACTTGTTCTTCTACTTTAGATTCTTCTATTTTTTCTTCTTCTTTTTGCTCTTCCTCTGGTTGTTCTACTTTTTCTTCTTGTTCAGGAAGAATTGGTCTTTTTAACATTTCTAATTGTTTATCATCAGATTTGTTCTTTTCTCTTTCATATTCATTTACTCTATCTTTTAATTTATTAAAGTTTTCATATATACTTGAATCTGTATATACTTCTTTTTCTGATACGTTTTCTAATAATAAATTAGATATTTCTTTTATTAATTCTTTTCCACAATCTATAATTCTACAAGAATCAGGAGATATTTTATCGATACTTTTTGGAATTTCTTGATCTAATATATATATTGTTGTATTTAACATATCTAATATAATTCCGTTGGATTGAATTTTATCAATAGAGTTAATTTTTACTAATTTTTCTATTTCTAATTTTAGATATTCTTCTCTTAAAGAAATAGCATCTAATTCTTCATTTAATCTTTTAGCATTTTCATCTATTTCATGCATTTCATATGAAGAATCTAAATTACTAGTTACAAATGTTTTTATTTCATCTATATTTCTAGACATAGATAAATCTTCAATAGTAAATTTTGATGCTTTATCATTTGCTTTATTTTTAGTATCTAAAGCTTGATTCATCTTTTTAACATCAATTAATGCAATATTTTTAATTATATCTTCTTTATCATTTACTACTGCACTAAGTTCATCTAATAAATCTGATAATCTTCCTAAATCTTCCATTGATAATGAACTCATATCCATAATATCACCTCCTTTTATTAATTATTTTTTTGTTCTCTTAATTTTTTATATGTTTCTGAAAATAAATTATATGCATATTGTCTTTCTTCTTCATTATCAAGATTAACAATTACATCTTTTCCATCTTTATTAACTATTTTTGATGAGAATATTGAAGCATTTCCATCTGCATCATCGTCATCATCTACAGAATAATATACATATTCAGTATTCTTTTCTTCAGATTTTATAATAGTTATTAGTGTTGCTTGTTTTTTAGTTCCATCCACTAATTCTATTTCAAATGTTTCACCCTTCATATTCTATAATCTCCTTCTATCCTAATTTTCTTCCTTCAGTTTCAGTTTGTACTTCTGGTGTTGGCATCATACTTTTAATTGCTTTTAATTGTTCACTCATCTTCTTTATTCGTTCAACTTGCATCTTTCTTTCAAGTTCTAATTTTTCTCTTTCTTTTTGTTCTTTCATTAATTGTTCTGAAATTACTTCATTTGCTTTAATTTGAATTTCTTTTTCCTCATTTAAATCTTTATTTTCTTGTTTTAAATTATTTATTTCTACATTTTTTCTTGCTTTTATTTCTGAATTTTCTACTGCTAAATTTGAATTCTCTTGCATTAATTCAGTATTTTCTTGTTCTAAATTTGTATTTTTTTCTTTTTCTTGTTCTAAAGCTGCTTCTAACTCAGCAATTTTTTGTTTTGACTTAGTTACACCATTATATATTGCTGCTGCGGCACTTACTCCAAGTTCAACTACTTTTCCTATTCCATTTTTAAATTTAGTACCAAAGTTTTTCATTGTTTTTAACATACCTTTTGCAACTGTACATTTCTCAGGTTTTACTTTTTGAGGTTCTTTAGTCTTTACTTTTGGTTCTTTTACCTTTACCTTAGAATCTTGTTGTGCAGATAATTTACTATTTTGTGATACTCTTGCATCGTATTTGTCTTGCATTTCTTTTTTCTTTTCTTCAGGTAGTTGAGACATTATACCATTATATAAATTTAAGAATTTTTCTAATTTTCTGCCTTGCATTAATTCTTGAGATTCACACATTTCATCAAATTCTTTTACTTGTGCATCTAATTTAGCATCTTGTTTTGCTTCCTTTTTTTCTTCTTTAGCAACTTGTTTTTCTCTTTTTGAAATTAATTTTTCATTTTCTTCTTTTTGTTTATATAAATCAGCTAATTCAGGTTCTAATTTACTAAGTTCTTCTAATTTTTGTTCTAATTCTTTTTTTATTGCATTACTTTTCTTAGCTAATTCGATTCTTTTTTCTATTTCAGTATCACTTAATTCTTCTGAAGAAATATCTGGTGGTAATTTACTTATTTCTTCTTTTATTTCTTGTTTTTGTTCTTGAAGATTTTGAACCATTTCTTCTAAAAGTTCTTTTCTTTTTTCTTTTTCTTCTATTTCTTTATTTATTTTTTCTTGAGTTTCATTTAATTCTTTTAACTCATCATCTGTTATTTCGCCATCAATTCTTGCTTGTTTTTTAGCATCTCTCATTTGATTATATAATTCTTTTTGTTCTTGAATAGCAGCAACATATTTTTCTCTTTTTTCTTCTCTTTCTTTTTGAGCTTTTTCTATTTCTGGAAGTTTTTTTTGTGCTTCTGCACATACTTTTTCATATTCTTCTAATTCTTCATCTGTTAAATCACTAGGATCTTGTCTTACTTTTGCTTGTAATTCATTGAACTCTTCTATTTGTTTAGTTAATCCTTGTATTTCTTTTTCTAAACTACTTATTAAATTTGTTGTGTCATTATATTTTTTACGTGTTTCAAAATATCTTTCGTTCATAAAAAATCACTCCTAATCTATTTGCCCGTATGCTGTTGTAAATGCTTCAAATACAGCCTTTTTTTCTTCCTCATCTTCTATATCATAAAAAGTGTCATATTCACCATCATTTTCTACTCTTGAAGCAAATAATAACTTTTCAGTATCTTCTGTGTCATTATCGTCTACAATGTAATAATATATATATTCAGCGCCTTCATTACCTATTTCTAATCTTGCTACTAATTGAATAGTTTTTTCTTCGCCGTTTACTAGTATTTTTGTCTCTTCCATATTTCTACCCTTCCTATTATATATAATATATTAACATTTTATTTTTGATAAGTCTATAATTTTTATTGAATTTTACAAATAAAATAAAAAAAATAATGCTAATTTAATATTTTTTTAGCATTATTTTTTAATATATCTTCTATCTCTTCATCATTTAAATACTTTTTATATTTTTTTGTTGCTTTTTTTAGCATATCATATTTCTTCTTTGGATGATGTATATCTGTACCTATCATATATACTAATTTTTCTTTTAATAATCTTTTAATTACCTTAGTAGCTTCTTTACCATATTCACCTAATATACTACCTAAATTACATTGAAATAATACACCTATTTCGCTTAATTCATATATTTTATTAAAATCTTTTTGAAAAGCAGTATATCTTTCAGGATGCGCAAGTACTACTTTAAATCCTTCATTTATTAATCCTAAAAATATATCTAAATAATCAGGGTATATTCCACTCATAGGAAGTTCTATTAATATATATTCAGTATTATTTAATGTGCATATTTTATTTTCTTTTACACATTTTGATATATCTTTATCAATATATACTTCATTACCTAAATATAAATTAACATTAATATTTTGTTTTAATAATTCTTCTTTTATTTTAACTATTTTTTTTAAATTCTCTAATTTAGGACTTATATATATTGTTTCATTTATATAATGTGGTGTGATTATTGTATCAGTTACACCCATTTCATATAATCCTTTTAATATTTCTACTGATTCTTCAATAGTTTTAGACCCATCATCTACACCAAATACTAAATGAGAGTGTACATCTATCATTATTTTTTATCTCCATAATAATAGTAATATTTTCCGTATGCTCCTTTAGTTGAATCTATTTTATTTACAATTACACCTGCGATTGGTGCGCCTACTTTTTCAAGTGAATTTTTAGTATTCATAAATTCAGTTTTTGGTGTATATTTGTTAGATGTTACTATAACTACTTTATCTACTAATGTAGACATTATCATAGAATCAGGAAGTCCTGAACAAGGAACACCATCAAATATAATTTTGTCATAGTGTCTTTTTAATTCTCTTATTAATTCTTTATTTTTAGTTGAATTTAAAAGTTCACTAGGATTTGGTGGAATAGTTCCTCTTGTTATTACACTAACTCCATTAACATTTGTTTTCTTAATATAATTTGGAAAGTTTTCTACTTTATCAAGTAATAAATCTGAATATCCATTAGTATTATTTAATTTAAATATTCTATGAAGTCTTCCTTTTCTCATATCAGAATCTATTAATAATACTCTTTTACCTGCTTGAGCAAAACTAATAGCTAAGTTAGAACTTATAAAACTCTTACCTTCACCTGGTATTGAACTTGTTATTAATAAAGTTCTAAGTGTTTTTTCTACTGAAGAAAATTGTAAATTAGTTCTTAAAGTTTTAACACTTTCTGATACTACTGATTTTGGATATTTACTTAATATTAATTCAGTAGGTTTCTTTCCTTTTTTAACATTTTCAATTCTACTTTTGAATACTTTTGCTACTACTGGAAGTCCAAGTTCTTCTTCAATATTATCACTATTTTTAATAGTATCATCGAAGTAATATAATACAAATAATATTCCAACTGTTATAAATAGTCCTCCTGCAAAACCAAGTACTAAATCTCTTTTTAAAGTGTTATTAGATACTTCAGTTGTTACTTCTGGTTCATCTACTATACTTACATTATTCATATTATAAATATCTTGTACTTCTTTTGAGAATACTTTAGATATTGATTTAGTAATATCATATGCTTTTCTTGCTTGTGGATCTTCTACAGTTATTTTTATATATTCTGTATCATTAACTGCTGTTACTGATATTTCTTTAGCAAGTTGTTCTATAGAATATTCTAAACTTAAATCATCTATTACTTTTCCAAGTACTTTTTTACTTTTAACAAGTACACTATATGAATCAACTAAGTTCTTATTAACCATCAAATCATTTTGTGTTACTTCTGTTCCTTCTTTTACAAGTGCGATTGTTGTATAAGTACTATATTTAGGTACTTTTATAAAGCAATCGTATCCTATAACTAGTAATAATACTAGCATAACACTTAATATTACTATAACTAGTCTTTCTTTTACATATTCTAAAAATTCTTTTATATTAATTTCTTCCATATTAGCCCCTCCTATTTTAGATATTCCTTGATTTTATCTTTAGCTATTTGAACTGATTTTTCATCTGGTACCATAACATATAATTGCATTCCTGGTAAACTATAAGTTTCAGTAGTCAAATCTCCACCTTCTAAACTTATAGATTCTGTTTTCCAATCTTTTAAATTAGTTAATTGGTATTTTATTAAATTAGTTATTTGTTCATAAGATAATTCTGTTTCAAATGTATCATTTGCAGCATCTAATATCTTATTATATCTAACTAAATATTTAGGATCTTTCATTTTATTTATAATTGCTGTTATTATTTGTTGTTGATTTCTTCCTCTATGTCTATCTTGACCTATGTAAGATTTTCTTTCTCTTGCATATCTAAGAGCACATTCTCCATCAAGATGATTCATTCCTTGTTTTATATAACAAGTTTTTCTTGTTCTTTCTTTTCCTGTATTAAGTCTTAATGTAGAATCAGAATTTATATCTATTCCATCAATCGCATCTACTACATTAACAACAGTATCAAAACTAACCTTTACTGAATAATCTATATCTACTTCAAGTAGATCTGATATAGTATTTTTACTCATTTCGATTCCATATAATCCAGCATGAGTTAATTTATCTTTTTTACCTGTAGTACCATGAAGTTGTACATGATAATCTCTTGGTATATTTACAAGTAATATTTTATTAGTTTGTGGATTTACTACCACAACTATATTAACATCACTTCTAGCTTTAGTATCATGTACTGATATTCTAGAATCACTACCACTTATATATAATACAAATGGTTTATCATTTAAATCTGCACTTTTTTTAGAATCTTTTTTTATTTTTATAGTAAAAGTATATATTTCTTTAGATTCATTTATATAAGATACATTATTTTCTTTTAATACTTCTATAAATGATTTATCAAGTACTAAAGCATCTACTTCATTATTAGTTATTAAAGTAGTAATATCTTCATAATCTTTCTCATTATAATTAATTTTTTTACCTAATTTATTATTTACTTTAGATAAATATTGATCACTTGATAAAAATCCGATATTCTTATCATTTAACTCATTTAATTCATTATAATTTTTAGAAAGTACTGAATATGTAATTGTAGAATATTCACTTTCAGTCATATTCTTAACAAAATTAACTGTACTTTTTATATACTTAGTACCAAAGAAATATCCACAGGATAATATAATCATAATAAATATAAATACTATTTTAGTTATATTTTTAGCTTTTTTACTAAGTACTTTTAATGAAAGTAATAACCATATTAATAATATAATTATAAATAACAAAATAAAATAACTCGTTTTTAATATATTTAATTTATTTACATAGTAAATCACACTAGCTGAAGATATAGTAAATAATATTAAAAATAAGTATTTTAATATATTTAACACTATATTTTTCACAGAATTTCCCCCTGATCTTTAAAATGCATACATATTATACATATTTTTTAGAAAAAAGCAAATTTTTTAAGTAAAAAATGCCTATTTTAAGGCATTTTTGTTATCTTTATCACTTTCATTTAATATTTTCATTTGGGATATTGCTATTTTATTTAATCTTTCTAATCGCATTGATTGATTAAGTTCATCATTAATAAATACTGAATTTAAATTTTCTAAATTTGCTAAACATATTAATTCATTTATAGATGCATAATCTCTAATATTTCCATCTAAACTAGGATGATCTTCTCTCCACTGTTTGGCAGTAATTCCAATAGCATCCATTTTTTCTACCCACTCTTTGACGCTTAATTTATAGCTATTTAAACCTGATTGACTTTTAATTATGGCGAATCCGCCATAATTAAAATTGGATTATGTAATTCTTACCATATACCTAAAAATTCAATAGTATTTCTATTTCTTAACCAATCAGTAACAAAAAATTTCCATCTTTTGATTTTAACATATCTGTTATTGATACATAATCCTCATAATCTATATGTTTTATTGTTTCAAAAATATTTTCATATATAATATTCTACATATAAATGAAAATTCCACTAAAAAAGAAGAGTTTTAACTCTTCTTAATCAATTTTTTCCCTATTGTTTATATACTCTTTTGACTTATACCCTATTTTATTTTCTTTAGCAAGTCTACTATATAAAAAACATAATGGTATATTGTTCCTTTTTGCAATTATTTCTCTATTTTCATAATTATTAATAATCTCTTCATATACATCTTCAGGTATCATCTCAGAAAGTGCTAATGAATCTATATCATTCTCAGAATTATCATCTTCTATAATAGTTTTATTTTTTAATTTATTATAATCCTTCTTTAAATGAATTAATTCGTGATATAAGGTAAAATAAAATGAAGATTTTTCTTTATAGTATGTTGTCATATATATTACTGGTGTGTTAATTTTAACTCTAATGCATCCCCTTACTTTACTTCCTTTTAGAGCATCTTCTATATATAATATAATTCCATATTTTTTAAATAAATCTATTAAATTTTTTTTATTAAATTTTTTATTTTGTTCATTCTTTAATTCTTCAAATAATAAACTTAATTTATTTGGATTATATTCATCTATTTCAATATTACTTGTCATAATATCACAATGCCTAATCCATAAATATATCTTTGTATTATTTGCATTATCATTCTTTTTAAATAAAAATCTCTTTTCTAAATAAGAATTTAGTGTGTCTATGTCTTTTACATTCATATATTCAATTAAATCTATATAATTTTGAACTAATGAATTTTTATCTTTTAATTTCAACCATTTTTTTTCGTTCATTTCTTTTAAAGAAAATCCATTTAAATATTCTTTTAGTTCTTTATCACTTTTAAATTTATTTTTTAAGTAATCATTTACCCTTTTTTTATTTTCAACATAATAAATTAAATTAGCATCAATGTTTGTAAGTAAACTAATTGCAAGTATAAGATCATTAGATATATTCGTTTTACCATTAATTATTTCATTCATATGTTTTTGACTAATATTTAATCTATCAGCAAATTCTGTCTGTGATATTTTATAATAATCTAAATAATCTTTCAGCATATTACCAAATCCAAACATATCTATCCCTCCTTATAATGACTATTATCTATTTCTTCAAATATAATCTCATCAATTTCTATTTCTTTATATGGATAACTTCCAACTGGCTTCATTATCAATCTTATCTTACCATTTAATCTCGCTGTATAATATTCTTTTAAATCTCCCTTTTTCTTTTCTATATGATATATTACTTTATATTCACTTAATAATAATTTGTGCAAATTTTCACTTGATAATATAATATTTTTTATATTTTCAAGTCTGTTAATTTCATTATATAAGTGCTTATCTAATAAATATTTTTTATAAGTTTTTTTATATTTTGTAGTTTCATTGATGATCATACTTTTCTCCTTTTTGTATATTATAACCTGTTAGGTTATAGTAGTCAATAAAAAAATAATATTTAACATATTATTTTTTATCTTTATCTTCTTCTATTTCATCAAAGAAAAATGAAATAAATTTTTCTTTAGCACTATTTTTATTTAATACTAATATTACTGAAATAACCATTAATACAATCAATATAAATATAATTATACTTGCATGAAAATCAATCATTATAAATCTATCTTGACCTAAGAATGTTATAGTAACACCTAAACATATAGTTAATATTATTAAAACTATTGCTAATATCATATCAATTATAGTATTAGAACTTTCTTCTTTAATTATTACTTTATCATATGATTTAAAACTATCATAAGTTAAATTAATTAATTTAACTTTTTCTTTTTCATTTATATATTTATCTTCACTTATATCAGATATTAATTTATCTCTAAGAGATACTTCATCATAAATAAATTTTTCTTTTAATCCTGACTCTTTAATAATAACACTTCTTATATCTCTTATTACACTATGTTTTATTTTTATACCTTGAATTATATATTGTCTAATACAATTTAAATATCTATCATTTGCTTCCTTTATTAACTTACTATCTCTTTTAGATTGAAATTTTATAATTCCATATATAATAGATCCTATTACAGTTGTTATTATAGGCGCTACCCATATTGATATTACGTTATTAGTTAATAATTTGATTATACTTTGCATAAAACCACCCTCTACAAGTTATTATAGCATAAAAAAACAAGAATAAAATTCTTGTTTTTAATCTCTAGTAAATAAATCTCTTGTATATATATCCGATTTTAGTTTTAATACTTGTTCATCGTTTCTATTAACTACTACAACATCACTTCTATCATCGAATTCTTCAAAATCTTTAACTACTTCACAACCATTAAATTTTTCAGCATTTAATGTTGGTTCATATATTATTACATCAAGTCCTTTTCCTCTTAATCTTTCAATTACTCCTTGAATGGCACTTGCTCTAAAGTTATCTGAATTTGTCTTCATAGTTAATCTATATACACCTACTACTTTAGCACCTTTTTTAATTATCATATCTGCTATATGATCTTTTCTTGTTTCATTTGATTCAACTATAGCTTCTATTAAATTTTGAGGTACATCTTTGTAATTAGCACGTAATTGTTTAGTATCTTTTGGTAAACAGTATCCACCATATCCAAAAGATGGATTATTATAAAACATGCCAATTCTAGGATCTAAACATACACCTTCTATTATATCTTGTGTATTTAATCCTTTTATTTCAGCATAAGTATCAAGTTCATTAAAATATGATACTCTAAGTGCTAAATAAGTATTCGCAAATAATTTAACAGCTTCTGCTTCTGTAGAATTCATATATCTAATTTCAACATCATCTTTTAAGGATGCATCTTTTAATAAATTAGCAAATACTCTAGCTCTTTCAGATTTTTCACCAACTATTATTCTAGAAGGATATAAATTATCTTCTAAAGCCTTACCTTCTCTTAAAAATTCTGGAGAAAACATAATATTATCAATATCATATTTCTTCTTCATATTTTCAATAAATCCAACTGGTATAGTAGATTTAACTACCATAGTAGTATCTATATTCATAGATTTAACTTTTTTAATTATATCTTCTACAGAAGAAGTATCAAAAAAGTTTAATTCATCATCATAATTAGTAGGTGTACTAATTATTACATAATCAGCACCTTCAAAAGCTTCCTTATAATCTAAAGTAGCCTTTAAATTAAGATCTTTATCTCTAAAATATTCTTCTATCTTTTCATCTTTAATAGGACTAATTCTCTTATTAATCATTTCTACTTTTTCAGGTATTACATCAAGCGCAACTACTTCATTATTTTGACTAAGTAAAGTTGCAAGTGATAGTCCTACATAACCTGTTCCTGCTACTGCTATTTTCATACCAAAACTCCCATCTAGTTTTATATGAGTCAATTATACCACAAAAAAATAAGAATTTATTAATTCTTATTCATTTATTTTTATTATTTTCTTATTTCATCTACTTTTTCAAGTATTTTTACTCTTCCTTGAACTAAATATTCATCCGATACTCTATTAAGATCTCTACTTCTTGGATTAAAATATCTTTTAGCAGCATTATATGAATCTATATATGTTGTAGTTTCATCAGGTAATAATTGTTCATTTGTTTGAAATGGTTCATTTTCAGGTTCTATTCTATAAATATCAATATCACCATCTAATAAACATCTAAGCCAATATTCTACACCAGATTCATCACATGCATATAACGAATGTAATCTTGATGGTTTTGTAGGTTCGTAATTCTTTCTATATTCTTCAACTGATAATTCTCTTTTATTAATAGCAGCATTATGTAACATTTGACTTGCTTCCATCAATATTTTTTTATTATCAGTAGCAGTACCATAACTTAAAGATATAGGTATAATTTCACCTAAATTAACATATTCTCCTAATGGTGCGAATCCTAATTGCTCATTTAATGCATTAGCAATAATTGTTATCCTTGGATAATCACTAGTTTTAACAAAATAACCTGTATTCATAACTCTATCATACAATCTATTATTAAAATTATTGTCATTTATGATTAATGTACTACCTTCCTTATATTGCTTATCATGATTACCTTTTAAATGTAAATGATATAATTCCATAATATTACTCCTTTATTTAGTATTAATAAATTCTTCTGCAAGATATAAATCTTTTGGTGTTGTTATTTTTATATTATTTTTATCACCTTTTACTGGATATACCAAACCGCCATTATATGTTATATTTTCTGCCAAATCAGTAAATACGTCATATTTATCTTTCGGTATATTCTCAGTCATTTCTAAAAAATATTTAATATTAAATGTTTGTGGTGATTGTCCTGTATATAAATTTTTTCTTGGATATAATTTATATATCATTCCCTCTTCATTAACTTCTGATATTGTTTCTATAAGATCAAATACTGTAGTCGCTGCATTATATTCTTTAGCATATTTTATATTTTCCTCAAAAATTCTATCTTCTGTAAATGGTCTCACTGCATCATGAGCAATGAATATATCATTTTCATTTACACCAAAATTTTTATCTATATATTCAATCCCATTTAAAGTTGATTCTAATCTATTAGTACCACCTACAGTTATATAAACATTTTTACTTAAATTGTAATCAGTTAATAAATCGGTCATATAAGCACAATATCCTTCGTTACAAACAATTATTACTTTATCAATTTGTTTTATACTTAATAATTTTTCCAATGTATATATTATTATTGGTTTATTATTAATCATTAAAAATTGTTTAGGAACTCCTACGTTACCCATTCTGGTTCCTTTACCACCAGCTAATAATATTGCATAATTCATAAATTAACCCCCTATTAAATTATTTTTTTATATATTTTTTGAAAAAACTAAGTTCTTTTTTATAAAAAATTAAACTTATTATAAAATAAATAATTAGCATAATTATAGAATATATTATTAAATGTATTCCCCAATTTAATATTGTATATTCTACATTTGGTATTAATAATATACATATTAATATTCCTATAAATGTGCTTATACCAAATATTAACAATTTTGAATAAAAACTCCATGATGAGTATGATTTTATTATTGATTTTGTAAAATATACATGGAATATCATTCTATATAACATACCAACTATAGTACCTATTGCTATACCTATAAGTCCATATTTATTTACCAATAATATTGAAATTACAATATTTAGTAATGCTTCTATAAATGCTGGTTTTGTAATTTCTTTAAATTTATTTGCAGCATATGCTAAATTTAAATGTGGTAATTTTAGCAAATATATTGCCTCAGATATTAGTAATAAAACACCAAAAATTGGTTGATAATAATTAGCATCAGTTATTCCTTTTGTATATAACATAACAAATGGAGTTATTAATAACCCTGCTATTGAAAAGCTAAAGAAAACTAACAAGTCTGTTATATATTCATATATATTAATTTTATCAACAATTACTTTTTCATCACCCTTAGCTAGTGCATGTCCAATAGTAGGATTTATACCATTAGCAATAGAATTAATGATTGTTCTTAATCCTGTTGTAACTAATGCATATACACTATATATAGATACTGTTGCTAAATCAGTAAAAATTGTTAATATTGTTATATCTGTACTGAAATGAATGAATGCAGCTATATTTATAGCAAATCCATTCCATCTATTTTTTAATAATTCATTATCTATTTTTGCTTGTTTATTTAATTTATAATTTTTCTTTATATATCTTGAATAAACAAAAGGTTGTAATAAAAATAATGTTCCACTAATTAATTTTAATACATGGATATTTGGATATATTTTCACACATATAATTACTAAAATTAAATTCAATATTATCATTACTATTTGTGCTATTGAAACAATATAAACTTTTTTATCTGCATTTAATAAAGTCTTTAATGTTAATGAATACATATATTGAATTAATAAATTTAATGATAATATTAGTGTTAAACTAAATACATATATAAATGAAAATTTAGTATTCATAAATATAGGATATAATATCCCTAATAATACTGAATAAACTATGAATATTACTCCAATTTTCTTATAAAATTTATTAGCTGTATTTAATATAGAACTTATTTTTTCATTATCTCTATTAACCAACGGTTTATAAAGGCTTGCAGTTATAACACCAGTTACACCACCTTCAACAAGTCCTATATAACTTAAAAATTGAGCTAAAGAAGATATTAAACCATTTACATTAGAACCAAAATATAAGAGTATTATCTTTGGAATTATAAATGTACTAACAATATTACATATTTGTAAAATTAAACTAAATATTACATTTAATAACGTCTCTTTATTTTTCAATTTTTTCATCTTTATCTCTCCAGTAAACTTTCATTTTATGATGACTTTTTCGTTTTTCTTTAGGTGGAAGCTTCATATAATCTCCAAATGTAGTTTTTAGTATTTCATCATAATTAGACGAAATCATTGATTCTATATTTTCAAATTTTACTTTTTTATATAATTTCATATTATCAGTAAGTTGAATTTCTTTCTTGAAACCATATGCTGGCCAATTAGATAATATATAATTTGTTTTTTTGATATTATTCCTATACATATTTTCATATATTTTGATTAAATTGTTATTGCCTATTATATGAGCAATAAAATTTCTTAATCTTTTAATTATATTTTTTTCCTTTTTTATTTTATCTCTATTTTGTGCACTACTTCCTATAAGCATTTTTACTAATACAATGGTTTTATATTGTATATAACGAATTATTTTATTATTAGAAACATATTTATATTTAAATATATCTAAATATACTCCATAATTTTCAATTACTTCTTGACCTTCTTCAATTAAAAAAGTTCTTCTATCTATCAATTTTGAAAAGGGATATGAATAATCTTGATTATTTGATTCAAGTAAATAATATTTATCATTTTTTTTCTTCAATATATCAATTAACTTTTCATATTCATTAGGCATTAATATTATATCTATATCATCATCCCATGGAATCATTCCCTTATGTCGTATTGCCCCAATTAATGAACCCCCAATTAAAGAATAGTTAATATTATTTTTATCACATATTTTAGTGATATAATCTAGCATTTCAATTAAAAGTAATTGCTGCTCTTTTATACTTATTTTCTTCATATCAAATCCTCCTTTTTAACAAAATCGTAATATTTTATTGTAAAAATTATATAAATAATAAAAACAAACATATGTGTATAGTGAAAACATGATTCTGTTATTCCTCTAATTAAATTGGATATTAAATATGCAAACAAATAGAAATATTTCTTATCTAATGAAATTATATTTAACCCACATTTAAGACTTTTGACAAATAAAAACATATATGTAACAAACCCAATAATCCCAGAAGACAACAATAAATATAAAACACCATTGTGCGTATCATTTGGAAAAGACAAATTATATAATTGCATATAGTTTTTAGAATTACCAATAATTTCATTATCATATCCATATCCAATTATAGGCTTTTCTTTAATAAAATTAATCGCTTTTTGCCAAATTAATGTTCTTCCAGAAAATGTTGTTGATTTATTTGCAAATACAGACGAAATCAATCCAATGTCAACATTAAATAATACGACTATAAAATATAGTATCCAAATAATTAAACATACTATCAATGCATTTTTTGCTATATTACGATTATTTTTAATGATTCTATTAATTAATAGCAATACAAAAAAAATACACATTGTAAAAATACTTGTAATACTCTTAGTTAAGAATATTGCCAATATTACAAACAAAATTATAAATATGTTTTTTAATTTCAATTTTTCATAGTATAAATAATAAATTGAAACTATCAAAGGAAAAAGTAACTCAAACAAAGAATTCCTATTATTTGCTACTCCTAAAAAAGCATATGAATCCCATCCCTCATATAATACTCCTATTGATGGAAAAAATATATAAACAAAATAACTGAGTATTAATAAAAATGAAACTACTAATATAAAAATTTTAAAAAAACTTTTTATATTTTTAAAGTTATAGATAAAATATACATAAAAAATATACATATAACCAATTGAAAAACTTCGTCTTAATAATGTAATTAAATTTAAATTTCCGTTGATACTTGTCGAAATTACATTGATAATTAATATAAAAATGAAATAAATTGATATATTTTTTATAGTTTTTTTCTCTGAATGAGTCAAATTAATATTTTTTACATATGATAAAACATAAATTATTAAAAATGCACGCACACAATTTATTAATATATCTGGGTGAATTGAATAATTATTAAAGAATAATATATTTGTATTATAAGGAAGTATAGTTAATAGTAACATAATTAAATATATATTAGCTGTTTTTATTTTTATCATTATCCCAACCTCCTATTTAAAAAGCAACAAATTTTTTTAAATAAATTGTTTTTGTTATATGAATTTGTATAACTTTTATACATTAATATGAAATGTATTAAAAATATCTTTTTAAAAATATTATATTTACTTTTCAATACAATATTTTTATATTCAAATATTGTCCTTTTACATTTATCATATATTTCTTCATTGAAATAATTACTTGAAATCATTTTAATAAGAAGTTTAATGGATATAAATACATATGACATTTTAATATTTTTATTAAATTTTGGATATAAATTATTTGTTTCATACAATAATTTATCATATTGATTTAAAATATCAGTATTTTTAATATTAAAATGATTATGCATTATACTTGATGTACTTCCTATATAGTAATTATATAATTTTGCATTAGAAAAAACTATATTACCAATATTGTTTTTAATAACTTCATAATTAAAATATAAGTCTTCTCCAACTGCAACATTCTGAAATGTTATATTCTTTAAATTTTGCTTATTATACATCTTATTACAACAAGATGATAGAAAATCTTTTCCATTTACTAAACCATTCAACGCTTCATCTTGGTTTAATATTCTTATTTTATTTTGCCCACTATATTCTTTTATGCTATTTATATCACTTATTTTATTACTTTTTACTACAGACATATATGAATTTGTATTCATAATATTTTCAACCATATATTGTATATATTTTTTATCTAAAAAGTCATCACTATCTACAAAACATATATATTTACCTTTTGAATTTTTAATACCTATATTTCTTGCGGAAGAAACACCTCCATTACTTTTATGAATTACTTTCACTCTAGTATCTCTTTTACAATACTGATCACATATTTGTCCACTCGAATCTGTAGATCCATCATCTATTAACAATATTTCTATGTTTTTATATTGTTGGTTTAATATAGAATCAAGGCACTTACACAAATATTTTTCACAATTAAATATAGGCACAATTATTGAAACTAATAATTTCTTCATATATTATCCCCCTAAATTCTCCTTAATACTGCATGTACATTTTTCCAAAATAAATAATGTAATGATTTTAATACATTTAATTTTTCTTCTTCTCTATATAGATACCATAATGATTTTTGAGTTCTTAATTTATTTGATGAATTTGAATTTGGTATTCTTCTATAATATGAAAATACTTCTGGGATACCATATGCAACATAGCCTTTTCTTAATATTCTCCACCATGTTGCTGTATCTTCAACATAATTATATTTGGCATATATATATCTTCTTTAGATAACTTATCCATATCAAACATTACTGTAATTGTTGATATAATATTATTTTTTAATACTTCTTTATATTTTAGTATTTCTTTTGCAATTACTTTTTTTCCTGTTGGAATGCAATATTCATTTGCGAATTCATATGAATGATAAGAAAAAGCACAATCTTTTTCATTCATAAATTTTACTTGTTTTTCTAACTTATCTTTATCCCATAGATCATCTGCATCTAAAAAACATATATATCTACCTTTAGCTTTTGTAATACCATTATTTCTAGATATTGCTGCTTTTGAATTTGTTTTATTATTTATTAATTTTATTCTTTTATCTTTATATTTTTTTATTACATTAACACTATTATCAGTTGAGCAATCATTAACTAGTATCAATTCCCAATTTGTATAAGTTTGATTAAGTACTGTATTAATAGTTTCATCTAAGAATCTTTCAGCATTATATACTGGTACTACTATACTTACTAAATCTGTCATATGTATCCCCCTTACATGACAAAAACTGCTTATTAGGCAGTCTTAGTTGTTTATTTTATTTTTGTTTTACCCCTTTATTCTTTTTATTATGCTAATTTTTCTTGAGTTTTTAGATCTTCAATTTCACTTTTTATTCCTAATTTACCAATATCTACGCTTTCTTTCTTTAAAACAACATATATTGTTTTAAAAACTATATATATATCTTGTTTGAAAGAAAAGTTTTTAACGTATTGTAAGTCATAACTTATTTTTTGAAATATAGATATTCCATTTCTACCACTTGCTTGAGCAAGTCCTGTCATACCTGGTAATACTTTTACTCTTCCTCTTTGAGTTTCATTCATATATTCAAAATATTCTGGTATCCAAGGTCTTGGTCCTATAAATGACATTTCTCCTTTTATTATGTTAAATATTTGTGGTAGTTCATCTAAAGAAGTCTTTCTTATAAATTTACCTACTTTAGTATATTGATCTCCTTTAGAAAAATCTCTTACATCATTATTAACTTTCATAGATCTAAATTTCATTAGTTTAAAGTTTTTACCATCTTTACCTGTTCTTTCTTGTTTAAATAAAGCTGGTCCTTTATCTTCTAACTTAATGCATATTGCGATTATTATCATTGGTATTAATAATACTAATAACATAATAAGTGCGATTGTTAAATCTAGTCCTCTTTTTACATACTTATACATACAAATTACCCCTGTTAATTAAATTAGTGCAACTTATTATATATAAAAAAAATATTTTGTCAATTATTGTCGAAAAAAAGTATAAAAAATATAACCTAAAGGTTATATTATCATGTATTCCCTTGATATTATTCTCTTATCTGAACAGTATTCTATTACATATTTATTATCTTTTTTACATATTATTATTCCTATTGTCTTATTTTGATATATATTTTTTATATTGTTATCTATAAAATTCATATATACTTCTATTTGTCCTATATATTCTTTTTTTAAATTAGTTACTTTTAATTCTATTACTACATAACAATTAAATTTTATATTGTATAGAAGTAAATCTATATAATTATAGGTATCGCCTACTTTCATTATCTATAAAAGAATATCCTTCACCTAATTCTTTTAAAAATGATGGTATATCTTCTAAAATTAATTGATGTAAGACTTTTTCATTAATTATATCTATATTATTCTTATTTCTTATAACAATTGGATTTAATACTAAATCTTTGATTTCAATATTGTTATTATTAATTAATTTATTTTTTGTTTCTAATGGTAATCTTTCATATTCTTTTGATTTTACTTTAAATTCTAATTCTCTAACTGATAAATGCTTATTTATGGTAGATTCGATATAATAATTAATAAGATTAATTTCTAAATTAAATAATAGTCTTAAATGGCTCCATGTTAATTGTGTCCACATCGTGGACACTTTTGGATTATTAAATATATTATAAAATTGTCGCATTCTAAATAATGTTCTTTTATTATATTTTTTACCTACTTCTATTACTAATTTTTTAGAATATTCATCTATTATATTATCTCCATAATGTTTACCTGCTTCAAAAAGTAACTTACCTATTTCAAAATATGTTATAACTTTATGTCTTTCTTTTGAATAATCTTTTATTTTTGAATATATATGATCATCTATTAATTTATTTTTTATTTGATTGTAATAATTCATAATATCCTCCTAATAGATTATTTGCTTTTTATATGTATTATTCCATTAAAAAAGACAGTTTTATATAAAAACTGTCTTTGGTTTTACCTTTTTTGAATCACTAGGGTCTGTTGTGTATATAGCTATTAATTTATCTTGATATATGAATGCTATTTTAGGTGAATTATATCTATTTTCTAGTTTTTGACCATGACTTATCTTATTTTTTAAAAATTCATCTACTTCTACAGTTGGAATATCTATTATTTGTTCCATTGGAATTAAATTATATTCATCATCTATATCTATAGAATCTTCTATTTTTATATTTCCTTGCTTTGTTCTTTTTAAATTACTCATAGTTCCTATTACATTTAATTTATCACATATATCATTTATTAAACTTCTTATATATGTTCCTTTAGAAACATTACATTTAAAAGTAAATGTATCTTCTTTAAAATCTAATAGTTCTATATCATTTATATATACATCTTTTATAGGAAGTTCTACATCTTTTCCTTCTCTTGCATATTCATATAACTTTTTACCATTTACTTTTACTGCGGAATATATAGGTACTGTCATATGATATTCTCCTTTAAATGAATTAAGTACTTTTATTAATTCTTCTTTATCTATATGTTCTTTCCTTTCTTCTAATATATTACCTGTGATATCGTATGTATCTGTTTTAATACCTAATTTTACTTCAGCGATATATTCTTTATTTAATGATGTAATATCTTCTACTAACTTTAATGCTTTACCTATGGCTAATACTAATACTCCTGTTGCGAGTGGATCAAGTGTTCCAGTATGACCTACTTTCTTAGTATTTAGCCTTTTAGATACTATATTTACTACGTCTCTAGAAGTCATATCTTTTCTTTTATTTATTATTAATATTCCATCCATAATATCACCTTTTTTATATTATAACATAAAAAATAATGCCAAATGGCATTATTTTCTTGATATTGAAGACATATAACTTCTTACTTTTTGAGCCCATACTTGACTCTCAGCATATCTTGAATTCATTTTTTCTGGTGTATTTAATCCTCTTGCATAATAAGTTGCTAGATTATCTACAAATGATTTTATTCCTTCATCTATATTACTAAATGCTTTATAAGAACCACCGTTACACCCAGGAGATCCTTTTTGTCCTCCTACATTATAACAATTTCTAGTTAATCCTGAACATCTTCCACTATTACATCCTGATTCTAGTAATATTATTGAAAGTGCTACATAAGGATCTACTCCTTTTTCAAGTGAGTAACTTGCGAGTAATTCTCCTTTACCTGCGATTGTATCTTTCATTGATCTATTTAATTTAGCAGAAAGTTCACTCATTGTCATATTATCATATACTATTACTCTTCTTGTTAAAGCTTGATCTTTAGTTCTATCTTGTACTAAATCTAATATTTCTTTTGGTTCTTCTTTTTTATTATTTATAGATGCTTGTAATTTATTTTTATCTATATTTGATAAAAATAATGAAAATGATATTATTGTAACCATAGAAACTATAAATACTGTGATTACTTTGTTATTTATCATAAATTACTCCTTTATTAAGAAAAATCCAATATACATTGGATTTTTACCAGTTTACGTATATATCTATAATACCATGAGAACATCCTGTATCATATACTTTAGCAGGTCCAAGTGATGTTATAAGTATTGTTCCTTTTGACATAAATGATGGATTAGCTGCGACACATATATATCCATCTCCATCTCTTACAGTTCCGTCATTTGCGACGTGTCTTCCTGGTATTCTTAATCCTACACCTGGAAGTACTCTTTGAGAATAATATGTCTCTTTATGACCATTAAAATAAATGGCTCCTTTGTTTTTAGAAAGTCTTGATGATGAATATGTATATAAATCACTATATTTCATTTCAAGTGTACCTGCATATAAAGCTTCTTGTTTTTCAGCAAATGTCATTTCATCATAAGTTTTCTTTCTTATTGTTAAACCACCAAGTTTAACTTTATCTTCTATTAAGTCTAATACTTCTTCTTTTTCTTCTTCTTTATTTTCTTTAATCATACTTACAGACGCTACTGCTTTTTGTAAGTCTTCTTTATCTACATTTGATAAATAAGTTGAAAATGCAATTACAGTTAGCATTGATACTAAAAATACTGCGATTACTTTCTCATTTATTAATCGAAATATATTCACTTTTTTCACCTCATTTGTCTTTTCGTGAAGCAAATTAATGATACCATATTTCCCTTATATAGTCAAATTTTATCTTAGTTTTACAATGAACATTAATATTACAATCACTATGGTTAAAACTATCATTGTTGTAATCATTATATTTGAAAAACCTTTATTATCTTTTTTTATTTTTTTAGTTTTTTTAGGTTTGATTTCTACGCCTTTTTTCTTAAGTTCTTCTATTAAATATGTTTCTAAATCACTATATTCATTTTTTATATCATCTAAGTCTGATTTAGTTTCATAAAATATATATCCGTTATATTCTTTATCTTTTAAAATATCATATATCATTCTTAATTGTTCTATTGTTTGAAATTTAATTACTTTTATTGATTCATTAAACACTTCAAACCAATTAAGTATATTATCTTTTTCAGCATCAGTATTTACGTTATTAACATCTAATGTTATTCCTACATACTTTTCAGCTTCTTCTTCTGTAAATCCAAAATCTTTTGTTAATAGTCTTCTTGTATATACAATTATATCTGTCATTTGATTTATATTACTTCCAAACATAACTTCATTTGCTTTTGGATTTAAATTTTCAAATGCTACTTCTATTTTATTAGAAGCGATTGTTGCAACTGAAGTAACTATATTTAAGAAATATTTTTTTTGTTCTTCTAATGTAGACCATTCAAATAAATTAAGTGCTAAATTAGATGCATTTATTGTTACTAATTTTATTTTACTATCTTTTATTTTCTTAACAACATCATTTACTAATTCTAAATTAGATAAATCTGGATTTACTGGTGGTAAGTGAAGTACTATATTACCTTTATATGATTTTAATATATTATTTATATTAAAATCTTTACCATCAGTTCTTACTTGAAGCTCAGTATTTTCTACATTTAATGAAGTTGAAGTATTACATCTTTCCATTTGATTTCCTTGAACCAAATAACTTGCTTTATATGATATACCTAAATTCTTTAATATATCCATTATACTTCACTTCCATTCTTCTTAATTTCATTATATATTAAAATTTAAAATTATTAAATAGATATGAATAAAAAAAAGAAGATTTTTTAATCTTCTTTATGAATATTTTCTATAATTTTTTCTATTTTATTTCCATACTCTATAGACTCATCAAAAATAAATGAAAGTTCTGGAATTTTTCTCATTTCTATTTTTCTTTTTATAAGTTCTGATCTTATAAATCCTTTAGCTCCATTTAAGTCATGAATACATTTATCTCTTTTATTATCATCTAATACTGTACAATATACTTTTGCATAAGATAAATCGCTTGATAAATCTACATGTGTTATTGTTACAAATTTAATGTCTTCATCTTTTACTTCTAACATTAATATTTGACTTATTTCTTTAGCAAGTACATGTGCTAATCTTTCAGTTTTTATACTCATTTTTTAGTCACCTCATTTAATGAATAAGTAAGTCTTTTTTCACTAGGTCTTCTAATATAATCTAGTATTTCTTCATCAGGAACATCTTCTAATAAACTTTTAACTTCAATTCCATCTTCACCTACTACTTTTGTTATCATATATGTTTTATTATCAGTTACACATATATAATTTCTCTCATCGGAAACAAGTTGATTATATCCATTAAATTTTAAATTAAAATCATGTAATCTTAGATGAATCATACCTCGTATATTTTTTTGTTTTCTTTTATTAAAATTTATTTTAGATAGATCTCTATTACCTACTATTCTATTATCTCTAAATAGATAAAACATATTTTTTTCTTCATAGGCTATATCACCTATTATATTATCTTTTTTTAAAATACTTACTCTTCTGTATTCTGGTATTTCTTCTGAAGTACCATCTACTATATAACCAAGTTCTTTTAATAAACTTATATGCTCATCTAGCGTAACTTTTATTAAATCCATAACTTTACCCCCTAGAAATGATTATCTTTTTATTTCAACCATTTCATATGCTTCAATTACATCATTTTCTTTAATATCATCAAAATTAACTAATGTAATTCCGCATTCAAAACCTTTTTTAACTTCTTTTACGCTGTCTTTTTCTTTTTGTACTGAGTTAATTTCTCCATCATATACTACTACGCCATCCCTAATTAATCTAGCTTTAGCATTTGATTTAATTATTCCATCAGTTACCATAGTACCTGCGATAGTACCAACTTTAGAGAATTTAAATAATTTTCTAACTTCTGCTTGTCCAAGTACTTTTTCTTCATATTCAGGATCAAGCATACCTTTCATAGCATCTTCCATTTCTTCTACTAATTTATAAATAATATTATGAAGTCTTATATCTACATTATATTCTTTAGCTACTTCTAAAGTTTTTGCAGATGGTCTTACATTAAATCCAATTATTATTGCATCTGATGCATTAGCAAGTACTATATCAGATTCAGTAATAGTTCCTACTCCACTTCTTATTACATTTACTCTTACATCCTCTACTTGTATTTTAGAAAGTGCATTTTTAACAGCTTCTTCAGTACCTTTAACATCTGTTTTAAGTACTACATTTATTTCTTTAATACCAGATTGTATTTTATCAAATAAATCATCTAAAGTAACTGCTTTAGTATTCTTATCTTTCTTTAATTTAGCTTGAAGTGCCCTATTTTCTGCGATAGATTTAGCTTCTTTTTCAGTTTCAAATGCCATGAATCTATCTCCTGAAGATGGAACTTCTGATAAACCAGTTATTTCAACTGGTGTAGAAGGACCTGCTTCTACTACTTCTTTTCCTAAATCATTTTTAAGTGTTCTTACCTTACCATAAGTTGTACCTACTACTATAGGATCTCCAAGTCTAAGTGTTCCATTTTGTACAAGAAGTGTTACTGTAGAACCAACATTTTTATCAAGTTTAGATTCTATTACAGTTCCAAGTGCATATCTATTAGGATTTGCTTTTAATTCTTCCATTTCAGATATTAATTGAATATTTTCAAGTAATTTATCAATTCCTTCTCCTGTTTTACATGAGATATTAGTATAGATTATATCTCCACCCCATTCATCAGGAGTAAGACCTCTTGCAGCCATTTCATTTTTAACTTTTTCTGGATCTGCACCTGGTTTATCTATTTTATTAATTGCAACTAATATTGGTACACCTGCTGCTTTAGCATGGTCTATTGCTTCTTCTGTTTGTGGCATTACACCATCATCTGCTGCTACTATAATAATAACTATATCTGTAACAGATGCTCCTCTTGCTCTCATTTCAGTAAATGCAGCATGTCCTGGAGTATCTATAAATGTTATCTTCTTACCATTATTATCTATTTGATAAGCACCTATATGTTGAGTTATACCACCAAATTCACCTTCTGTTACATGTGAATGTCTTATGTAATCAAGTAAACTTGTTTTACCATGGTCAACATGTCCCATTATTGTTACTACTGCTGGTCTTGGTTCTAGATCTTTTTCATCATCTGTTATTTCTAATTTTTCAAAGTTAGTAACATCTTGTGATTCAAAACTTTTTAGTGTTTTATCATAATCTATTACTATCATTTCTACATCATCATAAGAAAGTGAATTATTTAAACTAGCCATTATACCTAAGTTCATTAATTTTTTTATTACTTCTGTAGGATTAACATCTAATTCTTTAGCTAAATCTGATACTGTCATTCCTTCTTTATAAAGAATTACATTTTCATCAGTTGAAGCTTCATTTTGAGTTAATTTTTCTTTATTCTTATACATTTGTTTTCTTTTTGCATTAATATCTTCTTTAGAAACTTCACTTTTCTTTTTTAATTTTTGTTTTTTAACTGTATCATCAAATTTTAGATATGATGCGCTTGCAAGTTCTTCTGCTTTATCTTCTAATTCTTCATCTAAATCATAATCTTTTTCTTCAGTCATTTCTTCTAGATAAGTTGTTTCTTCTTCATTTTCTGGATTCATTACTAGTACATTATCTAAATCTATAATTGCATCTTCAGAAAGTATATCTTCCTTATTTTGTGCATAACCTAATTCTTTAGCTTTCTTTAATACTACTTCTACATCCATATTTATGTCTTGTGCATATTCTATTACACTCATCATAAGAATCACCTCTTTCTATCTATTAATTATATTCATAAGTTCTTCATATATTTCATCAGGAATAGTTACTTCTAACATTCTATCTAATATTTTAGAAGTTTTAGCTTTATTTAATACATCTATATCCTTTTTAATATATGCTCCTCTTCCATTTGCCTTACCTGTTTCATCAACAAATACTTTTCCTTCATTATTTTTTACTATTCTTATTAAATCTTTTTTTTCAAATTTTTCTTTTGTTACTACACAGGTTCTTAAGGGTACTTTTCTTTGTTTCATATTATTCCTCCTTAAGCTTCGTAATATTTATATATATTTATTCCTTCTTCTTGTGCTTGAGCTGCTGTTTTAACATCTATCTTACATTTTGTAAGTCTAGCTGCTAATTTAACATTTTGTCCTTTCTTACCAATTGCAAGTGATAAATTATCTCCTTCTGCAATAGCAAGTGCTTTAGAATTTTTATCATCTAATAAATATACTTCTACATCTTTAGCAGGAGATAATGCATTTTTAATGAATTGTCTTAAATCTCTATCATATTCAACTACATCTATTTTTTCTCCATTTAATTCTTTAGAAATATTATTTATTCTTATTCCTTTTTCTCCAATACAAGCACCTACAGCATCTACTTTTTCATTTTCTGAATAAACTGCTATTTTACTTCTAGAACCTGCATCTCTTGCTACTGAATATAGCATAATAGTACCATCATTTAATTCTGGTATTTCAAGTTCTAATAGTCTTTTTACAAATCCATAATGACTTCTTGAAAGAAGTATAACTGGGCCACCTTTTTGACCTAATTCTATTTTTACAACATAAACTTTTATATTTGAACCCATTGTTAATTCTTCACCTGGTATTATTTCTGATTTTGGTAAAATACCATGTGCTCTTCCTAAATCAACATAATAGTTTTGTTTATCTTCTCTAGATAAATTACCAACTAATAATTCTCCTTCTTTACCATCGAATTCTTCCATTATACTTGCTCTTTCAGCCTCTCTTATTTTTTGAGTAAATACTTGTTTACAAGTTGAAGCTGCTACTCTTCCAAAATCTTTAGGAGTTACTTCTTCTTCAATTACATCTCCTACTTTGAAATCTTCTGGATTATCAAGTTCTTCAAGTAATACTTGAGCATCTTCTTCATCTTCCATATTAATTTCATCTACTATTACTTTATATGAAACAACTTTTATATTTCCTGTATCTTTATCAACAATTACTTTTGAATTAGTTGCACCATAATTTCTTTTATAAGCTGCATTTAATGCAGTTTCTATATCTTCGAATATTTCATCTAATGTTATTCCTCTTACTTCAGCAAGTTCTTTAGCTGCTCTTAAAAATTCTTTATTATCCATTTTATTCATCTTCTCCCTTCGAACAAACATTAAGTACATAACTTTCTTCTATTAGATCTTCTTCATCTAATATAGGATTAATTATATTAGTTGCAAGTACACATGTATCTAAATCTACATATGGTTTTTTATCAATAAGTATATATAAATTTTCTACTCCATACTCTTCTTCAAAGTAGATATCTGCTACACTTATCTTTTCTTTCTTTAAAGGTTCTTCGATTAGTTTACGTATTTTTTCTTCCATATTTCCTCCATTATTATTAAAGAGTGAGGTATTCCCTCACTCTTCGCTGTAAATAACTAACAACTATAGTATAACACAAAAATATTATTTTTCAATCAATTATTTAAATTTTTTGGTATAATTAATATAGTAAGGAAGATAGTTATGGAAAATAAAAAGAAATTAATATTAAATTTATCTGTATTTATATTTTATTTTATATATACACTTATACCATCTTTAGTACTATATATATTTCATTTAAGAATATATAATGTCTTATATAGAAGTATATATTTAATTATTATGGGATTAATTTATATAATATTTATTACATTTATTTATAAAGATGAACTTAAAAAAGATATAAAGGAAATAAGATTAAAAACTGTTATTAAGTATATACCAACATATATGATTGGATTATTACTTATGATAGGATCAAATATCATAGCATCTAAGATAACAGGCAATACATTATCTCAAAATGAAATTAATGTTCGAGAAACAATTAAAATTATGCCATTATATATGTGTTTTTCTTCAGTTATATTTGCTCCTTTTATAGAAGAAATTACTTTTAGAAAAACTTTTAGAAATATTATATCTAATGGTTATCTTTTTATAATTATTAGTGGGTTTATATTTGGTCTTATTCATATAAGTAATGTTGAAAATGGATTTGAAGAATTTATAATGATAATGCCATATATTCTTATGGGAATAGATTTATCTTATATATATTATAAAAGTGATAATATATTTACTACTATTATTATTCATAGTATGCATAATCTTATATTATTACTTATTCAATTGATTGGAGGTTAATATGGAAAAAGATTTTGATATTGTTGATGAAGATTTAGAAGAAGTACATGAAGGTAAACATTTAAGAAGATTATTCTTCATTATAGTATTAATTATTGTTCTTACTATTATATATGCTAGATATATTGGTACCTCTGGATTACTTGTTAAAGAATATGCTGTTAAGAGTAATCATATTACTGATACATATAATGGATTTAAAATAGCTCATTTTTCTGATTTTCATTATGGTAGAACTACTCATTTAAAAGAGCTTCAAAATTTAGTTAAAGATATTAATAAAATGAAACCTGATATTATTGTATTTACTGGTGACTTTATTGATAGAGATACTCATATTGATGATACTGAAATGTCTAAGATTATTGATGAGTTAAAAAAACTTAATAGTACTTATGGTAATTATTATGTTAATGGTAATCATGATAATAAGTTTGATAAATATTATCAAATGTTTGATAGTGCTGGATTTAATAATTTAAATAATACTTATGATGTTATTTATAATACTAGTAATGAAACTATATTGATAAGTGGTCTTGGAACTAAAAAGAATACTCAATTTTTAAATGAAGCTTTTGATAATAAAAAATATAATTATACTATTAATATTATGCATTATCCTGATTATATGGATGATGTTGAAAATTATAATTTCGATTTAGTTTTAGCAGGTCATTCACATAATGGTCAAATAACTATTCCATTTTATGGAGGTATTATTACTGCGAATAATGCTAAAAAATATAATAAACCTCATTATAAAGTTAATAATACTCAATTTTATATTTCATCTGGTATAGGAACTTCTAATTTTAATTTTAGATTATTTAATAGACCATCATATAATTTATATAGATTAATAAAAAAATAGTTTTTAACTATTTTTTTTAATATATTCAAATACTTTTAATACCTTAATACATTTATCATCATAATTAGGTCCTAGTAATAATGAAAGAGTTACTAGTGCTTTTTCAGTTAATATATAATTATTATTTATTTTATATATATAATTTAAAAAGAATTTTTTGTTTGTATTTAATATATATCTTATTGGTATATTAAATATCTTTTCAACATCATAATCATATATTACATAATTATTTTTATATTTATATATTTTATTTTGAATATTTATTAAGTCTTTCATATACCCTCCTAATAAATTATTCGCCATAAAATAGATTTTTCCACTAAAAAAAGAAATATTTCTATTTCTTTAATTCTTCAATATATTTCTTTAATTTATCTGCATTAGGTCCTAATATTATTTTTAATTGATTATCTATTTCAACTATTCCCTTTGCGCCTAATTTTTGTATTGCTTCTTTATTTACTTTAGTTACATCATTAAGTGTTACCTTAAATCTAGACATATTTACTTCCATAGAAACAATGTTATCTTTTCCTCCAAGATAATCTATTAATTTATTTGATTCTATATAAAAATCTTTTTTATTTGCTTTTAATACTATTATTACTATAAATATCAATACAATTGCTATTATAAGATATTGATAATTCATATTCATCATATTTATCACCTACATTAATTATACTATAATTTAATAAAAAAACAAGCAAAATACCTACACTTTTTATGTATATTAAGAATATTCTATACTAGAAAATATAATAAAAGGGGTGGAATATATTATGTGCAAAAATAACTGTAATTGTATAAGTGATATATTAAAAGTTATTTATTTACTTCAAAAAAATGCAGAATGTTCTGATGATATTATAGAAAGTTGTGATAAACCTAGTTTAGGCCAATTTGTTACATCATTTTATAATACTAGACCTGTAATGCTTTATACATGTAATAGTAATGGTGTTACTCCATGGAGTGCTCCTACTACTAGAGTTGTAGATCCAGCTGCTACTTCTTCTGTATTTAGAATTGAAAAAATAGATAATTGTTGTGCTACATTTAGAGTTTTAATTGCAAATGATGATGGTACTTACTCATCTACTGAATCATTCTTTACTATGAATTTAGAATGTATTTGCTGTCTTAGATGTTTAGGTGATACTTATATAGAAAATGTTTAATTTAGAAAATCTATTTGACTAATTTTACTTACATCTATAAGTTCATCATCTATTGTTATTAAACTATTATTGGTCCTTCCAATGATAGTTTTTTTAATTGTTTCACCAGTTGTAGTTATTATTGATACATCTGCTTTATATACATAATTTGGTGAAGAAAATATATCATTTACTTGTTTATCAACATTTACTTCTTTCTTCTTCTCTTCTTTATTAATAAAAGTTTCTTTTTGATTTTTAGATACCTTATTAACTTTTCCTTTATATAAATTTGGTAATATTTTTTTCATAATACACATCCTTTTTATAATTTTATGCATTAATTAACAAATATTTCCTTTAATTTTGACTATACTAAAAATGGTGATGTATATGAAAAAAATAATTATACCTGTTATTCTTTTTATGATTATTAGTATTATATGTATTTATAGTAGTCAAAATTTATTGTCTTCTTCCTATAATAATTTATTTATAAAACAATTTCTTTGGTATATACTTGGATTTATTATTATATTTTTAGTATATAAAATGGATAATAATTATTTATATAAATATATATATCACTTATATATTATAGGTAATTTACTATTATTACTAGTATTATTTTTTGGAACTGTATCTAATGGAGCGAGATGTTGGTTTAATATACCTGGGATTGGTTCTTTCCAACCTAGTGAATTTATGAAAATTATATTAATACTTATATTGTCTAAAGAATTAAATAAGGATATTAAAAAAACTTTTAAAAATGAATTAATTATTATTTTAAAGTGTTTCGTTCTTACTTTAATACCATCTTTTTTAATATTTTTAGAACCTGATACTGGTATTATATTCATATTTTTTTCTATACTTATTGTTATGCTTTTTGTATATGGGATTAGATATAGATGGTTTATTGTTTTTGGAATAATTATTTCTTTTTTATTTACTTTATTTTTATTATTATTTTTTAAATATCAAAATATATTTATAAGTATATTTGGAAATAATTTCTTTTATAGAATGGATAGACTTCTTGATTTTAAAAATGGTACTGGTATGCAGCTTACTAATGCTCTTGCAGCTTCTGGTAGTAGTGGTTTATTTGGTTATGGAATTGGTAAAACTCCTGTATATTTTCCAGAACCACAAACTGATTTTATCTTTTCTATTTTTTCAAGTAACTTTGGATTTATTCCGTCTATATTATTACTGATATTAATCTTATATTTTGATATACAAATTTTATTAGTAGCAAAAAATTGTAATAATCAAGATAAGCTTATAATATCTGGTATTATATCTATGCTTTTATTTGGTCAAATTCAAAATATAGGTATGAATTTAGGCCTTTTACCAATTACAGGTATTACTCTTCCATTTATAAGTTATGGAGGATCTAGCTTAATTAGTTATATGATTACAATTGGTATTGTCTTAAATATTAAAAAAAGAGTAAGTTAACTTACTCTTTTTCTTCCAATCCTTCTTTAACGCCTTTAGCTATTTCTTTACTTACTTCACCTGCTGTTGGTGCCATTTCACTTGCTGCTTCTTTTATTATTGGCATTTCTTGTTGAACTTTAAATGCTGTTATTTCTCTTCTTTTTGAGATAACAAATAATACTATAGATACAATTACTGAAACAAAAATTATAAATCCTCCAAACATAAAGAATGGTGAATATTTTACAAATCTATATCCTTTATCTACTTGATTACCTGCAAAATTAAATATAGATAAAAATGTATCTAATCCTTCTTCATTTTCTACTGGTACTTGATCAACTTTTGCTTTTCCATATATTTTTGTTTCTAATATTGCTTTATTAGAATTTTTTTCTGCTAATTCTTTTGTTTTTTCAGTTATTGATGTAATTATTTTATTTACTTCATTCATATCAGTAGAAATAGAAAAATTCTCCATTATTTCATCTTTTTTAGTATTTAGAGTTTTTAATTCTTCCTCTAAACTAGAAATTTCTTTTTTTATTTTTTCATATTCTTCTTTTGAATTATCTATTTCTTCTTTTGTATATTTTTTTGTTATACTATTTTTTATTCTATCTCCAGTTTCTCCAAGTGGTGTAGTTTTATCATTATTATATAAAACTATACCTGTTATTATTAATGCTAAACCTATAAAAACCCCTACTAATAATACTATCAAAGATGCTCTTTTTAATCCTTTTACTGATTTTTGATATTTTTCTTCATTTAAATATTCGTTATTATCCATATTACTTATCCTTTCTTATAATTAGTATAACATAAAATAAAAAAAAAGAACATAATGTTCTTTAATTTCAAAATGGTGGAGCTTAGGGGATTCGAACCCCTGACCCTCTGCGTGCAGGGCAGATGCTCTAGCCAGCTGAGCTAAAGCCCCATGACTATTTGCGGTTTTTTCAACTGCAAATAGATTATAACATAATAATTTATTAAAAGTCAACTATTATTCTTCAGTATTTTCTTGAAGAAGTTTTTGTACTACACCTACTAGTCTATCAAACTCTTCTTCATCATCTACACTTACAAGAACGTCTCCTTCTTCTGTAGATTGTACTTCTAATATATATGAATTATTTTCATCGTCTAAATCGTTTACTACTGCATAACTTTTTCCATTGTCATCAAAAGTACCTACGATTTCAACTTTTACTTTTTCTCCGTTATCGTCTTCCATTTCAATTATTAATGGATTATTACATCCACATGCACAATTTTCATCACAATTGCAATCATCACCACAACTGCATTCACCTGGTTTGCAGTTACATTTTTTTTCTTCTTCCATAATGACCTCCTAAACATTTTTATTATAACATATTATTGTAATATTTATACTTTATTTTAATTTAATTTACATCTTTTTTATTTAATTGTATTGATACACCTTTTCCAGTATTAGGTACTTGTCTTGTATATATAAAATCTATTATATAAAAACTAACTAATATTACTGCGAGTGTTATTTTTATACAAGGTTTTATCTTATTATAGAATCTATTAAGATATGGTACTAATAAATATGTAAATATACATCCTAATAATCCAAATACCAATAATCCTTCTAGACATATTCTTCCATGTAAATTTAAAAAGTATCCACTATAATCCCACCATTTTAATTTTAAGAATACTTCTAGATATAACCCTGTAAAATATTCTACTATTCCACATATTACTAATGATGCGATAAATAACACTAATGGCTTTTTCTTAAATCTTTGAAGCAATACAATTATTAATAGTCCACCCCATCCATATATAGGAAGCCAAGGCCCATGCATTGTTCCTCTATTTACTATGATTCCTTCAGTAAAGAATGTAACTAATACTTCCCATAAAAATCCAAATATTGAAAAAGTAAAGAAAAATAATATTAAATTTGGCAGTGTATAATGTATGTTTTCACTATTTATCTTAAGCCATTTTTTATGATGTGCCTCTTTTATGAAATAAAGTCCTGTTGGATATTCCCAAGCCTGACTTTCACCATTTAAGTACTTATCCTTAAAATATCTTTTATGATTATCATATATTTTTTCTCTTAATGTCATATAAACATTAGCATTTATACTTTCTTTATATGGATTAAAATAAAATATATTTGATATTCCTAGTGTAATATAACTTAATATATACCAATGAATTAAACTTAAATCTAACTTAAACATAGTAAATTTATATCCATTAGACATTTCTTTTGATAATTTAAAACAATCTTTTGAATCTATATCAGGATTTTCCGCTAATATATATGGAATCATTTTATATTCATAATGTTTTACTATTCCCCAAATTATAGTAAGAGACCAAAGTAATGTATATATTTCTTTTTGTAACATTATATATGCTACATTCTTTGTTTTTTTAATTCTATATACGAATAATATTTTATCAAAAGGTGTATTTCTATATTTTCTATGTTCTAAGAAATATCTATTCTTACCTACTATTATTATATTTTGTACAAATATAAAAATTAAAAAGTAAATAAATATTCCAATTGATAGTATTATTAATGATGATATTGAATTGTTAAAAAATAATTGATTATTAGCATTTAATATACCTATAACTATAGATCCACTACCGTTTATTTGATTAAATAATACTGATAATACCCCTCTTGTAGGTTTATAATTAGTAACTTTTAATACCTTTCCATAAGTATGAGTATTTTTTATAAAATTTTCTATTGTATTTAAATTATTTGTATCAAGTACATTCATAGTTATCGAATTTGATATTGTATCATTTTCTATTTGTTTTGCTGTATTAAATTTATATCCGTTAGATATAATTAAAGTCACAATAAAACATACTAGTACACTAGTAAAAAAATGGTATTTTAAACTATGTCTTGCTTCTTTTTTTATACCCTTAAAATTCATATTTACTCCTATTATATATATTATACAATAAAAAAAGTAAGTTTAAAAGAACTTACTTTATATTTTTTATAGCATTAACCGCAGCGATTGCTCCATCTGATGTAGCTGTTACAAGTTGTCTTAAACTTTTTGGTCTTATATCACCAGCAACATATATTCCTTTTTTGTTTGATTGTAAATTTTCGTCAGTCATTATATATCCATTTTCATCTATTTTTAAATCTTTAGTTAAATTATTATTTTCAGGTATTTGACCTATTGCTATAAATAATCCATCTATTTTTAAATTAGATACATTATCTTCATTATCTTTGATATCTACATCAGTTATCTTATCTTTACCATTAATCTTTATTACATTAGTATTTAATATAAACTCAACATTTTCTTTTGATTTTAACTTTTTAGTTAAATAATAACTTGCTTTAAATTTTTCATTTCTATGTATTACATATACTTTCTTTGCGATATCACTTAAATATATTGCTTCTGAAAATGCTGTATTACCTGCTCCTATTACAGCAACTGTTTTACCTTTATAGAATGCTCCATCACATGTAGCACAATATGATATACCCTTTCCTTCAAATTTATCTTCTCCAGGTATATTTAATTTTCTATTTCTAACACCAATTGCTATTATAATAGCTTTTGCTTCATATTCATTTTTTTCAGTTATTACTTTTTTACCATCTATATCTATTGCTTTTTCAAATTTTACTTCTGCACCAAGTTCTATTACTTGATTATATAGATTAGTTGCAAAATCATATCCTGATATATGTGGTGCAGCTGGATAATTATCTATCTTATCAGTTGTTACTATTTGTCCACCATATGTTTTTGCTTCTAATACTAATACAGTTTTATTACTTCTTCTTGCATATATAGCACTTGTTAAACCTGCTGGTCCTGCGCCTATTATTATAATATCGTACATTATTTATCACCTTCTCTTACATTATATAATATTTTGTATAATAATTCATATAATTTTAATGCATCTTTTTCATTTAAATTAATACATTTACCTACTTTTTCTGGAATTGATATAGCTTTTTTCTTTAAATTTATTCCTTCTTTTGTAATTGTTATTATTAAATTTCTTTCATCTTTTTCAGATCTTTGTCTTTTTATATATTTTTTCTGTTCTAATTTTTTTAGTAAAGGTGTTAATGTACCTGAATCTAAAAATAATTTATCTCCTAATTCTTTTACTGTTAATTTATTATACTCCCATAATACTAACATAGTGATATACTGTGTATAAGTCAAATCAAGTTCATCTAGTAAAGGTTGATATTTCTTTATTACTTCTTTACTAGCTGCATAAAGTGGAAAACACAATTGATTTTCTATTTTTAAACAATCTTCCATATTATAGTAATTCTTTTATATCCTTTTCTATTTTTTCAGGAGTATCTGTTGGAGCAAATCTTTTTATAACATTTCCTTCTCTATCAACTAAAAATTTAGTAAAATTCCATTTTATATTTCCACTTAATATTCCTTTTTTTTGTGATTTTAAATATGTATATAATGGATCTTCATTTTTACCATTAACTTCTATTTTAGCAAATTGCGGGAATGTTGTATTGTAATGCAATGTACAAAATTCATGTATTTCTTCAGCATTTCCTGGTGCTTGATTACCAAATTGGTTACATGGAAAGTCTAATATTTCTAATCCTTCTTTATTATATGTTTCATATAATTTTTCTAATCCTTCATATTGTGGAGTAAAACCACATCCAGTTGCAGTATTAACTATTAATAAAACCTTTCCTTTATATTTTTCTAAACTTACATCTTTTCCTTTATTATCTTTTACTTTAATATCATATATACTCATAATATCCTCCTAATTAAATTGTATACAATTTAATTATATATAATTTATTATTTCATGTCAATAAAAAAATAAACCATAAGGTTTATTTTCTTTTTACTTTTTTAGTAACATTTAAATATTTAAATACACAAGCTGCTAAAGCTGCTCCTAAAAGTGGTGCTACTATAAATAACCATACTTGTGAAAGAGCTGCTCCACCTTGTATTACTGCAGGTGCTAAACTTCTAGCTGGATTAACTGAAGTTCCAGTTATTGTGATTCCAAATAGATGAACAAAAGTTAATGTTAAACCGATAACTATTCCGGCTATATTAGATTTCTTTTCATCACTTGTAACACCAAGTATTGTATAAATGAATATAAATGTTAATACTACTTCAAGTATAAATGCACCAAGCATTGTAACATTAGCAGCTGATAATGATCCATATCCATTTGCACCTAAACTTTCTACACCAATTGCAGTTGCCTTTAATATAACAAATAATATTCCAGTTCCTGCGAATGCACCAAGTATTTGAGCTACTACATATCCTAGAAAATCTTTTCTAGTCATCTTGTTTGATAAAAGCATAGCAAATGATACAGCTGGATTAACATGACATCCTGAAATATCACCAATTACATATGCACTTGCTATTATTGCAAGTCCAAATGCTAATGATGTTGCGATTATATTTCCTCCTGTTACTACTGCTATTCCTGTACCAAATAATACAAGTGTTAAAGTTCCTATAAACTCAGCAATATACTTTCTCATATTCTCCCAATCCTTTCTATTATTATTGTAATTTCATTTTATTTAATTGTCAATTGATTTATTACGATAATACTTGTATGATGAAACTCCAAGTATTATACCAAGCGCTGTATCTATTGCAGTTATTGTTGCTCCTATTTTTTCACCATATGGTATTCCCCATATTTCAAATATTGTTATTACCAAGGTTGCTATAGCTGGTAAAATTACAAGAGCTATTTTTTTTAAAATATCATATGTTTTATTTCTCATTATTTCCTCCTATTAAAACATCCCACTTATTATGAATATATGAATTTTGTTTCAAATCATTCGTATAATGATCATATATTTCATATGCTCGTTGTTTTTCTGCTTCAGTTACATATCTATTATTTTCTATATCTGATAAATATTTAACTAAAAAATTTTTACATTGTGATATATCTATATTATTTATATTTTCATTTATTGGTTCTAATATCTTTCTTATTTGATTTTTAAATTTCTTTAATAAAAATTCTATAGACGTTATTAAACTAACTATAAAAACTAATATTATTTCTATATCCTTTAAAGTTATATTCATAATATTCCTCCTCACTATATATGATGATTTATATTATTTTATGACAATAAAAAACAACTAATTGAAATTAGTTGTTTGTTCCATGATGTGCAGTTGGTGAATTTTCATTTAGTGATGCAAATGTATAACCATTTTCATTACAATATTGTATTATTCTTTCTACTGCATCTATTGAAAACTTTTGAGTATCATGTTGAAGTACTATTGAACTTCCTTCTTTTAATGAACTTACTACATTATTATATACTTGATCTGATGTTGATGCTGCTCCTGCATCACCACTTGATACATTCCAATCATAATAATGGAATCCCCTATTTTGTACTTCTCTCGTTAATCTTGTCATTATTCCTCTACTATAATTTTTACTTACCGTATTAGAACTTCCTCCTGGAAATCTTATTAAATTTGAAGTATATCCTGTAATATTTTTAACTCTATTTTGAATTTTATATAAATCATCAAAATATGCTTGATCACTTGAATATACTGTAGCATAATTATGTGAATATGTATGAAGTGCTACTTTATGCCCTTCTTGATGCTCTCTAAGTATTATTGCATCATCGCCTTTACCTGTAACAAAAAATGTTACTTTAACATTGTATTTTTTTAATACATCTAACAATTGTGAAGTATATTGTGATGGCCCATCATCGAATGTTAAATAAACTACTCTCTTACCATTTTGAATGCTTCTTACATTTATTTTTCTTTCTATAGTTGATTCATTACCACTTTTATCAGTTGCTTTATATATAACACTATATATTCCTTCCTTAGATGTATCAACATTATTAGTAGTTTCTACTTCTATTGTTTCATCACAATTATCTTTAGCAACTGCTCCTTCATCGACATATGACTGTCCTACTAACATATTCTTTTCTATCGATCCATTTATCGTTATTACAGGTCCTATTTTATCTTCTACTTTAGATTCTATTTCTTTTTTAGTAGTATTTTTACTTGAATCAGTAATTTTTATTATTACTAATTTATCTTTTATAGTTGTTTTTATTTTATTTGTTACATCTCCATCATAATTATCTATAGCTTTTACTTTTAATTCGCTTATTTTACCATTTGGACATATTAATGCTTCTTTAGATTCAATTTCTAATTTTGGAGGTGTTCTATCAACTACAGATACTTTTTGTTTTAATACTAATTTTTTATTTTTATATTTATATATATATTTTAAATCATATTTTTTTAATTTTTTAGTATTAACTTTACCTATATATGATTTATTAGTTTTGTTACACTTAAATATATTTCCATAACAAACATTTCCATAATTTGGTTTAAATTTTGTTTTATATTCTATATTTATTTCATTTTTAAAATTAGTTATATGGAATTTTGGGATAGATAAAAAATACACAACTGTACCTAATGCTAATAATAGTATTGTTATAATTATTATAATTATTATTTTCTTTCGTACACTTCTTTCCATACTACCATTCCTCTATTTTGATTATATCACAAATAAAAAAATAACATTAAAAATGTTATTTTTGTTCTTTTTTTACTTTATATATTAATTGTAATATATAAAGGTCCACTAACATACCTGATGCAACAGAAATTTTAATTCCATTAAATTGATCTAAAAATCCAATAACAATTCCAATTAATAATAATATTGATATTACTTTACCATCACTTTTACCATTAACTACTCTTCTTACTAATAAGAAATTAAATATATAAAAAGCTGATTCTATTATATATGAAATAGTTAATATTTGACTTGCTGTTAAATTCCCAATTTCTAATCCCCTTTTTGTTACTACTTCTAAAGATGTTTGTGGATAAATATAACATGGTATTATAAGTAAAAGAGTTAATATTGCAAGTAATACATATATACAATTAAAATTTCTTAAGCATTCTTTAGCACTAATTTTATCTTTCATACTTTTTACTCCTTCTAAAATAATTATAACACATTTAATTATTTTAGAAATAAAAAAATCCTTTAAAAAGGATTTATATTTTAAATGGTCGGGAAGACAGGATTTGAACCTGCAACCTCATGGTCCCAAACCACGTGCACTGCCAAGTTGTGCTACTTCCCGAAAAAAATTGACATATAAATAATATCATTTTAATATTTAAAAGTCAATAGTTTTTATTTTAATTCATATAATGTTATTGTATCTCTACCAGCATCTTTACTTTCATACATTGCACTATCAGCTTCTTTTATAGATTCTTCTAATGTCTTATCACTTAAATTAGAAACTCCAAAACTCATAGTAATATTATGATTAAATTTTTGATTAAATTTTGATAAATTTTCTCTTAATTGCTTTGCTTTTTCAAAAGCTTCATTAACAGGACAATTTTTTAATAAAATCAAAAATTCATCTCCACCATATCTTATTGCACAATCAGTTTCTCTAATATTACTTCTAAAGAAATCTCCTAATTCTACAAGAATCTTATCTCCTGCATCATGTCCATATTTGTCATTTATTTCTTTAAAATGATCTATATCTGCGAATATTACACTATTATATCCTTTATTTTCAATTAGTGCTCTTCTATTATATAACTTTGTCAAATTATCAACTAGTGCTAGTTCTCTATAATATTCTAATTTTGTTTCCAATAAGTCAATCTTTGATTCTAATAAATCAATTTTATTATTTAGTTGTCTTATTTGTTCATTCTTTTGTCTTATAGTTTTCTTATCTTTATTCATTTTAGCACCCCCTTATGTTTTATTATATTAAAAAAATCTTTTTTAGTTAAAAAAATCTTTGCTTTCACAAAGTAATATTTAAAATGGTGCGCCCGAAGGGAGTCGAACCCCTGACCTTTTGGTTCGTAGCCAAACGCTCTATCCAGCTGAGCTACGGGCGCAAATGAGACGATTTAATCTTAACACTTTTTTCATTTTTAGTCAACAAAGAGGTTAGAATTATATCTAACCTCTTTTTTCTATGTAATATTTTGGAAAATATTTTATTTTCTTTATATAGGTACCAAAAATAGTTTTTATTCTTTTAAAACTTAAATCTTTTTTATATATTAATGTATGATATCTTTTTAATCCTCGAATTTTTTTTAATATTTTTTTGTCTTTTACATATTTTCTTACTAATATCATAGGTACATTTAACCAAAGTACTTCTTTATCATTACGAATATGTTTTTTTATGTTTCCATATATTAAATCTTCTACATAGCATGATGTTAAGCTTTTTCCTGCGCATGCACTAAAATAAGAACTTCTTCCAGGTCTTGGATTAATTTCAAAAACATAATATTTATGATCATCTTTATTATATTTAATATCAAAGTTAGCAACTCCATAATATTTTACATCTTCCAAAAATTTTTTTATTTTATCCATTACTGGTAAATAATCTCTTAAAGATATAATTGCTGCATAATTTCCATATGTATTAGGATGATATTCTTCTAATATAGGTCTTCCAAGTGACATTAATTTAACTTTTGAATCTTTATCACAATATACATTTAATACTCTCATATTTGTATCATCACCAGGTATATATTTTTGTATTATTAGTGAATCCTTATATGTGGATGAATATATATTATTAATAGTTTCTTCTAACTCATCATAGTTATTTATTAAATAAACTTTATTTTTATTTTTAAATTTAGCATTTAAATACTCTTCAGAATTAGAATTGTTTGGTTTTAATATAACTGGATAAGATATATCTAATTTTTTTATTTCTTTTTTATAACTATCTTTGTATATCATATAGCTTTTTGGATATTCGATACCATATTTATCACATATCTTATAAAATTTTTCTTTATTATTAAATTCTTCGAATCTTTTATAATTTATAAAATTATTACATATATTTTTAATTCGTTTTTGATTTTTAACTACTAATTCCATGTAATAATCAGAACAAGGTACTAATATCAATTTATCATATTTTTTTATTAATTTACTTGTTAATTTATTTAATGCATATACAAATTCTTCTTCATCATGAACTTTATTATTTACTACATAATTTATTATTTTTGTATTTTTTGTAACTGATAATATATGATGAGTTAATGCATATGGTTTTATTTTATAATTATTGTATATTGATCTTGCAAAGCCATAGACGTTTTCATCACTACCTAGTAATACAAAATTAAATTTTTCCATTAAATTCACCTCTATTGTTGTCAAAAAAATTATAGCACAAAAATAAAAAAGTTAGAATACTCTAACTTCATTTATAAACTGGTGGCTCCGGGCAGGATCGAACTGCCGACACCAGGATTTTCAGTCCTGTGCTCTACCGACTGAGCTACAGAGCCAAAAAAAATGGCGGTTCCGAAGGGACTTGAACCCTCGATCTTCTGCGTGACAGGCAGACGTGTTAACCACTACACCACGGAACCAAATTCAATTGACTACTTAAGTATACTAAATTATTACCTAAATTGTCAATACTTATATAGCTATTTTTTTGATAATTTACTAACTAATTCAAAGCTTATTAACATTAATATAAATGATAATATACCTCTTTTTGTTAATTCAAAACCAGGATATATCGCTAACACTGATCCTAATACGAATCCTATTATTGAACTATATGTTTTAGAATAATACTTATTTAATAAAATATTTATTAATTTTATAAATACATATAAACCGATTATTATACCTAATAAAAACGGGATAAAAGATGCTGTTATACTAAATGGATTAGTTATTAAATTAAGAAAATATTCATATAAACCTAGTAACATTAAAAAGAAAGAACTACTAATGCCAGGTATTATTTTACCAGCTATATATAAAAATCCCCCCAAGAATAAATTAATGAAGTTAAGATTATTATCAACTTTTATTGATAATAATTTTGGAATTAAAAATAAAATAATTGATATTAAAAAAGAAAATATTAAACATTTTTTATTTATTTTTTCACTCTTACTTGTTATTTCTTTTATTAATGTAGGTATTCCACCTATTATCAATCCTATAAAAACATACATCATTTGATATGTATATTTTTCATAAAACAATAGTAATATCTTACCAAATATAAATATTCCTATTAATATGCCAATTAATAATGGAAACAATTTTTTGATTTTTATTATAGTTTTTTCTTTACTATTTATTAAATATATTACTTTTTCATATATTCCAAGCATAATTGCAATTACTGATCCAGATACGCCAGGTAGTATCATACAAGTTCCAATTAATATTCCGGATAAAAATTTAAACATTTAATATTCCTTTTGCATCATAATATGAATCACATATTATATAATCTATATTTAAATTACCTATCCTACTTAGTTCTAACTTATTTTTTATTCCCCATGCTGATATCAATAAATTATTATTTTTTAAAATATTTACTACATTTTTATTTAATCCAAGACTATTACATAAAATATTACTAATATTTATTTTTTTAGAGTTGTCTATAATATTATTACTTATATCATGTACTAACCATCCTAATTTTATGTTGTTAGAATATTCACGTAATTTATTTAATACTTCATATTTAAATGATATTAGTGTTATATTATTTGAATTATATTTTGATATTAAATCAATTATTAATTTTTCATATCCTTTTTCTTTTATTTCTATAAATAATATTATATTTTTATTAGAAAAACACTTTAAAAATTCATCTAATAAAACTATATTCTCATTATCATTTAATTTTATCTTAACTAAATCTTCATAATTATAATCTGATATTTTACCTTTAGATTTAGAAATTCTATCAATTGTTTTATCATGCATTAGAACTAATTTATTATCTTTTGTCTTTCTAACATCACATTCTATTCCATCACTTTTTAATAAATATGCCAAATAAAATGCGCTCATTGTATTTTCTGTGGCATATTTACTTTCACCTCTATGAGATATTATTTTCATTTTCTTCACCAATATATTCTATGAAAATAAAAAAAGACTTATTACAAGTCTTTAAATCTCATGGTTGCGGGAGTAGGATTTGAACCTACGACCTTTGGGTTATGAGCCCAACGAGCTGCCAGACTGCTCCATCCCGCGATGTAAATTTTTAAGTGGCGGAGAAGGAGGGATTTGAACCCCCGCGCCGGTTACCCGACCTCCTGGTTTTCAAGACCAGTCCCTTCAGCCAGACTTGGGTACTTCTCCAAAAAATAAATGGTGCCTCAGGCCGGACTTGAACCGGCACGGGATTTGACTCCCGCAGGATTTTAAGTCCTGTGCGTCTACCAATTCCGCCACTAAGGCAAGCACCATTGAAGCCAAACAATTCGTTTGGACTACTTAAGTATATAATAAAATTAATTATTTTTCAAGTCTTTTTTTACTTTTTTATCAATATTATTATATTCATAACAAATAATTTTATTACAAAGTAAAACAAAAGTCATATAACTTTTGTTTTATTCACAATTAATTTTAGGTTCATATTTATTTAACTTTGTATTATATGTATATATACTACTACATTGTCCATTATCAGTATCTGGAGTTATTGATGATAGTATTAATATTGGATACATATCATTCTCAAAAGTTATGATTCCTGATAATTTACTATAATTTTGTTTAAAATCTGTTATATTTTTATCATAAACTACAATATCATCATTATTGCTATCCTTAATAACTATTGTAGATACAATATGATCAGATGCATAATCAAGCACACTATAAATTGTTTGTCTATCATTCAATTTAGCTTTTGTTATATATCCTCTATCTATATCTATTTCATTATCAGTGATGATATCATTTATAACACCTAAATCTTTTTCAGTTATTTTATTTGTTATTAGATTAGATTTATTTGTTAAATTTAAATTTCCAATTTTTATTATTCCATCATTATTTTTATTCATATTCTCATCATAAAAATTAACTTTGTATTCCTTATCATCTATTCCTATATAACCTTCAATTGTATTTTCTTTTGTTAATAGACTTGCCTTTGAATAATTTAATCTTTTTACTTTATTAATTTTAATTTTTTTATAATTTTCATTTCTAATTTTTATAACATTATCATAATCAAAGAATAAGTATGTTACTCCATAATCTCTAAAAATAAAATATATAATACCTACTATGAATAATAAAATCAAAACTATAATAATTTTTTTACTTTTTTTCATATTTTAGCCTCTCTATTTCTTTATATATGATGAAATATCTTTTGAACAACTTCCACATACACTAGGATATCCTAAATAATTAGCAGGATCTGTAGTATTGGCATTATTTGCAGTAAAGCCTCCAACATGCACTTCAAAATGTAAGTGGTTTGCATAACAATGATCTCCTGATCCTTGATAAGGACAATTACTATAGTTTCCAGATCCTCCAACTACTCCAACTTGATCTCCTTTGGATACACTATCACCCTCACTTACAGTAATTGATGCTAAATGTTGATATAAAGTATCATATGATCCATGACTAACTACTACATATCTTCCTCTTGCACTTGTTATAGCATTTTGTACTACTTTTACTGTTCCATCTCCTGCTGATACTGCAGGAAGTCCTTCTGCACCATTAGCGCCTATATCAATTCCTTTATGGTTTGATGAACAACCTCTACAACTACGTGGTCCAAATCCACTTGTAATTGTATAATGTCCTGGAAATGGCCATGCTAGTTCTCCATCTGTTAATTCAACTGTATTAAAACTTGATGATGAACTTGATTTTTTCTTTTTTTGTTTTGGTTTATACACTATGTTCCAATTTTTAAAATATGCAGTATATGTATAATTACATGAATATGAATTTCCTGACAATTGATAATCTGATGTATTGAAACTTAATATTAAATTAGTTAATATTGGTGCTAATATTAATAATACTGTTGCTATTAATCTACTAAAGAATCTCTTATTTGCTGCCCTTACTAATTCTTGATCTTGTGAAACAACTGCTTTTGCATAATCTAATGTACCAAATACAATAAGTAAAATTGGTCCGATTATATCAAATAATAATAATACATTATTTACAAAATCAGTAAATGTTTCATCTAATACTTTATTACATTTATCTTTATTTTCTTCTATTATTGCATTTACTTCAGCTTTTTTTGAATCGCATATTGAATCATTATCATTTAATCTCATTAATTCTATTACAATAGCATTCTTACCCATATTACTATCATTACAAGTAGCTACTATTTTTTCATCATTATTATTAGTACAATCTACACTTTCTAATTGTTCTTGATAATGATTATATGAATCTATTTTTTTATCTATTTCAGCACATGACAAAGCTTCTACATTGTCTAGTCTAATAAAAAAAGCTATAAAAAATAAACATATAATCAATACTTTTTTCATACGCATCTTCCTTTATGATAATTATATAATATTTAATTAATAATTACAAATAAAAAAAACGGATAACCCGTTTTAAAATTCTATTGTTTTTGGATTTTCAGTAAATGAATAGATAGTAGCAATTGCTTTTTCAAAATATAACACAACTGTATTATCATCATTTTCATCATACATATTTCTTAAATCTGGATTTTTATCTAGCATGTCTTTTCTTGCTTCCACTCTATCATCTTCTATTAATTTACCAGATACTCTAATCCACTTTCCATCTTTAAATCCACATAATTCTACATATGGATTTTCTTTTATTTGATTATAAACTTTTTTTGATTTTCCAGTTTGAACATATAAATGATTTTCAAATATTTCTGCTGTTCCAAATGGTCTTACTTTTGGTTTATTACCATCAATTGTAGCTAAATAATAAATGCCACATTCTTTTAAAAATTGTTGTACTTCTTCCATATTAATCCTCCATATAATATATTATAACAAAAAAAGCAGATAAAATCTGCTTATTTTGAAATTACTTTTTTATTCCATGATTTTTTATTACATTTTGGACATTTTAAATATCTAGTTCTTCCCATATGCATAGCTAAAAATACATTTTTATATGTAGGTACATATTTATGATGACATTCACTACATTCATAATAACCTGCAACTTGTTCTATTTTAAGTGCATTTATCATACCAAATATAAATATAATAAAACCTATTACAATAAGAATAATTCTTATATAATTAGCCATTTCTAAATATGATGCGATAAATATTAATGTTAAAAATGCTACACTAGAAGTAAATCCTATTACCCATTCCAAATTAAGTAATTGTCTATCCTTTTCTTCTTTTATTTTTGTCATTTCAAGTAAATGTTCTTCTAATACTTTTTCATTATCTTTCATATCCACTATTTCGCCACTAAACAGATCATTAATAGAAATATCTAATATTTCACAAAGATCTGGCATAGTTCCAGCATCTGGTAAACATATTCCTCTTTCCCATTTAGAAACTGCCCTATCTGTAATATATAATTTTTCAGCAAGTTCACTTTGTGTAATATTTTTTTCTTTCCTTTTTTCACTTATAAATTTTCCAATTTTAATTTGATCCATATAGTTTTCTCTCCTTTCACGAAATAATATACTCTAAATAACTAAAATTTAACACATACCTAAGGTTGAGTTACATTTTTATCATTTATTTATTATCTTTTTCTAATATCTTCTTTTATTAATTTAATAAATTCATCTATGGATATAGATATTGTTTCTTCACTACCTAATTTTTTATAGCTTATAAGATTATTATCTCTTTCATTATCTCCAATTATAATTGTATATGGGTTTTTCATTAAATTACTATTCATTATTTTTTTATTAAATCTTTCTTCTGAATCATCATAAGATACTCTTATATCTTCATCAATTAATAATTGTTTTAACTTTTCACAATATTCACCTTGATATTTAACATTAATTGGAACAATATTAACTTGAACTGGAGAAAGCCAAACTGGAAGTACTCCTTTAAATTGTTCAAGTAGTAATACTAAGAATCTTTCATAAGAACCTAATACTGCTCTATGTACCATTACTGGAGTTTGTTTATTACCATTTTCATCTATATAGAATAGTCCAAATCTTTTTGGAGTTGCAAAATCAAGTTGTACAGTTGGTATTTGTATTTCTCTATCTAATGCATCTTTAAACATAAAATCAAGTTTTGGTCCATAAAGTGCGGCTTCTCCTTCACATCTTTTAGCATCTAATCCAAGTTCATCAGAAATTTCTTGTAATAAACTTTCGCATAAATCCCAATCAGATTTATCACCGATATATTTTTCTGGATGATCATAATCTCTTACTGATAATGATACCCAATGATTATCCCATAATCCCATTCTTGAATAAAAGTCTTTAATCAAATTACAAATATTAATTATTTCTTGTTTTACTTGATTCCTTGTACAAAATACATGACCATCTTCAACAGTTATAGCATATACTCTTGATAAACTATTACCTACTGCTCCTTGTAGTTCTGCTCTATATTGTTTATCTGATTCCATATATCTAATTGGTAGATCTTTATAACTTCTAAGTTTAGATGCAAATATTTGAGTATGATGAGGGCATTGAACTGGTTTTAAGGCATATTTATGTCCTTTTGGAGATTCTACTCTAAAAAGTTCATCATTGAATTTAGCGGCATGTCCACTTGTTTCAAAAAGTGATATATCCGCAAGTGATGGACAGCTTACTTTTTCAAATCCATATTTTCTACATACTTTTTCTATTTCTTTTTTAAGTTCATCTATAATTACAGTTCCTCTTGGAGTAAATAATGGAAGCCCTGGGCCTACATAATCCGAAAAACAAAATAAATCTAAATCTTGTCCTATTTTTCTATGATCTCTTAATTTTGCCTCTTCTAAAAATTCATTATATTTATTTAATTCTTCTTTTGATTTAAATGCTTTACCTACTATTCTTTGTATCATTTCATTATTAGAATCACCTTCAAAGTATACTCCACTTATTCTTAAAAGTTTTACATATATATTATTATCTAATTTTTTTATTTCATTTTCTAATTTATTAAAATCATTTTCACTAACTTGTTCATCAGATTTAAATTCATAATAAAATTCATCTTCATTAAAAGAAATATTATCTAATCTTATATTACTATATTTTTTATTAATTACTTCTTTTAATAATTTTACACATTTTTCATTCATTTTTATACCTTCTTTCTTTTATTTGCTTTTGAAAAGATTAATCGTATCACTTTCCGTCATTATTATCACCTCTTAAATAAAAAAATGATACCATCTATAGGAGTCTATAAGACGGTACCATCCTCTTGTTTTTCTTAATTTATATAACCGCTTTTATACGGGCAATCTATTTCTAGTGCAACTAATTGGTAGTAACTATTAATATTATTTATTATCTTTCACCAAATGATAACTCTCTTTAAAATAATTAATTAATAATCGTGTCCAACATTATTGTTTTTATTATTATATTAAAAATAATTAAAAAAATCTACTTCATTGATTGAAGTAGATTATAATTTTACATTTTATAGTATACTAAAACAATCAATGATTTATATTGACTTAATTTTCAAAATATAAGTTGTGGTTGTTAATTGATTGTTTTTCATAATTATCTTCCTTTCAAAAGCAACTTTAATATAACATATAGCTACAAAAAAGTCAAAAAAAAACATTGATTACTCAATGTTATTTATTAAATGGTGTCCCGTATGCGATTCGAACGCATGACCCCTTGATTAAAAGTCAAGTGCTCTACCAGCTGAGCTAACGGGACATATAATCAAAAAATGGCTGCCTCGGCAAGATTCGAACTTGCGCATGTCAGAGTCAAAGTCTGATGCCTTACCACTTGGCTACGAGGCAAGCTATGGTGGGAAGAGGTGGATTCGAACCACCGAACCCGAAGGAGCAGATTTACAGTCTGCCGCGTTTAGCCACTTCGCTATCTTCCCAAGTGGTGCCGAAAACAGGAATCGAACCCGTAACCTACTGATTACAAGTCAGTTGCTCTACCAATTGAGCTATTTCGGCAAAAAATGGTGGACTCTACAGGACTCGAACCTGTGACCCCCTGCTTGTAAGGCAGGTGCTCTAACCAACTGAGCTAAGAATCCATCGACGTAATTAAATATATCATTGATATTCTGATTTGTCAATGAAATTTGAAAAAATATTATTTATTTTTTTCAATTTCGTTAAGTTTTTCGTCAATCCAATCTTGAAGTATCTCATCAAACAATTCAAAACCTAATGAAGTTTCGGTTAATTTGCTTCTTTTTGTTTTGTTTTTTAAAAGGTTTACTGTGCTTAATTTTAGTTGCTTTTTATCTTCGTCTACTTCAATTACTCTAACCTTTATTTCATCTCCTACTTTAAAATAATCGTTAATATCATTTATATATTTTCCATTTATTTGAGATATATGAATTAAACCAGTATAAATATCATCAACCACTACAAAAATACCATATGGTTTTATGGCATTTACTTTTCCAATTATAATTTGATTAACATTATACTTAGACATATTCACACCTCAAGGTTATTATATCATAAGTTTTTTAATTTTTTTCGTATACTTTACTTAGTTAACAATTTTTTGTATAATTTTCTTGGAGGTTTTCTTATGAAAAAAGTTGAAAATCAAATTATTGAAATCATTGAAAAAATAAGACCATTTCTAAATAATGATGGTGGAGACATAGAATTTGTTAAATTTGAAGATGGTATTGCTTATGTAAAAATGTTAGGTAGTTGTTCTAACTGTATATATGCTGGTATGGATATTAGCGATACTATTGAAACTATATTAACAAGTGAAATACCAGAGGTTATTGAAGTTAAGCAATATATTGATCAAGAATAACTTTTTAAAAGCCATTCTATAGGTTCTATTTGAACCTTTTTTTCATATATAATGTATTTATATATATATACTAAAAACTCTTCATATTGAGTTGTTTTTTCTAATATTGGTATAATTTTATTTTCATCTGACTTTGTATTTATTATTTCATCATATATATCAAAATAATATGTTGGAAATAATAATCTTGAAAAGAAGCATATATATTCTTCATTATTAAAATTATTATAATTTAAATATGATTTTAATTCGTTTATATTAAAGGTATTATTGAAGAAACTTTTTTTAATATATTCAGATACATCTCTTACTCTATCATCTATTATAAAATTTAATGGATTATAAAAATCAAAACTATTATCGTTTATTCTTTTATGAGATACTGTTAGTGTCTTTTTATTTTCTTTTATATTATTTACCAAATAACTAATAGCATTTTCTCCAAGTCCTATAAAATAACTTAAACTATCGCACAATATTGGATATTCTTTTCCTAGTTGATTTATTTGATATTCATAATAATCTATTTTTTCACACCATAAATTTACCCAATCTGATCTTAATAATGATTTATCATATTCAATATTATATGTCATTTGTTGTATATAATTTATATCACTTAAATTTATATATTTATTTTTACTACATATTTTTAATAATATATATGGTTCGTTATTTATCATAGTTATTATACTTTTATCTTTATTTATTATTATTTTATGGACCATGCATCTTCTATTAATCATTTGTATATTTAATTTATATAGACTTTCTATATCTTCTATAGGTCTATTATATTTTATTAAATGATATTCATTATTATTTAAATAAAAATAATAATCTACATTAGATTTTATTAAATCATCTATTCTTATATTGTAATAATAGTTTATTGTATTTTTCATATTTCATTATATGAAAAAAAGTACTTTTTAAGTACTTTTTATTTTGCTTCTTCAACTACTCTTGTTTCTCTTATTACAGTTACTTTTATAGTACCAGGATATTGCATTTCTTCTTCTATTTTATCTTTAATATCTCTAGCAACTTTTATAGTAGTTAATTCATCTATTTCTTCTGGTTTGATTATTACTCTAAGTTCTCTACCAGCTTGCATTGCGAATGCTTTCTCAACACCATCAAAATCATTTGCGATTGATTCAAGTTGTTCAAGTCTTTGAACATAATTTTCTAATGAATCATTTCTAGCTCCTGGTCTTGCTGCACTTATTGCATCTGCGATTGCTACTAAGCTTGCTATTACACTTGTAGGTTCTGTATCACCATGATGTGAAGCAATTGTATTTATTACAACTTCATCTTCATGATATTTCTTAGCTACTTGTACACCTAAGTCGACATGACTTCCTTCAGTTTCAAAATCTATTGCTTTACCTATATCATGAAGTAACCCTGCTCTTTTAGCAAGTCCTACATTTTCTCCAAGTTCTGATGCTAAAAGTCCAGATAATTCTGCAACTTCTATAGAGTGTTGTAATACATTTTGACCATAACTAGTTCTGAAATTTAATTTACCTATTGTTTCAACTAATTCTGGTTCTATCTTAGATATACCTAAACTAAATATAGCATCTTGTCCTTTTTCAACAATTTTAGTATGTATTTCTTTACAAGTTTTATCATATAATTCTTCTATTCTTCCTGGATGTATTCTTCCATCTTTTATTAAAGATTCAATAGTTACTTTAGCTATTTCTCTTCTAAGTGGATCAAATGATGAGATAACAATAGTTTCAGGAGTATCATCTATAATTAAATCTACACCTGTAACTGCTTCTATTGTTCTTATATTTCTTCCTTCTCTACCAATAATTCTACCTTTCATATCATCATTAGGTAATGCTATTGTTGAGATAGTTACTTCATTAGTAACATCTGATGCATATCTTTGCATAGCTCCTACTAACATGTCTTTTGCTTTTTTATCAACATCTAATTTTGCTTCTGCTTCTCTATCTTTTATGTAAGCAGCTATTTCTTTAGTCATTGATTCTTCAACATGTTTCATTACTAATTTTCTTGCTTCTTCTTTAGAAAATCCTGATATTTTTTCTAATTGTTCAAGTTGTTCTTTTAGAACTTCATTTGTTTTTTCTTCCAACTTTTGAATATCTTTTTGTCGCTCATCTAAATTATTTTCTTTTTCTGATAATAAATTTTCTCTTGTTTGTAAGATTTCATCTCTTTTATCTATACTATTTTCTCTTTGTTGTAATCTTTCTTCTAAATCTTTTATTTCTTCTTTTCTTTCTTTTATTTGTACTTCAGTTTCTTGTTTTAATTTATATTGTTCTTCTTTTAATTCTAATATAGAATCTCTTTTTATTTTATCGGCTTCTTTTTTAGCTTTTTCAATTATATTATCAGATTTTTTACCCTTTGATTTTATAAAAATAAATACACCTACTAAAGTAAGTATAACTCCAAAAATTAATCCAAGAGTGGAAAATAATATTGTTTCCATATTTTCTCACCTCTTTTATGTATATATATAGTATACAATATTAGTATAAAATTTATTGGAGATAAAGTCAAGAATTAAAAAATAAATAAGGCATGTAATATGCCTTATTTATTTGTATTATAATAATAATTAAATTCTGATAATTCAAGTGATAAATTCTCTAAATCATCTATTTCTTCATACGAGTCATTTTCTTCAATATATTCCTCTACTTTGAATATAAGTTCACTCATATCAACTACATTTTTATAATCTATTTTATATCTTTCTAATATATTTATTTGTTTATTAGATAAATATATATTACCAACTTTATTTAATTTATTTTCTTTAAATGTTTCTTCGACTATTTTATCTATTTCGTCTTTATTATAATTCATCGTCATCTCCCATATTTAATCCATAACGTTTTACTTCGTATTCATAATATTCTTTAAACATTTGCGCAAGTAAATCTCTTCTCATTACAAAAGGACCTATTTTTAATGTAGTTTCATCTTCATGATCTGAAGAATATATACCTAAATCTGTTGCAAATAATTCATTAAAGATATCTGTAGCTTCTTCTTTATTTGTTTTATATAAATCAAATAAGAATGCTGAAGCATCTATATAAGCTTGATTTGGATCTCCTTGATAATAATCATGGTATTCTTGCATTTGGTTTTTTATAAACTCTAAATCTATTTTTTTATTATACATTTCATGTTCTTCTGCAAAATATGGATTTAATGTGGATAAATATTTAACTTCCCTTGAACTTAAACATTTATTAAGTAATATTTTACCATATAGATTACAATTATATGTTACCATCATTGACTCAACAGCCCTAGAAAATGGTAAATCATTTTCTAAAAATTCAGATACATCATTATAATCTTCAATTATTGGAAGTTTTTGTAATTCTTTTTTGCCATACAAAACATCTTGCATTTTTAAAAATCTAAAGTAATCGGTAAACATTTGTGTTTCTAACAAGTACTTTGAATTTAAAAAATTAACTGTATAATTATCTCTTGTATATGAATTTAATACATCTAATTTAGATTTTTCTATTTCATCCATTAAATCTCTGGCTGCAAAAGAAGGAATACCTCCTAGCATTAATGAAGTAACTGTTAATGTATTTGTGAAGTTTTCTCTTATTTTATTTGCAAAATTTATATTTTCCATAATACTTTCCCCTTTTTGATATGAGATATTATACTCTTAATTAATTATTTTGCAAATTTTTTACTGCTTCTTTTATTGCAAGTTTACCATATTCATATGTTAAACCACCTTGAAGATATGCAATATAAGGACTTCTAATTGGTCCATCGCAAGAAATTTCTATTGAAGAGCCTTGTGTAAATGCACCTGCAGCCATAATTACTTTGTCAACATACCCTGGCATGTCCCATGGTTCAGGTATTGCAAACGAATCAATAGGTGATCCAGCCTGTATTCCTTGGCAAAACTTAATTAATTTATCTGGATCATTAAATATTATATTTTGAACTATATCACATCTATGATCATTATATTTTGGTTCTACGTCATATCCTAAATTTTCTAATACCTTACTAGCTAGTACTGCTGTTTTAAGTGCAGATGCTACTACGGATGGTGCAAAGAATATTCCTTGAAGTATAGATTTATTTATTCCAAGAGTTGGTCCTACTTCTCTTCCTTCACCTGGAAGTGTTAATCTTTCTCCTGCTAGATCAATTAGATCTTTTCTTCCTGCAATATATGCACCATTTGGAGCAATTCCTCCACCTAAATTTTTTATTAAAGATCCTACTATTATATCTGCTCCTACTTCTATAGGAGTTTTATCTTCTACAAATTCACAATAACAATTATCTACCATAATTATTACTTCTTTATCTACACTTCTTATTTCTTTTATTACTTTTTCTATTTTATCGATAGTTATGCTTTTTCTTGTAGAATATCCTTTACTTCTTTGTATTTCTACTAATTTTATTTTTCTTGTGGATAAAGTTTCTTTTATTTTTTCATAATCAAAATCATTATCTATTAGATCTATTTGTTCATAATTAATACCAAATGATTTTAAAGAACTGTCATTATCTACTATTCCTATTACCTCATGAAGTGTATCATATGGAAGTCCTGATATACTAAGCATTGTATCATTTGGTCTAAGATAAGAAAATAACGCTACTGTTAAAGCATGTGATCCGGAGATAAATTGACTTCTAACAAGTGAATCTTCTGCACCTAACACTTCTGCAAATACTTTTTCTATTCCATCTCTTCCTATATCTGAATATCCATATCCTGTAGTTGATGAAAAATGTGCTTCTGATATTTTATTATTTCTAAAAGCATTTAAGACTTTTTCACTATTTTTTTCACACATTTTATCTATTTTATTAAATTCTTCTTTTATTTCTTCTTCTGCATCGTTAAATATTTGGTCTATATTCATCGTTCTCAACTTCTTTCTGACTCTTTAAATTTTTCTCTATATTTTTATAAAATCTTTTTATTGTTACTTTGTTTGGTTCTTCAAAATCTGGATCATTATTTATTATTTCTTCTCCTTCAAAGCAAGCATAATGTACATTATATCTTACTAATGCAGGATACATTTTTTTATACCATAGATATTGTTCTTTAGTTATTTGTTTTGGTATAAATATAAACATTTCTTTATTTTCGACTATTATTGGTGATAAACCTACTTTCATTAATTCTTCTGCTAATCCATAAGATGTTTTATTTTTTTCATCTACATCTATATTATTTTTTTCCATATAATCTTCTAAATAAAACGCATGTGAATATTTTGGATTATTTGTTTCTTCTTTTGGCGCATCTTCTGGTATATTTGGAATTCTATAATATATATGTTTTCCTTCTTCTGTTATTATAAATACTTCTCTCATAATTAAACTCTCCTTATATCTCCACTTTTAATATTACCATCATATATTAAATCTATTATATTATTTGCTACTTCTTTAGGTTCTTCTAATTTTTCTTGACCTATTCTTTTAAGTTCAGATTTTAAATAATCCGGATTCATTTCCTTTATACTTTCTGTATTTGTCCAATTTGGCATTACTCCAATTACTTTTATATTTTTAAAAGCTAATGCCATTGTTTTAGTTAGATTATTTAATGCGGCTTTTGATGCACTATAATCCATACTAATTTCACTATAAGTATCTATACTATCTGTAGATGATATATTTACTATTACTCCATTATTCATATATTTATATAAGTATTTAACTACCAAAAATGTACCTACTACATTAACTTCAAGCACTTTCATAAATTCTTCTTTTGTTTTTTCATCTATATAATTATCCTGTGCATAAGCAGCATTATTAATTAATATATCTATATGATTATATTCTTTTAATATAATATTCCTTAAATTAATAATATCTTCTTCTTTTGTTATATCACATTTAGCAATTATGCAATTAACATTATAATTATCCACAACATAACTTTTAAGTTCTAACGCTTCTTTTTCACTTGTTAAATAAGTTATTACTATATCTAGTCCTTTACTAGCAAGATTTACTACTAATTCTTTGCCTATTCCTTTTGCAGAACCTGTAATAACTGCAACCTTTTTATCCATAAAAATCACCTACAAAGATTATAACATAAAAAAAGAGTTATTTAACTCTTTTTAATATATCTCTAGCTGATACTAAACCAGTTGCTGCTGCTGCAACTATATTACCTGCTTTACCAGCTCCATCTCCGATAAAATATAAATTAAATCCATCTATTTTAAATTCATTATTAGTAGTTATTTCATTTGAGAAGAATTTTATTTCAGGTCCATATAGAAGTGTTTCATCATTATTAACACCTGGTATTATTTTATCAAGTTGTTCAAGTCCTTCAATAATATTAAGTAATATTCTATGAGGAAGTACTAATGCTAAATCTCCAGCTACTGCATCTTTTAAAGTAGGTGTTATAAACATTTTATTTATTCTAGACCATTTACTTCTTCTACTTGATTTTAAATCTCCTAGTGTTTGGATAATTGGTTTTGAATCTCCTAATACATTTGCTATTTTAGCAATTGATTCACCATATTCCCTTGTATTAGTTACTGGTTCTGTTAAATTTACTTTTGATATAAATGCAAAATTTGAATTATTTGATTTTATATCTTTTAATGAATGCCCATTAACACATATATATCCATAATAATTTTCTTTTGCTACAAAACCACCTGGATTAGTACAGAATGTTCTTATTTCATCTCCATATGTTTTTGTTTTTATAAATATAGTTGGATCATAAATTATATCAGTTATTTCTTGTAATATTTCTTTTCTTACTTCTACCCTTACACCAATTTCAATACTTTTTGATAAATAAGGTATTGCATATTTATCTGCTAATTCTTGTACCCATTTAGCACCTGTTCTACCAGGAGCTACTACTACATATTTTGATTCTAAAGATACTTTATCTCTTCCTTTTTTATAAGTTATTATATGTTTATCTTCTTTTTTACTTTCAATATCAAGTACATCAGCAGATTCCATTATTTCTACACCTTTATCTTTTAGATATTTAGAAAATCCATCAATATAACTTGGTAAATGATCACTTCCTAAATGTTTTTGTCTTATTAATAATAGTCTCATACCTAATTTAGTACACTTTTTTTGTATTACTTTTGCTTCATCCATATTGGATGGAAAAACTTCAGCATCCATATTAAATTTATTAAATATTTTTTCTGTATCATCTACAAGCTTATATGCTGCTTCTTCTTCCATATATTTAAATAAATCTGATTTACCAAGCTTAGGTATAAAATTTAATTTACCATCAGAAAATGTTCCTGCGCCTCCATAACCAGATAATATGTTACATGGATTACAATTTTTACACTCCGTTTTTAATTTATTCATAGGACAAACTCTATTTTCTACGAATTTTCCCTTTTCTAACATTAATATTTTTAATTTTGGATTTTTTTCTATCAATTCATATGCACAAAACAATCCTGCTGGTCCTGCGCCTACTATAGTTACATCATACTTCATATTAACCCTCCTATTTAGATTATAGCATATTCCAAAATAAAAATGGAAGATTATTTCTCCCATTTCCATTCTGATATTATTGGCATGTCTTTTCCATGTTCTTTTATATATTCTTTATGTTCTACTAACATATCCTTGCACCATTCTATTAAACTAGATGATTTATCTTCTAATTTAGGTAAATATTTTAATGCATCTATTACTAAATTAAATCTATCTATTTTATTTTGTACTCTCATATCAAAAGGTGTTGTTATTGTTCCTTCTTCTAAATATCCATGTACGTGCATATTTTGATTTCTTCTATCATATGTTAATTGATGTATTAAAGATGGATAACCATGGAAATTGAATATTATTGGTTTATTTTTAGTAAATAATGCATCATAATCTTCATTTGTTAATCCATGTGGATGTTTATCATTGGATACAAGTCGCATTAAATCTACTACATTTACTACTCTTATTTTTAATTTTGGAAAGTTTTCTCTTAATATCGATGTAGCTGCAAGTACTTCAAGTGTTGGAGTATCTCCTGCACATGCAAATACTATATCTGGTTCTTTTCCATCATCATTTGATGCAAAATCAAGTATTCCTATTCCTTTTGTACAATGTTTAACAGCACTATCCATATCAAGCCATTGATATCTTGGATGTTTAGATGCTACTATTACATTTATATAATTTTTTGTTTTTATTACATGATCAAATGTTGATAATAATGTATTTGTATCGAATGGTAAATACATTCTTACTATATCTGGTTTCTTTGTAACTAGATGATTTAAGAATCCTGGATCTTGATGAGTATATCCATTGTGATCTTGTTGCCATATATGTGATGTTAATAATATATTAAGTGATGATATATCTTCTCTCCATGGAAGTTCTTTTGTTACTTTTAACCATTTAGCGTGTTGTGATACCATTGAATCTATTATTCTTATAAATGCTTCATATGAATGTATAAATCCATGTCTTCCAGTTAAAAGATATCCTTCTAGGGCACCTTCACAAAAATGTTCTGAAAGATAAGAGTCTATAACTCTTCCATCTGATGATAAATATTCATCCGATTCATAAGTTTTATTTACCCATTGTCTATTTGTTTCTTCAAATATATGATTTAGCCTATTTGATAATGCTTCATCAGGTCCAAATACTCTGAAATTTCTATTATCTTCATTTAATTTAATTACGTCCTTTATATATTTACCTAATTCCATCATATCTTGTTTTATATTATCACCAGGTTTATTTACTACTACTCTATAATCTTTAAAATCAGGTATTCTTAATTCTTTTAATAATTTTCCTCCATTAGTGACTGGATTGGCACTCATTCTTTTATCACCTTTAGGAGCTAATTGTTTTAGTTCATCAATTAATTTTCCATCACTTGTAAATAATTTTTCTGGATGATAACTTCTAAGCCATTCTTCTAATAATTTTATATTAGTTGTATCACTACTATTTACTACAATTGGTACTTGATGAGATCTAAATGTTCCTTCTATTTGTTTATTATCTACTATTTTAGGCCCTGTCCATCCTTTTGGACTTCTAAATACTATCATTGGCCACATTGGTCTTCTTACCTTAGTATTTTTTGTATCTGCTTTTATTATTTGTATTTTTTCTACTACTTCTTCTAAAGCTTCTGCCATTTTTTCATGCATTTCAAGTGGATCAGTTCCTTCAACAAAATATGGATCCCAGCCATATCCTCTTAATAAGTTTTCTAGTTCATCATGTGATATCCTAGAAAGTATTGTCGGATTAGATATTTTAAATCCATTTAAATGAAGTATTGGAAGTACTACACCATCAGTAAGTGGATTTAAAAATTTATTTAAATGCCATGAAGTTGCAAGTGGTCCTGTTTCTGCTTCTCCATCTCCTACTACGCATGCTGCTATTAAGTCAGGATTATCTAGTACTGCTCCAAAAGCATGAGATAAACTATATCCAAGTTCTCCACCTTCATTTATAGATCCTGGTGTTTCAGGAGCAACATGAGATGATATTCCACCTGGAAATGAAAATTGTTTAAATAATTTCTTTAATCCAGCCTTATCCTGAGTAATATTTGGATATACTTCACTATATGTTCCTTCTAAATATGCATGAGATACCATTGCATTACCACCATGACCTGGTCCAGATATATATATCATATTTAAATCATATTTATTTATTATTCTATTTAAATGTGTATATATAAAGTTTTGTCCTGGTACTGTACCAAAATGTCCTACTACATTTGCTTTTAAATCACTTGCTTCTAGTGGTCTTTCTAATAAAGGATTATCTAGTAAATATAATTGGCATACTGATAAGTAATTAGCGGCATTAAAATAATTATTTATATTTTTAAGTTCTTTATCATTTAATACTTTCATCGATTATCACCTACTATATACATTATACAGTATTTACTAAAAAAAATAAATTATAAATTAATTTCTTTTACGTACTTAATATATTATCAAATTTATGTCAATCAAATTTGACTTTTAAGCATATTTATGGTAAATTATATTGCGTTTCGACAAAGGGGTAGATTAAATGAATATAATGGAATTAAGAGACAAATATGAAGTTAATTTAGGTGTTATAGAAAAATTAAAAAATTTAATACCTAGTGCATCTGATAATTACAAAAAAGTTATTATCGAATCAATTGAAAAAGTTAAAGAAGAAAATAATGAAATTATTAAAAAAATAAAGACTATTCATTATAATAATTTATCAAAAAAAGATTTTAATAAATTAATGAGAAATGATATATCATCTAAGAAATTTGAAGAACCTAAAAAATCAACTGCAATAGAAATTCCTGAAAATAAAAAAGAAATTGTTATTGAAAAGGAAGATGCTGAAAAATTAGTTTCAGACGTTGAAGAAAAAGAAGAAGAAGTTAAAATCATTATTGAACCAAAAGTAGAAAAAAAGATTGAAGATATTACAGAAGAATTAAAAAAAGAAAGAATTCCTTCTGAAAAATTAAGGGATGCTAAAATTGTATTTGATGGAACTTATAAATTAATTTATGATGGTGGTAAAGGTATATATGAACAAGATATTTATGAATTTATATTAGATCATAATATATCAGAACAAAATACTGTATACAATTTTAATATTATCAAATTATTAAAAGATTTTGATATGGAAAATAATACTAATTTATATAATAGATATATGGAAAATAAAATGTCTATTGAATATAATTTTGATAAGACTAATGTTAAAAATTATAATGAAAAACTAATTAAAAAAGTTAAAGAAATAGCTAAAAGAGAAAATAAAACTTTTGATAATGTCACTGTAATTGATAATTCAAGAAAGTTTAAGTTTAGAAAAGGATTAGTAGTAGCCGCTGCAGTAGGACTTGCTGTTCTTGGTTCATTTGGATTAAGAAAGATTAAAAAAACTGCTGATACTTCAGCTTCTACTATTAATAATACTGTTCAAGAATCAGTTATAGAAAATACTGAAGAAGTAACTGAATCTACTACAGAAAAAGTTACTGAAGAAACAAAAATAGAAAAAGAAGAAGTTGTTGTTACAACTTCAATAAATGATGATGTTATTGATGAAGAAAAAGAAGAAATCAAAGAAGATAATTCATTAAAAATTGGTGATACTTATTCACTTGAATCTACTGATTTATATTATGCTAGTACAGATGAAACACCAAGAGGAAATACAAAATATATAAATGGTAATTATGAATATAAAGCTACTATGATTTCTGTAGTTTATAAAAATCAAGTTATGGAACTTGTATATCAAGATTCAATTAATCTTGATGAACTTAATAAAATTTGCAAAGAAAAATATGGTGATGATGTTAAAATATCAGTTAACTTTGATTTAGTTGATACTGAAGGTAATGTTGTTACTAAATATGTTGGTTGGGTAAATGGTGAAGATACTCAAGCTGCAGTTAAAGTATTAAAATAAAAATCAATTCATTAGAATTGATTTTTTTATTTATCCAATTTTTTTATACCTATTATTAATAATATAATTCCTAATATTGCAACTGGAATATAAATATAATCTGGTATTTTTATTATAACTCTATCTACTATTGCTAAAATTACATAAATTAAGATTCCAATCGTAATTAATAAATTCTTTTTCATATTTATCACCTATATTCATTATAACATAAATTGTGATATAATAAGTTTATAAATAGGAGGATATATGGAACTATCTATTATTATAATTATAGTTGCTCAAATACTTGGATTAATATCATGGATATTACTTCTTTATAGTTATACTAAAGAAGATATAGATGAACTTTTATTTATACAAATATTTGTAGCTGTTTTTGATGTAGCATCTTATCTTTTACTTGGTGCAGATGCTGGATTATTAATATGTTTAGTAGAACTTATAAAGACTGTATTATATTATAAAACTGATAAAGATAGATTGATATTTAGAATTGGTATTATATGCTATATTTTAATTGGCTTTTTGACGATTAGACATTGGTATGCATGTTTACCTGTACTTGCTAGTTTAATTGATTCTTATGGTACTTCTAAGGATTCAAAAAGTGCTAATATAGCATCTATTATTTCTAATTTGTTGTGGACTATTTATGATATTATAATTTTATCTTATATAGGGGCATTTAATGATATTGTAGTTATATTATGTAATATATCTGTATTATTCTTAGGATATTCTAGATTAATGAGAATATCTAAATTTAGAATAGTAAAATATAATTATTTAACTAAAAATACTGTGGATAAAATATATAAATTGGATCTTAAAAATTATGGAGAAGATAATTTGTGGGATAAAGAATATCAATTGGATGTTTATAAAAGAAATAAAGATTCTTTCTTTGCTATTAAATATAAACATGAATTTGTTGGCTATATAAATTATTTAAATATAATCAGTGATGAATATAACAGATTAAAATCATTGAGAACTATGCCCGATATTATTGATTTAGATACTATTATTGAATTTAAAAGAAATAAAAAATCATATTTAATAATTGAAAGTATTAATGTAAAAAAGGAATATGAAAAAGATAAAACTATAGAATTAATTGATAAAAAATTGAAATCATTTTTAAAAATGAAAAAGAATAGGAAAATATATATACATGGAATAATTGGATATGCTATTACTAATTTTGAAAATGAAGTATATAAAAATTTAAATTTTAATAAAGTTAAGGATTTAAAAGATAATATAACTTTATATGAGTTAGATGAAGAAGATATAAAAAAATACCTATCATAGGTATTTTTATTTGTCTAAATATTTTGATAAATACAAAAATGGTGTATCACAGATTGCTAATACTATTTCAATAACTGATATTGTTGTAGCAATATTAATTATTGTTGGTATATCATATATACCAATAAATGCAAAGAAAATAAATAAATAATTTTCAAGTACATTAGATATTATAGTTGCTACATTATTTCTTACCCATAATTTATCTGGTATTTTCTTTTTAATCTTTTCAAAAAGGAATATATCTACATTATTACTTATATAAAACATAATTATACTAGATATATTTATTCTTAGATTCAAACCAAATAATGTAGCCATTGCATTATTAGCCATATCCGTAGAATCAGGTTTAAATAGTAATCCTATTTGCATTACTATAGTAAAAGCTACTAAAGAAAAAACTGCTAATTTTATTGATTTCTTACTATATTCCTTACCATATTTTTCACACATGATATCAGTTGCTAAAAATATAGATGCAAATAATACATTACCTGCGGTTGCTGTAAAATTAAATAAACCAATAGTTTTACACTCTAGTATATTTGCCATTATTAAAGCCATGCAAATCCAAATATATAAACCTTCTTTTTTAAAAATTTTTTCCATTAATACTACTAAACTAAAACATACAATAATATTAATAAAAATTAATAACACATTATTCATATTATTTCTCCTTCCCTTTTTTATACTAGGATGTGTAGGTTAACTAGTACGAAAATATTATAGCATAAAAACATTATTTTTAATCACTTAAATCTACATCTAAAGTAATACTTACTTTATATTTTTGATATTTATTTTGAATTTCATCATATATTTGTTTATATAATTCTTCTTTATTTTTTATTTTAAAATCAATTATAATATCAAAAGTTATTGTCTTTTCATTTTCATCTAAATAAAAGCCATGCATTTGAAGAATTCCATTATGAGAAAATACTGTATCATAAATATCTTTTCTTATTTTTATTATATTATCATCTTTTGTATTTATTGAATAAACACCAATTGTATGAAGTATTACTCCATATTTTTCCATAACATTTTTTGATATTCTTCTTGATAATTTATCTACTTGCGCAACAGATAAAGTGTCTGCCACTTCTATATGAACTGATCCTAAATATTTATCAGGTCCATAATCATTTAATATTAAATCAAATGCTCCTTGAACCTCTTTTTCTTTAACAATTTCTTTTTTTATTTTTCTAGATAATTCACTTTCTATTCTAGTTCCAAGCATATTATCTACAGATTCTTTAATTAATTCTAATCCAGCTTTAATAATAAATATTGATAAAAGAACACCAACATATGCTTCTAAATTTATTTTAAATATCATATATATAATTGCTGATACAAATACTGAAATAGATAATATTGCATCATTAAATGCATCTGATCCACTTGCTACTAAGGAATCAGAATTAACTTCTTTACCTTTATTTTTAACATATATTCCAAGTACAAATTTAACTATTATACCTGATATTACAATAATTAAAGTTATCATACTATAATCAGGTATTTCTGGATGAATTATCTTCTTTATTGATTCAATTATTGCTGTAATACCAGCATATAATACTATTGCTGATACGATTAATGAAGTCATATATTCAATTCTTCCATATCCATATGGATGCTTCCTATCAGGAGCTTTACCTGCTAATTTAGTACCAATAATTGTTATAATACTTGATAAAGCATCACTTAAATTATTAACAGCATCTGAAATAATTGCAATCGAATTTGCAATTAATCCAACAAATGCTTTAAAACCTGCTAAAACTATATTAGCAAGTATACTTATTATACTTGTTCTTATTACTAACTTTTCTCGTGTTTTTTTCATATTTCTCCTTATTTATCATTTGGAATTGCCACCAATGATATATTTAAATTATTATCTACTTTAACAGTATATTTTTCTTCTTTTTCAACTATATTTTCAGTAAATCTTACATACTTAAAAGTTATTGTTGTTTGACCTTTTTTTAACCCTTTAAATACATAATTAGTAGATACTTTTCCACCTACTTTACCACCTTTATTTTCATCACTTACAACATAACTTTTAACAAATTCTACTGTTGTAGGATCTTCTATCTCATATTCCCATCTAAAAGGTATACCAGCATTTATATCCTTGGTGATTTCTAATTTTTTATGATCATTATCAATATATTTCATTACTATATAAACACCACCTATTATAATAAATATCAGTAATAATATTGCAATTTTTTTATCTATATATACTTTCTTTCCGAAATTCATATAATAACCCTTTCTAATACTTAATTATATAATATATTACATATAACCATCCAAATACGCCATGGATAATAGCCCAAAATATTGAATGCCATTTAGTATAACTTATTATCATTGCTAATGCAGTTCCAAATGAAATACCACCTTTAACTACTTCTTTACCTTTTTTTTCCATATATCCTCCTATTTATAAATATATTATAGCATAAATTATAATTATAGTTAGTATTATTAATAATCACACTATCTTAATCTTCCGATTATTTTTGTTTTAATGTCTTAATCAAGAAATTTTCAACTTCTTGATTAAACTCTGAAGGATTTTTACCTGCAATAAAGTGATTACCTTCTACAAATGATAATTCAGACCCTTTTATATTTTCAGCTATTAATTTTGAGTGATTCTCTTTAATAAGATCTTTTGTTCCTGCTATAACTAATGTAGGTACTTTAATGGAATGTAATTCCTCAGGTTTAATATTTGGCTCATTTACCATCAAACCTAATATTTCAGTTTTTAACTTTGATTCTTTTGATTTATTTTGAAATAGTCTAGATATTCTATACCCTATTTCTATAGGTATTTGAACATTTAGTTTTACCCCTCTAGTATTTAAATCTGCCCCATTAAGTATTAATGCTTTAATTTTATCTTGATATTTTAATGCAAATTTAATAGCTATGTTCGCACCATCAGAAAAACCTAATAGAATTATATTATTGATATTATTATCTTCAAGGAATGAATTTAAATCCTCTGCAAATTGATTCATAGTAAATGGAGCTGTTCCTCTTGGTGATTTTCCATGACCTCTTGTATCTACAGCAATCACTCTATAATCATTAGAAAAATAATTAATTTGATTCTTAAAATAATCTCCATTTTCTCCATTACCATGTAGTAGAACAAATGGCGTTCCTTTCCCTTTTTCTTGAGAATATAGTTTTATATCCATACTATCAACTCCTTGTAAGCATTATACCACATATTTTTTAAATCTAATTACATCGCAAGATTACTATTTTATGAACACAAAAAAAAACGAACTTATAAAAGTTCGATTTTTTCTTAATGGGGCAGTTTTTATAATCATTTGGAAACGCCTCAAGGTTAATTTCTACATCAATTATAACATATTCTAAAATCATATTTCAACTATCTCGTTACATAAATTTACTTTAATAATTAATAAAAACTATATAATATAAACAA
>JAGBNN010000002.1 GCA_017634385.1 Bacilli bacterium
ATTATCTTATATTTTTCTTCAGCTGACCAATATTTGAATTTTTGACCTTTTTTAGCCATCATCTCATCTCCTTATCTATATTTTATCAAAAGAAAAAGTAAACACATCTTTTTTTGTGTCTACTTTTATCTTACAACTTCACAATGCTTCTTTTTTATTTTATAAAATCAAATAAATCTTTATTGAAATTATGTTGAGTTAAATCTTTTTTTAATAGTGTATTAGTATTAATCATATAAAAGTCATGTCTAAGTATATTTTCACCAGTATTAACAACAGGATCATCCCAAGTAACATCTATATGATACCAAATATTATTTATTAAAACACTATTCCATACATGATCTTCAGTTATAACCTTAACATTATCTAAATTCATTTTATCTAAGAATATAGCCATAGCATCACTATAACCACTACATATAGCATATCCTTCATATAATGCTCCAATAGCAGTATCAGAATGATAAATAGAGTGGTTTTTATCTTTATCACTATCATATTTATTATTATTTACTAAATAATCATGAAATACCTTAATTTTATCATTTATATTATTATAATTATTTATATTTAATTTAGTCATAATTTGATCTAATTTAATTTCAATATTTTCAATATCCTCTTTTGAATATTTTTTTTCAATAGTAACATCAATTCTCTTATTAGGTCCTGATACAGATTTTATTGTCTTAAAAGAATTATAAGGATGAACAAGTTGATTTAAATAAGAAAATTTATCTGCATCTTGAGATAAAGTCCCAACATCTTGTATACAACTTTTATATTCATTAGTACAATAAAATGAAAAATCAGTAAGACCATTATTTAAAGCAGTGTAATATATATTTAGAAGATCAGTTTTATTTTTAGGATAAAAATCATCAGTTGAAGTTACATTATTAGTAAATTCCTTATATAAATATTTATTTTTATTTAATGTTTTTTCATTAAAAACAATATTATATTCTTTTTTATAATAAGAATCTTCTATATAACTATATAAAGTATCATTAAATAAATTATGATCTGTAATATCTAAAGCTATAACAAGTATTATAAGAATTTTAATGAATTTCTTCATGCTTACCACCTATTATAAGTATACCAAAAAATAAAAAAAATATCTATTTAAAGATATTATTTATTATTTAAACTTTTAGCTACACGAGATTTTGCTCTTGCTGCTTTATTTTTAGTTATAATTCCGCTTTTTAATGCTTTATCTATTCTTTTATTTGCTTCTTTAACTGTTTCTTCACTTGGAGTAACAACAGCTTTTTTTACAGAAGATTTCATAACTGATTTTTTTGGTAAGTTATTAGCTCTTTTAGTTTCATTAACTAAAACTCTTTTTTTAGCACTCTTAATATTTGCCACTTATATTCACCTCCATGACCCATTCGCTTTTATAATTTTATCAAATAATATATAAAAAATCAATAATTATTCTTATTTTTCATAAAATAGTAATGGTGAATAATATGAATCATGAAATAAATATGGAAAATTTTAATATAAGAACAGACCTTGCAATAGAAGAAATAAATGATAAAACTACTATAGAAGAGAAAATAAATGATATAAAAGTAACAACTATTAATATAGAAAAAGATAGTAATATGAAAAAAAGGGGAAAATATATTACTATTGAGTTTTCTGATATAACTGATTTTAATAATTCAAAAAATGTAGAAAATGTTTTTATAACTAAATTAAAAAAATTATTAAAAGAAAATAATATTAAAGAAAATGATACATGTTTAGTAATAGGACTAGGCAATGAGAAAAGTACACCTGATTCATTAGGTCCTCTTTCAGTAAATAATATAATAGTAACAAGACATTTTTATTGCTTAAATATAGATATAGAAAAAGGATTTAGAAATGTTGCTGCGATTAATCCAAATGTTATGGGACAAACAGGCATAGAAACAAGTGATATCATAAGTGCAATAACTAACAAAATTAAACCTGATTTTATAATAGTTATTGATTCATTAAAATCTTCTAAAGTAAATAGAATTAATAAAACAATACAAATAACAGATGCAGGAATAAATCCAGGTTCTGGAATAGGAAATAATAGAAAAGAAATAAGTAAAGAAATACTTGGTATACCAGTATTTGCAATAGGTATTCCAACAGTAGTAGATACTATAACCATAATAAATGAATCATTCAATGAAAAAGAAATAAAAAAATTATCAGACGATGAAGTAAAAAAAATCATATCAAAATTATTACTTCCAACTCAATGTAATATGATAGTAACACCAACAGATATAGACTTTCAAATACAAAGATTAAGTGAAGTGCTTTCGAATGGAATAAATAATACACTTCATAAAAACGTAACTAAACTTTAAATTCGACAATATTATCACTATTTAAGATTTATTCTTATTTTAGGTGATAATATGAAAAAGGCTAAATTAAAAAATAAGACAAAGAAGTTTCATTTATTAAAATCAATTATGTTTTTAATGATAGTATCTATATCAATTTATTTTACTTTAGATTATTTGATAGAAAATAGTAAATCGTTTACTAAAAAAGAATATGTAGATTATTTATTAAATAAGTCATTAAATAAAAATACCGATAATTTTATAGTAAAAGAAAGTATTAAATTACTATCCAAAACAGATGTTATAAATACTCAAAAGGTATATAAAGAAGATAAGGTTATTAAAAAAGATGCTAAAGCAGAAGAAGATAATTATGATACAGAAAAGTATAATAAAGAAACTTCTTTTGTAGAAAGTGATAATAAAAATAATATAGACCCAATTATCTATATATATAATTCTCACCAACTTGAAACATATTCAAAAGTAGGATATGAAAATACTGATATGTCGCCTAATGTAATGATGGTATCATATTTATTAAAAGATAAATTAAAAAAAGAAAAAATAAATGCGTTAGTAGAGGATACTAATATAGCAAATTTTATTAAAACATCAAATTTAAAAAGTGATTCCTTTTATGCATCTACTAGAATTTTTATTAAAAATGCAATGAATAATAATCCAACTTTAAAATATTTTATTGATATACATAGAGATTCTGTAGCAAAGGATATATCAACTTGTAATATAAATAATAAAAATTATGCAAGAATATTATTTGTACTTGGAACCACAAATAATAATCATAAAGAAAATGAAAAAGTTATGAGAGCATTAGATTCACTAGCAGATAAATTATATCCTGGATTATCAAGAGGAATATATAATAGACCAACGCCAAATTGGCCAGATGCTTATAATCAGGATTTAAATAATGGGGTAATATTAATAGAAGTAGGAGGAAAGGAAAATACATTTGATGAAGTTTCAAATACTGTAAATGCATTATCTAATATAATAAGTAATTTTATAAAAGGAGAATAAGCGTGAAAATAAAACCTAAAAAAATATTTAATTGCATTATATTTAGTTTATTTATATTATTTGTTTCACTTTATATAGCAGCATCTAACGGTTATTATGAATATCAAAATAAAGAAAAAACAGAATTAACAAAAGAAAAAATAAAGGAATTTGAAGAAGATATAAAAAATGGTAAAAGAGTAGATATAAAAAATTATTTAACATATGATAATAAAACATATGATAACAAAATAACTAAAATTGGAAATATATTAGATGATTTAATAGATAATAGTTTAATAACTGGTTTAGAAAAAACATTTAGTCTATTTGAAAAAATGATTGAATAATTTGCAAAAAAACAAAAATTGTGCTAGTATATTAGGCACTAAAAAAAAGGGGGTAGTATTGTGGTTATAGATTTTAATGAAAGACAAAACAAACATTATACTACGCATGATTATGAAGAAGATATAAAAGATTTAGATGATTATGTGTCAACACTAAATAAAATTTTAAATTTAACTGAATATGCAGCTAATTCTCAGTATGTATCGGCTAATTTTAAAAATAAAATATATTTATGTTACCGAAGATTACTTAGTTCAGTGGCTAGTTCAAAATATAGAAATGATAAAAGCGTTAATAAAATATTTGATGACGCTATGAAAGATTTGGAAGAATTATTAAAAACAAGAGTTACAGAAGAAGAATTATTAAATTTAAGTTTTGATGAAATAGTTAAGAAACTTTCCTAAAAGAATTTATTTAAATTCTTTTTTTTGTTATAATTAAGGAGGTGAAAAATATGAATCAAGAAAAAATAAGAAACTTTTCAATAATAGCGCATATAGATCATGGTAAAAGTACTTTAGCGGATAGAATACTTGAAATAACTGGCGCAGTTACTAAAAGAGAAATAAAAGATCAAATGCTTGATAGTATGGATATTGAAAGAGAAAGAGGAATTACCATAAAATTAAATGCAGTTAAATTAAATTATAAAGGATATATATTACATTTAATTGATACACCAGGACATGTAGATTTTACTTATGAAGTATCAAGAAGTTTAGCGGCTTGTGAAGGAGCAATTTTAGTAGTAGATGCAACGCAAGGAATAGAAGCACAAACACTTGCAAATTTATATTTAGCTTTAGAAAATGATTTAACTATAATACCTGTAATAAATAAAATAGATCTTCCAAATGCGGAACCTGAAAAAAGAAAAAAAGAATTGGGTGAAGTATTTGGTTTCGAAGAAGATGAAATAATACTTACAAGTGGTAAAACTGGTGAAGGTGTAGAAGAACTATTAGATGCAATAATAGAAAAAATACCATCTCCAAAAGGTGATATAAATAAACCACTTAGAGGACTTATTTTTGATAGTGTATTTGATTCATATAGAGGTGTAGTTGTACAAACTAGAATAGTAGATGGAAAATTAAAAGTCGGCGATAAAATAAAATTTAAATCTACAGGAGCTGTTTATGATATAACTGAACTTGGAGTTAATACTCCTAAAATAGAAAAATTAAATGAATTAGTTTCTGGAGATGTTGGATATTTATGTGCATCTATAAAAACAATATCAGATGTTAAAATAGGTGATACTATATGTTTAGAAAACTATGATGTAGAAGCACTTCCTGGTTATAAAGAAATAAAACCAATGGTATATTCAGGAATATATCCTGTAGAAACAAATAAATATAATGATTTAAGAGATGCCCTTGAAAAATTAAAATTAAATGATGCATCACTTTCATATGAACCAGAAACATCAAAAGCATTAGGTTTTGGATTTAGATGTGGTTTTTTAGGACTTCTTCATATGGATATAATTAAAGAAAGAATAGAAAGAGAATTTAATTTAGATATTATATTAACCGCACCATCTGTTATATATAAAGTGTTAAAAACAAATGGTGAGACAATAGAAATAGATAATCCAAGTGAACTACCTGAAAGACAATATATAAGTAAAATAGAAGAACCATATATTAAAACAAATATATTCTCACCAACAGACTTTATAGGTTCGATAATGGAATTATGTCAAAATAAAAGAGGTAATTTTATAAATATGGATTATATTGATAAAACAAGAGTAAATATACATTATGAGCTTCCATTATCTGAAATAGTCTATGATTTCTTTGATAAATTAAAATCTTATACCAAAGGATATGCTTCATTTGATTATGAATTTATAGGATATAAAGAAAGTAATCTTGTTAAGATGGATATTTTATTAAATGGTGAAATAGTTGATGCATTCTCAGTAATAACTCATAAAGACTTTGCTTATTCAAGAGGAAGAGCTACAGTAGAAAAATTAAAAGAAATAATTCCAAGACAATTATTTGAAGTACCAATACAAGCATTTGTTAATGGAAAAGCAATCGCAAGATGTGATATTAAAGCAAATAGAAAAAATGTACTTGCTAAATGTTATGGTGGAGATATTTCAAGAAAAAGAAAACTATTAGAAAAGCAAAAAGAAGGTAAAAAGAAGATGAAAATGATAGGTAGTGTAGAACTTCCACCAGAAGCATTTTTATCAGTATTATCTGTTGAAGAATAAATTTAATAAATATGTATTTTTCTCTTTAAAAATGCATATTTTTTTTGTATAATTATATTGGAAACAAAAAAATAAGGTGACTATTTATGGATATTGAATTTGAAAATGCAAAAGAATTGTATAAAAGGGTAGTACCTGCTTTAAGAACAAAGAGAAGACTCTTAAATAAAGAAGGTATAAAGGTAAGTGAAGAAGATATATTTAAATATCTAGTTAAAGAAAAATGGTCAAAAGGAATTAATCTTACTTTAAGCGATATTGTTAGCGATATCATTAATGTAAAAGAAGATGTTTTTATAGGAAGGTGAAAAAATGAAGTTAGCAGTTATATTAATTAGTATATTAGTTTCATATTTGTTATCAAGTTTTATTGTTTCAGGAATATTTAAAAAAGCAAATATAAAGAGAGGATATGCATTTATACCAATATTTAATTTTATTAAGTTAATATCTATAGTAAATTTTAAATGGTATTACATTATTGGATTTTTAATTAGTCCTATAGATTTATGGTTATGGATTTATTTTAATATTAAATTAGGTAAGAAATTTAATAAATCAAATGGATTCATAGTAGGAATGATATTACTTCCAATAGTATTTTATTTAATACTTGGATTTAATAAAGATAAATTAGATAATAAAGTAGATTTTGATAAAAAAGGTTTTCATTTAACAACTACACTTGTAAGTATGTTAACAGTAGCAGCTGTATGTACTTTTGCAGTACCAGCAATTTTTAATTCAATAACAAAAGGATTAGATTTAGCAGGTGGATTTGAAATACTATACCAAGTATCACCAGCTGAAAAGAAAGATAAACTTACTAAAGAAGATTTAGAAAGTGCTTATAAAACAATGATGAGAAGAATTGATAAATTAGGTGTATCTGAACCTGAAATATCAATTGAAGGAAATGATAAAATAAGAGTTAAACTTGCAGGAGTTACTAATCCTGACGATGCAAGAAATTATATTACAGTAACAGGTGAGTTAACATTTAGGGATTCATCAGATAATAAATTAATGGATAAAGATGTAATTTCAGGAGCTAAAATATCTCAAGATTCATCTGGTAATCCAGCAATTTTATTAAATGTTAAAGATAAAGATTTATTCTATGAACAAACAACTAAGATAAGTCAAACAGAAGATCAATTAATAGTTATATGGCTTGACTATGACAAATCACAAGGTGATAGCTATAAAGCTGAAAAAGATAATTGTGGTAATTATGAAGATGAAAATACAGTAAAGTGTTTATCAGCAGCAACTGTTAAACAAGGTTTTTCAAGCAATGTTATAATTCAAGGAAACTTTACTTATGATCAAGCAAAATCATTAGTAGATTTAATTAATTCAGGATCAAGTAATGTTAAATATAAGGAAATTTCTTCTAAAACTGTTACATCAGCATTCGGAGAAAATTCACTTCAAAAAACTGAAATTGCAGGAGTAATTGGAGTAGTATTAATAATTGTATTCTTAATACTTGCATATAGATTCTCAGGATTTATATCATCTTTATCAGTATTAATCTATTCATTCTCTGTATTATTAGTATTCTATTTAATAGATGGAGTACTTACATTAACTGGTATAGCAGCACTTTTACTAGGTATTGGTATGGCAGTTGATGCATGTGTAATTACTAATGAAAGAATAAAAGAAGAACTTAGAAAAGGAAGAAGTGTTAAAACAGCATTCATTAATGGTAATAAGAATTCATTTTCATCAATATTTGATTCAAATATTACAACATTAATAATTGCACTTATATTATTTGCATTTGGAGAAAGTAGTGTTAAAGGATTTGCTACAATGTTGATCATAAACTTACTTATGACAATGTTTATAATAATAATGATAAATAGATCAATAATGAAATTATTCGTAAATACAGGATATTTTGATAATAAAACAAAAGCATTTGTAAATTATAATAAAGATAAAAAAATAAAAGAAAATAAATTTAGTTTTGTTAAAGATTTTGTAAAGAGATTAATTCCAGCTTGTGTAATATTTGTTCTTGCAATAATAGTAACAATTATTACAGGAGTAAACTTAGGTGTAGACTTTAAAGGTGGATCAGATATTTCAATAGTATCAAGTAATAAATTAAGTAATAAAGAAATCAAAAATGATGTTAAAAAACTTGGTTATACTATTTCTGATATTTCATCAACTGATTCAAATAAAACAGTTTATGTAAAAGTAAATGAAGTATTAGAAAAAGATCAAATTAAAGAAGCAAAAGCAACATTTGAAAAGAAATATAATGCTAAAACAGAAATATCTGTAGTATCTAATGTTGTAAAAAGAGATTTAATTAAAAATACTATAATTGCACTTTTAGCAGCATTTGTAGGAATAGTTATTTATATATCAATAAGATATAAGTTTAGTTTTGCTATATCTGCTTTAATTGCATTAGTTCATGATATATTAATAATGTTTAGTTTATTTTCTATATTCAATTTAGAAATAAATACAATGCTTGTAGTAGCAATTCTTACAATTGTTGGTTACTCAATTAATAATACAATTGTAATATTTGATAGAATAAGAGAAAATTTTGGTAATAGTAAAAATATAAAATCAAAAGAAGAATATGAAAAAATTGTAGATGAAAGTGTAAGACAAACATTATTTAGATCAATAAATACAACAATAACAACTTTAATTCCAATTGTAATACTTTTAGTATTTGGAGAAAAAGCTATATATGAATTTAATATTGCAATATTATTTGGACTTATTGCAGGATTCTATTCATCAGTATTATTATCATCACAAATATGGCTTAGAGTAGAATTAAAACAAAATAATCCAAAGAAGAATACTAAAAAAAGTGATAAAAAGAAGAAAAAGAAAAAAGAAGTTAAGGAACTAGATGAACTTTTAGTAAAAGGTATTAACTCTTAAGAAAAAAAGAGGTGGTAGTTTGAAAAAAGAAATAACTACAATAAATGAGCTATTAGAAGCACTTGATTATATAAAAGATGAAAGTGAAATAGCTACAATTAAAAAAGCATATGATTATGCTAGTAAAATTCATAAAGGTCAAAAGAGATTATCGGGTGATGATTATATTCTTCACCCTTTAAACGTTGCTTATATTTTAACTAGTTTAAATGCAGATAGTGATTGTATTGCAACAGCACTTATGCATGATGTAATTCATAGAGGAACTGGTAATATAGAAGATATAAGAAAAGAGTTTGGTGATGAAATAGGGGATTTAGTAGAGGGTATTACTACTATTAACAAACTTAGTTTATCAGCAGAAAATGAAAGTACTATTAATTATTATAAAAAGATATTAGTAGGTCTTACTGAAGATGTAAGAATAATTATTATAAAACTTGCTGAAAGATGTCATAACATGAGAACTCTTTGGGCAATACCTGCTAAAAAACAATCTTTAAAAGCAAAAGAAACATTGGAAATTTTAGCACCTATCGCACATAGATTAGGTATTTCTAATATAAAATCAGAACTTGAGGAATTATCTTTAAAATATTATAAACCTGATGCGTATAATTCAGTTGAAGAACTTCTTAATAATACTAAAGAAGAAAGAGAAGCATCTGTTAATGAAATGAAGAAAAGAGTTTCAGATATTTTAATTGATAATGATATAGATTTTGAAATAAAAGGAAGAGCTAAATCAATATACTCAATATATAATAAATTATCAAAAGGTAAAAAATTTGAAGATATCTATGATATATATGCTCTAAGAGTAATTGTTAATACAAAAGCAGAATGTTATCAAGTACTTGGACTTATTCATGCTGCATATAAACCAATACCAAAGAGATTTAAAGATTATATAGCAAATCCAAAGAATAATATGTATCAATCTCTTCATACAACTGTATTTGGATTTGATGGAAAACCATATGAAATTCAAATAAGAACATTTGATATGGACAAAGTAGCAGAAAAAGGTATCGCATCACATTGGTCATATAAAGAACAAGGTAAAAAGATACAAAGTTCAATGGAACATAAACTACAATTATTTAGAAATATTATAGAACTTGATAATGAAGAAACATCAGATGAAGAATTTGTTAAATCAGTACAATCAGATGTACTTGGTGAAAATATATATGTATATACACCAAAAGGGGATGTATATGAACTTCCTCAAGGTGCAACACCTATAGATTTTGCATATAGAATTCATACTAGAATAGGTGAAACAATGGTAGGAGCTATTGTTAATGATAATATAGTTCCAATTGACTATGAACTTCAAACAGGTGATATAGTAAAAATAAATACTAATAAAACATCAACACCTTCAAAAGAATGGATAAATATTGCTAAATCTACTCAAACTAAAAATAAGATAAAAGCTTTCTTCTCAAAGATAGATAAAAAAGAAGCTATTGAAAAGGGTAAAGATTTAATATTAAAAGAATTAAGAAGAAAGAAAATTCCTACAAATGATTTCTATGATAATTTAGATGTTGTTTTAAAAGAATTAAAAATAGCAGATGAAACTGAACTTAACTTATTTGTAGGATCTGGTAAATTCGCTCCTAATACAGTAATAAATATTGCTATTAAAGAAGATTTAGATCCAGAAGAAATGGCTCTAAATAAAATAGCTAATAGAAATGCAAGTAATATAGAACTTAAAAATGATGTATTAGTTAGTGGTATAGATAATATTAAAGTAACACTTGCTAAATGTTGTAAACCTATAAAAGGTGATGAAATAATAGGATATATTTCAAGAGGGAATGGTGTTATAGTTCATAATAAAAATTGTCATAATATAAAAGATATAGATGAAAGATTAATAGATGTAACATGGAATAATGATGTATCTACTAAATTTCAAACAACACTTAGAATATATGCTCAAAAAAGAGACAATTTACTTTTAGATATAGTTACTAAGACAAGTGGACTTAATATTAATGTTATAAAAGTTGACAATAAAGATTCTGATAATGATTCAGTATATAAAATAACATTAGAAGTAGAAGATGTAGATAAACTTGATAAATATATAACATCACTAAATCAAATATCAGAAATAACAAAAGTAGAAAGAATATTAAGATAATCTTATATTCTTTTTAAATATAGAGGTATAAATATGAAAGTAGTAGTTCAAAGAGTAATTAATTCAAGTGTTTTAATTGATAATAATGAAGAAAGAAAAATTGGAAAAGGATTAATGGTGTTAGTAGGGTTTACATATAATGATAATATAGAAGATATTAATTATATTATCAAAAAAATAGTAAACTTAAGAATATTTGAAGAAAATGATAAAATGACTTTATCTGTTAAAGATATTAATGGTAGTATTCTTGCTATACCACAATTTACCTTATATGCAAATCCATACAAAGGAAATAGACCATCTTTTGAAAATGCATTAGAACCAAAAGAAGCAAATAAATTATTTGATATATTTAAAGAAGAGTTATCTAAAAATATAGATGCAAAATATGGTAATTTTGGATCTGATATGAAGGTAAGTTTAATAAACGATGGACCTGTTACAATAATAATTGATTCAAAGGAGAAATAATATGAAAAAAGTAAATAATAATTATATAAATTCATTATTAGTATTATTAATAATATATGTATTATATTTATTAAGAGATTTATGGATGGGAGTTGCAGTAAAGTTACTTGCTGTTTTAACACCATTTATAGTAGCATTTGCAATAGCTTATGCATTATATCCATTTGAAAGATGGCTTGAAAAAAAGAAAATACCAAAAGTACTCGCAGTATTTATAATAGTATTATTGGTACTTGGCTTTTTAGCAATAATAGTTTATTCTCTAATACCAATATTTACTGAACAATTATTTACATTCTTCTCAAGCATGATGACATTTGTAAATGATATTGGAAGTAAATTTGATATAGATATAACTCCAATTAAAGAAAATTTAACAGAAATATTTACTAAGTTAAGTAAAGATATGAGTAAGTATATATCTGATGGAGCAATAAACTTTGTAAATACATCTATTAATTTCTTAAGTAATTCAATAATAGTATTTGTAACATTTATATACTTTTTATCAGATATGCAAAAAATTAGAGATAGAGTAGATTTATTCTTTAGAAAAAAAGGAAAGAAAACTCATAAGCTTGTTAAAGATATAGATTATGAAACAACACAATATTTTAAAGGATTATTCTTAACAATAGTTATTCAATTCTTTGAATATACATTAGTATTTAAATTAATTGGTCATCCAAACTTCTTACTTCTAGGTGTATTATGTTCAATATCTACAATAATACCTTATTTTGGAGGATTCTTTGTAAATATAATTGCTATTATGATAGCATCTGTTATAAGTCCAAAATTATTAATTTTAACACTTATAGTTTCATTAATATTCCCAAATATAGATGGATATATTATAAGTCCTAGAGTATATGGTAAAACAAATAATATATCACCACTTTTAACAATATTTGCAGTATTTGCTGGTGGTGTACTAGGAGGATTTGTAGGAATATTAATTGCACTTCCACTTACAATAATACTTAGAACTATATATAGACATTATGAAGATGATATAAAAGAAAAAATTGATGATATAAAAGATAAAATGTAAAAAAAAGAAGATTGATTAATCTTTTTTTGAATATATTTATGTAAGAGGTGTTTATGTCAAATATTTTAACAATAATTAGAATCATTGGTACAATTCCATTAATTTATTTGATAAATAAAAATGGATTAACTTTAGGTAATTTTATATTTTTTATTTTTCTTGAAATAACAGATTTTTTTGATGGATATTTAGCAAGAAAATTTAATAATGTAACTAAATTTGGAATAGTTGCTGATGGTATTGCTGATAAGTTTTCTATGATTGCTTTAACTATAATATTAATCATAAAAGATATTATTCCAATATGGACATTAATAATATTTATACGAGACATACTATCTTGCGTATTTGCAATATATTATAAAATAAAATATAAAGAAATAATTAAAGCAAATATATTTGGTAAAGTAAAAACAGCACTTCATATGATTACAATTGGTCTTACTATGTTAATTGGTCATTGGAATACTTTTACAAGCATATTAATGATATGTGCGATTGTTTTATTCGTTCCAGAAATAATTTATGTGTATAAAGTTATAAAAAACAAGTAAATACTTGTTTTTTTATATTAAAAATATGATATAATTTATTTATTGGGAGTTGATTAATATGATACAAAAAATAAAAGGAACTTATGATGTATATGGAGATCTTTCTAAAAAACATGATTATGTAAAAAAATTATTTCAAGCAGTATGTGAAAGTTATAATTATTCATACATTGAAACACCACTTTTAGAAAGAAGTGAACTATTTCATAGGGGAGTAGGAGAAACAACAGATATAGTAACAAAAGAAACATATGATTTTGTAGATAGAGGTGGAAGAGATAATACTATAAGACCTGAAGGAACAGCAGGTGTAGCTAGATGTATTATCGAAAATAAACTATATAATGAGTTACCACTTAAACTTTGGTATTATGGATGTATGTATAGATACGAAAGACCTCAAAAAGGAAGATATAGAGAATTAAGACAAATGGGTATTGAAGCTTATGGTTCTCATAATCCTATTATGGATGCTGAAGTAATATCTTTAGGAGCTAATTTCTTAAAAGAATTAGGACTAAAAGATGTAGTTGTTAAATTAAATTCAATCGGTAAAGCTGAAACAAGAAATAAATATAGAGAAGCTTTAATTAATCATTTTAAAGCTAATATCGATGAGTTTTGTGATGATTGTAAAGAAAGATTAGAAAAGAATCCACTTAGAATATTAGATTGTAAAATTGATTCAAATAATGAACTTATTAAAAATGCACCTTCTATTTTAGATTATTTAAATGATGAAGAAAAAGAATATTTTGAAAAAGTAAAAGAATATTTAGATATATTAGATATTGATTATATCGTTGATTCTTCATTAGTTCGAGGTCTTGATTATTATACTGAAACAGTATTTGAATATGTAACAAAAGAAAATGAATTTGGATCAATTGGTGGTGGAGGAAGATATGATGGATTATTAAAATCATTAGATGGTCCAGAATGTCCTGCTGTAGGATTTGCATTTGGATTTGATAGAATTATTTCTGAAATAGAATCAAAAGAATTAAATTTAAATTTAAATGATGAACTTGATTGTTATATACTAACAATTACCGAAAATGAAAATAATTATGCTCTTTCTTTAGCAGAAAAATTAAGAATGTGTGGATTTAAAATAGATATGGATTTATCTGGAAAAAGTATGAAAGCTAAATTTAAAGAAGCAGATAGATATAAAGCAAAACAAATAATGATTATTGGTGAAGAAGAAGTTAAAAATGAAGAAGTAACTCTAAGAGATAATTTAACTAAAGAAGAAACTAAAGTAAAAGTAGATAATATAATTGATTATTTTGATGTAAATTTATAATGAATAAAGTACAAATAATAGAAGAATATATTGATAATTTAATTCCTAATCCAAAATGTGAATTAAATTATACAAAAGATTATGAATTATTAATCGCAGTTATGTTATCAGCACAAACAACAGATAAAAGAGTAAATGAAGTTACTAAAATATTATTTAATAAATATAAAAATTTAAATGAAATAAAAAACGCTAATATAAATGACTTAAAAAATATATTAAGACCACTTGGATCTTTTAATAAAAAAGCTATGTATGTAAAAGAAATAGCAACTATTATATGTGATAAATATAAAGGTGTAATGCCAAGAGATAGAGAAAATTTAGAATCACTACCTGGTGTTGGAAGAAAAACTGTAAATGTAGTATTTGGTGAACTTGATATAGAACCACAAATCGCAGTTGATACTCATGTAGAAAGAGTATCTAAAAGACTTTATTTAGCGGCGGAAAATGATAATGTTTTAGATATAGAAATGAAACTTAGAAGAAAGTTCAAAAAAGAAACATGGTCTAAAAGGCATAAACAATTAGTATTATTTGGAAGATATTATTGTAAAGCAATTAAACCTGAATGTAATAATTGTAATTTAAAAGATATATGTAGATATTATAGAAAGAAGGATAACAATGAAAAAAAATAATAATACTGACTTTAATATAAATAACGTAAAAGAAGAAGTAGAATTATACGGATGGGCATCTAAAGTACGTAACTTAGGAGGACTTATATTCATAGATTTAAGAGATAGAAGTGGTATTATACAATTAACTATTAATCCTGATAGTAAATGTTATAAAGAAGCAGAAAAAATTAGAAATGAATATGTATTAAAAGTAAATGGTAAAATAGTTGAAAGACAAAATAAAAATCCTAACATAAAGACTGGTGAAATAGAAGTAGAAGTAAACGAAATAGAAATATTAAATGATGCAATTACACCAGTATTTGAACTTGATAAAGATGATGTTTTAGAAGATACTAGACTTAAATATAGATATTTGGATTTAAGAAGAGAAAATATTAAAAACAATTTAATTGTTAAACACGAAATAATGCAAACTACTAGAAAATTTTTATGTGACAATGGATTTATTGAAATAGAAACACCTATTTTATCAAAATCAACTCCAGAAGGAGCAAGAGATTATTTAGTACCAAGTAGAGTAAATAAAGGAAGCTTTTATGCACTTCCACAAAGTCCACAAATATATAAGCAATTACTAATGATTGGTGGAATGGAAAAATATTTCCAAATAGCTAGATGTTTTAGAGATGAAGATTTAAGAGCAGATAGACAACCAGAATTTACTCAAATAGATATGGAAATGAGTTTTGTTGAAGAAGAAGATGTAATGGATTTAACTGAAAAATTATTTAAAAAGATATTTAAGTCAGTTAAAGATATTAATATTAAACTTCCACTTCAAAGAATGAAATATGATGATGCGATTGAATATTATGGATCTGATAAACCAGATTTAAGATATGAAATGAAGATAAATGATATTACTTCTATATTTAAAGATGTAGATTTTCCTTTATTTAATAATATAATTAATGAAGAAGGAATAATTAATGCAATAGTAGTTAAAAATGCTTCAGATAAATATTCTAGAAAAGATTTAGATGGATTAACTGAATTTGTAAAGAAATATGGTGCAAACGGATTATTCTTCTTAAAATATAATGATGAATTTACTGGAAGTATAGCTAAGATAGTGGATGAAAAAATAAAAGATGAATTAATTGAAAATTTAAATGTTGAAAATAATGATATGATTTTAATAACTGCAGGAGAAAGACTTACAGTAAAAACATCACTTGGAGCACTTAGATGTAAAATTGCAAAAGATTTAGGATTATATTCAAATAGTGATTATAAATTATTATGGGTAGTAGATTTTCCTTCGTTTGAATATTCTAAAGAAGAAGGAAGATATGTATCATGTCATCATCCTTTTACAGCTCCTAAAGATGAAGATGTAGATAAATTATTAACAGATAAAGCTCATTGTTATTCAAAAGCATATGACATAGTTTGTAACGGATATGAAGTAGGTGGAGGATCTATTCGTATTCATAAAGCAGATATTCAACAAAAAATGTTTGAAGCTCTTGAATTAAAAGAAAGTGAAATAAAAGAAAAATTTGGATTCTTTGTAGATGCATTTAAATATGGAACTCCACCACATGGAGGTCTTGCTATAGGATTAGAAAGAATAACTATGTTACTTTCTGAAACAGATAATATAAAAGATGTAATTGCATTCCCTAAAACATCTTCAGCAAGTTGTCTTATGAGTGAAGCACCTTCATCTGTAGATGCAATGCAATTAAAGGATTTAGGGATAAATATAGAAAAAATGTAAAGTTTTGTAAAAAGACTTTACTTTTTATTTTTACTATGTTATAGTGTATATAACTAGAAGGACTAAACAGGTGAACAATAAAACCGACAGTAAATAAATAAGGGAACCAGAAGTATTAGATGGTGTTGAAGACCTATTAATTTAGGGATCCTAAAATCTAGTATGGGGTGCCCACCTGCACATATGTGTAGGTTTATAGTCCCTGCCTTCTAGTTTTTTTATGCTTGAAATTCCTACCAAAAAGGTAGTATAATGTAATTGGTGATTATTATGAAAATGTCTACAAAAGGAAGATATGCTCTAACAATAATGGCAAATCTTGCTAAAAACTATAAAAATAATGAATTTATTTCATTAAAAGATATTTCTGAAAAAGAAAATATATCATTAAAATATTTAGAAAAAATAATGATAAATTTAAATAAACAAGATTATTTCATTACTTCAAGAGGAAGTAGTGGGGGATATAAATTAAAATATGATCCATCAAAATATAAAATAGGTGATATATTAAGATGCGTAGAAGGTGATTTAGCACCTGTTAATTGTATTAATAATAAAGAATATTGCAACAAAAAAGAAAAATGTGACACATATGATTTTTGGCAAGGATTATATAATGAAATAAATAATTTTGTAGATAGTAAAACACTAAATGATTATATAAAGGAGGAATAATATATGCTTACAATAAATAATTTACATACAATCGCTAATGATGATAACAGTGAAATATTAAAAGGATTAAATTTAAATATTAATAAAGGTGAAATACATGTTATTATGGGACCAAATGGATCTGGTAAAACAACACTTGCTAACACTATATTTAATAATCCTAAATATAAAATTACAGAAGGTGAAATAATATTTGAAAATGATAAATTAAATGATTTATCTACTGATGAAATTGCTAAAAAAGGTATATTTATGTCCTTTCAAATACCTGAAGAAATACCTGGTATTACAGTAGCTAATTTCTTAAGAACAGTTAAGACATCTATATCAAAAGAAAAATTAAATTTATTTGCTTTTTCTAAAGAAGTAGAAGAAAATATGAAAAAATTAAATATGAACAAAGAATATTTAAATAGAGATTTAAATGTAGGATTCTCTGGAGGAGAAAAAAAGAAAAATGAAATATTAACTCTATTAACATTAAATCCAAAATTAGCTATATTAGATGAAACTGATTCAGGACTTGATGTAGATGCAATTAAAATTGTTTCAAAAGGTATAAAATTATATAAAAATGATGATAATGCAGTATTAATAATTACTCATTCAACTAAAATATTAAAAGAATTAGATGTAGATTATGTACATATCTTGTATGATGGAAAAATTATTAAAAGTGGTGATGCATCACTTGCGACTACTATTGAAGAAAGAGGATATACTGAATTTATAAATGAAAACTAATATTAGTAAATATGAAGATAAAAAAACAAGAAATGTATATAATATGAAAACTACAGATAGATTTATTTCAAAAGAAATAGGTTTAACTGAAGAAGTAGTTAGAAATATAAGTAAAGAAAAAGAAGAACCTGATTGGGTTTTAGATATAAGATTAAAAGCATTAAAATTATTTTATGAACTTCCAATGCCAACTTGGGGACCAGATTTATCTGAACTTGATCTATCAAAAATAGCAACTTATATCAAACCAGAAAACAAAATGAGTGATAAATGGGAAGATGTTCCGGAAGACATTAAAAATGTATTTGATGCTCTTGGAATACCAGAGGCTGAAAAACAAGCTTTAGGAGGCGTAGGAGCGCAATATGACTCTGAAATGGTATATCATAAGATAAGTGATAAATTAAAAGAAAAAGGTGTAATTTATACCAATTTTGATACTGCTATTAAAGAATATCCTGAATTAGTTAAAAAATACTTTACTAAAGCAGTTGGAATAAATGATCATAAATTTATCGCACTTCATTATGCATTATTTTCAGGTGGTAGTTTTGTATATGTACCAAAAGGTATTATTTTAGATGATCCACTTCAATCGTATTTCAGATTAAATTCTCCAGGTGCAGGTCAATTTGAACATACTTTAATAATAGTAGAAGAATCATCTTCACTTCAGTTTATTGAAGGATGTTCTGCACCAGGATATAATGAGATTAATTTACATGCCGGATGTGTAGAGTTATTTATTGAAAAAGATGCTTATTTAAGATTTTCTACTATAGAAAATTGGTCTAGAAATATGCTTAATTTAAATACCAAAAAAGCGTTAGTTGGAGAAAATGGAAAAATAGAATGGATAATGGGTTCATTTGGTTCTAAAATATCAATGTTATATCCAATGAGTATATTAAATGGTAAAAATGCAAAATGTGAATTTACTGCTATATCATTTGCGGGTAAAGGACAAAATCTAGATACTGGATTAAAAGTTATACATAATGCAGAAAATACTAGTACTCTTGTAAATTCTAAATCAGTATCAAAAGATGGTGGAATATGTACATTTAGAAGTAATTTATGGGTAAGAAAAAATGCTAGTAATTCTAAAGTAGCACTTTCTTGTGAATCACTTATGTTAGATAGTAAATCAATAAGTGATACAATACCAGTTAATACAGTAGAAAATGATAATGTTACGTTCTCACATGAAGCTAAAATAGGAAAAATATCTGATCAAACTATATTTTATTTAATGAGTAGAGGAATAAGTGAAGAAGAAGCTAAATCTTTAATTGTTAGAGGATTTGCAGAACCTATATCAAAAGCATTCCCAGTTGAATATGCAGTAGAAATGAATAGATTAATTAATCTTGAATTAGAAGGAACAATAGGGTGATAAGTATGAAATATGTATTAAACGAAACTCCTATAAGAACAAGTAATAATTTTAAAATAAATGATTTTATAGTTGATTTAGATATAAATAAAACAAATTTTAATAAATATGATATAACTAATGTAGAATATAATGAATCAATAAAAAATAATTTTGATAGTAAAATAGGATTAAAAGATGATAAATACTTAAATATAGATATAGATATAAAAGAAAATAAAGATAAGATATTTTTAAATTATGAATTTGATGATAATAATTATTTAGTAAGTCAAATAAATATTAATTTATTAAAAAATACAACATCTAATTTTGTAATATTATATAAATCTAAAAACGATGCATTTAATAATAGTAAAATAGTCATAAATGCAAGTGATAATAGTAAATCAAATATATCTATTATTAACTTATTAAGTAATAATTCTAAATCATTTATATCAATTGAAAATGTAGAAAAAGATAATGCTGATATAAATATTAATTTTATTGATTTAGGAGGAAATTTAAAAATATCTAATTATTATGGTAAATTAGATGGAATTAATTCTAAAAATAATTTTAATAATATTTATATGGGTATTAATGAAGATAAGATAGATATGAATTTTTATCTTTCAAATAATAATAAAAATACCATTGGTAATATATTATCAAATGGATCACTTGATAATAATTCTATTAAGGCATTTAAAGGCACAATTGACTTTATAGAAGGATGTTCAAAATCAATTGGTGAAGAAAATGAAAATTGTATATTATTGTCTGATACATGTATATCTAGATCTCTTCCAATGCTTTTATGTCATGAAGAAGATGTTCAAGGAGCACATGGTGTATCTACAGGTAAGATAGATGAAAGTAAGTTATTTTATCTTATGAGTAAAGGTATAAGTGAAAAAGCAGCAAAAAAACTTATTATAAATGCTAATTTTAATGATATAATAAATGAAATATCAAATGAAGAAATTAAACAACTAGTAATTGAGGAAATTGATAAAAAATTAAATTAATTTCAGGGGTGATTTTATGAAACTTACGCATGATGATTTCATGGTTCAAAATGATTATGTTGATGATGTAGTAAAAAATCCATATGACTATAGTGAAGAAGAAATATTCTTCTTAGGATATTTCTTTAAACCAATGAGAAGACAAATATTTAATAGTTTACTAATAAAATGTGCTAAACAAGGCAATGTGCAAGATTTTATAGATAGTTTAACTATTGAAGGCATATATTCTGAATATATTGATAGTGTGCATGAATCAAAAGATGATTTTATGAAATTAGTAGTAGCACTTTTTCTAGAACCTGAAATATTAGGTGAATGGTTTGAAGATGAAGATAAAATGGTTGATGCAGTTATAAATACTGAAAAATATCCTTTAAATACAAAGTTATTTGTATTTTCTAAATTATCGGTATTTGATATAGAAGATGAAACTTTAGAAAAAATAAAAAATGTTTCTATTCCATTAATAGAAAAAGATGAAGATTTAAAAAAGAGTTTAACAAAAGAACAATTAGAATCTTTAAAAAAGGATTTTTTAAATAATATAAATCATAATCATGACGCAGTAAAATTAGAATTATCTTTAAAAGAATAGGTGAAAATATGTTTGAAAGATTAGAAAAAGTAATTGGTATAGATAATTTAAATAAATTACATAATAAAACTATCGCAGTTATTGGTGTTGGCGGAGTAGGTGGTTATGTAGTAGAAACCCTAGTTCGAAATGGTATAGAAAATATAATAATTGTAGATAAAGATGTAGTTGATATAACTAATAAAAATAGACAAATAATAGCAACTGATAATACAATAAATAATAATAAAGTAGATGTATTTGAAGAAAGAATAAAATCAATAAATAAAAAATGTAATGTAATAAAATTAAATATGTTTTTAAATGAAGAAAATAAAAAAGAATTATTTAAATATGATATAGATTTTTTAGTAGATGCATGTGATACAGTTCAAACAAAAATAATGCTTATTAGAGAATGTTTAAATAGAAATATTAAATTTATTTCATCTATGGGAACTGCTAAAAAAATGGATCCTAAAAAATTAGAAATAACTACATTAAAGAAAACAAATTATGATCCACTTGCTAAAGTATTAAGACATGAGATAAATAAATTAAATATCCAAGATGATATACTAGTTTTATCATCAACAGAAGAAGTTATTAAAACAGATGGACTTGGTTCATATAGCGTTGTACCAAATATAGCTGGTATAATGATCGCTGATTATATAATAAAAGATATAATAAAAACAGAAGATTAATCTTCTGTTTTATTTATTTTTTCTATCTTTTGATATATTTCATCTAATTGTTTTTCATATTTAGATGTATGTTTTGCTTTATAATATTTTCTCGTTTTTAAATTATCTGGCATATATTGTTGTTTGACATAAGAACCAGGATAATCATGAGGATATTTATAAGTAGTAGTATCAATTCTAATAGTATCAGGTATTGGATAATTATTGCCTGATTCAATATCTTTTATAGCTTCATTAAGTGCCATATAAGCACTATTTGATTTAGGAGATAATGCCATTTCACAAACAATAGCTGCAAGTGGTATTCTAGCTTCTGGAAGACCAACTCTTTCACAAGCATTAATAGCAGAATCTAGTTTTGGACCAATAGAAGGATTAGCAAGACCAATATCTTCATATGCTATTACACTAAGTCTTCTATATATACTATCTAAATCTTCTATAACAAGTAATCTTGATAAATAATGAATGGAAGCATTAACATCACTTCCTCTAATTGATTTTTGAAGAGCACTAAGTAAATCATAATGACCAGTTTCATCTTTATCAGCAAAAAGGGCAGGTTTATTATTTATCTTAGTAACAACATCCATAGTTATATTTCTATCAGATGTAGAATAATAACATATTTCTAGTAAATTATAAGCACTTCTTAAATCTCCAGAAGAAAGTTTAGCTATATATTCAATAACATCTTTTTTTATTTTTATATCTTTTAATTCGTCACTTTTACATGCTTTTTTTAAACCGATAATAATTTCTTCTAAAGTAAGAGGTTTAAGTTCAAATATTTGGCATCTACTACGAATAGCAGGATTTATTTTATGATATGGATTAGAAGTAGTAAGACCAATTAAAGTGATTAATCCAGTTTCTAAGTGTGGAAGTAAAATATCTTGTTTATCTTTATTTAATCTATGTATTTCATCCATAATAAGAATAATACCATCATACATTTTAGCTTCTTCAATAACTATTTCTATATCTTTTTTATTATTAATAGTAGCATTTAACATTCTGTATTTTGTATTAGTAGATGCTGCAATAGCACACGCTATTGATGTTTTACCAATACCAGGATTACCATATAATATCATAGAAAATATTCTTTTATTATTAACAAAATTTCTAATAGGAGCATCTTTACCAACTAAGTGTTCTTGTCCTATAATTTCATCTATATTTTTTGGCCTTAATTTAATTGCTAATGGTTCTATCATAATATCACTTCCATATATTTATTATACTATATTTTATATATAAATTGTGCTATAATTTCAAAGAAAGAGGAACTATATATGAATGAAATGTATTTTATTAAGAAAAATGTAGATAAATTATACGAAGGTGGTTATACTACTTTTTTAGATATGCGTTTTCAAAATTTAATTAATCAAAAAATGAAAATAGATTATAATGTATTTAAGCCTTTTGAAGAAAGTGAAAGAGTAATATATTATGTAAATGAAAAACCAAATATAGTACTTTACGAAATACAAACAGATGATGTATTAAGACATCAAGATATAATGGGAACTATTTATTCTTTAGGACTTGATGAAACTTTATTTGGAGATATTATAGTAGATAATGATAAATATTATATTTATATGTTTGATACAATTGAAAATTATGTAGTAAATAATGTTAATATGATTAAAAAATCTAAAGTAAAACTAGTTAAAATAGATATAGATTATTTAAAAGATTATAAAAGAAAATATGAAGAAATAACTTTAATAGTATCAAGCAAAAGAATAGATACTATAGTAAGTAGATTAACTAATATAAATAGAAAAGAAATATTAGATAAAATAAAAAATGAAGAAGTATTAGTAAATTATAGTCCAGTAAAAAATAATAGTTATATCTTAAAAGAAAATGATATATTTAGTATTAGAAAATATGGTAAATATAGATTTAATGGTGTTATTAATCAAACAAAAAAAGAAAATTTAGTGGTTAAAATTGATAAGTATTTGTAAATAAGAAATATTAACTATTGAATAAATACTTCGATATGCTAAAATTAAAATAGGTGAAGAATATGAAAAATAAAAAAGGTTTTACATTAATTGAATTACTTGCAGTAATAGTAATACTAGCAATAATAATGGTAATTGCAGTACCACAAATATTAAAAGTAATAGAAAATTCAAGAAACAATGCAGCAAAAAGTAGTATGGATTTATTAAAATCAGGAATACAAACACAAATCGCATCAGCAGAATTAACAACAAATCCATTTACAAAAGATGCAGATGGATGTTATACATTTGATTTTGATTCAAAAAATAATAATTATGAAAAATTAGAAGTAAAAAATAAAGAAAGATTTTCAGGGCAAGTAAAATATTGTAATGGAGAAATCACTGATACTAATTTAGCTTTTGATGGTAATACTGGAAGTTCTACTCCAATTGAAACAAAAACATACTTATACAAATCTGGAAATGAATATACATCACTAACTGGTGGTTGGAGTTTAGAAAATTTACAAGTAAATGGTAGAACCGAAAGATTAAGTGATAGTTTACGACTTTATTATGCCACAAATGGACAATCTGCTTCAATTGCAACCACTGTAAATCCAATTGATTTATCAGATTATTCAAAGATATATATAAGATATAGATTAAGTAATCCATATACATATAGTGAAGAAATATATAGAAGATTAAATTATGATATTGGCAGTATTTTAAGCAGTGGCATAACTAATTATTCTGAAGGAGAATATACTGGAAGTATAGATATTTCTGGAATAACAGGTAGTCATAAAATTATATTTTCTGACTGCGATGCAGATATAAAAATATATGAAATATGGATGGAAAAATAGTAATAGATATTAATAAATCTGATATACAATAAAAAGACTAATTATTAGTCTTTTTTTATGGTATAATTATTATAGGTGGGACATATGGATATAGATAAACAAATACAAGATTATTTAAATTACATTAAAATTGAAAGAGGTCTTAGTAATAATACTTATGATGGGTATAAAAGAGATTTAGAAGATTTCTTTAATTATATAAAAAAAGAATATAAAAATATAAATAAAAATGATATCATAAAATATATTGAATGTCTTGCTAAAAAAGATAATCCTAAAACAGTTAATAGACATATTGTATCAATTAAGAATTATTTTAAATATATGGAAAAAATAGGTAATATTAAGAATAATCCATGTGAAGATATAACTGGTCTTAAAATGCCTAAAACTATGCCACATGTGCTATCTGAAGATGATATTGATAAATTGCTCGATATAAAATTAAATGATGCATTTGATTATAGAAACAAAGCAATGCTTGAACTTATGTATTCTTCAGGACTTAGAATATCAGAACTTCTTAATTTAGATGTTAATGATATAGATTTTGAAATGAATATAGTAAGATGTTTTGGTAAAGGAAGTAAAGAAAGAATAGTACCACTTTCTGATATTGCGACAGAATCTTTAGATATATATATTAATGTATATAGAAATACCTTAGTAAAGAATAAAGTTACAAATATATTATTTTTAAATTCTAGAGGAGATAAATTATCAAGACAAGGATTCTTTAAAATATTAAAGAAATTAGCACTTGAAAAAGGTATAAATAAAGATATATCACCACATACAATAAGACATTCATTTGCAACCCATTTAATAAATCATGGAGCAGATTTAAGAAGTGTTCAAACTATGCTTGGCCATGAGAATATAAAAACAACTCAGATATATACTCATGTATCAAATAATTATGTAAAAGAAAATTATGAAAAATCACATCCAAGAAGTGGTAAATAGGAGGACTAATATGAATTTATATGATAAATGGTTAAATGATAAATCAATTGATGAAAATGATAAAGAAATAATAAGAAATATGACTAAAGAAGAAATAAATGAATCTTTTATGGAAGAACTTTCTTTTGGTACAGCTGGTATTAGAGGTAAAATGGGACTTGGTTCTAATAAAATGAATAAATATACTATTGGTAAAGTTACTGTAGGACTTGCTAATTATTTAAATAAGAAATATGATAATCCTAAAGTAGTAATAGCATTTGATACTAGAAATAATTCAAAAGAATATGCATATGATACTGCATTAATACTTAATTATTATGGGATTAAGACTTATTTATTTAAAGAATATACATCTACACCAGAACTTGCATTTTCTATTAAGTATTTAAATTGTAATAGTGGTATAGTTATTACATCTTCTCATAATGCAAAAATATATAATGGATATAAAGTATATAATTCTCTAGGAAGCCAAATAGTGGCCCCAGAAGACGAATTAATATTAAAAGAGATAAATAATCAAGATACATTTGAATTAATCAAAAAAGCACCTTTAAATAACGAATTATTTGAATATACAACAGATGATGTTCATGAAGCATTTATAAATGAAAATATAAAGGCAATAATAAATAAAGATTTAATAAAAGAATATAAAGATAAAATTAATATTACATATACATCACTTCATGGAGTAGGGTTAAAAACAACAGAAGAATTATTTAATAAATTAGGATTAACTAATTATAATTATGTTAAAGAACAATGCACTTATGATGGTAATTTTCCTACATCTCCAGAACCAAATCCTGAATATAAAGAAATTTATGATTTATCTATTAAATATGCGAAAGATAATAATTCAGATATTATATTAGTAACAGATCCAGATGCTGATAGATTAGGTGCTATGTATAAAAATAATAATAATGAATATATTCAATTAGATGGAAATTTAATTGGTACTTTATTTGCTTATTATATTGCAAATAATAGTCAAATAAAAGATAAATCTTATATGGTTAGAAGTATAGTATCTTCTAATTTAATAGATAAGATAGCACAAAATAAAGATATAGAAATATATGAAGTTTTAACTGGATGCAAGAATATAGCACGTAAAAAACAAGAATTAAATAATTTAGGATATAATTATTTGTTTGGATATGAAGAAAGTTTAGGATATATGTTTAATATAGATGTAGATGATAAAAATGGATTTTCGTCAATGCTTTCTATGATAGAAATATTATGCTATTGTAAGAAAAATAACATTACAATGGAAGATTATATAAATAAAATATATTCTGAATATGGATATTCACTAAATTATACTATTAATCATGTAATAGATAATATAAATTTTAAAGAAATAATAGCAGATTTAATGGATAAATTTAGAAATAATATAATTGATTTTAATAACAAAAATTATCAAAAAATAGATTATTTAAATGAAGTAGGGGAGAATAAGACAAACGCTCTTAAATATATATATGATGATGGTACTTGGATAATGATAAGACCATCAGGAACTGAACCAAAAATTAAAATATATATTGGTGTATTAAGTAATAGCTATGAAGAAGCTAAAAATAAATTAAATTCATTAGTAGATGAAATAACTAAAAAAATAAGTTAAAAACTTGACAAAAATCAATATTCTCGTTATAATAATCTCATTTTGGTAAAAGAAAGGAGAGTTTATATGATGAATATTGATAAATATTTCGATAAAAAATTAGAAATAACTACAAAAGACAAGACATATAATATTGAAAAAGTTCAATTATTTATACATGACTCTTCGTCTTTTTGTGGGGAAGCTTATATATTAAGAAAAGATAATGGAGACTTATTAAGAATAAAAGAAGTTTATTCTTTAGAAAAAAATAGACTTAGATTTTTATATGATAAATTTGAAGATCCTAAAACATATGAAACTTTTGAAAAAAGTGAAGATGGAAGTACTGAAACACCAATAATGGTAATTGAATCCTGCAAAAAGAAAACTACCAATATTGGAAGTATAGGTAATATTAAAAAAATAAATAGTGATCGAATTGAAAAAACAGAAGATAAGTCAAAAGAATTCCAACCATTAATATTAAAATTATTAAGAAAGAATAAAAAACAAGAAGCAAGTGAAACTCAAGTTGAAAATTTACTAAAAGCAGCATAAAAAGAGAAGAGTAGTATAAATATACTCTTCTTTTTATATAAATACATATACAACTATATATTAAAGTATATATAGTTTTTTTATTAAATACATTATCAAAATAGATATAATAATTCATAAATAATATAATTTAAATAAATTTAATTAATTATTATTTTATTGTATTTTAAATATATAAAACAGTAACAAAAATTAAGGAAAGAAAAAAGACTACACTTTTATATTAAATGTAATCTTAAATATTTATGTTAGTTAACATAATAATTATTATATGAAATTATATTTATATTTTTCTTGATTGAATTTCAGCTATTTTTTCTAATACTTCTGTAGTATTATCTTCATTAATTTCTGTGTATCCAAGTTCTTTTAATGCTTGAACTTTAACTGAAATTAATTCTTGAGTTCTAGATAATCTTTCTTCGTGTTTAGCTTCGATGTCTTGTACAAACTTCTTGTGTGATTCTATTAATCTTTGTTTTGATGATCCACCATTGTTATATAAAACCATTGCAGAGTACTGTATTGCTTCGAAAGCAAATTGATTGTCCTCATCTTCAAATACGAATTCATTTGGATCAATAAAACCAGTTGATTTAGCTACATATGCTAACATATATTTAATTTCAGGTGTATTTTCGATTGCTTGTAGAAAGTAATATAAATACTTACAAATAGTTGAAGTAGTAGGGGTATTATCTTCTTCTAAATCTTCTTTTAATAAGAACACAATATCATTTAAGATTGATTGATCTTTAGCATCTAATCCATCGAATGATATATTCCCCTTCTCCACGATTATTGAATTATTATCATTAATAAGGTTATTTGCATGTTTAATGAAATCATTTGTTATTTGTATATCATTTATTTCATCAGCTGATTTAATTTGAAGTAAATTAAATAATTTCATTTTCTTTTCAAGTGGCCATAAATTAACATCATCCATATCTAAGTAATTATATACCATTTGTCTTGATACACCTAAGTATTTTGCTAATTTTACTTTTGAAATTCCTATTTCACTTAAAATATCATTTAATTTTGTCATCTTACACTCTCCTACTCTATATACATCATATCATTTTACAAATAAAGTGTCAAGTAAAAGTTAAATAAAAACGAATCTATTTAGATTCGTTTTGATTAGGACTTAATACTAATTTTGAAACATCTCTTTTAATAGATGTAGGATAAGTAGTAGGTGCTACTGTAGAACTCTTAGTTTCTTCACTTATTTCTTTTGGATTATTATTTTTTAAATTAATTTCATCTTCTAATCTTTCAAGTACATTTACTCCTTCAATAGTTCTATTATATAAATCCCAATTTGAATAATTATGATAATAATCTGTAGTGGATTTTTTACCATTCATATACTTAATATTTTGAATTATAAAATATATATTCATTAATGGAATAAATTGACAAACTCTTTCTCTAAAATCTTCTATAGCATTATCAAGTGCATCTATACTTGTTTCACCTAAATAATATCTAAATATTTTATTTAAATCCTTATCTGCAAGTTCATATCCATGTTCTTCAAACATTGCTTTAGCATCAATTTTAGCTTTATCCCTTTTTTTCTTTCTTAATATAAGATTACCAGTAGTAAGTGCTGCTGATGTAGTAAGTATTGCTATCATTTAAAACCCTCCTAATATAAATACCAAAGTTTTTCTCCATTTTTTCTTACTTCTTTTATTATTCCTCCACCAAGACATTCTTCTCCTAAATAGAAAACGCATGCTTGACCAGGAGTAACTGATTTAACATTATCATATTTTACCATAATATTTCCATCTTTCAAGTACTCAAGTTCAACATTTATATCTTCTTGTCTATATCTAAATTTACAAGTACATTTTGTAGGTCTTTCATCACTAATAAAATTAATATCTTCAATTATTGCTTCTGTTGTTTGTAAATACTTCGTATCATCACCTAAAGATACATATAATATATTTTTATTTAAATCTTTACCAACAACATATAATCTATCATCATTACCACCAATATTTAGTCCTCTTCTTTGACCAATTGTATAGTACATTAATCCAGAGTGCTCCCCTACTTTCTTATTCGTATCAATATCAATAATATCTCCTGATTGATTTGGTAAATAATTAGTTAGAAATTCTTTAAAATTTCTCTCACCAATAAAACATATACCAGTAGAATCTTTTTTATCCGCTACTATAAGATCTTGTTCATGAGCAATCTTTCTTACATCAGATTTAACTAAATCCCCTATTGGAAATAAAACATTTTCTAATTGTTTTTTAGATACTTGTGATAAAAAGTAAGTTTGATCTTTATTTTTATCTATAGCTCTTAATAATTTACCATCTTTTTCTCTTGCATAGTGACCAGTAGCTATATAATCTGCACCTAATTTTTCAGCTTCTTTTTTAAACATATCGAATTTTATATACTTATTACACATAATGTCAGGGTTAGGTGTTCTTCCCTTTTTTAATTCATCTAAAAAATATGTAAATACATAATCCCAATATTCTTTAACAAAATCAATTCTATGAAGTTTTATACCTAATTTATTGCAAACTTCTAAAGCATCATTATAATCTTGTTCTTGAGTGCATATATCATTATTTAAAGTAGGATTACCATTAATATCATTATTGATTGAAGAATCCCAGTTTCTCATAAATAATCCTTCTACATCATATCCTTCTTTTTTTAATAAATATGCCGCTACTGCAGAATCAACACCGCCTGATATACCAATTATTACTTTTTTCATAAATTCATCCCCAATTTGCAATTATTATACTATATTTTAAATACAAAGTAAATTAAAAAAATACCTATTGTGCAACAGGTATTTTTATAAATGGCATTGATGAATAATTTTTTAATACAAGATCTTTATTACCAGTAGGATTTTCTTTTAGATATTCTGGATTATTATTAATTTCAGTATTAATATCAAAGAAATTATCAAGATCAGCCACCTCAAATTCTGGTTTCTTTTTAGTAAGCATAAGATTCATAATTTGCAAATGTTTTAACACATCTTTATGTGACTCCTCTATTTCTTTTCTATCTGGATTTGCTTCCAAGAAAGTTCTTAATTTTTCTTCTTGGGTAACAAATGAATAATATCTTTTAAGTATTTCATCATCATTATTATCACGTATAAAATTCTCATAATAATTCATTAAATCATAATTATATAATTGTTTTTTTATTGGCTCTACTTGATTTACATATATATGAGCATCATTAATAGAATAATGCAAGTCTCCAGCTTCTAAATTATTTACTTTAGCAAACATTTTTAAAAGTGCAGCATACTGAGTAACATTAAACGGTACTCCAACAGGGATATCTCCACTTCTTTGATGAACGAATAAATGTAATTTATTGCCAAGTACTCTCCATTCAGTACACCAAACACATGGTTCTAAAGTACCATATTTTAGGTTTTCTTTTATACGTAAATCGATTATCATTCTTCTGTCATCTGGTTTATTTTTTATTTTATAAAGTACATCTTGTGGATCTTTAGTTTGATTATTATTATAACCATAAGCTTTTCCTATAGTATGTGCCCATTCTTCACCAAAGTATATAGCTTCTTTAATAGTTCTTCCTTTTTCTTTTGCCTTAGTAGTTGCTTCTGCCATTAAGTCTTTTCCATATTTATCAGTTAATGGTTTTCCGTCAACATCTACAACTATAACATTTTTTTCTTCAAAAGGAGTTCCTGAAGGAAAATATTTTCTATAGATACCATCTTCATCTATCATCCAGTCATCCCAAATTGGATTTTCTCTTTCTTGAAGCCATCTTACATCATTAGTTTGTTCTTGGTGTATCCATTGAATTTCAGATAAAGCATTTTTAATTGCGACCTTCTTTGTTTCTAATATAGGAAAATTATGTTCTATATCATGTAATGTAAATGTAACTGCACCTGTTGTTAATGTATCTACACCTGTTCTATTTTCAACACGCATAGGGTTATTTAATATTTTTTTTACTATTTCACAGTAAACATGATCCCATTCACTTACTTTAGCATTCTTTCTATCAATTACTTTTATTGATTCCATTTTTTAAACCCTCCCTACTATATAAGTTAATTATACAAAAAAAGTTATTTTTAGTAAATAACTTTATAGAAAAAAGGATTAATAAATGCTTCATATAAAGAACATAATATTGATATTAAAATACCTATTATTAACACAAATAAATACTTACCCATAAATGATTTAAAATTAATAGTTTGTTTCTTAAAAGCACTTTTAAATATTTTAGATGATATAAATATACTATAAGTAGAAAGAAAAATTATGTAAGTAATTATAATAATATTAGATGGTAATAAATATAATAATACTTTTATAATTCCACTTATACCATATTTTGCAAATATATTACTTATAGAAAAGCCTGTAAGAAAACTTTTAAAAAATATCATTATAAATATAATAGGTACACCTATTATAGATATACCAAGTGCCCAAATAATAGTCATATATAATAAATTTGAATATAATGAATTTTTAAATATATCAATTTTGTCTTCAAAATTTAATTTTGGTAAATTTTTATAATAATTTGCTATTTGACTTAAACTTTCCCCTTTTTGATTTTGAGATAATATTGTAATATATATACTACCAAAAATTAATCCTATAATAAATACTATTAATACTAATACAGTTAAATTATTTTTATTTTTTAGTTCATTTTTGTATTTCTTATATATTTCTTTCATATTATATCTCCTTCATTAAAATATATTAAAGCTTGTACACGTTTAGAACAATTTTTTTATAAATTCATATTATATTTTGAAAGGAGTATTTTATGAATAATAAATATTATGGAAATAACTCAAGATTCATAGGAGGAGGTTTTTTAGGACCATTTATATTAGGGGGTATCACAGGAGGATTAATATCACCTTTATTTTATGGTAATAATTATGGTTATAATAGACCACAATACTATTATTATCAACCAGCACCTATGTATGGACCAATCTATAGACCATTTTAAAAAGTAGGAAGACCTACTTTTTATTTGTATATTTATATTCTGTGATATAACTATCATTAAATTTTATTAAATTTCTTTTGTTTCGAAACATCTTTTTATAATTATCTATCTTTTTATATTTAATATAACTACTCTTTCTTAATTTTTTTTCAAGTAAAAATCTATTAAATATATAATATTTATTTTTAAAATAATTTATTATTTGATAAATTAAAAATATTGTAATTATATAATAACTTGTATCATTTTTAAAAATATATATAAATAATAATAAAAATAATATAGAAATATATATATTCAAATTATAAGATAATCTAAAATTTAAGAATTTATTTAAAAGAGTATTTAATATTTTTGATCCATCAAGTGGTAGTATCGGAAGTAAATTAAATATTAATATCATAAAATTATAATTTTTAAATAATTCATATATATTTAAATTAATAATATTTAATTTATAAATAAAAAATATTAAAATAAACAATATTTCTTGAAATATAGGACCCATTATAGTAATAATGAATTCCTCTTTTAAAGGTTTATCTATATCATCATCTATATGTGTTATTCCTCCAAAAGGATATATTTCTATTTTTGTAATATTCCAATTATAATGTTTAAGGACAATAAAATGCCCAAATTCATGAATTATAATTATAATTGATACAATACTTATTTCTTTAAATAAGCCCCCTAAAAACGCTAAAAATACTAATATAATAGAATATAAATTTATATGTATCTTATTTAAGAATATCGTTATATTCAATTTCTACTCCATTTTTTTGAAAAGTTAAATACAATGTATTATTTTTAGCTTCACCTACTATAGAATTATCTTCTACATAATCATATAATTTTAAATTTGTATTTGATAAATTAGAATACCAAACATCAATACCATCTGTTTGATTTATAATAACCGTTTTACCTAAATCTTTTTTATTTCCAACAAAGGTAACAATACCTCCTTTTATTATTGGGATAGCATATCCATCTTTCAAAGTTAATTTTAAACCTTTATTATGCTTAGAAGATGAAATATATTCCAATTTTTCATTAAACACTTGCTTACTTTTAAATATATTTTGAAAAGGTATTATATTGCCAATATATTTATTATATATATTTTTAAATTGCGCAAATGAAAAATTATTATTATATACTTTACTATAGATTATATTCTTAATTTTAATATCATTATTTACAAGTAAGCTCATAAAAACAAATAATAAAAAAACTATAAAAAATTTTAATATAAAATAATTACATTTCTTAGTAGTTTCTTTAGGATTTTTTTTACATTTAATTCTTTTATTTATTTCATCAATTCTATTCATTATCTCACCTAACTAAATATATGCGCATATTTAGTTTTTTATTAATAAAATATAAAATAATAGTATATATAATATTTATAATTAAGTAGTTTTTGATTATATAACTAAATTCAATTAAAGAATAATTTATATATCCGTAAATACTTAATATTATATAAAGTAATATCAAATATAAAAAAATAATAAAAATACTAGTAATTATATAATATAATAATTTTTTATTATGAGAATGAATAATATAATATATACAAATCGCAAGTAAGAAAAATAATATGCAATTAAGTATGAAAAAATTTGTAAAAAATAAATCATAAATAAATCCTACAATAGTGCAAAATATATAATATTTTTTCTTATCATTAATATTGATAAAAATTAAACTAATAATTGTAAATAAAGGATATGTAAAATTAAAATATATATTAAAAAAATTTTCTAATAACAAACTTATTATTACTAAAATAATATTTATAATCATTATTTATCACCTATTACTATACTTACAATATTAATATTATTAAAATCAACCGCTGGTGTTATTGTGATTATATTTGATATACCAAAATTATCTTTTTTAACATTATTAATTTTACCAATTAAAAGACCTGACGAAAAAGAATCACTTAATCCAGATGTAGAAACATTTAATCCAATTAATTTTTCTTTATTAAAGTCCCCTACTACATTTTTTAAAGTTAGTTCATTTTTTAATATATTATAATTTGAAATAAGTCCATAATAAGAATTATTATCATAATTAAAATAAGCAGATACATAATTTTCTTTATTATATGATATAAGCAGTTTAATATCACTAGAATATTTATTTACTTTTATTATCTTACCAACAAGACCATAATTATTTATAACTGCATAACCTTCTTTAATACCATCTTTCTTTCCTTTATTAATTGTTATTAGATTATACCAATAATTACTACTTCTTTTTATTACAATGGCATTTACTAGTTTTTTATCACTATTTATTTTATTTAATTCTAATGAATTTTTTAATTCTTTTATTTCTCTTTGATAGTCTTTATTTATTTCTTTAGAAATTTCTTTATTAATATTATTATTTTGTTTTATAGTAACTTTTGATATAGATGCACTTAAATCTTTTAAATTATTTAATATAAAATTATTCTTTTCTTTATCATTAATAAAATAATAAAAAAGAAATACAAATAGTATAAAAAAAAGAAATAGAAATATAAATTTATGATATTTTTTCTTTTTTCTCATATCATCACCTATTTTATATATTCCCATTTTCTTTAAAACTATAATAACCATTTCCAATAATTATATGATCGATTATATTTATTCCTTGTAAATTTCCTATTTCTATTAAATTCTTTGTTAAAATTATATCTTCTTTAGAAGGATCTATTTCACCACTAGGATGATTATGTACACATATTATTTTAGATGCACTAAGAAGATAAGCATATTTAAATATTTCTCTTGGATGAACTATACTTTTATTTATAGTACCAATAAATAAAAGTTTTTTATCAATAAAATTATTTTTAGTATCCAAATATAAACAAAAGAAATATTCTTGATTATCATTGAATTCATCTTTGATAAATTCATATACCTTATTTGCAGTATTTAACTTTATATTATTGAATTTTTTGTCATTATATACTCGTCTTCCAAGTTCAATCGCAGATAGTAATTTAATAGCTTTAACTTGTCCTATACCATTAATAGTTTTTAATTCATTTAATGTTAAATCTTTTAAATCATATATATTATTTACTAAATCTAATATATTATTTGAAAGTTCTAATATTGATTTATTATTTGTACCAGTATTTAATATTATACTAATTAATTCACTCGTTTGAAGATTTCTTACACCATATTTTATAAATCTTTCTCTAGGCATTTCACTAGTAGGAATATTATATTTCATTATTTGAAATCAACTCCTCATATTTAGAAAGAATTTGTTTTTCAGATGTTATTATTAAGTTTTTATCCGTTGTATTTGTTATGAGTAAATCATATTGATTTAAAGATTCTAAAAATTCTTGATTATCAATATTTATTTTTTTCATATAAATATTTTCTTTTAAGTCATATGAATCTTTTATCTTATCTTTTAATTTCAAATCTTGTGTTATACCTACTATAACGTGATAACCATCTGTATCAGTATAATAAAAATAATTTTTTAAATTTTTACAATTTTTAATCATATTATCTTTTTCTTTATATACTCCATATTGCATTAAATATATATTTTTATTTTCAATAGAAGTATTCTTTATATGTTCTTCTTCATATTGATTAAATATATATTTTCCTATTACTACACCAATTAATATTGCGATTAATACTGTTTTAATATTATTTTTCATATATATCACCTAAAAAAATAATATTACTAATAGTAAGAAAAAAATGTCGAAAAAAAAAGAAGATTATATAACCTTCTAGTATTTCCATGCTTTTTTTACAAAAAAGTACGAGATAAGTGCGAATAAAACTAATGATACTATTAGAATTAGTGTCATCAACCAAAATTCATAATCTACAATATTAAAATATATAAACGAAACAACTGCTAAAATAAATAGATTAAGAAATAATGATATATATATTAATGCAAAACAATTTCTAATTTTTATTGTAACTTTTTTATTAAAAATTTTATCATTAAAATTATATTTGTATTTGTCAATTTTAAATGTCATTAAGTATAAACAAATTGTAATTGATAGAATAATTATATATATTATATAAAATGTGCTTATATTTGTAATAATTGAAGCAGAAATAGCACTAAATGGAATAACAACTAAATTTAATATTGCATATATTGCGCAAAAAATGTAATAAAAATTTATTAAATTAAAATATTTATGTTTAGTTAATTTCATTATATATCTTTATCCTCAATTATATCTTGAACTTTATATAATACATCAAATATAGATATCTCAGATGATTCACTTTCAGTACGTAGCTTTAATTCACACATGTGTTCATCGATTAATTTACCTATAGTTATTCTAATTGGTATACCTATTAAATCTATATCATTAAATTTTACACCAATTCTCTCTCTTCTATCATCTAACAATACATCAATATTTGCTTCTTTAAATTCATTATATAAATGATTTGCAGCTTGATATTGTTCTTCATTATCTAAATCTACTATAACTATTGCTACTTTAAATGGAGCGATAGTCATAGGCCAAATAATACCTTTATCATCATTATTTTGTTCTACAATAGCAGATAAACATCTTCCAAGTCCTATGCCATAACATCCCATATATACTGGTTTTAATGTATTATCTTTATCATTAAATGTTAAATCAAGACATTCTGAATATTTTGTTCCTAATTTAAATGTATTACCTATTTCAATACCCTTTTTAAATTTTAAATTAGATCCACATTTTGGACACATATCACCAGGTTTTACATTTCTAATATCTGCGACGATATCTACTTCAAAATCATCTATATTAACGTTTTTATAATGATAATCTTTTTTATTTGCCCCTACTACAAAATTAACCATATTCGCTACTTCATTATCAATTATTATTGGTAAATTAAGTCCTATAGGGCCAATAAATCCAGGAACTGTTTTTAATTTTGATACTTCTTCTTCAGTTGCCATTCTAATATTAATTGTATCCATTACTTTACTTAATTTAGTTTCATTTAATTCTGAATCACCTTTTAATAATATTAAATATAATTTGCCATTTATATTATATATTAAAGATTTTACTAATTTAGATGGAGCTTCATTTAAATATTCACTAACTTCATCAATAGTTTTAGCATTAGGTGTTTCAATTAAATCTTTATCTAATTTCTTTTCAGCACTTTCTTTTTCAGAAATAATTGATTCACAAACTTCCAAATTAGATGCAAAATCACAATTTTCACAAAATACTAAAGTATCTTCACCAATATCAGTTATTGCTTGAAATTCTTCAGATAAAAGTCCTCCCATAGCTCCTGTATCCGCTTTAACAATTCTATAATCAATACCTAATCTAGTAAATATTTTTTTATAAGAATTATACATATTTGTATATGATAAATCTAATCCATTTAAATCTTTATCAAATGAATATGCATCTTTCATAGCAAATTCTCTTACTCTAATAAGTCCATATCTTGGTCTTGCTTCATCTCTAAATTTTGTTTGTATTTGATATAAACTAAATGGTAGATCTTTAAATGATTTTACTTTATTCTTAGCGGCCATAGTAAATAATTCTTCATGAGTTGGTCCTAAACAATAATTTTTGTCATATCTATCTTTTAATTTGAACATAGAATCACCAAATGATTCTAATCTATTTGCTAAATTATATACATCTTCTTGTATTAATGTAGGCATTAATAACTCAGATGAATTTATTTCTTCCATTTCTTCTCTAATTATATTTTCTATATTTTTTAAAACTTTATATCCAAGAGGCATATACATATATATTCCAGAAGAAGTTTTTTTAATCATACCAGATTTAACTAATAATTTACCACTAGTACTTTCTTCATCCTTTATATCCTCTCGTATTGTATAAAAGAAACTATTTTTTAATTTCATAAAATCACTTCCTAAGTTTCATATAAATTATATCAAATTTTATATTAAAATACTATAAAAAAAGAATAATATTATTTTTTATTATTCTTTTTTGCTTCAAGATAAAATACATAACCTAACATAATTAATCCAATTATTAATAATACATAAGTTACTGTTATATTATTTGCTATTTTAAATATATTTATAGTTAATGTTGCGATTAATAAGATAGTTCCAAATAATACAAATGAATCTCTCTTTTTATAAAAACCATAGAATATATAGAATGCAGATAATATAAAATCAAATATTAACATATCCATAATAGTAAATAAATGTATTAAACTAAATAATACTAATTCAACTACTATTTTATCTTTTTCTTTTAGATTAAATACTCTTTCAAAATATATTAATATTAAAGTTATTAATAAGAATACAATTAATGGTGTTGTATAATCTGCAAGTAATTCTAAATTATATATTAATTTTAAATAAGGATAAGTTATAATCGCACTATAACTTAATACTTTTCTATCACTATCTACTTCAAGTAAGAACATTGAAATAATGATAATAATATATGTTGCAAGTATTAATAAATTACTTATAACTATATTATCTATAAAATAATTAAATATTGAATCAATTAAGACAAATCCAATTATTGTATAAGTAAATTTGATAACAAAATTAGGTTTATGATATTTATTTAATAATAAATATGAACTAGCATAAGTAAGCACATTTAAACCTAATCCAAAGATAGATAAATTATCAAAATCAGATAATGCTGCAAGTGATGTAGAAATAATAGCTACATATATGTAAGTAGATTTTTTCTTATTAAATTTATAATCTATGAAATCAAGAATTATAGTTATTATAGAAATAAATATTAAACTATAATGTAATGATATTGAATATCTTATTGAACATAAAGCAAAATTAAGTAGTAAACCAACAAGTAAACTTATATTAATAGCTTTATTTTTCTTAATTGCACTATTGAATATAAAGTAATATAACCACACTACTTCATTTAATACAAACGCTATAATTGTTGGTTTAGTTGCTATTATGATAAGACTTGATATTACTAAGAATATATATGAGAAAATTTCAAATATATTTTTAGTATATGTATCTTTTGATTTTTGATGTAATATAACGTAAGTTGTAAAACAAATAACACTTGCAATTATTAATATAATTGATGAATCCATATTAATAAAAGTCTTAATAGTATTATATACAATTGCTAATAAATTGATTGGTAATAAAAATTTTGAAATATTAACTTGTATTTTTTCTACATTAAGTTTTATAGTAAATAAGAATGTTAACATTGTCATTATACTTGCTATTGCAAGTGTTAAATTATTCGCATTTTCTACAGTGATTGCAATAAATAGATAATTTAACATTATTATGAAAGTCATATTTTTAATTAATTTATTTGAGCATAAATCAATAATGAAATTAACTAATATAATTCCTAGAATAGCAATAAATAATATTATATTTGGATACATATTAAATAATTCTTCTATTCCAGTAAGTAAAATTGCAAATATTACAAATGGATAAAAATAAATAGTTACATTATTATTTGTTTTAAATATTAATATTATTTGAGCTGCAACATTTGAAATAAATATAATACTAGTAATTATCTTATTAAAATCATTACCATCAAAATATATTATTGATACTAAACTAAATATTAAAACTACAATTGAAATAAATATATTTAAAGTTTTATTATATTTTTCACTTTTTATAAATGAATAAAATATACATACAAGTAAATTAAACACATTTAAGATTGGTAATAAATATTCTATTTTATTTAATTTGAAAATTCCACATATAGAGAAAACAATTAAATATATAAATGCATATGAAACATATATAAATATATTTGATTTTAATACTCTATCGCTTATAAAATATATAGCTGCACATATTAATGATGAAATTGCTAGATATACATATATACCATTACCATCATATGATAAATATTCTCCAAGCATTTTATCAGTTGCAACTAAATTTAGTATTATTGGTATAAAAGTTATTCCAATAAACCATAATGCCTTATATGGCATCTTGTAATTAACTCTTTTACTAAATAAAGATAATGATAAGAATAATAAAGATTCAATTACTAAGAATAATACTTTAAACATACTTGACATTTCATTCCAATTTGCAAATGCAAATATTACACTTGCTACTATTACAAGTAAAGTTCCTATACTTAATAATAATTTTTCTTTATTTACCTCTTTTTTCTCTTTATTTTCTTTAGTTTTTATTTCTACTTTTCTATTAGTAGAAGTTCCACACTTATTACAAAATTTGGCATCTTCTTTTAACTTGTTTCCACATTTTGTACAAAACTTCATATTCATACACCTCTTTATATAATTATATAACAATTTATTAATAAATAAAAGAAAAAAAGAAGTATAAACTTCTTTTTATTAATTTTCTTCTAGATTTAATTCTATATTGTTAATTTTATATTCATCATTTGTTTCGTTTAATTTTAATTCTTCGATAAATAATGTTGCTTTGAAATCTTTTATAGATGATTCAATAGCATTTTTTAATTCTTTACTACAATTAATATCAAGATTTTTTATTGGTGTTTTTAAAGAAACATTATTATTAGTTTTTTCTCCTCTTGCTTGAGAAATTATTTCAATTATTTGATCACCATATTTTATTTCATCATTAAATTCATAATAATCATCTTCTATTATTGTTAAATGAACTGAATCTTTTTCATGATATAATTCTTGATAAATTTCTTCTGTAATAAATGGGAAATATATACTAAAATCTTGAAGTAATTTATATAAAATTATATATACTGTTTTTTGACCAGAATATCTTGGAATATCACCAAATTCTTCAGGTCTATATAATCTATGTTTTACTATTTCAATATAATTATCACAGAAATTCCAGAAGAATTTTTCTAAAGTATTAAGTGCAAGTCCTACTTCATATTCATCTAGATATTTAATAAATCCTTTTTGCATTTCACTGAATTTACCAAGTATCCATTTATCTATATATTCAAAGTCATTAAATTCTTTATCTTCATAATCTGATAAATGCATTTCAATAAATTTAGATACATTCCAAAGTTTATTTACTAATTTTTTACCTCTTTGCATTGTTTCATCAGAATATACTATATCAGTACCAAGTCTACCTGTTCCTGCCCAATATCTAACTACATCTGCAGAATATTGTTTTATAGCATCCATAGGTTCTACTCTACTGTTACCTTTACTTTTACTTATTTTTTCACCTTTATTTGCCATAACAAATCCAGATATCATAACACTATCCCATGGTCTTTCTCCAAAATGATAGAAACTTTTAACAATTGTATAAAAATCCCAAGTTCTAATAATTTCTGATGCATTTGTTCTAAGACTCATTGGTTTTAATATATCAGTATAATTATCTTTTTCATTATATCTCATATTTATAAGTGGTGTGATTGATGAAGTTGCCCAAGTATCCATTACATCAGTTTCAGGAATAAATTCTGTGCATCCACATTCACATTTATCAATTGGTGCTTTATCTGTAAGTGGATTTACTGGTAAGTCTTCTTTATTAGCAAATACTGGTTTACCACAATCTTTACAATACCATACAGGAAATGGTACACCAAAATATCTTTGTCTTGATATACACCAGTCCCACATAATGTTTTCAACCCATTCATTATATCTACTATGCATATGTTCTGGATACCATTTAATAGTATTACCTATTTTTAAGAAGTCTTCTTTATGATCCATTATATTAATAAACCATTGTTTCATTACAGAATATTCTACTTCTTTACCGCATCTTTCATGTGTTTGTACTTCATGTTCTAATTCTTCAATTTTAACTACAAAGCCGCCTTCTTGTAAATCTTCTATTATTTGTTTTCTAGCTTCCTTAATTTTAAGACCACCATAATTAGGTACTGAATCAATAATTCTACCATCATCTGTAAATATATATTTAAGAGGTAAATTATATTTCTTCCACCATTCAATATCTGTTTGATCTCCAAATGTACAGCACATAACAACACCTGTACCTTTATCAGCTGCTACTTTTTCATCAGACATAATTGGTACATCTACATCAATTACTGGTATGTGAGCGGTTTTACCTATTAAGTGATTATGTTTTTCATCACTTGGATTAACAAATACACATACTATAGCTGGTAATAATTCTGGTCTTGTAGTTGCTATTGTAAATTCTTCATTATCTTCAACTGTTTTAAAATTAATATAGTTAAATGTAGTTTTTATAGTTTTTGTTTCTAGTTCAGCTTGTGCAATTGAAGTTAAACATTCATTACACCAAAGCGCTGGACTTTCTTTATGATAACAATGTCCTTTTTCTACTAAGTCTAAGAATGACCATTGACTTATTTTTATAGTAGATGGACTTACTGTTTTATATCTATTTTTCCAATCAGTTGAAACACCTAATTTAGAAAATAAATCTTCAAATTCTGCTTCATATTTATCAGTAGTTTTATAACATAGTTTTGAAAATTCTTCTCTACCAATCTCATGAGCTTTTTTACCTTGTTCTTTCTCAACTAATCTTTCTGAAGGAAGTCCATTATCATCAAATCCGAATGCATAATAAGTATTATACCCTCTTAATCTTTTATATCTTGCTATCATTTCAGTTTGTGAATATGAGAATACATGTCCTATATGAATTTTACCATTAACTGTTGGTGGTGGTGTATCAATAGAAAATACTTCTCTTTGATCTGGTTTAAAATCATATATTCCATTTTCTTTCCAATAATTTAACCATTTAGCTTCTTTTTCTTCTGCTATATATTTTTTATCTAGCATAATTATCATCCTTTCTTATTATAAATAAAAAATTCTATGATGTAAGGACGTATTAACGCGGTACCACCTTACTTCATAGAATTTCTATGCACTTAAATCTTTAACGCAGAAAACGTAATATTCTTCAATATTAAGCTCATAAGCAACCTTCAAATTAAATATTTATTAGTTTACACCAAACACTAACTCTCTTTAAAATATTTTAATTTTACTCCTCTTAATCAACGCCTGTATATCAAATTATATATATTTTAAACGATTTTGTCAAACATTAATTTTCATTCAGTAGCTGCAACCATTTCTGCAATGTTAGCATTTTGAAAATATGGTCCTTTTTCAGCTATTTCAGCAATATTAGCTGCTATATTCTTTAATTTAGTTGCACGTTTTTGATTTGCTTGTTTAGATTCTTCTTTAGCTTTTGCGTCAGCTTCTTTTTTTGCTTCTTGTTCTTGTTTAATAATATTTTCTATTTGTTCTTCCATTTCATTTAATATATGTGTTTTACCATCAACATAATATTCAAATTCATGTTCTCTTACCTTTAGAAGTCTATCTCCTACTAAAGTAAATCCTAATTCATTAGGTCCATATAAGAATTTATTTTCTTCGTTTTCTAAATCTACAAAATAAAATCTATAATTTCTCTTTGAATATTCATTTATAAAACTATAATATTTATTCTTTTCAGTTTTAGCACCTGTATATAAAAGAACAAAATATTCATTTTCAGTTTGATTAAAGATTTCTCTTCCTAATATTTCAGTGAAATTGCCTTTATCTTCTAACGCTACTGCTTTTACTCTTCTTTCATCAAACCCATCTTTAATACTACCAACACCATATATATATAAAACACAATATACTAAAAGTCCTAAGAATATTGTAAATAAGAATAATAAGAAATATGAGAATATATGATATTTCTTTTTAGGCTTTTTAATTTCTTCAGTATATTCTGTTAAAGAAGTATCAATAGGTTTAGAAATTTCTTTTCTTTCTTTCTTTTTAAAGAAGATAAATTTTTTCTTTTCTTTAGATTCTTTTTCTTCTTTTAACCTCTTCTTATTTTCTTTTTCTTCTTGTTTTTGTTTTAATTTTTCTTTTTTCTCTTCTTCTTTTTGTAATCTTAATTCTTCTTTTTGTTTTTCTTTAAGTAACTGTTCTTCTTCTTTAATTTTTTGTTCTTTAGCTTTTTCTTCTTCTTCTAATAATTGTTTTTCAATTTCTTCTTCTTTTTTTCTTTTTTCTTCTTGTTCTTTTATTATTTCAAAATTTTGATTATATATTAGACTTAAAATTAAATTATCAATTTCTTTTTCATCATCAATTTTTGTAAATAATAATTTCTTTTGAGGATTTACAACTGTTGAAGGAGTATCTGTTACAGCATAACCTCCACTAATTCCTAAAAATTGTTCAACTAATTTTTCATCGTTATATTTTTCAATACCTACTTGACTACAAATATAATTAGTTAAATAATCATTAGAATAACTATTATATTTATATTCATATTTGAATTTAAATGAATAATAATCATATCCATCTACATTAACAACACTATAAAATTTAATATTTTCTGGTTCATTAGTATATGAAGATAATATAACAAAATTAATATAAAAATCAGATTCTGCAAGCAATTTTTGATCTAAATACTTTTTAGGCATTAATTTTACTTTATTATATACAGTTAATAATTCAAATAATGCATATCTACTTGCTTTATCTCTTGCAATTGGAGTATAGTTTATTCTATCTATTTTTTGTTTTTTTCTTATATAATTATCTATTATAAATAATTTTAATTGATTATCGTTTTTAGTAAGTAATTTTGATAAATATCCTTTTGTTTTTCTTCCAGATATTGAAAGTTCAATATTAATAGCAAGTTCAAGAAAATATCTTAATCTCTTATATTTTTTATTATGTAATCCATCAAAAGTATTCTTAAATTTAAAAGTTAAAGCTTCTTCAAATAAATTACAAATTGCATCAGTTATTATTTTTTTATTTTTTGTTAAATCGTCTTTTGGAACAACACCAGCATTAATATAATTATTTAATAATATAATTAAGTTATTTCTTTTTGATTCAAATTTTAATGCTTTATATAGTTTAGGAAATAAATAAGGGTAAGTTTCTGGTTTATCAACTAATTGTCCGATTGGAATAAATTCTCTTTTTTTATAATATTCTAATATTAAATCCGAATATAAATTTAAAGATTGCTTATCTGCTACTGTAGTTAATAAAAATAATACTCTATCTTTAGCTTCAATGCTTAAATCACTAAATATTTCTTTTATAGCGTTATTATATTCGTTTTGGTAGTCTTTAAAACAAAGTTCAATAATAGAAGAATTAATTCCACCAAGTTCATCATTAACACCATAGTCACGAGTAGAATTTTTAATTAAAAACAAACCTATTTTTTTAGTGATTTTATATTGTTCTAATTTTCTAAAATATTTTACTTTTCCATCAATATCTTCTTTTTCTATTTTCTCAAGCAAGTAAGCAATTTTACTTAACTTGATATCTTCAAACAGTTCTTTCATTTTGTTCACCCTATCTACTTCTATTGTTAATTCAATAGTATTATATCAAACTATATTCAAAAAAAGAAGAGGTTTTTAAAAAATCTCATCTAAAATTTCAGAAATAAATTGATAAATACTAGCACTTAATTTTTTAGCATATTTTTTAGCTATTTTTTTTACCTTTGTCTTCGTATCTGTATTCTTTGTATATTCAGAATTATCTACATCAGAATATATTCCTACTTTCTTAATTTTAGCATTTTCTTCATTATCTTTCAGTAAAGAAGTATACTTATAATTTCCATATAAATATGTTACTTCTGCATATCCTCTTTTTACGAGTTCTGATTGAAGTAAATGATCATCATAAAATACCCAAGCTAAATATCTATCATATTTATCCTTTTTATCAGAATTATCATCAAACTCTAATTGAATTTTTTTAGCATTCTTTAATTTATTACAAGTAAATTTTTTAGCTTCTTTTCCATATGGTTCCTCTCCTTTAGTTGGATGATTAGTTTCTGGAGTATCGACTGCTAATAATCTTACTTTTACTTTTCTTTTATTCATTACAAAGGTTGCTGTGTCACCATCTATACATGATTTATATTTTACATCTTTTTTATCTTGAGCATATACATTTAATGGTGCTAAACTAAGAAGTAATACAAATATAATAAATATCTTTTTCATATTCTCACCTTATATATATAATATCATATTTTTAAAAGTTATTTAATAATAAAAATGTCTATTACAATTTTTTTACATTTGAATATTATATTATGGGTGATGTATATGATGAATTTTATTCAAAATTTATTATTGAATACTAAAAGACTTATTTTATTTTTACTTATGGTTTCTTTTTTTATAATATTAACTTATCAAATAATTATTTTATTATTTATTACTACTCCACTTAATGCAGTATTATTACTTATAGTATTTTTATTACTCTGTCTTTGTAGTTTCTTCTTTATTAGATGTTAATAATTTTTCGGTTTTATATATTTTATCTATCATAAATCTTACATTTTTTACAAGATTATATTCATTATTATTAAAATCTATTTTATTTGGTATTGAAATTAATATATTTAATAATATTTTTTCTTCTTTTAACAATGGAAATAATTTTTCGTATTCTTCAAATAATCCTATAAAATCAAATTCTAAGTAATATCTATTATAAAAATCAATCAAATCATATATTGGATTATCTATATAACTTTTATCCCAAGATATTAAATATATCTTATTGTTTTTAATTAAATTATCAAGTTTTATATTGTTATGAAGAGTTACTACTCTTTTTCTTTTTTTATTTTTTACTATTTCTATAAATTTTTCAAGTTCAATATTACAATAATTAATACAAGAAAATATTTTTGAAATATTTCTTTCTATTAAATATTCTGATGGACTTACATATATTTTCGATTCAATTTGATTTATTATATCTATATAATAATTATTTATATAATTTATTTTTTGTTTAATATTTTCATATATATTTTTATATTCATCATAATCTATTTCTTTGTAATATACTGTTTTACTATGAAGTAAACTTATTAAACGCATGATATCAAGTGCTTTTTGATCATCATCATAATCTATTTGTTCTAAGTATTCAAATAATATACTATTTTTATCATAATCTATTATTCTTGGAAAATAGTTAAAATTTCTTGATAAAAGATATTTATATAAATTACTATTTTTATTTTTTTCTAAAACAAAATGACCTTTTTGTGTATCTATAATGGTTGCTTTACCTTTTATAGTATATTTATTTATTTTTAGGTCATTTTTATTTATTAAATTATTATACTGCTTCATTTTTTGGAATAATTATTTTATTTCCAAGAATTATTTTATCTATATTATTATATTCCTTAATATCTTCTATATTTGTATTATATAAATTACATATTGAGTCTATAGTATCATTTTCCCTTACTATATGTACATAATATGATATATATTGATCATTATCAGTATTTATTTTATCAATAACATTATTTACTTCAACTACAGGTTCCTCTTTCTCAATAAATAAATCTTCATTCATATCATTTTCCTTCCTTTCTTCATTTCTGATATCTATTAGAACATCTGGTTTTATTTCTTCGTGTATTTCTTCTAGATCTTCTTGAATTAAGACATCTATATCTACTCTAAGTATTTCTTCATTAATTATTTCATATTTAAAATCATCTATATCAATACTTATAGTTTCTGCATTATATTTATTATCTAGTGATATATTAAATGGAAGGCCATAAATAAATGGTTCGGAATTTATAGATGTATCATTAATTTTATAATCGCCACTAACTATAAATTCACCATTTATATTATTATCTTCTACCATTAAATTGTGTTCAAGTGATATACTTGTTAATTCATATATCTTTGTATTAAATTTTATATTTTTAGTAAAAGGTATTATATTCTTCATTAAAATCTCCTCTTTCATTTTAATAATATTAAAAAGAGTTCTATTTTAGAACTCTTATTTAAATAAATAATTAAATATTTCAATATAATTTTCTACATATATTATTTTAATTTCTTTTTTTACATCTTCTGGTATTTCATTTTCATCAATTTGATTTTCTTTAGGTAAAAATACAGTTTTAATACCGGAATTGAAGGCTGATATTAATTTTTCTTTTAATCCTCCTATTGCAAGTACATTACCATTTAAAGTTATTTCTCCAGTCATACCTATACTTTTATCTATTTTCTTATTTAAGAATGAAGAAATTATGGCAGTTGTTAATGTTACACCTGCGGAAGGACCATCTTTTGGTATAGCACCATTTATTGCATTTATATGTATATCATTTTCTTCAAGTTTATTTATATCTATATTAAATGTTTTATGATTTGATTTAACATATCCTACCGCTACTGATGCACTTTCTTTCATAACATCACCTAGCGAACCAGTCATTATAATATTTCCTTTACCTTTATAATAAGTTGTCTCTATAGGAAGTATACTACCACCATACATTGTATATGCAAGTCCATTTACAACACCAGCACTTTTTATATCATTATTTTCTATTAAATTGTATTTTCTTTTTCCAAGATAATCTTCAATATTTTTATCTGTTATTGTAACTTTTAATTTTTTATCCTTTTCTACTATTTCTTTTGCAATTTTTCTCATTATATTTGAAAGTACTCTTTCAAGTTCTCTTACACCAGCTTCTTTTGTATATGCTGATATAATATATTTCATCATAGTATCATTGATAGTTAAATTAGATTTAGAAAGTCCATGTTCTTTTAATAATTTATCCATCATATAATTTTTAGAAATATCTAACTTTTCAAATATTGTATACGATGATAGATTAATAATTTCTAATCTATCTCTAAGAGCATATGGTATATCTTCTAATGTATTAGCGGTTAATATAAACATAACTTTTGATAAATCATATGCTTCTTCAATATAATTATCATAAAACAAAGTATTTTGTTCTGGATCTAAAACTTCAAGTAATGCAGATGCTGGATCACCTTTTATATCTTTTGTCATTTTATCAATTTCATCGATTAAGAATACTGGATTTGATACTTTAGCTTTAATCATTCCATTTATTATTCTACCTGGAGATGCTCCAAGATATGTTCTTCTATGACCTATTATTTCTGCTTCATCATTAACTCCACCTACTGATATCTTTACAAACTTTCTATTTAACGCTTTTGCAATTGAGAAAGCAAGTGATGTTTTACCAACACCAGGAGGTCCTACTAAACATATAATTGGACTTTTTATTGATTTAGTTAATTGTTTTACTGATATATATTCAAGTATTCTTGATTTAACATTTTCAAGTCCATAATGTGTATCATTTAGACTCTTCTCTATTTTTAATATACTTTTTGTATCTTTAGTATATTCTTCAAATGGTAATGATAATAACGTATCAATATAATTTTTTACAATAGAATTTTCTGGTGATGATAAAGGAAGAATTTCATATTTTTTTATTTCTTTATATAATTTTTCTTTTATTTGTTGTGAACACTTTAATTCTTCTACACTTTTATTTAAAGAATCAATTTCTTCTTCTTTAGTTGTATCTTCACCTAATTCTTTTTTTATCACATTTAATTTTTCTCTTAAAATAAATTCTCTTTGAGATTTATCTAATTGACCTTGAAGTTCTATATCAATAGTTTTTTCTATTTGATTTATTTTTTTCTCATTAGATATTAATCTTAATAAATCCTTAGCTCTTTGTATACTACTTAATTCATATATAAGTCCATTTTTATTTTCATAATTAAGAGGTAATATATTTGCGATTATATCTGTTAATCTATCTAAGGATCCTTCCTCATTTATATTTAATATTATATTATTAGATATATTTGGCATCATTGTAATGTAAGATGAAAATTCTTTTTTTAATGTTCTTAGCATTGCTATTGAATTATTCTCATCTTCTATCTTTATCATAGCAGGTCCTATGATTGCATTTAAATCATTTTTATCATTACTTATATAATCATATATAGTTGCTCTATTAACGCCTGTTATAGTTATTCTTATATTACCATTAGGTAATTCAAAATTACTATTAATTCTCCCTATAATACCCATTGATGGTAAATCACTTATAGCTAATTCTTCATCCGACAAACAAAATGGAGATATTAAAAGCACATAACTACTATTTTCATTAATAGATTTATTAATAATTATTTTATCTGATTCGTTAGATATTTCTAACTTTATTTCACCATGAGGGAGTAATACTAGGTTTCTTAATACAATAACAGGTAATTTCGTTTTTATCATATTTAAGCCTCCCTCTCCAAGTTTTTATAAAACAATGTTTATTATAATTTATTTAGAAAAAAAGTCAACAAAAAAAGTATAGAAATCTATACTTAATTTAAATTAGTTTCTGTTAATTTAGAATCTATATATTCATAAATTAATTCTTTGTTTTCATTTTCTTTAATAGATTCCATGCTCTTTATAAGTGGCATAAGTGGATCAAGTAAAGGTTCTTTATAAATGTTTGTTCTAAATTCTTCAAATTCTTCTTCTGTCATTCTTGATGGTCTTATACCTACTGATAATACAATATTTATAGAATCAATTAAATTATTTATATCAGTTATTTCTCTAACAATTTCTACATTTGCGGGATTTTTATCTAATTGCGCAAATAACTTATTTTTTTTCTTATTTAATATTTCCATTATATTTTTCATTTTATTCATCCTTTAGTTGTAATATTTTTTTATCTGATAAACCATTTAAATATTGTTTCATAAAATATAATTTATCTTTATCATTTTGGAATATAATATCACAGAATTCAAAAGCTTTTGATACTTTTAATATATGATCATATGGTATTCCTTCAGTTGATTTTTTAAATCTTTTTAAATAGTTTCTAACTTTATCATAATCTATATTTTTATTATTTTTTATTGCTAACATACTATTAATAAAAACATTTGTATAATTTTGCCATAGCCAACAATCATCAGTTCCATTAGGTTGTCTAAATTCTATTATTTTTGGAACACTCATATAGTTCTTTTTTAAATTTAATGAGATATCTTTTCTATTATGTAATTTTTCAAATGCTTCGTCATAATTTTTAGATTTATACATTACTTTTCCTATTGTATTTGAAAATCTAAATGCATTATGTCGTATATGTGTATCTTTTCCTTGACAAAAGTGATATAAAATATCTTCATATGCGGCAAAAAAGCATAAAAAATTATACATATCTTCTTTATTACTAAATATATTGTCTATATTTAATTGAAAACTTGCCCAAGAAAAATCTTTTTCATATTTGCTTAAATATTCACTAATAGCTTTTAATTCTTTATAAGTATTTTTACTATTACGATAAACAGGTGAAATAAGTTCTAATCCAAATAACGTTTCGATACTTGGATCTGTTGTTCTAGACCAACCTGGAAATGAAAAATTCTTACAAATACTATCGAAATTTTCTTCTGTAACTCCCATTTCTACTTCATAGCCAAAACCAATTGAATCTGGTATTTCTAAATTTTTTCTATATGGAGTATCATCAGTTACTATAGCTTCCAATATATCATTTTTAACCATAAAATCCCCTCAATACAGGTATGGTATGATACCATATTTTTGTGTATTAGTCAAAAAAAGATAGATATAAATCTATCCTTTTATTATATCTAAAGCTTTTTGCATTTTTACATCATATTTAATCATATCAAGACCACCATATTCTTTAATTAAATCGTCTTCTTTCATATTATATTGTTTTGCGATTTCTTTTGCATGATCTTTAGCTTCTTTATCAGTTACATCAATTTTTTCTAAATTAACTATTTCTTCAAGCATAAATCTATATTTTACTCTCTTTTCAGCTTCTGGTTCCATTTGTTTAATTAAAGCTTCTTCATTAGAATTAGTAAATTGATAGAACATATCTAATGTTATTCCTTGCATTTTTAAATTTTCTTCATATTGATGAACCATATGATGTGCTTCTTCATGTACTAATTCTTCAGGTATTTCTACTTCAGTATTCTTAGCAACTTCTTCTAATAGAGCATCAATATATTTATTTTCATTTTCATATTCTTTCTTAGCTTCTAAATCAACTTTTATTAAATCTCTTAATTGTTCTTCATTTTCTACTTTATCATAACCTAAATCTTTAAAGAAATCTTCATCCATTTTAGGAAGTTCTTTAGTTTTTACTTCATTTACTTTTATCTTAAATACTGCTTTTTGTCCTTTTAATTCTTCAGAAGCATAATCTTTAGGGAATGTTACTTCTATATCTTTTTCATCACCAGTTTTAAGACCGATTAATTGTTCTTCAAAACCTGGGATAAATGTATTACTTCCAATTACTAATGGATAGTTTTCACCTTTTCCTCCATCAAATGCTTTTCCATCTTTAAATCCTTCAAAATCTATAACAGCAGTATCTCCGTTTTCAATTTTACCATCTTTAATAATCATTTCAGCATATTGTTCAAGTAAATGTTCTATTTGATGATCTACTTCTTCTTTAGTTACATTTACTTTTTCTTTAGTAACTTTTAAACCTTTATATTTTTTAATTTTTACTTCTGGTTTTGTAGTTATTTTAAATACAAATGTTACGCCTTCTTCATTTATTTCTTTAATATCAATACTTGGTTGAATAATTGGTTCTAATTTGCTATCTTTAAATGCTTTATCATAAGCTTTTGGAAGAACTAAATTAATAGCTTCTTCATATAATGATTCTTTACCAAATTTCTTTTCAAATATATTTCTTGGAACTTTACCTTTTCTAAATCCATCTACTTTAACATTCTTTTGTGCTTTTTCAAAAGATTTATCAATTGCTTCAGTCCAATCTTTTTTTTCTATTTTTACTTCTATTTCATGTACGTTTTTCATACTATTCCTCCTTGAAAAATCTATTATATTATATAATAAAAAATGATTTATATCAATAAAAAAAGCAATTTATATTGCTTTATGTGTAAATTAATTATTTAATTGAAACGATTTGTACATCGTAGCTTCCATTAGGACTTTCTACTTTAGCAATATCATTTACTTTTTTACCTAAGATTGCTACTGCAATTGGTGATGAATTTGATATTTTATTATCAAATGGATCTGCTTCTGTAGAACCAACTATTTTATATTCTTCAATTTCATCATCATCTACATATTTTATTTCTACTGTAGATCCTACACTTACTTCATTTTTCTTTCCTTCTTCAATAACTGTAGAATTTTCAATTAAATATTCAAGTTCTCTAATTCTTGCTTCTACTACTGATTGTTTTTCTTTAGCTGCATGATATTCAGCATTTTCAGATAAATCTCCTAAAGCTCTTGCTTCTTTAATTGCATTTATTACTGAAGGTCTAACATTAATAGTTAAATCTTCTAATTCTTTCTTTAATTCTTCTAAACCATCTTTAGTTATGAAATTCTCATTTTTTGAACCCATAATCACACCTCTTTATCAATATTTTTTAAAGTACGATAAAAATAATACTACATTTTATCATTATTGTCAACAAAAAAAATTGACACAACTTTACTCAAAAAAGTTAATTCTTATTAAATCATTTTTATCAACTTTAGTTTCACATGGAATTTTTACAACTTCTCTTGGATGTCTTGCAGCATCTATTTTGTTATTATCCATGTCTTTAATATATGATACTTTAATATTAAATGATTCCTTATTTGGCCCAAATATATTAACTATATCACCTACTTGGAAGAAATTTCTTTGTTCTAATATTATCTCTTTTTTTTCTTCATCATAATCCAAAACAACACCTAAAAAATCTTGATTTGTATTTTCTTCTCTACCACTATAATATTGTTCATCAACAGAAGGAAATCTTTCAAAATATTGATCTGTTGTTTCTCTATTAGCACATCTATATAATTCTATTTCTAAATTCTTATCATATTTATAATTTTCTTTATCTTCATAATATTTATCAATTACTTTTCTATATACATTTACCAAAGTTGCAATGTAATAAATAGATTTCATTCTTCCTTCTATTTTTAATGAAGATACACCCATATCAATTAAATCAGGAATAGATTTTAATAATGATAGATCTTTTGGTGATATAGCAAAATCTACATCACTTTCTATTTTTTGTTTATATTCATTATATAAATCAAATGTCCATCTACATACCTGAGCACATCCACCTCTATTAGAATCTCTATTTGTCATATAATTAGATAAATAACATCTTCCAGAATAACATGTACACATTGCGCCATGTATGAATACTTCTGTATCAATTTTTTCATCTACTATACTTTTAATTGTATCTTTATTACATTCTCTAGCTAAAACAATTCTTTTTACACCATTATTTTTATAAAATTTTGCAGCTTCTTTATTTGTAGTACAACTTTGTGTGCTTAAATGAAATTCTAAATTAATATTTTTTTCTTTTAATAAATCTAATATAAATATATCTGATGATATTATCGCATCTATACCTATTTTTTCTAAATTTCTTAAATATTCTTCAAGTCCATCAAAATCTTCTTGATGAAATACTATATTAACAGTTACATACACTTTAGCATTATGTGAATGTGCAAATTCTACACCTTCTTTAATTTCTTCTAGAGTAAAATTTGTTGCGTTTGCACGAAGTGAAAAGTCTTTACCTCCAAGATATACAGCATCCGCACCATACATAATAGCCCATTTTAATTTTTCTAAATCTCCAGCTGGAGCAAGTAATTCAATCTTATTCATCTTTTTTCACCTTAAATATAGTTTTTTTATTTAAAAAACCATCATCTGTATTATTAAATAAATTTGTGTCTATAACTTGTTTTAATTTATCTGCGAATGAATCATCATCAGGATGATTTTTAAGTGCTACAAAGGCTTCTATTATATTATAAAAAGCATTTTCTTCTATTAAATAATCATCTAAAATAATAGTACAATTAATATTATTATTAATTAATTTTTTATATTCTTTTAATCCATTCATTATCTTACTAGAAAAAAAGTTTGTATTACCATCTTCTATAATAGGATAAAATTCATCACTTATTTTTTCATGCATATAGTATTTTTTACTTGGATCTTTATCAGATTTAATATATTTAAAATAATTTGTAATCAATGCTCTAGAAGATGTTGCCATATTATTATAACCAAATAATTTAACAAATGCTTTTGAAGAGGTATTTTTACTTATATCAATAAATTCATCTATTGTTATCTCTGGTGTTGTTATATAACCATATAAACCTCTTTTTTCATAAAAATTAATACTTCTAGAATTAGTAACCATCTTATTACTTAATATTAAATTTATATCTAAATTATTTTCTTTTACAATATTAAAAATAGCAATATCTGAAAATATTATTGCTTCTACATCTAATTTACTAATTTTCTTTAATAATTTTATTAATCCATCTATATCGTCATTAAAATAAACTTTATTTAACATAATATATGATTTTATATTCTTTTTATTTATTTCTTCTATAGTACTTTTTAGTGAAGATTCTGCTACATAATAATTAAAATTCTCACTATAATTTTTAATTCCAATTATAAAACCATTTATTTCGTTTTCTGAATAAAAACTTCTATTTGTTTTATTTGGATATGTTACTATAATATCATTCATCTACAGTACCTTTTTTATATGTAATAGCAAGTCCGTCTCCAACTTTATAAAATTTTGTACTATATTCTTCATTATTCTTTAAAAAATCAATATATTTTATCAATTTACCAACTAATTGACGTAAATTTCTATTTTTTATATTACTATAATTTTCTACATGACCATGAAATTCAATATTATCACTAACAATAAAGCCATCATTATTTAAATTATCTTTATATTTGTTAAAGAAATTTAAATATTGACCTTTAGCAGCATCTATAAATATCAAATCATAATTATCTTCTATATTTATATCAAGAGCATCTCCTAATATTAAAGTAATTCTTTTTTCTAAATTACATTTTTTTATATTTTTAATTGCTTCTATATATTTTTCTTGATCTCTTTCAATAGATACTATTTGAACATCTTCATCTACAAGTGCCATATTTATAGCAGAATATCCAATAGCAGTTCCTATTTCTAATATCTTTTTAATCTTATTTTTTTGTATAAATTTACATAAAAAAGTCATGCTTCTTTTTTGCATTATAGGAACGCTTTTTTCTTCAGCATACTTTTCCATTTCTTTTATAACATCACTATACATTATTATCACCTAATTTTCTTTAGTTAAATATGATAACATACCTTCGATCATATTCCATTCTTCTTCTGTTTCAATAGAATTTAATATTTTTTTATCTGCATCTATTATATAAGAAGAAGCATATATTTTTTTACTTCCATCTTTATATTCAGAATTATCAGTATAAATTAAATAATTTTTGTCTTTAGTCTCTAAATCACATAATATATCACATGTGATTTTTTTTCCATTTTCATTTATATAAGTAAAATTATTATCATTTGATAATATATCCATAATTTATACCTCTTTTCTTTTGTCTAAATAACTTTGCAGTATAATAACTGCCGCTAGTGTATCAACACTTTTTTTTCTTTTCTTTCTAGAAGTATCCCCTTTTATCAATATATTATTAGCTTCAACACTTGATAATCTTTCATCTTGAAGTATTACAGTAAGTCCTATATTTTCAAGTTTTTCTTTGAAATTTAAACTTCTTTGTGATGCAAAACCCAAAGTATTATTCATATTTTTAGGTAAACCTAAAACAACCGTAGTTATTTTAAATTCATCTATTACGGGTTTTAATTTATTAAGTGCATCATCATAATCTTCACTATTAAAAGTTAAAGTGCCATATTTAGATGCTATTATTTCTAAATTATCAGAAACTGCTACTCCAAGAGTTTTAGTTCCTAAATCAAGTCCTAATATTCTCATTTTTTCATATAATTTCTAAGTAAAACTTCTACTATTTGAGTACGTTCTAACTTAGAGATTTTCTTTCTAGAGTCATTATAAGAAGATATATATCCAGGATCCCCACTAATTAAATAACCAACTATTTGATTAACAGCATTATATCCTTTTTCTTCTAAAGATTCATATACTTCTTTTATTGTTTCTTCTACTAATACATTATCTATTTCTGATACATCGAATAGATACGTCGTATTTGATTCCATTAAATCACCTCATGCATAAATTATACCATATTTTTTTATAAAAGAAAATAGGACTATAAATAGTCCTAATATTCAAACCAAAGTCCTTTTGATTTTAATTCTTTAATTGTTTTATTATGTCCTGCATCTGTTTCATTAAAATATACTTTCATATTTTTATCTGCGACAAAGTATAAATAATTATTTGAAGTATAATTTATAACAGCTTCAATAGACTCTTTTGAAGGATTACAAATAGGTCCTACTGGAAGTTTACCTGCGTTAGCTGCACTTCTTGTATTATATGGATTATTTGAATTTATTTCAGATTTATATAAATCTCTTTCTCCTAAATCAATTTTAGAAGCATAATATGTAGTTACATCACTACCTAAAGCCATTCCTCTATTTAACCTATTTATAAATACACCTGCGATATTTTTTCTATCTTCTAAAGTTACTCCTTCACTTTCTACCATAGATGCAAGTGTTATTATTTGAAATGTATTATACTTATTTTTTTCTAAATTTTCTTTATTATTAGTTAATACTTTATCTGTTTGATCAAGCATTTTCTTAAATATATCTTTTACACTAGCATTTGCTTCAAAATTATATGTATCTGGTGCCAAATAACCTTCTAAAGGATAATAAATTGCCTCATTTAATATAGATTGATCTAAGAACCAATATTGATTTATGATTTCATTTAAATAAGCTTGGTCTTTTAATAAATCGAATACATCTTGTGAAGAATTAATAGTATTTTCATCTATTATTCTAGCAATATAACGCATATTCTTTCCTTCTTTAAATGTAATAGTTATTTCCTTTTTATCTACATTAGATCCTTTTTGTAATATCTTAGTAATTTGTTTTAATGTAAGATTTTTATCTATTACATAATCACCTGCTTTTATGTCACTAATTTTATTTACTTTAGCATATAATAAGAAAAAATATTCACTTCTAATTACATTATTATCTTTTAAAGTAGTAGCAATATTTCTAATAGAACTTCCTTCTTCTATAGTAAATGTTACTTCACTTTTTTTATTAGTCATTGGTTGTGTATTTATAAAACAAAATACACATGATCCTATAATTAATATTAATATTATAAATAAGAATATTTTAGATCCTAAACTAGCCTTTTTCTTTCTTCTTTTTTTATTCATAAATTACTCCTCAATTATTGCTTTAATTCTTCTAACACCAGAAGATGAAGCTTCTTCTTTTTTTATTTTAAATTTTCCAATTACACTTGTATTTTTTACATGTGGACCTCCACATAATTCTTTAGATACAATTTTATCCTTATTTCCAATAAAGTAAACTGTTACTATATCAGGATATTTTTCAATAAACATACATTCTGCTCCTGACTTAATTGCATCTTCTTTACTCATTTCTTCATACCATACATCAAGACCTTCTTTTATCCATTCATTAACTAAATTTTCTGTTTTTTCTTTTTCTTCATCAGTTAATTTGTGATCACAAGAAAAATCAAATCTCATTCTTTCATCCGTAATATTAGATCCTTTTTGATGACAATCTTTATTAACTACTACTTTTAAAGCAGCATTTAATAAATGTGTTGCAGTATGATATTTAGTTTCTATTTCTGAATTTCCAGCAAGTCCACCTTTAAATTTACCAGCAGAAGCTGTTCTAGATAATTCTTGATGTGCTTTAAATTTTTCTTTATATCCTTCTTCATCTACTTTAATACCTTTTTCTTTAGCAAGTTCTAAAGTAAGTTCTATTGGAAAACCATATGTATCAAATAAATGAAATGCAGTTTCACCAGAAATATCTTTATCAGATACTTTTTCAAATTCTCTTAATCCTTTTTCTAAAGTTCTATTAAATTTAATTTTTTCATTTTTAAGTACTTCAAGTACTACATTTCTATTATTTTTAATTTCTTCATAATAATTTTCATATTTATCCATTATCTTATTAGCAAGTATTTCTTCCCAATTTGAATTAATATCTATTCCAAGTTTTTTTGCATGTCTTATAGCTCTTCTAATAAGTCTTCTTAAAATATATCCTTGATCTGTATTAGATGGTTTAATACCTGCATTATCAGCTGAAATGAATACTGCTGTTCTAATATGGTCTGCGATTATCCTCATAGATTCTTCATTACCTTTATATGGTAAATTAGATATATTTTCAATTAATTCAATAACATCTTTCCAAATAGAAGATTGATAATTATCATTAACTCCTTCTAAAATAGCTGTAACTCTTTCTACACCCATACCTGTATCTACATTTTTAGTTGGTAAATTAGTTATTTTTCCATCTTCATGTTTTTCATATTGCATAAATACATCATTCCATATTTCAACCCATCTTTCGTCTTCTGGATCAAATACTTCTGGTATTTCATCATCACTTCTAAAATAGAACATTTCACTATCAGTTCCACATGGTCCTGTTTCACCTGCTATCCAAAAATTATCATCACTTGTCATAGCAATTCTTTCTTCTTTAACACCTAAACTTTTCCATATTTCAATTGCTTCTTCATCTTTTGGAAGTATGTCATTACCTGCAAAAACTGTTACTGCAAATCTTTCAAGTGGTATATTTAATTTTTGAGTTATAAATTCAAATGACCAAGTTATTGCTTCTTTTTTAAAATAATCACCTAATGACCAGTTACCCAACATTTCAAAGAATGTATGATGTACTGAATCTCCTACCTCATCTAAATCTGTTGTTCTCATACACTTTTGGTAATCACATAATCTTGTTCCATATGGATGTTTTTGACCCATTAGATATGGTATAAGTGGTTGCATACCAGCTGTATTAAAAAGTACACTTGGATCATTTTCTGGTACAAGTGGTGCACTTGGTATTTGCTTATGTCCTTTGCTTACAAAAAATTCTATATATAAATCTTTTAAATTCATTTTTTAATCACCTCTAACATTTTTTCTACTACTTCATCAATACTTAAATCAGATGAATCTATATATATTTGTTCATCAGTTCTCATTAAAGAACCAACCTTTTTATGCATATCGTTATAATCTCTTTGTTTAATATTTTCATATATTTCTTCGTATGTCATATCAATATTTTTTTCTTTATTTTCTTTATATCTTCTATCTGCTCTTACCTTTAGTGATGCATCTAAATAAAATTTATAATCAGCGTTTGGAAATACTACTGTAGTTATATCTCTTCCTTCCATAACTACATCATTATCATTAGCCATATTTCTTTGTACATCTACCATATATTCTCTTACCTTTACTATAGATGATATTTGAGATACGATAGTTGTTACTTCTTTACTTCTTATTTCTTTAGTTACATCTTTGTTATCTAAATATACTTTACCATCATTAGTTTCTTTAATATCAATATCACTAGCTATTTTAATAATAGCTTCTTCATCTTTAATATCAATATTATTTTGGATTGTTTTAAGTGCAACACATCTATATGTAGCACCTGTATCAATATTCAAAATATTTAATCTTTCAGATAAAATTTTTGCAACAGTTCCTTTTCCAGAACCTGCAGGTCCATCAATTGCTATTACCATAATTCCTCCTAAAAATAAAAGGATGGTATCTTAAGGAGCCTTTTATAGGCGGTACCATCCTTTGTTTTTCTTAATTTGATAACGGTATTACCGGGATATATATCCTTCTCATATGACAGCACTTTCATTAATATTATTTATTAGTTTACACCAAACACTAACTCTCTTTAAAATAAATATTAATTACTTTTCATAATCAATGAATTTATAAATCAATTATAACAAATTTAATTTTTGTTATCAATATTATAATTAAAACTAGACAAAAAGTAAACAAAAAAAAAGAGCTAATTGCTCTTAATTAATACTATCTAGCATTTTATCTACCTTTTTTTCAGCTTTTTTAACTGTTTTTTGTAGATTACCAGATTTATATTGATCAAACATGAACATTGCTCCCATGCCCATGCCCATTCCTACCATTAGCATTCCTAATGAATTTTTCATAATATCACTCTCCTAATGATATTATTTTCATTTTTAAAATAATTATTCATTCATATGTGAAATTAATCTATTTTTTAAATTAGTTTTTCTTTCTATTTCATAATTATTATTTATTGCCATCACAAATGCTCTTTCATCACCAATTATAGTTAGATTTTCTTTAGCTCTTGTTACAGCAGTATAAACCAATTTTTTATAAAGCATCACTCTATATGACATGCATATTGGAAGTATTACTATTTTAAATTCAGAACCTTGTGCTTTATGAATACTAATTGCATATCCATGTTTTATTTTACTAAAATCTTTTGATGTATATTTAACTACTGATCCATCAAAATCTATAAATATATTTCCTTTATCTATTTTAGTTATGTATCCAATATCTCCATTAAATACATTATTATCTATATCATTTTCTAAAAGTAATATTTTATCATTTTCTCTATATATTATATCTTTATTCATAATATAATTTTGATTTTTGTCTGGATTAAATATTTTTTGTAGTTCTCTATTTAAATTATCTATACCATTTTCACCTTTATACATTGGTGCGAGTACTTGTATATCATTTACATCGTAACCTTTTTCTTTAGCTTTCTTACATACTTCTCGTACTGTTTCTTTTAAATTAGTATCACATTTAATAAAACTATAATCGTCTTTTTTAATTAAGAAAGATTCACTTATTTCATTATCATTTATTTCTTTAGCTAGGGTTGATATATAAGAATTATCACTTTGTCTATATATTTCAGTTAAATATGTAACATTTATCATGTCAGAATCTATTAAATCTTTTAATATTTTACCTGGTGACACACTTTCAAGTTGGTTATAATCACCTATAAATACAAGTTTTACATTCTTAGAAAGTCCTTTAAGTAAACTATCTAATAAAAGTGTATCTATCATACTTACTTCATCTACGATTACAAATTTTACATTTGATTTATTTCTTTCATTTATCATAAATGAATTATCTTCTCTATTCCATTTTAAAAATCTATGAATAGTACTTGCAGGATAAAGACAACTTTCAGTTAATTTTTTACTTGCTCTTCCAGTTGGTGCAAGTAAAACTAAATTCTTATTCAACTCATCATATGAATATCCATTCTTTTTTCTATATAGTTCTAATATTGCTTTAACTATAGTAGTTTTACCTGTACCAGGAGATCCTGTAATTATACTAAAGTTCTTACAAATAGCATTGTATATAGCTTCTTTTTGTCTTTCATTATATGTTACATCAAAATGAAATTCTAATGCATCTATTTCTTTATCAAAATCTTTATATTTAATATCATCTTTATTAACTAAATAATATAATATATCACTTATATTTACTTCAGCATCATAATATTCTTTTAAAAAATATTTATCATCTTCTATTATAATTTGACCATTATTTGATAAATTATCAAGAATTTTATCAAATAACGAATATCCTACTTCTTTTCCTAAAAATATATTTACAGATGAATATACTTCGTCAAATGATAAATATGTATCACCTTTATTAAAACATACATTTTTCATTGAATAAATTGTAATTGCTTCCAATCTTCTTTCATCTTCATCTAATATTTTTAAATTTTTTCTTACTTCATCCAATTTACTAAAATTTATCTCAGGTATATCATACATAATATTATATAAATTATCATTAATAACATTCATAGTTATATCTTTATAATGATTATATATTTTCATCGAATCTTTAACAGAAAATCCAATTCTTCCTAATTCTATTATTATGTTATAACTTTCATTATATTTATTTAATGTCTCATATATTTGTTTTGCTTTAGATTCTTTCATACCAGGAACCATAAGTAAATTTTGATAATTTTCTTCTATTAAAGTTAAAGTATTTTCTCCTAAAGTATCTACAATTTGTTTAGCAGTTTTTTCTCCTACACCTTTAAATAAATCACCTGCTAGAAAATCTATAATAGCATCTTTTTCATCAGGCATTATTCTCTTATATTCTGTTACATTAAATTGAATTCCATATTTTATATTATCTACTATATTTCCATAAAAAATATATTTGTTATCAATAGTAAGTTCATGAAAATATCCAGTAAAAGTTATTGTATCATCTATAAAATCTTCTAAATCAATATTGTTAGTATCAGAGACTTTAAAAAGACCAACTATGTAATTTTGGTCTGATTGATATATTATTCTATAAAATGTTCCTTTTATGTAGTCTTTCATATTCATCACATAAATATTATACATTATTAAAAATAAAAAGACCAGTTTTCTAGTCTTTTTTACTTAATATTTTTGTATAATAACAATTAAATTCTTCTTTGCTTGGTATTTCTTCTTTATCTTTTAAAAATCTATCTAACATTATTTGTATATATCTCATTCTTTTTTCTAACTCTTCTTTTCTGGTAATTTTTTTAGTAAGATATCTTCTATTATCAATTATCCAATCAAAATTTATACTATTTAATTTATTTATTTCTGAAGGTGTTAATTTTTGATTTTGATAAGTTATTGTTCCATCTTCTTTTCGTATACCATTATTAAATATAGTTCTTTGTTCATTACACCAAGTTGCTAAAAAGTATCCCTTATAATAATCATATCCTTTTGGAAATTCATCAAAATCTTCAATATACTTACATAATAAATCAAAGTAAAAATTCCATTTATAACCTCTTTTATCTAAAGAATAATTGAATGTATTTTTTATAGTTTTTACTTTTTCAACTTGCTTTTTTGTTAATACTTCATTTTTATATTTAATTGAACCATCTGCCATATACTTTCCATTGATAAATATCTTTTTTATATTCTCATACCACTTTCCTAAATATACACCTTTATAATATAAATCAGTTTTAGGAGGTACCATTTCATTTTCTTTAAGATATATATTTAACAATTCGAATGTATCATCCCATATTTTTTCTTCTTTTTCTTTTTTGATATTAATTTCTTTGATTATATCTTTAACAATATCTTCTTTATTTTCTTTTTTTATTGGTTCTTTAACTTTTGCTTCATCCCAAATAAAATTTGCTTTATTTAATTTATCAATTTGTGCTTTTGTTAATATATCATCTTTATATATAATAGAACCATCATCTAATCTTTTACCATATTTATCCATATTTCTAAGTAGATTAACGAAACTTTTTATTCTTATTCCTTTATATATTTCTTTTGCTCTAGGATAACGATTATTTATTGTTAAAAATTCAATTAAAATACTTATTTTTAAATCAAATTTTTCATCATATTTCATATTTTTTCCCCCTCAAGTATTATACATATTAAAATATAAAAGTCAAAAAAGACTACTATTTAGTAGTCTTTTCTACGTCTAATTTAACGATTCTTCCGTTTAAATCATATTCTTTTGTTAAATTATCATTTTTAATTACTTCAAGTGATAAAGTTTCCTTTTTGATATAATCTTCAAATAAATCAAGAACATCGTTTATATCACCAGAATAATATAATTTAATACGATCTGCTACATCAAAATCTTTTTCTTTTCTTAAATTTTGTACCTTAGATACAAGTTCTCTTGCTATACCTTCTTTAATTAATTCATCTGTTAAAGTTGTATCAATTACTATGAATAAATTATTCATATTAGCAGCGTCATATCCTTCTTTAGAAGATACTCTAATATCAACCATATCTTTTGTTATAATTAATTCTTTTGAATTAAATTCTTTAATAATATTATTACCATTTTCTAAATTATTTATTTCATCTTGAGAAAGAGTTTCAAGCAATTTAGAATAAGCACCTATTTCTTTACCAAACATTTTACCACATTCTCTAAAGTTAGGTTTAATTGATAAAGTCATATATTCTGTCAAATCTGGTGCGAACACTACATTTTTAACATTTAATTCTTCTTTTATTAAATCAGTTAAATCTTTTATAATTTCTTCATTTTTACCATCAAGTATAATTTCATTAATTGGTTGTCTTACCTTTATTTTAACTTCTTCTCTTACATTTCTACCAAGTGATATTAAATCTCTTACTAAATCCATCTTTTCTTCTAATTTAGTATCAATATATTTTTCATTTACTTCTGGATAATCTTCTAAATGAACAGATTCTTTACCTGTTAATTTAGTAAATAATTCTTCAGATACAAATGGTGCGATTGGTGCGATTAATTTACATAATCCTACTAATACTTCATAAGTTGTAATATATACACTTTTTTTATCATTATCTAATTTTGAAGACCAGAAACGATCTCTGTTTCTTCTTATATACCAGTTAGATAAATCTTCTGATGCAAAATTTGTAATTAATCTTACAACATTATTTAAATCATAATTATCAAATTCTTTTCTTACTTCTTTTACTAAATTATTATATTTAGATAATAACCATTTATCAATTTCTTGTCTATCTTCATAATCAACATATGCATTATCAATATCTATTCCATCAATATTTGCATAAGTTTGGAAGAATGTATAAGTATTTTTTAAAGGATTAAAGAATTTAGAATGAACTTCTTTAATACCAGCATTATCATATTTAAGTGGAGTCCATACCGGTGATGCATAAAGCATATACCATCTAACTTCATCTGCACCATATTCAGTTAGTGCTTCAGTTGGATCTACTACATTACCAGTCGATTTACTCATCTTTTTACCCTTAGCATCTAATACCATGTCATTTACAACAACATTTTTAAAACTTGATTCTCCTGATATTATTACAGATATTACTAGAAGTACATAAAACCAACCTCTTGTTTGATCAACACCTTCTGCGATAAAATCTGCTGGAAATTGACTTTCAAATAATTCCTTATTTTCAAATGGATAATGGAATTGACAATAAGGCATCGCACCTGAATCAAACCATACATCAAGTACATCAGTTACTCTTGTAAGTATATCACCTGTTTTTGGCGATTTAATATGTACATTATCAATATATGGTCTATGAAGTTCAAGTTCATATACATTTACATCTTCTACTTTTAATTCATCTAATTCTTCTCTTGAACCTACTACATAAATTTCACCTGTTTTATCATTTGTCCATACTGGAAGTGGGCAACCCCAATATCTATTTCTAGATATTCCCCAGTCAACCATATTTTCAAGCCAGTTATTAAATCTTTTTTCTCCAACATAATCTGGATGCCAGCTTATTTTTTTATTAGCTTCTATTATTTTATCTTTATATTTTGTTGTTTCGATATACCAAGCTGGTTTTGGATAAGAAATTAATGGTGAATGACATCTCCAACAATGAGGATAATCATGTGTTATTTTTATTTTCTTAAATAACTTATCATTTTCTTTTAACCATTTAATTATATCTATTTCAAGTTCTGGATCAGTTACTAATCTACCTTTCCAAGGTCCAGTAGTATAACAACCATCAAGACCAACAGGATTTACAAAACCAATACCATTTTCTTTACATACTCTATTATCATCATCACCATAAGCAGGTGCAATATGAACTATACCAGTACCATCTGTAGCAGTTACATAATTATCCGCAATTACTTCATGACATTTTCCTTCTACTTTAGCAAATGGCATTAATTGTTCATATTTCATACCAACTAAATCAGTACCTTTATATGTATCAAGTGTAGTATATTCATCTCCTAATACTTTATTTGCAAGTTCTTCTGCTAAAATAAATTTATAACCCATAGATTCTACTTTTATATAAGTAAGATCTGGATTAACACAAATAGCAACATTAGCCATTAAAGTCCAAGGAGTTGTTGTCCATGCTAAGAAATATACATCTTCATCTGTTTTCTTAAGTGGTACTATTACTGTATTAACTGAAGTTTCTTCATATCCTTGTGATACTTCATTAGCAGAAAGTTCAGTTCCACATCTAGGACAATACCAAAGTACTTTATTACCATGATATAAAAGACCTTTTTCATGCATTTGTTTAATAATCCACCATTCAGATTCAATATAATCATTACTGCATGTTATATAAGGATTTTCACAATCAATAAATTGTCCCATCATATCAGTTACTTTATTTACTTCATCTATATTAGTTGCAGTAGCTTTATTACATTCTTTACAGAAATTTTCTACACCAAATTCTTCTATATCTGCTTTTGATTTGAATCCTAATTTCTTTTCAACATTTACTTCAATAGGAAGACCATGAGTATCTAAACCTATTTTTCTAAGTACTCTATGACCTTTCATTGTTTGATATTTACAAAATGAATCTTTTATTGCTTTAGCAAGAACATGATGGATACCAGGTTTTGCATTTGCATATATAGGACCATCATAAAAAACATAATCTTCTTTTCCTTCTCTATTTTTTATTGTTTTTTCTAATATATTATTTTTCTTCCAATTATTTAATATATCAGTTTCAACTTCATGTACACTTCTTTTATCTAATTCTTCAAATTTTTTCATTTTTATCCTCCCATAATTACATAACTATAATAGAATACAAATAATGCAAGCATTATTAATCCTTCATTTCTATCAATTTTACCTTTTCTAAATGTTAATATAAATAATATAATTGCACTAAATATCATTGCAAACATATCAATATAATTAAACGTTCCAACATTTACACTTCCAATAAAAGTTGCAGGTATTCCAATAACTATACCTATATTAAATATATTACTACCTATGATATTACCAATAGCTATATCATTCTCATGTTTTCTAGCAGCTTGAACACTTGTTACAAGTTCAGGAAGTGATGTTCCAAATGCTACTATAGTAAGTGATATCATTTTTTCAGATACATTTAATATCTTCGCAATTGATACTGCATTTTCTACTACAAAATTACTTCCAACTACTACTCCAGCAAGTCCTAATATAGTAAGAATAATTGAATATAACAAATTAAATCTAGGTTTTTCTTTTATTTTATTATTTTTATCTTTTCTCATTACTTCTATTAAGTAATAAACAAATATTAAGAAAAATAAAAGTATAACTATTCCATCTGTTCTAGTAATAACATTTGTAATACTTTTATCAAACATATTATCAAATGAAAGTACAGTTAATAACGTTGAAAATAGTATTGTAAGCGGTATTTCTTTTCTTACTGTATTATCTTTAACTCCCATTGAAGAAAATAAACTCGATACACCAAGAATTAATAATATATTTAATATATTACTACCTACTACGTTACCAAGTACTATATCACTACTACCAGATAAAACAGCTTTTGCTGATACTGCAAATTCTGGTGCAGATGTACCAAACGCCACTATAGTAAGACCAATTATTATTTTTGGTATCTTAAAATTTTGAGCTGTAGAAGATGCTCCATCTACAAATAAATCAGCTCCTTTAATTAATAGTATAAAACCAATTATTAACAATATTATATTTATTATCATAAATTCCTCCAAAAAAAAATTCTATGATGTAAGGACGTATTAACGCGGTACCACCTTACTTCATAGAATTCTATGCACTTAATTCTTTAACGCAGATTTACGTTTTAACCTAAATATCAGTTAAAAATATCAAGAGTGATCTAATATTTATATATATCATACCTCTCAGCATTTGGTATTTCTCTGTAAATACTTAATAAATATCCGTCTCTATCATTTATTCTAATTCTTCAATAACCTCTATATCATCTACTAATTTAAGTTGTTCTTCAAGGTTATTTTTTAATTTTCTTTTGAACATAATAATATTCTTTCTTAGTAGAGATGCTTCATATTCAATCTTCTCAGATCTAACAAGGGCATCATTAATTATTAAACTAGCATTTTTCTTAGCTTCTTCCAAGATTAAATCACGCTCTTGCTTAGCAACCCTTCTAATATGCTCCCCTGTATTCTCCGCCATAACAATAGCTTTATTTAAAGTGGCTTCTAGTTCATCATATTTTTGAGCTTTATCTTTAAGTTCATCATATGATCCTACTTTAGATAATTCATTCTTCAAAAGAAGGATTTCTTCATTTTTTTGTCTATTTGATTCAATCATTCTTTCTACTTGAGCGATTACATCATCTAAAAAACTATTAACCTCATCTGGATTATAGCCATGAAGTGTTCTACTAAACTTTTGTTGCATATAATCACCTCAAAACTATGTGTTATATATTAACACTTTAATTTATTTTTGTCTATAACTCTATATCATCATTTTTAGTTTTTCTTACTTTTTCTTCTTCTTCAGCTGCAATTTTACCTTGTACATTTATATTTTTAGGTGTACATAAGAAAATTCCAGGACCAAGTTTTTGTAAATTTCCACCAATAGCATATAAAGTACCACTTAAGAAATCTACTATTCTTTTAGCTTGTTCATTAGTTACTCTTTTTAAATTAACTACTACAGTATTTCTTTTCTTTAAATGATCAGCAATTTGTTGACTTTCAGAATAAGCTCTTGGTTCTAAAAGAATCATTTTATTTCCTTCACTATTAGCATCTTTATAAGCTTCATCTATCCCTAATGAATAATATTCATCTTCAGAAATTTCATTACCTTTTACATCGTTTCCAATAATTTTATCAAATATTCCCATAATTTATTCCTCCATATTTTATAACTATATATAATTTTAGCACAATTTCTACTAAAATTAAATAGTTTTTTACTCTTTTTTGTAAAGAAATATCCATTAATAATAATTTTTATTATAGATTTTATATAATAAAGTTTTTTCTGGATTTATTACACCAATTAAATTAACTAAAATAGATATAATTGATATAAAAAATAATCCAATTAATATATATGTTTTATATATATTAATTTTTCTTTCTCTAACATAATTCATATCAGATAATATGTAATCATCTTCATATTTAGTTTCTATTTTTGATTTTAAATCTTTTATATTATCATTTTCTTTTATTATTTGAACTGGTACTTTACTAGTTAATAAAGTATCCTCTTTTAATAGTACTATGATATTATTTTTATTCAAATTTATAGTATAAGTATTAATTTTTATATCGCCTTTTAATGAATAATTTTCTAATTTGGCATTTTTCATATCGATGAATATAAATAAATTTTTTCTATCTTTTGCTTTTTTTAATTCTTTTATACTAGTGATAGTTTTATACTCACCTGTAATTACGCTTCTATAATTATCTATATTTAATATTATATTTATCAAACAAAATACCAGTATAAAAAAACTAAGAACTAGATTTTGAATTTTATTTCTTTTAACTAATTCGCTTGCATCATACATACTCTTCACCTACTATAATTTTACAAAAAAAAATTAAAAAGCACAATACTTTTTAATTTTATAAAAATAAAAAATAGAACTAAAAAGTTCTATTTTAATGCTTCTAATAATTCAGCTTTTTTCATTGAAGTATAACCTTCAATTTTTTTAGTTTTTGCTAAAGCTTTTAATTCTGCTACTGTCATTTTTGATAAATCTTTTGATTCTTCTTTAACAGTTGCTTTTTTTGTAGTTTCCTTTTTTTCTTCTACTTTTTTAGTAGTTTCTTTTTTAGGAGCTGAAAGTTTTCCATTTAAAGCATCTTTAGCTGTTTTTACAAGTTCTGCAAATGCTTTTTCATCATTAATAGCAAGTTCTGAAAGCATCTTTCTATTAATTACTATATCTGCTTTATTTAAACCATTAATGAACTTAGAATAACTAATATCATTCATTCTACAAGCAGCATTTATACGAGTAATCCATAATTTTCTGAAAGTTCTTTTGTTTTGTCTTCTATCTCTATATGCATATTTTCCAGAATGCATTACTTGTTCTTTAGCTGTTTTGAATAATCTATGTTTACTTCCAAAATATCCTTTAGCTTGTTTTAAAATCTTTTTATGTTTAGCTTTTGTTATCTTACCATCTTTAACTCTTGCCATATTACATCACCTATTATCTCATTCTATCTATAAGTCTTTTTAATCTATTATTATCAGCCTTAGATAGTCCTTGATCCTTTCTTAATTTTCTAATTTTTTTAGTTGGTTTCTTAGATGTTAAATGTCCTGCACCTTTTTTCTTATATTTTACAGAACCAGAATTTCTTAATATAAAATTCTTTTTAGTTCCTCTATGAGTTTTTTGTTTAATTTTTTTCATATTACTTACCTTCCTTTTTTATTGGTGCGATCATCATAAACATACTTCTCATTTCCATAGTAGGTTCTTTTTCAACTGCACCATATTCTTTTACAGCTTCTGCAAAACGAAGTAAAACATCTTTACCAAGTTCTGTATGAGCCATTTCTCTTCCTTTAAATCTTATAGTTACTTTTATTCTATGACCTTTTTCTAAGTATTTAATAACTTGTTTTAATCTTGTATTAAAATCATGAATATCAATATTTACTGATAATCTGAATTCCTTCATCTCAGTATTATTTTCTCTTTGTTTCTTTGATGCTTCTTTTTGTTTCTTTCTTTTTTCATATTTGAATTTGTTATAATCCATAAGTTTACATACAGGTTTTTCAGCATTTGCATTCATTAAAACTAAATCAAATCCTGCTACATTAGCTAATGTTAGTGCATCCTCTCTAGTTTTTAAACCTAATTGTTCTCCTTTTGGACCAATTACAAGAACTTCTTTAGCTCTTATTTGCTCATTAATAAGCATTTCTTTTTCCTTTGCTATAGCAAAACACCTCCATAAAAAAATGAATACTAATGTATTCACTCACCACCAAAGACAATAAAATATTTATTTTAAATGGCCTTTGACCTATTACTACTTGTAATCAGGTGAGATATACATCTTCTTTCCTTTTTTTCAAAACTACATTAAGATTATATATTATTATTTTATATTTGTAAAGTATTTTATTAAAAAAAAAGAGATTTTACTCTCTTTTTATTTTGCTAAATATAATCCGTATAAGTTTCCAGTTTTACCTTTTGATTTAGTAATTATAAATACATTTTTAGTTTTATAATTTTGATATACTGAATTTATTTGTGCTTTTTTAATTGTTTTAATAACTCTTCCTCTTGAATTAACAACCTTTACATAATTATCTGAAGAATTATTTATAAATAATGTTCCTCTGTATGGAGGTATCATTTCACCTAAACCATCATTTAATTTTTCATTATCTTTTAATTTATATTTTCTTGTTTTATATGTGTTTGAATCATATATTTTTACTACTTTATCATCTAAATATATTATAGAATCATTACTATATTTTAAATAATTTCCAGATTTAACTTTAATTATTTCCTTACCTTTTTCATTTAAAATAACAGTATTATTAGTAGTATCATTATATTTAAATAATTTTTTATTATTGATAGTAAGTGTACTTGCAAGTGTAGACTCACTATTTAAAGCTTTATTTTGTTTTGCAGAATATAAAACTAACGAAGTAGCATAATCATTGCCAAATGTTTTTTCTTTATCAATTACGACTATTTCATTTTTAGATTTTAATAATTCTTTGTTTTTAGCATCATATAATACAAATAATCCTTTATATGATGTATTTGTTGATGCATATGAATACTTAATTACTTTATATCCATCTGCATATTGAGTATATCTTTGTGCAACCAAACTATTATCTTCTAATTTATATAATACATTATTATTTTTCATATCATAAATATATGTTTTTGCAGTATCACAATTATATACATTACATGATATTTGTAAAAATGCATTTTCTTCATCAATATTTAACTTAGTTACACTTGAATATATTGAAGATTTATCTTTCTTATATGAATATATTTTATTAAATTTTTTCTTATCTACATCAAGTGTTCCTATTTCTTTATTAACAGTATCATCAACTAAAATTATATTTTGATTTTTTGAATATAATGCTGATGAATATATATAATATTTATTAGTATCAACCTTTTCTGATAATTCATTTATTAAATCTACTTTTACAAAACTATCTTCAATTAATACTTGTTTTCCATTAGCACCTAAAGTATATTTTTTCTTTTTACCATTATCACTTTTTGTAATAATTAATTCTCCAACATTAGAAGAAGAAACATAAGATTCAAATACATCTCCGCGTACTTCTAATTTCTTTATATCAAAATATTGATATACTGCATTTTTTACATCTCTTAATACTAGAAATGCAGTTTCATTTTTATCATTTAATACTTCTCTAGATACTTTATAACCGTTTAATACTTGATCACCTTTTGAATTTAATAAAATATATTGATCATCAATGTTAATATATATAATATTTCCTTCATTATAAGTATTATATTCTTTTATATTGTTATAAATTTCTTTACCATTTTTATCTAATATAGTATAAGTTTTATCATTTTTCATTAAAATGTAATTATCTGTAAGTACATTTAAAATATTTTTAGTTGAATATAATTCTTTACCATTTTTTGAATTAATAGTATATCCAACTACCTTATTATCAGTAACATTAGATTTTTTCATAATAAAATAATTATTTGATACTTGATATGGCTTTTTTGTAACTTTCTCATTAGCATTATATTTATTAGTATATTTAGCTACTGTTTTACCATCTTTATTAAGTAAATAAACTTTACTTGTTTTTAATTTATTTCCTTCTTCTGCCATAATAGAATTACAATAAGAATCTAAACATTCAACGTTGTAATACTTATTTTTTAAAATTCTTTTAACACTTTTAATATCATCAGATTTAAATAATGTAACTATACTCCCTACTACTAAACCAATTACAATTAAACAAGCAAAACATAAAATTAATTTTTTAATGTTTTCACTTTTTTTATTTGTATTTTTCTTTTCTACTTCATTCCCCATTTTAATATCCTCCTACTATAGACAATTATATTATAAATAATTTATTTTTGCAATAAAATATCATTTATTTTTTCTTCATAATTATTATCTTTTGTAATATAACTTCCTGATACTACTATATCAACTAAATCAGTTACTTTTTTTATAGTATTATTATTTATTCCGCCATCTACTTCTACTATAAATTTATAATTACTTTTTAAATTATTAAGTAATTTTAGCTTTTCAATAGTTTCTTCTTTAAATTCTTGTCCGCCTTTACCAGGATTAACACTCATGATTAATACTTGATCTATTTTATCTAAATAACTATATATTTCACTAATATTTGTTTCTGGATTTATTGCTATACCAACTTTAATATTATTTTTCTTTATCTTATTAATATATTTTTCAATATTATTTGATGCTTCATAATGAATATTTATTGTTTCTGGGTTTAATTTAATATAATCATCTAATATATTATCAAGATTAGTACTCATTATATGTACATCTAAATCTTTTTTTGATAATTCTGATATTTCATATGCTTCTTTTATAGAAAAAGATGAACTTGGTGTAAATGTTGAATCCATTATATCTAAATGTAATTTAGTTATATTAGTTTCATTTAATTTTTTTATCCAATTTTTATAATCATTTTTAACGCTTAGAATTGAAACCGCTAATTTCATTTTTACACCTACTTTTTTCTTCTATGAAATTTAAATAATTTTCATATCTTTCTTTTAATATTATATCTTCTTTTACTTTATTTTTTATTTCACAAACATCTTCATTTATATGCATACAATCAGAATATTTACATTTATCTCTATATGTATTAAATTCTACAAAATTATCTCTAATATCTTCTTTCGACATATCAATAAACGATAAAGAAGAAAATCCTGGAGTATCCGCAAGTAATCCATCAAACAATTCATATAATTCAATTGCTCTTGTTGTATGTTTTCCTCTTCCTAAAGCTTTAGATATTTCATTAGTATCTAAATTTAAATTACCTAATTTATTGATTAATGTACTTTTTCCTACTCCTGTTTGGCCAGTTAATATTGTTACTTTATTTTTAAATATTTTCTTTATATCTTCTATTTGATTATTTATAAAAACTTTATATCCTATCTTTTTATAATATCCAATTATTTCATCAATATACTTAGTATCTTCTAATAAATCATATTTAGTAAAACATATTATTGGAATTATATTATTATATTCTATAATATTTATCATTTTATCTAATAAATTAGAAGAGAATTCTGGATTTGTACAACTAGTTACTACTACTGCTTGATCTATATTAGCAACTGGTGGCCTTATTAATTCATTTTTTCTATCAAGTATTTTATCAATTACTTTTTTTTCTGTATCTACAAATACATTATCACCAACAAGAGGAGTAATATTCTTATTTCTAAATACTCCTCTTGCTTTTGTGATTATAGTTTCATTATTTTCAAGTTTAATTGTGTAATCATTACTTAATATCTTTATTATTTTTCCATTCATTATTCGTCACCATTATTATATGGAACCATATTGTCATTAGAATTAGAACTATTATTACTACTATTATTTGAAGTATCATCAGTAGTAGCCGGTTTAGAACTTTTCTTTGCAATTGTTATTTTTAATGTAGTTCTTTCTGCTATTTCAGATCCAGCTGCTCTATTTTGAGCAATTATTGTACCAGGAGCTACAGAATCATCTTCTTTTTCTTCTGTTTCTAATGTAATGCCATATTCTTGACAGAATTTTTTTACTTCATCTAATTTATATTTTTCTTTTACAAAATCTGGATATTCTTTTAATATTTTTGGTAAGAATAATGTTATAGTATCACCTTTTATTAAGTTAGTACCTTTTTCAACTGATTGAGCAATAATAAGATTTTCTTTACCTTTATATTTTTCTTTATCGTTTACAGTTTGATAATCTATAGTTACTTGTAATCCTTTTACTTCAAGTTCTGCTTGAATTTTATTATAATCTTGATTTGTATAATCTTCTATTGTAATCTTATCAGAACCAAGTGATTTATATAATGTTATAGTTGCACCTTTTTTAACAGTTTCTCTTGCTTTTGGACTAGTTTTAGATACTTTTCCTTTTTCAATTTCTTCAGTATAATCTTCTTTTATATCACTATTTACTACTAAACCTTTTTTCTCAAGTTCTTTTGTTGCTTCTCTTACAGATAAACCTGTAACATCAGGAACTCTTACATCTGGTGTTCTAAATACTGTTGGAATCACAACAAATATAAATAAAAATGCAAATAATATAATTGAACAACCAATAATTAACCATTTTGTTAATTTACCTTTTTTATTATATTCTTCTTCAGTTACTTCTTTTACTTCTACTTCTTTACTAGGTTCTTTTTTATTTTTTTCTTTTGTTTTTATTTCATCTTTTAAAGTATCTAGTACTTTTGTTTCATCTAAATCATCTTCTGGATATTTAAATACTATTTTTTCTTCATTTTCTCTATCTAATGATAATGCACTTTTCAAATCATCTTGTAATTCTCTTACGTTGTTATATCTGTTTTTAGGATTTTTAGCAGTACATTTAAGAATAATATTTTCAACTGATTGTGGAACTTTAGAATTTACTTTTCTAATACTTGGCATTGGTTCTTTTATATGTTTAAGTGCTATTTCAACTGCAGTTTCTCCTCTAAAAGGCATAGTACCTGCAAGCATTTCATAAAATAATATTCCAAGTGAATATATATCACTTTTTATAGTTGATCCTTTACCAGCTGCTTGTTCTGGTGGTAAATAATGTACAGATCCCATAACTGAATTTGTTTGAGTTAAATCAGCAGCATTAATAGCCATTGCTATACCAAAATCTGTTATTTTTACCATACCATCTTCTAATATCATTATGTTTTGTGGTTTAATATCTCTATGAATAATATATGAATCATGCGCAGATGCAAGTCCATCTGTTAATTGAACCATAATATCTATTGCTTCTGATACTGTTAAATGTCCACGCTTTTTTATTAATTGTTTTAATGTTTTTCCATCTATATATTCCATTACGATATAGAAACTTCCATTATCTTCTCCTACATCATACATTTCTACTATATTTGGATGATTTAGAGAAGATGCACTTAAAGCTTCTCTTTGAAATCTTCTTACAAATTTTTCATCATCAGCAAGATCTCCTCTAAGTACTTTTACTGCAACATTTCTTTCTAATATTGTGTCATAAGCTAAGAAAACATTAGCCATTCCACCTTCACCAATAGATTTAATAATTTCATATCTATCGTTTATTTTATCACCTTTTGTAAACATTACTCATTTACCTCCTCTTTAGTTAATAAACAAGCAATTGAGATGTTATCAGTACCACCTCTTACATTACTTTTTCTAATTAATTTAGTGACTTTTTCTTCTAATGTTCCATCTCCAGTTAATACTTTTTCAATTTGAGTTTCATTAAGCATAGTAGTAAGTCCATCACTACATAAAAGTATTCCATCTATATCTGTATCTACATCGAATATATCAACTTCAGCAGGATTATTAGCTCCTAGTGCTCTCATAAGTATATTTTTTCTTGGATGATGTTCTGCTTCTTCCTCAGTTAATTCACCAGATTCTACTAGTAAATTTACTAATGTATGAGGTTTTGTTACTCTATATAATTTTTCTTTTTTAAGAACATATCCTGATGAATCACCTACATTAGCAAATAATAAATAATCTTTTGTAAATAAAGCTGCTACAAAAGTAGTTCCCATTCCTTTGCTTTCTTCATATATAGCTGTATAATCAAAAATTGATTTATTAATAGCAGCTACTTCTTCTCTAATCCAATTAACAGCTTTAGCTTTATCTCCTAATGTTTCTAATTCTTCGAATTTTTTAGTTATATGGTCAACTGCCATTGATGAAGCTACTTCACCACATTTATGTCCACCCATTCCATCTGCTACAACAAGTAAATATTCATTATTAGCATTTTTTAATATTGTTACACTATCTTCATTATGATCTCTTACTTTACCAGTATCTGTTAAGAAAAATGTTTTCATATTTGCCTCCTAATTTTCAGATCTTAATTGTCCGCATGCTGCAGATACTTTAGATCCAAATTCCCTTCTTATTGTTACGTTTATATTATTCTCTTTAAGTATATCACAAAATCTACTTATTTGAGAAGGTTTTGAACGTTTAAAACCAATATTATTTGTCTCATTATATGCAATTAAATTTACATAGCAATTTATACCTTTTAATAATTCACTTAATTCTTTAGCACATTCATCACTATCATTAATTCCATCTATCATTATATATTCAAAAGTAACTCTTCTATTAGTTAATTTAATATAGTCTTTTACCGCTTTCATTATTTCTTCTATATTATATACTTTATTTATTTTCATTATTTTACTTCTTATCTCATTATTTGGAGCATGAAGTGAAATAGCTAAATTAACTTGTGAATATGCATTAGCAAATTCATTTATTTTAGGTACAATTCCAGAAGTTGAAACAGTTATATGTCTTGCTCCTATTGCAAGTGCATAATCGTCATTTACTATATTTATAAAATCAATTACATTATCATAATTATCAAATGGTTCTCCAATACCCATAATAACTATTCTAGATATTCTTTCTTTTATATCATTTTGTGCTTCAATTACTTGAAGAAGCATTTCATCTGTTGTAAGATTTCTTACTTTTTTAAGTCTACCGCTTTCACAAAAAGCGCATCCCATATTACAACCTATTTGAGAAGATACACATATACTTACTCCGTAATCATGATACATTATTACAGATTCTATCTTATTTCCGTCACTTAATTCAAATAAATATTTTTTTACATCTTCGTCTTCTTGTTTTTTAACAATTTTTAATGAATTAAATTCAAAATCTTGTTTTAATAAATTTATAGAATCTTTATTAACGTTTGTTATCTCATCAAATGATTTGATATTTTTTCTGTATACCCATTCAAATATTTGAGTTGCTCTAAACTTTTTATCATTATGTGATAAAAAATATTCTTCTAATTTTTTTCTTGTAATACTATATATACTTCTCATAATTCACTTCCCATTAATAAATTATATCATAAATATACACAAAAAAATGAAAAACACATACTTTACACAATGTTTTTCATTTTTTATTTACATTTACTTTATATGTTAATTATGTTACTAATTTTATTTATAACTTTCTTTTCTATTCTTGAAATATAACTTTGACTCATTCCTAAAAGGTCTGCCACTTCTTTTTGTGTTAATTCTTCATTACCATTAAGACCATATCTAAGTATAATTATTTGTTTATCTCTTTCATTTAATTTATTTATTTCTTTTAACATTATTTTTTTCATATCATTTTCTTCTATGTCTTTTGTTACTATATCTGGATCAGTACCTAATATATCTTCTAAATGAAGTTCATTTCCTTCTGAATCAAATGAAAGTGATTCATCTAATGACACATCTGCTTTTCTTTTTTTATTTTTTCTTAAATACATTAGTATTTCATTATCAATACATCTAGATGCATAAGTAGCTAATTTAATGTTTTTGTCATTCCTATATGTATTTATTCCTTTTATTAATCCAATTGTTCCTATAGATACTAAATCTTCTAAATCAACATTAGTATTTTCATATTTTTTAGATAAAAATACTACTAATCTTAAATTATGTTCAATCAACTTATCTCTAGCAGTTATATCCCCATTTTGAAATAGATCTACATATTTTATTTCTTCTTCTTTAGTAAGTGGTTCTGGTAATACATCAGTACTTCCTAAAAAAAATACTTCATTATATTTACTATATATTTTATTTAATATTAATTTTATTATTCGTAACATTTTATCCCTCCATTAACTTTTCATTTAATATACAATCTATTCCATCTATATTAATATTATTTGTAAGACCAACAAATAATTTTTTTCTATATCCTATATTCTCAATATATATCTTATCTATTTTTATGCATTTTAATAACCCTTTTGATGATATCGTGTTAAATGGTATATATAAATATTTATCACATTTTATATATTTTTCTTTTACTAATATTACTGGCCATTTTTTATAAGGATCTATTAATTTATTTCCCGTATCTAAAAAGGCATTTAATTTAATAATTTTATTATCATAATATATGTCTACTTTATAATATTTATTATAATTAGTTTTTAATTCTTTAATATTTTTAATATAAATATAAATAAGTGTTATTGATAATAAAATATAAATAAATATATTTAATTTATTAAAATTATTATTAATAAAAGTTATAAATCCTCCTAGAATTATACTTATTAAATACATATAATATAGATTTTTAAAAAAATATCTTATATTATTAAAATTAAATGTAAATATTATCATCAATATACTAATAAAAAACTTATACATTATTAATTCTAATTTATTCATAGGAATAAATAATTCAAGTATTGTAATACTGCCAATTAAAGCACCAAATAAAATTCTATAAAATTTTATATTTCTTTTTAAAATCAATGATGTAGATAAAAGTATAATAAAATCAAATATATAATTAATTAAAAATATATAATCTAAATATACTTTCATTTTTATCACCATTTTAAGTATAAAAAAAACGACTTATAAATTATGTCGTTTTTTATTTTTTAATATATTTTTTATATCTTTTTATAAAATCACTATTCTTATCTAAATCTGTTTTATATAGTTCTTTGAATAATTCTTTTTGTTTTCTATCAAGTTTAGTAGGTGTTACTACTTTAATAATTATATATAAATCACCTACTCTTGATTGATTTACATAAGGTACTCCTTTTCCTTTAATTCTATGTTTATCTAAATTTTGAGTTCCTTCTGGTATATTCAATATTATTGTTTCATCCATTATTTGGATTTCTTTTTTACATCCAAGTGTAGCATCAACTATATTTATTGGAAGTTCCATATATATGTCATTACCTTGTCTTTTATATACTTCATGATCCTCAACTACAAATTCTACATATACATCACCATTAGGACCACCATTCTTACCAACTTCACCTTTTTCTTTTAATCTAATTTGTTGACCTGTATCTACACCTTTTGGTACTGTTACTGATATTGTTTTTCTCTTTTTAACTTTACCTGTACCTTTACATTCACTACATTTTTCTTCAAATGCTTTTCCAGTACCATTACAATCTGGACATGTTGTTTTTGAAACAAATGCTCCAAAAAGAGTTCTTTGTTCTTCTGTTACTGTTCCACTTCCATGACAACGAGTACATGTTTTTTCTTTATGTCCACCTTTTCCATTACATTTATCACATGATTCGTATACATCTAGAGTTATATCTTTTTTACATCCATGTACTGCTTCCATAAATGTAAGTTTCATCTCATATAATATATCTTTACCTTTTTGCGCTCTTGATGATTTTTTAGATGAACTATTAAATCCAAAACCATTACCAAATACACCAGATAATATATCTCCTAAATCTATATCATCAAATCCGAAGTTAGAGAATCCGCCATTAAATCCTCCGTATCCTCCATATGAATTATATCCACCAGCATTTTGATCAAATGCCGCATGACCAAATTGATCATAAGTTTTTCTTTTTTGTGGATCGGATAAAACTTCATATGCTTCTTGTACTTCTTTAAATTTTTCAGGAGCATCTTTATCCTTATTAACATCCGGATGATATTGTTTTGCAAGTTTTCTAAATGCGCTTTTTATTTGTTTTTCATCGGCATCTTTGGATATACCTAACACATCATAATAATCTCTTTTTGCCATTTTACTACTCCTTAATTATTTGTTTATATTTATCTACTAAACTGTCAAAATACTTAATTGCAGTTTCATATACTTCTTTACTTGTTAAATCAAATCCTAATACTTTAAATGCATCTATTGGATAAATATCAGATCCAAGTGACATAAATTTAATATATCTTTCTAATTGATCTTTATCTCCACTTAATATTTTTAATGCATTTGCAGATGCGACAGATACACAGAAAGAATAATTATATAGATAATAATTCATATAATAATGACTTCTTCTTATCCATCCAGTATTAGCTAAATCATCTATAATAACACTATCACCATAATATTCTTTTAGTGATTTTAAATCTAATTCATTCATATATTCTTTAGTAATTGCATTACCTTCTTCAGAATATTTATTAAATTCTGTTTCCATTTTTGCTTCTCTAATACAATCAAATAAATTATTATCAATTACATTTAATATATTAGAAATACCCGCTAATTTTTCTTCTTTAGTACCATTATTTGCTAAATAACTAGAAAGTAAACATTCATTAGTTAATGAAACTACTTCCGCTACTAATGTAGTTATATTTCTATATTGAATTGGATTATACTTTTTAACAAATTGATGATGTACGTTATGTCCACATTCATGTGCAATTGTACTAACAGAAGATAAATCATCATTATAACTTAATAATATTCTAGAATCGTGATCTGGAGTACTTATTGAATATCCACCAGAACACTTACCTTTATATTCACAATAATCTATGTAATGATTATCTATAATCTTATTAAAACACTCCATATATTCATCACCTAATGGATTAATAGCATTTCTAATTAATTCTATTCCTTCTTCAATAGTATATTTTTTTGTTGAAGGATATAAATCTAGTGATAAATCATATACGTGTAATTCTTTTAAATTATAAGATTCTTTATATAAATCAAAATACTTTCTAACAGAATCATAATTTTTATTAACAACATCTACTAATGTATCATATGCTTTTTGCGGCATGTTATAATCAAATAATTTAGCATCCCAAGCATTTTTAAAATTATGTAATCTTGAAGTTACATTATTATTCTTAACATAAGAATTTAATAATGCTGCACATGTACCACCATATTGATCTAATACTTTTTTGTATTTAAAGAATACTTCTTTTCTTATTTCAGGATTTTTATTTTTTAATAATTTTCTTAAATTAGTTGAATGAATTTCTTCTTCTTTTCCATCTATAGTAACTGTACCATAATTATGTTCATTATTAAGTAAATTTGATGATATATCATCAAAATTATTCATTGCAGATTCTAATTCATTTATTATTATTTCTTCTTTTTCTGATAAAACATGTCCTTTATTTTTATATGCTTCATCTAACATAAATTTATATTCATTTAATTTTTCATATTTAAATAAATCATTAAAATCTTCTTGTGATAATTTTAATAATTCTGGTGTAAAGAAACTTATTGCATTACCATAATCATTTAATAATAGCATTGCTTTATTCTTTCTATTAATGTTTTCTTTTTTACCAAGTTCCTCATCATCTTTAATAAATGAATATACATAAAGATTTTCTATCATACATTCAGTTACTTCATCATATTTTAAAAATTCATATAAAGTTTTGCCAGATTTACAGCAACCTCTAAATTTTTCTTCTTCTTTAATTCTTTTTTTTGCTTCTTCTAAGTCTTTATTAAATTCATCCTCGTTTTTATAAAAATCTGTTAAATCCCATTTATATTTTTCTGGTACTTCGCTTCTTGATTTATATTTGCTCATATTTTCTCCTTTATTTTCAAAATGATAGAGTTCTAGTAAAACTAGAACTCAAAATTATTTTTCTTCATATTCAGCATCTACTACATTGTCACCTTGTTTATCATCTGTTGTTTCTTGATTATTTTGTGCTGCTTGACTTGCTTTTGCTGCTTCTTCATATACTTTTTGTCCTAAAGCCATTGCTTTATCATTTAATTTTTCTTTAGCAGATTTCATCTTTTCAATATCATTAGATTCCATTGCTTCTTTTGCTTCTTTTATTGCATCTTCTGCTGCTGTTTTTTCTTCAGCACCTACTTTATCTCCTAAATCTTTTATAGCTTTTTCAGTAGCAAATATTAATTGTTCTAAATCGTTTTTAGTATCTGCTTCTTCTTTTCTTTGAGCATCTTTTTCTTTATTAGCTTCTGCTTCTTTCATCATTTTATCTATTTCTTCTTCTGTTAATGATGTTGAAGCTGTTATTGTAATAGATTGTTCTTTGTTTGTACCTAAATCTTTTGCTTTAACATTAACTATACCATTTGCATCTATATCGAATGTAACTTCTATTTGAGGTATTCCTCTTGGTGCTGGTGGTATATTAGTTAATTGGAAATTACCTAATGTTTTATTATCTGCAGCCATTGGTCTTTCACCTTGTAATACATGTATATCTACTGCAGGTTGATTATCAGCTGCTGTTGAGAATATTTGTGATTTACTTGTTGGTATTGTAGTATTTCTATCAATTAATTTAGTAAATACTCCACCCATTGTTTCAATACCTAATGAAAGTGGTGTTACATCTAGTAATACTATATCGTTAACTTCACCAGTAAGTACTCCACCTTGAATAGCTGCACCCATAGCAACTACTTCATCTGGGTTAACTCCTTTAGATGGTTCTTTACCAAGTTCTTTTTTAACTAATTCTGATACCATTGGTATTCTTGTTGATCCACCAACAAATATTACTTTATCAATTTGATCTTTAGATAATCCAGCATCTTTTAATGCATTTCTTACTGGTTCTAAAGTTGATTCAACTAAATCTCTAATTAAATCTTCAAATTTAGCTCTTGTTAGAGTTGTTTCTAAGTGAAGTGGTCCATTTTCACCTTGAGATATAAATGGTAAACTTATTTGAGTTGATGTTACTCCACTTAAATCTTTTTTAGCTTTTTCTGCTGCATCTTTAATTCTTTGCATAGCCATTTTATCATTTGATAAATCTACACCATTTTCTTTTTTAAATAAATCAACTAAATAATCAGATACTCTATTATCAAAGTCATCTCCACCTAGTTTATTATTTCCTGATGTTGATTTAACTTCATAAACACCATCACCAAGTTCAAGAATAGATACATCAAAAGTTCCTCCACCTAAGTCATATACTAATATTGTACTTGCATCTTCTTGTTTATCTGCACCATATGCAAGAGAAGCTGCAGTTGGTTCATTGATTATTCTATCAACTTCAAGTCCTGCAATTTTACCTGCATCTTTAGTTGCTTGTCTTTGTGAATCATTAAAGTATGCTGGAACTGTTATAACTGCATGTGTTACAGGTTCTCCTAAATAACTTTCAGCATATTCTTTAATATATCCAAGTATCATTGCTGATATTTCTTGTGGTGTATATTTTTTACCATTTACTTCTACTTTTTCATCTGATCCCATTAATCTCTTAATAGAATAGATTGTATTTGGATTTGTTACCATTTGTCTTTTAGCAGCATCTCCAACAATTATTTCATCACCTTTGAATGCTACTACTGATGGTGTAGTTCTATTTCCTTCTGGATTTGCTATTACTGTAGCATTTCCACCTTCTAATACTGCAGCACAACTATTTGTTGTACCTAAGTCAATACCTATTATTTTACTCATATTTATCCTCTCCTTTATTTACTAACTTTAACCATTGCTGGTCTTATTACTTTATCTTTATAAGTATATCCTTTTTGCATAACTTCAATTACTATTCCTGGATTTGTTCCTTCTTTCTCTTCAGTCATTACTGCTTGATGATAGCAAGGATCAAACTCCTTATTTAATGCATCTATTTCTTTTACTTCAAATTTATTTAATACATTTACTAAACTTGTATATATCATCATCATTCCTTTTTGATAATTAATTATTTCTTCAGATTCACTTTGTTCTTTTAAAGCTCTTTCATAATTATCAATTATTGGAAGTAATTCTAATATTAATGCTTCATTTGAATATTTTAAAAGTCTAGATGTTTCTTCATCCTTTCTTCGTACAGTGTTAATCATTTCTGCGGTTACTCTCATATTTTTGTCAGTTAACTCTGCTACTTTATTTTGAAGTTCTTCAATTAAAATCTTGTCTTTATTCTTATGGTCTTTTTTTTCTTTTTTATCTACTTCTTTTTTTTCTTCATTTTCCATTACTATTTCTTCGTTTTCCATGTTACTCCTTTTCTATACAATTTTTTAGATATTCAAGTAAACTTACAATCTTATCATAATCCATTCTTTTTGGACCTACTATTGCAAGTGTTCCTTCTTCTCCTTTTGTATTATATTTTGTTTTTATTACTGTTAAATCTTCATCTATATTATTTTCTGTACCAATATATATATTTATTCCACCATCTTCTTCTTTTATAGATGAAACTATATTTTGATCATCAAATTTATTAATCAAATTTTTAATCTTTGATGCATTATTTGAAAACTCTTCTAATTCTATTAACTTATTTTTACCTTTCATAGTCATATCATTAGAATCTTTCAAATCACTAAATGCGTTATAAAATGCATTGTATATCATTTCATGATTTGTAACATATTGCGCTATTATAGGTTTTATTTCAAATTCTAGCTTTTCAGAAACTTCACTTATAGGAGTTCCAATTATTAATTTATTAATAAGTTCTACAATTTTACTTATTTCAGTTAAATCTGTATTTGGTAAATCTATTTTTTTATTTTCTACATGACCATTATCAGTAATAACTATTGCAAGTAAATTATCAGTACTAAGAGGTACTACTTCAACTTTTTTTAATTTACTCTCATTATTATTTCCAAGTGCTATTACCGTACAATTGGTAATTTCAGAAATTATTTCCAAACTTTTTTCAATAGCATCACTTAAAACCAATGATTTGTTTTGAAATATAGTTTGAAGATTTAGCATTTCTTCTCCAGTCATTTCTTTTGGTTTCATTAAATTATTTACGTAATATTTATAACCATTTTCTGATGGTACTCTTCCAGAAGAAACATGTGTTTTTTCAAGATATCCTATATCTTCAAGTTTTGCCATTTCTGCTCGTACAGTTGCTGGTGATACATTTAATTTATCACAAATTGCATTCGATCCAACCGGAACAGGAATTTTACTATATTCTTCAATAATCAGTTTTAATATTTCATTTTGTCTATCACTTAACAAAAATATCACCTCTGATTTCAATGTACAAATTAATTATAACACTAATTTTAGCAATGTCAATACTTGAGTGCTAAAAATATAAAAAGTAGACAATTAGTCTACTTCTTTATCTCTATAAATTAATTTTATAACATCATTATTACCTTTATATATATGTTTAATTGCTTCTAAATCTCTTCTATATACATCAATTATATAAACCTTACTTATTTGAAGGAAATCGGATATTTCATCAATAGATTTATCAGTTATTCCACCGAATAATAATATTGTTATTAATGAATCTCTGTAATTCATATTTTTTACATTTAATAAATTAAATAATTTATCTTTATCTTCTTCATCTATATTTATAATTTTTTCATTAGCAGATTGTGCTTTTATTCTTTCTTCTTCTTTTATTCTATTTTTAATAGTATTATCTAAATTATTTAATCTCTTTTTTATTTCTTCTTTTAATTCTTCATAATTTTTTACTTTAAATTCACTATATGTTTCCCATAACAATTCTTCTTTTATTTTAACTTGTCCATTTAGTATCTTATCTACAACACCACTACCACAATGCCATAACTCACTTAATTTTTTCTTACTATAATTAAATCTTTCAACATATTCTTTCATAAAGCTCATATCCAATTTTTCAATATCTTTTTTAGTAGATTCTTTTTGCTTTAATAACTCTTTTTGAATACGTAATTTTTTAGCTTTTTCTTCTAATTCTTTCTTTCTTATATCTTTTACTTTTATTTCTTTTTTTACTTCTTCGTTTTTATCTTCATTATTTATTTGTACTTTTTTAGATATTTCTTCTTTATTTATTTTATCTTGTGTTTCTTTTATTATTTTTTCTTTTAATTCATCAAAAGTTTTAACGTTAAAGAATTCACATAATATATCTAATTGTTTTGAATTTATGATATAACTACCATCCAACATTCTATCAAATACATACATATTTACACCTAAACATTTTGCCATTTCATCTTTAGGTATTTTACTTACTTCTAAATATTTTTTTAAGAAAGTTATTCTATATTTTTTATCTGTATTATTACTACTATTTTTTTCTTTCATATCGCTTACTTTTTTACTCATAATTTCTACTTTTTTATTTTTTGTAATAGTAGTTAATTTTTTATTTAATTCTTCATAATTATCTACATCGTATATTATGCAAATCATTTCAATAACATCTATATTTACTTTTTCTATTCCGTTTAAATAATCATTAAGTTTTTCTTCTGTTATACCTAATTCTCTTAATATTAATTCTCTATCTTCTTTATAATAAGATAAATATTCTTTTAAAAATTTAATATCATATCCATTTTTGTCAGTATTTATTACATACTTTATATTATCTAATATATTATGACTCATTGTTTCATCGCTTGAATATCTATATTTTATTAATCTAATTGCACGTATATATACATCATTCATTTTTTCATTTGGTAATTTATATTTTGGATTTTTATTTGCTATTACTTTTAAATAATTATATTTACTTACAATTGAATTTATACCATAACTTCCTTCTTTTATTTTGGATGCAATATAGTTATCTAACGCAATTTCAAATTTCATTGAAAACTCTATAGTATTTTCTTTTTCTTCAACAGAATCATAAATTTTATCTAATACTTCTATTGGTAAATTATAATTTTTGTACTTGTCATATAACTTTTTCCTCATACTAATCACCCCTTTGAGGCATATTATATCTATTACTTTGTCAAATATTATATTTATTTTTCAAAAAAATGCAAGAAAAAACTAAACTATTACGATAGTTTAGTCAATTTTTATAAATGGTTCAAATATATTATATCCAAAAAAATATACTAAAGATGCAAATACTACTAAGAAAATCATTAGACCTATTTGAATTTTAGTTATCTTTTTTTGCCTTTTTTCTTCTTGAATTAAATCATCTTCATACGCATCAATTACTTCTTCATCTTCATCAAATAGTCTATCTAAACCAATTACTTCATTATTTTGATTTTCAGTTTTAGAATCATTATTATTTATTACTTCATTTAATGAAACAATATTTTTATTTTCATTTTTTTCTTCTAAAACTTCTATATTTTCGTTCATAGTTTGCCTCCTATACAAAATTAATAAGTATATCGTTTAATACATATATATAATTACCATTTACATAAATATTATTATCATCTTCTATTAAATAACCTTCATTTATTAATTTTGTTATATTTTTAATATCTTTTATATTTTTATTAAATTTATTTAAAAATTTCTCTTTATTTATTCCTTTTAATAATCGAAAACCTAGTATTAATTCATATTTTATTTTATCTTCTTGTGTTAATATTTCTACATCTCTAATATTATTATCATTTATATATTTTGATAAATTTTTTGTATTAGTATATCTTTCATTATTTATATATCCAGCGGCAGATATTCCAAATCCATAATATTCTTCATTATGCCAATAAGTCAAATTTGCTCTTGATTCATATCCTTCTTTAGCATAGTTACTTACTTCATAATGAATATATTTATCACTTAAATTATCATCAATTAATTTATACATTTCATAATCTAAATCTTCATTTATAGGTTTAGTATTATTAATTGATAATACAGTATTATCTTCTATAATTAAAGAATAACAAGATATATGATTGATATCTAATTTTTTAATTTTATTTATATCATCTAGTAATTCTTCTTTTGTTTGATTTTGAAGTGCATAAATTAAATCGATATTTATATTATCAAAATATTGTTTTGCTAGAGAAATTTTAGAATTAATAATATCACTTTTATAAGATCTATTTAAATATTTAAGATATTTATCATTAAATGTTTCAACACCAATACTTATTCTATTAATATTATTATCTTTAAATAATTTTAATTTTTCTTCAGTAATATCTTCTATATTACATTCAATTGTATATTCATAATTATTATTTATCTTTAATATTTTTAATATATCAAATAATTTTTTTAATTCATCTATATCAAGTGAAGATGGTGTTCCACCACCTATATAGATTGTATTTAATATTTCACCTTTATATTCTTTTTTAATCTCATTTTCTAAAGCATCTAGATAAGAATTAATCCATTTTTTATTATATATAACTTTACAAAAGTCACAATAAGAACATATAGATCTACAAAAAGGTATATGAATATATGCAGATTTAACCATTATACCAAGTATTCTTAATACTTATATTATCACTATTAGGTCTTGGATCTGGTAAATCAAATCTAGATACTAGTGATACTTTAAATGAGTTACCAAACATTAACGCAAAACCAGGTTGAAGTGATTTAATTTTCATAATCATTTCATCAGTTACATTTGGTACTATCTTTCGTATATAATCTATATCTGTTGGATTGTTAAGTCTAAATACTATATAGTTTGAACATTGTGATAAAGTTGTATCACTAAGTTCAGAAGGTCTTTGTGTTATTAAGCATAATATAACACCATATTTTCTTCCTTCTTTTGCTATCTTTTCAAATATATTATATCCAATTAATTCTATATCAGTATCATTTTGAACATATCTATGTGCTTCTTCTATAAATATATGAATTGGTTTTGAACCTCTAGGTGTTACTTTAAATGAATATTCTAAGAACATCTTAGATAATACTTTAATAATTATCTTAGCTTGTCTATCAGTAACAGAATTTATATTAAAATTAACTATTTGATAAGCATCTGATAATGACTCTACATATTGTTCTTTAGTTACATAATTCTCATATCTAAAGAATTCTCCAAATTCACCATCTATTATTGATTTTAATCTAACTTTTATAGAATTAACTTTATCATATATTGTATCACTCTTTAATGTACCTTCTGCGATAAAAGCAAGCTCTAAAGCTTCATATAATTGTTCTAAAGTATAATGAAGTTCTCCTTTTGGTAAATTTAATTCTATATCATCTGCAACAAAACTTCCTAAAAATTCAGAAACTAATTGCATTTCAGATATTTTACCTTCTTTATCTAATTGAAGACATTGTTTTAAAGTTCTTGTCCATCCTGGTACCACTACTTTTGTATTAAGATTTAATGTATTTGTACCAAAATTTGTTAATACTGCGATTAATTGATCTCTCATTTGAGCTGGAGATTTACCACTATATAATATTTCAAGCATTGCTCTTGATATTATGTCATTTTTACATTTTTCTTGAACTGCTTCTTCTTTTGAAAATATTGATACAACTCTAAGCATCTTTTCAATTATAGGTAATTGTTTAAAATTTTCTGCCTCTAATAAAAGTGCTAAATCTTCTACATCTAATAGCCAAATTGGTATTCTAAGCAAATATGTAGTTGTATCTTTTAAATCAGTTGTATATGATTTATAATTTATTCCATTATAATTAGCTAGTGCATTATGATATTCACCAAATACATCAAATATAAATATATTTGTATTAGGTTTTACATTATTGGAAAATATATTTTGAAGTAATCTTGCAACTGCACTTGATTTACCTGAACCACTATTACCTACTATAGAACTATGATTTGAGAAAAATCCTTCTGGATTTAAATTTAAAGGATAATTAGAATATAATGGTAATTTACCAAAATTAACTGAATATCCTTGATTAGTATTTTCAGTTATTATATTTAATTCTTCTCTATTAATTATTCTTACTGTAGATGCAAAAGATGGTTTAGTGTTTACACCTGATACAAATTCATTATTAATTATTTCTCCAAGCAACATTATAGTCGCAGTAGTTAAATCTAACGAAATTATTTCTCCTATAATTTTTTTACCTTGACATTCTATTGCAACGTGTAAATTAGAAAGTCCAGTTTTATTTGTTACATCTATTGTTAATTCTATTTTCAATAAATTTCCATCTATTGATATTATCTTCCCTAACATAACACACCTCTATTCTTTTATATATATTATAATACCATAAAAAAAGAAAATAGTTAACAACTATTTTCTAATTATTTGTAGTTTCGTCAACTTTTTCTGTAGGTTGTTCTTCTTGTGCTGGTTCTTCAGAAACTGTTTCGATTATTTCTTCTGTATTATTATCTACAGATGCTTCTGTAGGAACCTCTATAGGTTCTGTTATAGGAGTTTCTGATATTTCTTCAAAATCTGATGAATCATCAGATGTTCCTACTGGTATTTCTTTTGTTTTATGTGGTAATCTTTTCTTTAAATATAAGAAATAGAATGCTAATAATGCAGCAAGTAATAAAAGTATTATTAAACTAATAATTATTACTGGAGAAATGCTCTTCTTAACTCTAATGTTATATGTTGAAGTAGAAACTCCATCTTCTGCTGTAACTACTATACTAATAACACTATTATTTTTTAATTTTTCATTGTTTTTAACAATTACATTTGTATTAACACCACTTGCAACATAACTTATTTTTAATTTGTTTTCATTTTTAATTTTTAATACATAATCATATGTATCTCCATCGAAATCTAAATCATATTTTTCAATTGATACACTAGTTAATTTAGAATCTGATGATAATTCTTCATTTGCATCTTTTCTTGTTACAACTATTTTATATGTTGTTTCACTACCATCTTCTGCTGTTACTTTTATTGTAACATTATTTTGACCTACTTCTAATTTATCAGGTTTTTTAATATCAACCTTACTCTTATCAGACTTAGCAGTAGCAACAATATTTAATTTTGTTACTGTATTTAAAACGCTATAATTATATTTATATACACTATCTGATAACATTATTTCTTTATTATTTATAGTTAAATTTTTTAATAATGAATTATTATCTTTTGCCGGTGTAGTATTGTTACTATTACTATTATTATTATTTGTAGATTTATTTGTAGTACTTGATGATGATGAACCACCAGATTTATTTGCTTGATTTTCACCTGATCCAGAAGATGAACCACCAGAAGAGGATGAATCTTTTTGTGATTGTCTAGTAATCTTTATAGTATAAGTTTTATTACTTCCATTTTGATTAGTTACAATTATTCTATATATATTACTGTCTCCAACTTTTAATGATTTTGTTCCTGTTCCTGTTATAGTTAAACCAGAAGCTGCTGTTGCAGTGATTTTTACCGATGTTACACTATTTGCAACTGTTGCATTATAATCTAAAGTTGAAGCTTTAAATTTAGATTCAATATCTGTATTTGTAACTTTTAAAGTTTTTAATACACAATTAGCTGTGTCAGCTGACAATCTATTTATTGTGATTTTAAAATTCTTAGTAGCACCATTTTGTGCTTTTACAGTAAATTCTATAACATTGCTTCCAACTTCTAATTGTACTGTTTCTGTTAATGTTGATTTTGTAGTTCCTTTATAAACAATTGATGTTGTTGATTCTACTGGTGTTGCTTTTACTACTACTGAACTTACATTGTTTGCAACATCTTTTGAATATGTTGTTGTTGAATTAATAAATTCACCAGCAATATTTGTATTTGAAACTGATAAACTACTTAAATTAGTATTTGAATTAGCTCCTCTAGTTATATTAATTGTATATGTAGAAGTTGAATTATCTTCTGCTGTTACTACTACTGATATAGTATTACTTCCAGTATTTAATGAATGAGTACCTACTCCAGTTATTCCTTTTGCCTTTGAATCCATTGCAGTAGCTGAAACTGTTACTGATGATACTGAGTTATCTACTGATAAATTATAATTTTTTGTATCAGGGTTAAATGATAACGATGTATTACTTACAGTTAGATTTGACAATCTACTTTCATTACTTAATGTAGGTGTTGGATTTGATACATTAATTGTACAAAATGCATTTTCTATAGTTCTTCTTGAATCACTACTTGTTACAAAATATGCACTTTGTGAAACTGAATCTGGTCCAAATGTAACTGTTCCGCTTCCAGCACTTTCTGCTTTAACTGTCATTGTTGCAATTATAAATGTATTGGATGGTGTAACAGCACTTCCTGCAGTATAGCCTAAAGATAAATCAGGAACAGATCCATAGTTTTGCCATCCTGTACTTGGAGTAATATTACTTACAGTTATATTACCACTTGATGTTATTCTTCCGTATGCTCCACTTGCTCCTCCTGATAAAAATCCAGTTAAAGTACAAGTAGTAGTTCCACCAATTGAAAGATTTGTTGAATCGCAAGAAATCTTTGCTCCTGTATCAGTAGGATATGAAATATCCCCTGATAATTTTTTCATATTTTTTGCAAGATCATTTACTTGGAAAATTACTAATACCACTAGTAACATTATAATGAATACTACACTTAGTAAATTCTTTTTATTTTTCATCATACATCATTTCTCCCTATCCTATATATTTATTATAACACACAGAATTAAGTAATGTAATAATAAATATTTCATTTACACCTTTATATTATATATATGTAAATAGTATATCATTAAAATACATTTTTTACAATAATTTTCATATAATTTAATATGAGAAAAAGCAAATTTATAAAAAGTACAATTATTCTATTAATTGGAGGTTTTATAACTAAGATTTTAGGTATGTTTTTAAAAATTATTTTGACTAGAAAAATTGGTACTAAAACACTTGGATTATATATGTTAATTATGCCTACTTTTAACCTTTTTATAACGATTGCACAAAGTGGATTTCCTATTTCTACTAGTAAACTTATTTCTGAAAATAAAATTAATAGTATCAAGGTGATTTTTTCTACTATATTCATGGCTTTAATAATTACATTTTTACTAATGATATCACTTATATTCCTATCCCCTTTTATTGCAAATTTACTTCATAATAGTAATTTACGAATACCAATTATGTGTATTGGATTTACTCTTCCTTTTATTAGTATCTCAGATATAATAAGAAGTTATTTTTTTGGTAAAGAAAGAATGTTTCCTCATGTACTTTCTAATATATTCGAGCAAATACTTAGAATTATAATATATATCTTTTTATTACCAAAAATAATTATAAATGGTGAAATTTTTACCATTTCTTTTATTATTTTAACTAATATTTTTAGTGAAATTATCTCAATTCTTGTTTTATATTTTTTCTTACCTAAAAAAATAAATGTTGCACAAATAAATCTAAAACCAAATATGGATATTATTAAAAGTATTTTAAATATATCAATACCTACCACAAGTTCAAGAATAATAGGAACACTTGGATATTTTTTTGAACCAATAATTCTTACTACTTTTTTATTAATAAATGGATATTCTAATAATTATATTATATATGAATATGGCGTATTAAATGGATATGTAATGCCTCTTTTACTTTTACCTTCTTTCTTTTCTATGGCAATATCACAATCTATTTTACCTGTTATTAGTAATGGATATGCAAATAATAAAATACTTTATGTAAAAAACAAAATTAAACAAGCATTATTATTGTCATTTTGTATAGGTTTTATATTTACTTCGTTTATATATCTTTTTCCAAAATTTTGTATGGAATTTATTTATAATACTACTGAAGGTATTACTTATATTAAAGTACTTTCCCCTTTTTTCTTGCTTTTATACATTCAAGGGCCAATTAATTCTATTATGCAAGCATTAAATAAATCTACTGATATATTAAAATCAACATTATTTGGAATAATTTTAAAAATAATTTTAATAATTATCCTTTCTTACTTACATATTGGAATATATGCTTTAATAATACCTACTATAATAAATATTATATTTGTAAGTTTGTTTAATATAATAAAAATAAGATCCATATTTAGATAATCAAACTAATTATCATAAATAAAGATCCTATAAAAAATGAAACATAAAATAATTTTTTATTATTATAGTTTAATGCTTCTGGTACGAGTTCAAATATTGATATATAGCTCATTATTCCACAAACTAATGAAAGAAGCATACCTATTAAAAAATTAGAAATATATTTCTTTAAAAATATATATGATAGTGCTGCGCCCAATATTTCTGATATTGCACTAATAAAAGTATATATTATGGCTTTTGTTTTTTTATTCGTTGAATAATATATTGGTACTGCTATACTTATTCCTTCTGGTATATTATGAAGTGATATAGCAAGTGCTATTGATAATCCTAACTTTCTATCTATTGATGAAGTTATAAATGTTATAATTCCCTCTGGTATATTATGAAAAATAATTCCTATCATAGATACTATACCTACTTTATATAGATTATTATCTTTAAATTTTATTTTATCAAACAAAGATATTAAAAATGAACCTAATATAAAAAATATTAAAAATAATAATATACTCAAATATGTATTATATGATTTATTATAAAATCTAATTGATTCAAATAATAAATCAAGTAAAGACATAGTAATCATTACTCCTGATGAAAACGATAAAGAAAATATAATAATATTTTTTATATTTTTAAAATTAAATAATATTATTAAAGATCCTATTAAAGTAGAAAAACCTGCTAAAGAAGTTATTAAAAAACTATAATTTATATTCATACTATAATTAATGAATATATTTCCTTTATAGAACAAAAAAAAGAGATTTTATAATCTCTTTTTAATTTTTTTGATATGATATTTTATTTCCTTCATTATCTTCAATAGTTAATATATTATCTTTTATTTTATAATTAACATTATTTATTGCTTCATCATTATCATATTTAATAATTAATTTACTATCTCCTACTTTATAAGTAAATTTTGATTCATTTCCCTTATATGAATAAGTACCTTTGCCATTTGCATCAAATGTATAATTTACACCATAATCAATACTATTTTCTGTTTTATAAGACCATCTACCGATAATTGGATTTGATATTATATTACTAGGATTTTTATATATAGTGGCAAGTACTAATAATAATACTAATAATATAATTATTGATGATATATATATTACATTTTTATTTTTCATAATACACATCCTTATTTAATACATTTTTTATTTGTAGTTATATAATTCCAAATAGTTCTTTGTGTTTCTAATTCTGCAGATCTTAAACCAGTATTACTTGTATGACTACCACTATCAAAGTCATTTGTCATAGTGCTTGAATTATAATGATTTGTTTTACAATCTGTCGTAGAAATATAACTAAATGATTGACTATTATACCCATATATAGCAGATGCAAGTAACTCTGCATATAGATAAGATGTTGCTGGAGATGTTGCACCTGAACTACTAAACATAAGATGATCTGAATCGGAATTGAAATTTCCAGATGTTGTTGGTTCTCTATCATAATTAGTATGATAATTAGTACAAATATAATCATATAATAATGTTCCAGATAAAGCTACTATATCACTACTAGAAGCTTTTTGTGAAATAAGAGTTGAATCCATATTTCTTTGTGTTGTATTTATATGCGTATAAACTCCATCAGAAGATTTATTACAAGAAACAGTTGATGATGGATATCCAACAATTATACTATCAATCATTATTGCTCCTGCGCTCTTTGATCCTGAAGTATTTCTAATAGTAGATTTAACATTACTTAAATTTGTATATGAGAATGACCCATCATTCATATTTTCTAATACAACATAATCATATCTATTATTTTGCACTAATGTTTTTAATTGTGAAGTTGATATTACTTGACTTATATCGGCAACACCAGGTTGTGAAACCATAAATATATCTGGGTCAACACCACTATAATGTTTTCCTAAACTTTGGAACATTACTGGCATATGGTTATAAATTGTTGCATCATCACCAATAAATAATACACTTATATTATCCCATACAGCATATAAAGTTTTACTTTTATTACTTTTTGAATAAGTTTGTCCAGGATAATAATCTGGTGTTGGAACAGGTAATTCAGGATCTAAAGATTGTCTTGTTGTAGACCAACCTAAGAATGTATATCCCAAATATTCAGGTTCCTTAGTTGGGAGTGTTATTGTACCAGTTTCTGAATATTGATATGATACAGAAGCTGGAACAGTTGTTGAATCACCATAGTTTGCATTAAATGTAATTGTATAAGTTGCTGGTGTCCAATGTGCATAATATGTTTTATTACCGCTCCAAGAACTATCTACTGTTGTAGTACTTGTTATTTTTGTTCCACCACTTGCTTCTGTATACCATCCATCTAACGTATAATTTTCTTTTGTAGCTGTTGGTAATGATGATCCAACATTTTCATTTAAACTTACTACTTTTGATGCTGTTTTAGAATCAGATGATAATGTATAACCTGTTGGAGCAGTTGATATTGTTCCTCCATTTGCATCAAATGTTACAGTTAATTGAGTAACTGTCCAATGTGCATATAAAGTTGTATTTTCTGTTTTATCATAATTAACAAGTGCAGTCCCATCACTTGAATAATATTGAGTATTATTTGAATCAAACCATCCTTCAAATGTATTTCCTGTTTTTGTCGGAATACTATCTGATAAATTTGGTAAGCCATTTTTATAAGATACTGTTATTGCTTCTGTAGGCCCACCTGTTCCTCCATTTGTATCAAATGTTATTGTATATGATTTTGCAAGCCATTTTGCACAATATATTGCATCATCTTCTACCAATGTTTCACTTGTTACTTGTGTTGTATATGATGAATTTGTATACCAACCTAGTAATGTATATCCTTCCTTTGTTGGTGTTGGAAGTTCACCCACTTCTTGATGATATGTTCTCGTAATTGACGATACATCGCTTCCACCTTTTGAATCAAATGATATTAAATAAGTTCTTGTTTCCCATTTAGCATAATATGTCACATTACCTGTTACATAAGTTGAAGTAGAAACTTCTGTTTCGTATTCTTCATCTTCATACCATCCTACAAAAGAATAACCTGCTTTTGTTGGTTCTGGTAGTTCTCCTACCATCTCATTATATTGTCTTTCAACTTCAATAATTTTATATTCATCAGGATCTTCTTCATCCGGTGTTAATGTATTTAATGTTATAACATAATTATTTATATTCCATTTAGCATAATATGTTACATTTTCTGTTATAATCGTTTCACTTGTTACTTCTTCAGTATATTCAGTATCTGTAAACCATCCTTCAAATTCATAACCTGTTCTTGTTGGTTCTGGAAGGTCTCCAATTGGTTCATTATAAGATACTGTAATTGTTTCACTATTACCATCTACTTGTGTATCAAACGTTACTGTACAATCATTTCCAGTCCAATGTGCATATAAAGTTGTATTTTCATTTTTATCATAATCTTTAGCAGATGATCCATCAGCATTATAATATTTTTCATTATTTTCATCATACCAACCTATAAAATAATAATTTTCTCTTGTTGGTGCTGTTGTTGATATTGCTGGCATTGGACTATTATAAGAAACTTGAACTGAATCTGTTTGTCCACCAGTTCCTCCATTTGCATCAAATGTTACAGTAAATTTTTCTGCTCCCCATTTTGCATAGAAAGTTGTATCTCGTACTACCACTGTTTCTGATGTTACTTCTGTTGTATATGTAGTATCTGTAAACCATCCTTCTAAAGAATATCCTTCTCTTTCGGCTACTGGAAGTTCTCCTAATGTTTCTCCTGCTTCTTTAGAAACTAAAAATACATTATCATCTACTTGTGTATCAAATGTTATTGTAAGTGAATTTGCTTGCCATCTTGCATAATAAGTAGTACTTTTTGTTACAAGAGTTTCACTTGTTACTTGTGTATCATATTGATCGCTTGTATACCATCCTTGGAATGTATATCCTTCTTTTGTTGGTTCTGGAAGTTCACCTATTTCTTCATTATATTGCTTTGTTATTGAAGCAACTGAAGTTCCTCCCATTGAATTAAATGATATTGTATATGCATCAGTTCCCCAATGTGCATAATAAATTACACTTTCTGTTACTACTGTTTCGCTTGTTACTTTTGTTCCACCTGTAGCTTCTGTATACCAACCTTCTAAATTAAATCCTTCTTTTGTTGGTTCTGGAAGAGTTCCTAATGTTTCGCCTTGATGTTTTACTACTGGTTCAACACTTGTTCCACCATTCGAATCATACGTAACTATATAATTATTAACACTCCATTTAGCATAATATGTTACATTACCAGTTACTTTTGTATCAGATGTTACTCTTAATTGATAATCTTCATTAGTATACCAACCTTCAAAAACACAACCTTCTTTTGTTGGTTCAGGAAGTTCTCCTAATGTTTCATTTTGATGTTTTGTTATAGAATCAACTTCGCTTCCTCCATTTGAATTAAATGTTACTGTAAAATTAACATCTGGATTAATGTCATCATCTGGATTATATAGTCCTCTATATATTTTATAAATTCTTGAGATATCCGCTCCATCTATTGAATCATCTTCATTTGCATCTGCTGCTAATCTTTCTACTGTTTCTGGAGAAGATACTATTCCTTTATATATTTTATATGTTCTTGAGATATCCGCTCCATCTACATATCCATCTTTATTTGGATCAGCTAATACTGCTATTGGATAATCTACATTATTATATTTTAATACATCACTTGTTTTTATTATATCTGTATCTGAAATTGCTTGTCCATCTGATGTTATTGTTATATTCAATTCACCTGTTTTGTATATTACAGACACTAAAGTATTATTTTTATTTAGGATAATAATATTATTCTTCATTTTTAAACTAGTAATATCTGCAAACAATTTAGATACATTTCCTTTTGTAAAAATTATTGTACCAACTGCAAAAACAGCAATAAATACCATTGCTATCATCATTATTTTTTTATTTGTTTTAATTTTTTCATTATTCATCATAGGCTACCATCTCTATCTTATAGAAAAATTATATCATTTATGTATTTATTTATCAAGATGAAAATAAAAAAAATATACTCAAATTTGAGTATACTTTTTATTTTGTTTTAGATATTCTTCTAAAGCAAATATCATATCTGGTGATATCACTTTATTCATTTTATTTTTAGGAATATTTTCTTTTATAACATTAATTACATTTTCTAATGATATAGTTTCTATTTTAAAATTATGCATCTTTTCATTTTCTGTTAAATGTATCTTTGATAAGTCAGGTTCTTTATTTGTATGGATAGCATAATAGTATATTTCTGCTTTTCTATTTTTACCTTTTTCAGGCCAATCTTTATTCATAAATGTTACTTTAGCAAATGCATCTGATATTTCATAATCTTCTATTTCTATGCCTGTTTCTTCTTTTATTTCTCTTTTTAAGCATTCATTAAAAGATTCTCCATCTTCTAAATGTCCTCCTGGAAATTGAAATACATTATCAGCGTTTCCTATATATATATTATCACCATTTATAACAAGAGCTTTTGTTCTTATGACAGTTTCTGTTATATCCTCATCTGTTAAATTATCATTATTATGAACTAATTCTTTCATATATTCTCCTAGTATTGAAGTCCCCAAATAACATGATATTTAGCATCCTTACCACATACAACACATTTTCCATCTACTAATTTATCTTCTGTTATACATCTTGATTTACATCCTTTTAATTCTTTAACTTTTAATTCGCATTCTTCATTTCCACAAAAATCTGCATGTATAAATCCTGGATGTTTATCTATTATTTCTTTCATTTCTTCAAATGTATGTGCAGTAAATGTTAGTTCATCTCTTCTTTCAATTGCTTTCTTATACATATCCTCTTGAATAGTATCAAGTAAATTATTTACATATTTAACTATGTCTATATCGATATCTTCCACATATTTTTCAGATGTATCTCTTCTTGCAAATGTTATTTTATTATTTTCTAAATCTCTTGGTCCTATTTCGATTCTAACTGGTATACCATTTACTTCTGCTTCTGCAAATTTAAATCCTGGTGATTTTTCTGTTTTATCTATATAACAAGTTATATCATCTTCATTTAATTGTTTATTTATTTTTTCTGCTAATCTATTTACTTTTTCATCATTTCCAATAGGTATTATTACTACTTGTTTAGGTGCTATTTTAGGTGGAAGTACTAAACCTTTATCATCAGAATGTACCATTATAAGTGCACCTATCATTCTTGTAGTTGATCCCCAAGATGTTTGATATACATATTCATAATTATTTTCTTTATTTAAAAATTTAACATCATATGCTTTTGCAAATTTTTGCCCAAAATAATGAGATGTACTTCCTTGAAGAGCAACTCCATTATACATAAGAGCTTCATTTGTTAAAGTGAATTCTGCTCCTGCAAACTTTTCTTTTTCTGTTTTAAGTCCTGTTATTGAAGGTATTGCAAGTATTTCATGAAAGAACCATTTATACACATTCATCATTTGTTTTGTTTCTTCTATGGCTTCTTCTTTATTTGAATGAATTGTATGACCTTCTTGCCACAAAAATTCTCTACTTCTAAGAAATGGTCTTGTTTCTTTTTCCCATCTAAGTACATTACACCATTGATTATATAATTTTGGTAAATCTCTATATGATGATACATGATCTTTATAATAATCACAGAACATAGTTTCAGATGTTGGTCTTATGCATAATCTTTCTTCTAATTCTTTACTTCCACCATGAGTAACCCATGCTACTTCAGGCGCAAATCCATTTACAAGTTCACTTTCTTTTTTTAGTAGATTTTCTGGTATTAAAAGTGGCATTTGTACATTAACATGTCCTAGTTCTTTAAATTTTTTATCTAATATTGATTGCATTTTTTCCCATATAGCGTATCCGTTAGGTTCTATTGCAATACAACCTTTTACATTAGTATAGCTTGCTAAATGTGCAGCCATTACTACATCTGTATACCATTTTGCAAAATCTACATTTCGTGATGTTATAACATTATTTTTCATATTTTCCTCCTAAAAAAAGGATGGTATCTATAAGGAGCCTTTAAAAGGCGGTACCATCCTTTGTTTTTCTTAATTTGATAACGGCATTACCGGAAATGTTTTCATTTCTCTTTAAGAAGTAGGAATTTATATATCATTATATTAGTTTACACCAAACACTAACTCTCTTTAATAACTTTATATAAATCATGTCTTCTTCATTGATTTATGCTTAAATTTTAGCACAAAATCTAATTAATGTAAAGATTATTAATTTACTTTTATATCTCCAACTCTACTTGTTATCTTTAATGTAATATCACTTTTTCTATCATTATTATTTATATTATTATCCCCTACATTAGTAGATCCTTCTACATAACATCCTGTTGTAGAATTTACCTTTACATCTCCTGTTCCAGAAGATATTTTTGAATTTTTATTAATTGTAGCATTCTCTACTTTTACATCTCCTGTTGTTGAAGTTATATCCATTGAATTTTTAACTGTTTGTATTTTTACATCTCCTGTTGTAATTTCAGAAATTATATCTGATACATTATTTACTCTTATATCTCCAGTTGTTAATTTTGATGTCATAGATTTTACATTTTCAACTTTTATATCACCTGTTGTATGAGTAGATACAAGTTCATTTGCATTATCTATTTTTATATCTCCTGTTTGATTATTTATTTTTACAATATCAATACTCTTTATATCGATATCACCAGTTGTTAATTTAATGTTGCTTGTTGCATTTTTTAAATTTCCAATTTTTATGTCACCTGTTCTTGAATCTATTTTTATATTTTTAGCATATTTTTTTGGTAAAAACACTTTAATATTTGGCATTTTATTATTTATTCCAAAATTTATTTCATTTTTACTTTTAAATATTATAGATATTTTATCTTCTAATTCAGATATACTATGATTTACATCTTTATCTGAATATAATTCTACTTTTATTGTATCTCTATCTTGTGCTTCAATAATAACATCTGCTACATTAGAATTAATATCTAAATCTTTTAATTCACTTATTTCTTTTTCTTCTACTAATTTTGTACTTAATGAATTAAATCCTATTTCAGTAAAATTAAATTTAAAATCAGTTTTTAATAATATTATTAAAGCACATGTAATTCCTATTGTAAGTATTGATAATAATGTTATTAATGTTATTGTTAATCCCTTATTCATCTTCCTTAATCTCCTTTTCATCATCTTTTAAATTGAATAATAATTTTACTATTGCTTCAAATAAACCTATTATAAGGAATATAATCCATGTAATATGCCATGCGCCTGTTGTAAAACTTACTAAGAAGTATATTACTACACCAATAATATCAATTATTTCACATACTTGTTTAACTGTTCTATCTTTTTTAGTTTCTTTCTTTTCTTTTTTATCACTATAATTAATTACTGTATAAATAATTAATCCTGTTGCTACTGCAATTATACTAAAGAATACTCCTACTCCTATTACAGGTATATTAAACACAGCAGACATAACGATAATAGCTACTAATGATAATATATATAAAGATACAGATATTGCTATATTTCTAGCAAATATTCTTCTTCTATCAATATCCTTAGCTTCTACTATATTTGTTCTTCCAGTTAAAAGTTCATCTGATGTTATTCCAAAATATTCACAAAGTGGAGCTATTTTATCAAAGTCTGGAGAAGATTCTCCTGTTTCCCATTTTGAAATGGTTTGTCTTGATACTCCTAATTCATTTGCAAGTTCTTCTTGCGATACTTTCTTTTCTTTTCTTAAATTGTACAATCTTTCTGAGATTGTCATACTAATCACCTCTTTCACGATTAATTTTAGCAAATGTTAAAGTTGCGTTCTACCAATTTCAGTTTGAAATTTGTCAACCTCAGTTAACATTTTACCATTAATTGCGTGTTTTATGAACATTTTGGCAGATATATTACTTTTTGGTTCACCATAAACAAAATATCTTATTTTATCTAATTCTTCATTATTTATGCCATATATTTTTAACATTTCTATATACTTTTTATATTCGCACTTTAATAAATCATTTTTAGTTTTGAATCTATGAATGCCTTTTTCAGATTCCCATGCATTTTCAAACCAACACCATTCGTCATTGTCCTTATATATTAACATTGTATGTGTTGGATATGGATTGTTGTAATTAAGCATAACTTGATGATAAATTGTCTCAAATTCATAATTATGTTTTTTAAACCAATCTCTTTCTAATTCTACTTGGTCCCAGCAATTACCTATTTTATATTCTAATATATCATCTTTTGTTTCTAATATATATTCTTCTTCCCATATATCATTATCTTCTTCAGTATGAATTTTTTTATCTTTACCTAAATAACCATATACTATATTTTTATTCATAAAATCAAATAGTTCTTCAGGAGTATTTATTTTATTATATTTTGTATACATATTTCTCCCAAATTTTTCTTACACCTTTTAATGATAATGTAGATAATGTAAAACCTATTACAGGTACAAGTGAACTTAAAAATATATTACTAAAACTATTAATCATATATGAATATATAATTACTACTATATAAGTTAATACCATAATACATATTTTTCTTGTATTACTTGTTTCCCATGCTTTATCCTTTTCTACCCTTTTATTTCTTTTTTCAATATTTTCAATTTTTTCTTCAATATTCATATTAATCCTCCTATAAAATTACTATACCATCTAAATTACATATATATTGATTTGGTAATAATTCTTTTATTTCTTTTAAAATTTTATTATCCTTTTCATACTTTCTACCAACAAGTATTCCTTCAATTAGACAAGAAGGTATTCCGTATATAATTGCACTTTCTCTATCAGTAAAAAAATCATCTTTGTTTTTTCTATCAATTATAAATCTTTCATAATAATTTTCGTTTATCAATGGTTTTACATCTTCATCATTAATAAATTCTTCGTTTAATATATCTGCTTTTGATATATTATTTTCACCATTAAATATTATTCCTATCTGTACCTCATCTTGAACTAAACTTGGCATAAATCTTGCTTCTTTTGTTTGTTCCATATACCATGATAAATATCCCTTTTCTTTTACATATTCCATTATATTATTCATTTCATTATATGGTATTACATTTGTCTCTTTTTTTTGATTTTTATGATTGAATAATTTTATTGTTCCTCCAGAATAAAAATTAATATATTCATCCAATAAATAATCTTTTTTTAAATTCCAAACTCCTACACAAAACGGATATTTACTTTTTCGATCATTTTCTATATTTACAGAACATTTTAATCCATTTTTTACTATTTCTTTTAATCCATCAATATTTTTATATGTTCCATGTAATAAAGTACCTTTTTTTAATAATACTTTATCACCTATTTTATAACTATTTTTGAAAGTATAATTTATTTCATAAAAATTATTTATTTGATTAATAAATAATTCTTTTATACTTCCATCTAATAATTCTTCTATTACTTTTATATCACTATTCATATTACCTCCTACATAAATTATAACAAAAAAAATAAATCTTTTATGATTTATTTTGACAATATGTAAAATATATGTTATTCTATATAGCGTTTTTTGAAAAAAGGAGGTTTACTAGATGAGTGAAACTGATTTAAAGAAAGTAAGATTATTTAATGAATTAGTTGATTATGTTAATGAATTAAAAGAAAACTCTGACGAAATACGTAGATATTCTAAAGATATGTTTGAAGAAGCTTCTGATAGTTTCGAAGAACAAAATGATAGAGTATTTAATATTAATCTTTATATTTTAATAAGATTATATAAAAAAGAATATAATCAAATGAAAAAAGAAAGAGGACATTTTAATTTAGAAGATTATTATGATTTCTTAGATACTATTGTATTAGATGACAAAATGAGAGAAGCATATGCTAGATTACCTAAAATGGTAGCAAGAAATGAAATAGTACCTTATATAACTGATAATCCTAGTTTTATGAGTATGATTAGATAATTCTAATCATCTTTTTTTATAATATAAATTTCATCATTTTTATAAAATGCATAGAATACATCATTTAGATGTATTTTTTTATTATTTAATATATTTATAACCCATCCCTTATTTTTATTTATGTATTTTAAATTATCTTCTTGTATAATACTATCTAATATTAATGGTAATGGAAATACTTTTTTATCTTTATCATCTTTTACAAAGATAGAAAGTTTACCATTATTTTCAAGTATTGCATAATCTACTTCTTCTATTGTTCTTATTTGTTTTTCTCTTAATTGTAATAATAGATCATCTAAGTTATATCTTTGTTTTATCATTTCATTAAAATTTAATTTACCTTTAGATATAATTACACTTTGTTTACCATCCATTAAATTTCTAAATTTATTACTTTTTAAAGATAATTTAGCAAGTATAATTTGAAATATTACAAGTGTTAATAAAGGTATTATAACGAACCATATTGAATCTTTATAATTTTCTATTGATACTGCGATTAATTGAGATACTAACATTGATATTATAAAATCAAATACACTTAGTTCACCTACTTCTCTTTTACCCATTATTTTATATGATATTATTACTAATATATAAAAAAATATTGTTCTATAAAATACTCTAAATAACATATTATCACCTATTTTATTATGCATTATTTTAATATTATTTATACTTCTTCATATAATTTATTAGGTGATGAATATGAAATACTTAAAAACTATTATTTTTGAATTCATAGTATTATTATCTTTATTATTAATAAATACTTGTCTATATTATTTTAATATTATTTCTGATAATACTAATAATATTTTTGAAATATTTATTTTTATTATTACATTTATTCTGACTGGAATATATATTTCTAGAAGATGTAATAATAAAAATTATTTAGAAGGATTAAAAATATCTGGTATTAATATTATATTATTTTTATTATTATCATTATTATTTAGATATAAATTAAATATAAAGATTATTATATATTATTTATTAATTATTATTTTTACCGTTATAGGTAGTTTAATAGGTAAATTTTTAAAAAAGAAAAAATAGGTTTAATAACCTATTTTCATTTTATCATTTTCTATTTCTTCTTCATAGAAAAATTCAGTTTCTGGTTTATATATATTATGATTATGAGTATTTAATTCCACGTTTTTAATTTCCTTATTTATTACCGGTACATATGCGGCGATGAACTCTGGTCTTAATCTTAATAAACCATTTTCATCTTTGTAATATATTGGTTCTGTTGTATCATTTGAATCTTTTAAATATATATCTTTTTTTGGCACTTTAACTATAAAGCATCCATTTGACATTTTATATGATTCACAATATTTTATTTCTCTTAAGAAAAATATAAAATTTTTAAATGGTTGTACTCCTGAAGTAAAATCATTACCTCTCATTACTATTCCTTTTTCTAAAAAATCTTCTTTATCACTAGCAGTTCTGTGTATACCAATTACATAATCATCATTTTGATAATCATATAATCCTTGTAAAGTTAATCCTGTAATTCTATCAATTGAATTATCCATTTCATTATACATTTCATCTCTATCATCTTGTAATATTGATGCTTCTGCTTTTTTATATTTTCTTGGTATATGATATAAACTCTTACTTTTCATTTTTAACTCCTTGATATTTTTTAATAAAATCTTCTTTAAATTCATCAAATTTATCTTCATCGATTGCTACTCTAATATCTTCAGTTAATTTAATTAAAAATCTAATATTATGGATAGAAAGTAATCTACCAGCAAGTTGTTCATTTGCTACTAGTAAATGTCTTATATATGCTTTTGTATAATTCTTACATGTATAACAATCACATTCTTTTTCAATTGGAGTAAAATCTTCTCTAAATTTAGCATTTTTTAAATTCATTTTACCATTATGAGTAAATGCATTACCGTGTCTTGCTATTCTTGTAGGAAGTACACAATCAAACATATCAATTCCTCTTGCTACTCCTTCTAATATATCAACTGGTTCTCCTACACCCATTAAATATCTTGGTTTATCTTTTGGCAAATAGTCAATAGAATAATCTATTGCTTTATACATATCCTCTTTTGATTCTCCATCGTTGGCTACTCCACCAATACTATATCCATCAAAATTCATTTTTACAGTTTCAATTGCTGATTCTTTTCTTAGATCTTCATAAGGTCCACCTTGTACTATTCCAAATAATGATTGGTTTTCATTACTATGTACATCTTTACCTCTTTTAGCCCATCTAAGTGTTCTTTCTAAAGAATTTTTTAAATATTCATGTGTTGCACTTGCTGGTGGACATTCATCAAAACTCATTGCTATATCACTATCTAATTTATTTTGTATTTCAATTGATTTTTCTGGAGTTAAAAACAAGTCTCTTCCATCAATATGACTTTTAAAATGTACTCCTTCTTCGGTTATATCTTTCTTTTTATTTTTAGCTAAACTAAATACTTGGAATCCCCCTGAATCAGTAAGTATAGGTCCATCATAATTCATAAATTTATGAAGTCCTCCTGCTTTTTCTACTATATCCTCTCCAGGTCTTAGCCATAAATGATATGTATTAGAAAGTATTACTGCTGAATTCATATCTTTTAATTCTTCTGGTACTAATGTTTTTACATTAGCAAGTGTTCCTACTGGCATAAACATAGGAGTTTCATAAGAACCATAATTTGTATGAAGTATTCCATGTCTTGCATTTTTTGAATTTTTTAATAATTCATATTTTATCTTCATAAAATCACCTCTTTTATTTTATAAACATTGCATCTCCAAATGAGAAAAATCTATATTTTTGATCTACTGCTTCTTTATATGCATTCATTATATTTTCTTTACCTGCGAATGCTGAAACTAACATAACTAAAGTAGATTTTGGAAGATGAAAATTAGTTATTAGAGCATCTATTCCTTTAAAGGTATATCCTGGATATATAAATATATCTGTCCATCCAGAAGTTTCTTTAAATTCATTATATAGACTCATTATAGTTTCAAGTGTTCTTGTAGTAGTAGTTCCTACTGCAACTATTCTTCTTCCTTCTTTTTTGGCTTTATTTAATGTATTCGCTGTTTCTTTACTCATAGAATAAAATTCACTATGCATTTTATGTTTAGTTACATCTTCTACTTGTACTGGTCTAAATGTTCCAAGTCCTACATGAAGAGTTATTTCTTCTATTATTATTCCTTTTTCTTTTAATTTAGATAATAATTCTTTTGTAAAATGAAGACCTGCGGTTGGAGCTGCTGCGCTTCCTATTTCTTTAGCATATACTGTTTGATATCTATCTTTATCATTTAATTTTTCATGTATATATGGAGGAAGTGGCATTTCACCTAATTTATCTAATATTTCCATAAGTATTCCGTCATAAATAAATTTAAAGTGTCTTATTCCATCATCACCAATAGAAACACATTCTAATTTAAGTAAATCATTAAAATTAATTATAGTACCAATTTTTACTCTCTTAGCTGGTTTACAAAGGCATTCCCAAGTATCGTCACCTAAATCTTTTAAAAGAAGTACTTCTATAACAGCATCTGTTTCTTCTTTGTTTCCTATTAATCTAGCTGGTAATACTTTCGTATTATTTATTACAAGTACATCGCCTTTATTTAAATAATTAATTATATTATCAAATCTTTCATGACTTATTTCACCTGTCTTTTTATCAAGCACTAAAAGTCTTGAATGATCTCTTTCTTTAATTGGAGTTTGTGCGATTAATTCTTCTGGTAAAAAATAATCAAAATCATCTGTTTTCATAGTTATCACCTGCCTATAAATTATAACACATTTAAAAAGAGATTTCTATATAATCTCTTTATTAAATTCTAATTGTAATTGTTTTATATATTTATCTCTCATATCTGATAATATATCTTCAGTTATCATAATTGATATATCTCTTTGATTTTTATCACTAGTATCTATCAAATGAAGATTAATGTCGTTTTTACTTGATAATTTTTCAATATTCTTTAAAGATGTATTATATTCTTCTATATTTTGAATATTTAAAAAATTTCTCTTTTCTAAAGAAAGATTTGCAAAATAATCTCTTTTTAAAGATGTCATACTATCAGCATAAGTTGCGATTATAGTATCTATTTTTTCTTTTATAATTGGAATATAAGTACTAATATATTCTTCATACTCTTCCTTTTTAAATTCATCTTTTAAATATAATCTATCTACCCAAATCATTCTATCAACAAGAGATCTATCTATCATAATAATATCAACATCTTGCTTTAATGCATCTTCTAATTGACTTAATACATATTTAGGTATTTGAGTATTTATTTCTGATTTAGATTGATCTTTTAAAGTTGGATATATTTCTTTTTTATATTTGTCACTTGTCGTAAATTCTTCTAAAGTAATTACTTTAAATCCACCTTTTTTAAAAAAGTCATTTAAATTATTCATAAGTGTTGTCTTACCTGTTCTTGGTGTTCCAGTAAACTCTATTACATATGGATTCATATGTAATATACTTTTTAATTTTGATAATTCATTTTTTCTATAATGTAATTTTAATAATTTATTGTATTCATCTATATTATCTTCAAATATAGTATCTTTTATAAATTCATCTTCTTTTGCATTATTAAATATATGATCTATTAATTTTTTATATCTAATAAACATAGGATTATTTTCATCTTCATTATTTACCAAACTTTTATATACATTTTCATGATACCATTTTTGTTTATCATATCCTCTTTTGAATGATGAAAAATCATATTTACCTTGCTTTTCAAAAAGAATCATTAAATCTTCTAAATTACTTATTTTATCCGCACATACTACTGCTTTATGTCTAATATCTAAGTCTTTAACTCTTGTTATAGTATGTTCTTTTCTTTCTTCCCAAGAAAGTGATTTATCTGGTTCAGTATTACCATCCACTAATGATTTAATATCTTCTCCAAATTCTTTTTCTATATCATCTATTGTATATTTAGTATCTTCCACTACATCATGTAAATAACCAGCTGCGACTACATTTGCATCAAATCCATATTCTTTTAATATATTAGCAGTATTAATAGGATGAATAATCATCGGTTTTTCTTTTTCAGATTTTCTGACTTGCCCAGCATGTGCATTTATTGCAAAAGATTTTGCTTTTTCATCTATACTCATAAAACACTCCTATTCAAATAAACTTTTTTGGAAATCTATTCCTAAATGTCTATATGCTTTTTCTGTTACAACTCTTCCCCTATTAGTTCTCTTTAAAAATCCATTTTGAAGTAAATATGGTTCATATACATCTTCAATAGTTGATACTTCTTCACCTATAGAGGCAGCTAAAGCATCTATTCCTACAGGGCCTCCATTAAACTTATATATTATTGATTTTAATAGATTATGATCTGTATCATCTAATCCTTCAGCATCAACTTTTAATTTAGTTAATGATTCTTTAGTTATATCTATATCTATATTTCCATTTCCTTTTACTAAAGCAAAGTCTCGTACTCTTTTTAAAAGACGATTTGCTATTCTTGGAGTACCTCTACTTCTTTTAGCAAGTTCTAAAGCTGCATCTTCGTCTATTTCTACTTCAAATACATCAGCAGTTCTTTTAATAATATTACATAAATCTTCTATAGAATAATATTCTAATTTTGATATTATTCCAAATCTATCTCTAAGTGGTGAAGATAAATCTCCAACTCTAGTAGTTGCTCCTACTAATGTAAATGGAGGAAGATCTATTTTAATACTTCTAGAAGAACCATCATTACCTATAATAATATCTAACGTAAAATCTTCCATAGCAGAATAAAGTACTTCTTCTACTACTCTTGGCATTCTATGTATTTCATCTATAAATAATACATCTCCTGGTTCTAAAGATGAAAGTATAGCTGCTAAATCTCCTGTTTTTTCAATAGCAGGTCCACTTGCTGTTTTAATATTACTTCCAAGTTCATTTGATATTATATATGCAAGTGTTGTTTTTCCTAGTCCAGGAGGACCATATAAAAGTGTATGATCAAGTGGTTCATCTCTTAATTTAGCCGCTTTTATAAATACTTCTATATTATCTTTAACATCTTTTTGACCTATATATTCTCTTAAAAATTGTGGTCTTAATGAAAGTTCAAATTCATCTTCAACTTGTCTTTCTTCATCAAGTATTCTATCCATAATAACCTCCTATTTTAATAATAGTTTTAATGCTTCTTTAATTTGCTCTTCTATAGTTAATTTGTTATCTACTTTGCATACTACCTTCTTTATATCTGCATTTTTATATTCTAAAGAAGTTAATGCTTCTACAAGTTCATCATTTACATTAGGAGTTATTTCTCCTTTTGTTACTAATTTTCCTTTTAAATCAAGTATTATTTGTCTTGCTACTTTATCTCCTATTTTTGGAAATTTCTTTAAATATAAAATATTTTCTCTTTCAATAGCATCAATAATACCATCTGCAGATCCAGTTGCAAGCATTGGAAGTGCCATTTTTGGACCTAATCCTTTTACATCTATTAACTTTAAAAATAAATTTCTATCTTCTTTAGTTTTAAATCCAAATAAAGAATTTTCATCTTCTCTAATATGTTGATATAAATAAACTTTATATTCTTTATCTAATTCAAATGAATATGGACTTGCAGTATATATTTTATATCCTATATCATTATTATTTACTATTATATAATTACTTTCAATATCATCTATTTTACCTTTTATATATTCGAACATATGTTATCACCTATAATCATTATACCATATTTTAATTAAAAAAGAAGCACTAATTGCTTCTATTTTTAATCTTTAAATTCAAATTCAAAATCAAGTATTCTTACAGTATCTCCAGGTTGTATACCAAGTTCTCTTAATTTATCATCTACGCCTAATTTTCTAAGTTTAGTAGCAAATCTTCTAGCTCCTTCATCAGTAAATTTAGTCATTTTAAGAATTTTTTCTATTTTATCTCCTTTTACTATATATATATCACCTTGTTTTTCAACTTCAAATGGTTGTTCTTCTTGGAATTTATATAATACATGAGATTCAAATTCATTTTCATCATATATTGGTTTATCTTCAGTACTATCAAGTACATCAGCTACTTTTATTAAAAGTTCATCTAACCCTTCTGAATTTATAGCTGATATTTCATATACCTCTTCTTTTACTTTTTTCTTAAATTCTTTTAAATTTTCTAAAGATGTTTCCATGTCCATTTTATTAGCTACTATAATTTGTGGTTTATCCATTAATTTCTTATCAAAATTTTCAAGTTCTTTATTAATAGTTATATAATCATCATAAGGATTTCTTCCTTCAATACCACTCATGTCTATTATATGAACTATAACTTTTGTTCTTTCAATATGTCTTAAAAATTGATCTCCAAGACCTTCACCAAGTGATGCACCTTCTATTAATCCTGGAAGATCTGCTGCAACAAATACTCTATTATCTTTAGTTTTTACTACTCCTAAATTAGGTGATAACGTAGTAAAATGGTATGCCGCTATTTTAGGTTTTGCAGCTGATATTTTAGATATTAAAGTAGATTTACCTACTGATGGCATTCCAACGAAACCTACATCTGCAAGTAATTTAAGTTCTACTTTTAATCGTCTTTCTTCACCAGGTTCACCATTTTCTGAAAAGTTAGGAGCAGGATTATTATGTGTTGCAAAGGCTGTATTACCTCTTCCTCCTCTTCCTCCTTTAGCTACTACTACTTCATCATGTTTACCTGTTAAATCAGCTAAAATAAGCCCTGTATCTAAATCTGTTATAGTAGTTCCTTGTGGTACTTTAATTATTATATCTTCTGCATTCTTACCATTTTTATTTTTACCAAGACCATTAGATCCTTTTGGTCCTTTTATCTTTCGATTATATCTTAAATCTAAAAGTGTTCTAAGTCCTAAATCTACTTTAAAAATTATATCTGCACCTTTACCACCATTTCCACCAAATGGTCCACCCATTGCAATATATTTTTCTCTTCTAAAAGCAGTACATCCATCTCCACCTTTACCTGCTATAACATCAAGAATAACCTCATCAACGAACATATTATCACCTCATTTCTAGTTTTTAAATGATGCATCAACATAGTATATTTGTCTATGTTCTTTAAAATATTGTTTTTCAAAATCTGTCATTATATTTTCTATTTTTCTTTCATCATTATGTAAATCTAAACTTACTTTATCAAATGTATACCAATAACTACTTAAACTTTCTAATGCTGATGCAAATAGAATTTTATTATCAGTTTTTAAAATTATATGTTTATTTTTCTTAAATACTCTATCATATAATTTTAAATAACTTATATCAGTAAACCTTTTCTTTTCATCTTGTTTTTTTGGCCAAGGTTCTGAAAAAGTTAAGTATATTGTATCTATTTCTTTTCCAAATATATTAATTATATTTTTTGCATCTGCACATATCATTTTTAAATTTGGAAGATTTTGTCCTCTTATATTATTTATTGCAGTAGCTGTTTGATTTTTATCAAGTTCTAAACCTATAAAATTAACTTTTGGATGAGTCTTTGCCATATCAATAATAAAACTACCTCTTCCCATACCAAGTTCTAACATTATAGGATTATTATTATTAAATAAACTATTCCATTTTCCTTTATAACTTTCAGGATTTTTTATTAAATAAGAACTTTCATTTAATATCCTTCCTGCGTTTGCTACTTGATTATATCTCATAATAACACCTCAAAAATATTTTATCATAAATAAATTAAAAAAACATCACCTAATGATGATGTTTATTTTTCTTCGTAAACACTAACTTGTTTTTTATCTCTACCTTTACGTTCAAATTTTACATATCCGTCTATTTTAGCAAATAAAGTATGATCAACACCCATACCAACATTTTTACCAGGATAAATTTTTGTTCCTCTTTGACGATAAATAATTGAACCAGCTGAAATAAATTCACCATCAGCAGCTTTTGCACCTAATCTTCTACCTTCTGAATCACGTCCATTATGAGTAGAACCTTGCGCTTTAACGTGTGCAAATTTTTGTATATCTAAAATCATTTTTATCATAATTACTTACCTCCTTAATATTTTAATATTTTTAGGATAGTCTTTTTCAAGACTTTCAAGCATAAAAACCATATTATTAATTAGTTTTTTTATTACTTCATTTTCTTTTTTTATTTCTATTATTAATTTTTCTTTATCTTCATAATAAATAGAATCTTCATCTATTTCTATACATGCATTTATAGTAGTTATTACTATTGATGATACTGATGCACAAACTATGTCTTTTCCATAATCATCAAAATTTGCATGTCCTGATATTTCTATTTTATTATTTATTACTACTACTTTTATCATAATTATTTAACACTTTTTATAACTATTTTAGTATATGGTTGTCTATGACCTTGTGTTTTATGATAATTTTTCTTTGGATTATATTTAAAAATTTTAATTTTTCTTTGTTTTCCTTGTTTAACAATTTCTCCAAGAACTTTAGCACCATCTACATAAGGACGACCTACTTTACCATCTAACATTAAAACTTTGTCAAATGTTACTTTATCTCCAGCATTACCTTCGATTTTTTCAACGAATATTTCAGTTCCTTCTTCAACAGTGTATTGTTTACCACCAGTTTCAATAATTGCTTTCATTAGTTTACCTCCTTTTTTAATAATCTAAGACTCGCCCAAAAAGGTGACTTACGCTTTAAAACCTTTTGAAGTGCGGTTGTAGAGCCAAGTGAGGCTTTACAAACATACTGATTTTACCATAAAAACGTTAAAAAAGTCAATACTATTGGCCTAATTTAAATACCATTTTATTATCATCTAAAGGTTTTCTTTGAAATCCTAATAATTCTTTTGATTCATGTTGGATTTGACTATCTTTTTCTTTTAAAAAATTTATATAATCATTTACAGTATATTTTGTTTTAAAATTAAGGTCTTTTGTCTGTTCATAATATAGTCCATTTCTAAAAGAAATTGTAAATCCATCCATATAATCTTTAAAATTTTCTTCTGTTAATTTTATATATCCGTTTTTTAATAAATCTTCAGCTAATTCTTTTCTTTTTTCATTCATCATCATATATGTTCCTACCCTTGGTGGAGAACAATTTATTATTCCTAGTCTATCAATATTTGTTTTTCCTAATTTAAAAAATTGTTTATATGTACAATCTATTAAAAAATATTCGTTATCAAGTTCAACAATAGCACAATAATGATGATTTCCTCCATCAAATAAGTCAGATTCTTTTATATAACCGGGTTCTATATTTATAATATGTGATTTTATTCCTAATGAATTACATAATTCAATTACTTTAAAACTTGCATAACCACACATATTTTCAAAACTATATTCATTTATATCTTTTGATTCAGCTCGATAAGCTCTATAAATACTATCTAAAAACAATCTTGTTTCATTTACTATATATTTTATTATTTCTTCTTTTGTAGCATCTATTGATAATTTTAAATCTCTATCTACATCTATATCTTTACTTAATATATATTTGCCTTTAAATAAACTTTCTGATTTCATTAAAATATCTAATAAATCATTATATTTTTTATTCATTTTCCCATTATTATAATAGTATACTGATAATTCTTTTATTTTTGAATATAACTTTTTTAAATTATCTATATTTGTATTAGATCTAAGTGCTAGATAATATTCATATAATTCTAAATAATTAAATTTATGATTTATTTTCATAGTAAACCTCTTTTTCTTCTTAAAATAGTATACTTAAAATAAATAAAAAATCAAATAAAAAAACTACTAAAGTAGTTTTTTCTTTTTTAATATATATGCGATTATTAATGATAATATTAGTGATACTGCTAATAATATTACAACTGAATATTTCATATATCCTAAATGTCCTAATGGAACATTCATTCCCATAAATGATGATATCATTGTAGGAACTGAAAATATAATTGTTATACTTGTTAATATTTTCATCGCAGTATTTAAATTATTTGATATTATTGATTCATATGCATTAGATACTGATGAAAGTATTTCTCTATATATATTTGCCATTTCTATTGCTTGTTCATTTTCAATAGATGCATCTTCAAGTAAATCTATATCTTCTTCATACATTTTAATTGTGTTACCCTTACTAATTTTTTCTATTATTTTTTTATTTTCTTTTAAAGAAGTTATAAAATATACTAAACTTTTTTCAATAGTAAACATATTTATTAATTCACCATTATCTGATAAAGAATGAATATCTTTTTCTGCTTCATCTATTTTATCATCTATTTTTCTTAGATATTTTAAATATAGTTTTGCATTTTCATATAATAATCTAATTATAAATCTTGATTTTTGTTCTGTTCTTACATTTTTTACTTTTCCTCTTTTAAATAATTTTAAAAGTTCAAATTTTCTTGATGAAATTGTTATAAAATAATCTTTTTTTGTAAATATTATTCCTAGTGGAAGTGTTGAGTATTTACTATCTTCTTCTATTGTTGGAGTATCTATTACAATTAATGTTGAATTATCTTCTACTTCTATACGTGGTATTTCTTCCTCATCTAGCATTTTTAATATCAAATCTTTTTCTACACCAGTTTTAGATGCAACTTCATCTATTTCTTCAAGAGTTGGTTTTACTAAATCTATCCAACAATTTTTTTCGATATTTTCAATTTTTTCTACTAAACCTTTTTCACCAGTTTTATAAATTTTTATCATAATTTCATCCCCTTTTGACAAATGTATTTTATCACAATAACACATATTAAACAAGTCAAAAAAAGGGATTTTATCCCTTTTAGTTTTCTGCTTCTTTTAACATACTAGTTATTAATATACCATACCCTTTTGTTATATCATCCACTATTACATGTGTAACTGCTCCTACTACTTTATTATTTTGAATTATTGGAGAACCACTCATACCTTGAACTATACCTCCTGTCTTACTAAGTAATCTTTCATCCGTTATTTTAAACACTATATTTTTGGTTTCATCATCTAAATTTAGTTTCTCGATTTGAATATCAAATGATTCTAAATTTTCACCACTTATAACTGTTAATAACGATGCCTTACCAATTTGTGGTTCTCCTATTTCGTATAATTCATCTTCTTTTATTTCTGCAGTATATTCACCAAAAATTCCTGATTTTGTATTTTCTTTTATTATCCCATATTTTATGTCTTGATTTGTCTCTGCCTCTTTTTCACCTGGATTTCCATTATTTGATTTTGTTATACCAGTAATATATGAATAATATATTTCACCATCAGTAATATTTAATATTTCATTTGTATCTTTGGATATGATTTCATGACCAAGTGCTCCAAATTTTTTAGTTTTTGGATCTATAAAAGTTAATGTCCCAATACCATTTATTTCATCTTTAACATATAACCCTGTTTTATATTCTCCTTCTTTATTATATATTTTTAATTTACTGTTATATTTTTTATCTTTTCTTAAATAAGTTATATCTATACTTTCTTTATCTGGATCATTATTTATTTCTTTTGAAAAATCAGAAATATTATTTACTTTATTATTATTTATACTTAAAATATAATCTCCTGATTTTATACCAGATTCTTGTGCGACTAATTTATTGTCTATCTCATATAATCCAATAACTAGTATTCCCTTTGTTTTTACTTCTATACCAATATTATTTCCTCCAAGTATTAGTTTATCTGAATATGCATATGCATTTATTGGAATAATAAGTAATAATAGAAGAAGCGTTAAAAAAAATTTTTTCATATAAATGCTCCTTTTGTAATTCGAATTACATTATTATTATGATTTTTTTAAATAATTATATAGCATAAAAAAAATACCAATTTTATTGGTATTAATTTCTTGTTTTTTTACTAACCATAGTTACATCTATTATATATGCGATAACATATAAAATAAGTGTTGCGATTAATATATAATCATAAGTTCTGTTTGTATGAGATAGTATTATTTCTGACATATTATTTCCTGTGATACCTGCGATTGCCCACGCTGATAATGCAAGTCCATGAATTTTACTTATTTTTTCCATTCCAAATCTAGATGATAAAAGTGCTGGTAGTGTTGAGAATCCTCCACCATATCCTAAATTAACTATTACAAGAAGTAATATAACAATACATCCATACACTAATGATTTATGTCCATTAGTAATTGCAAATGTTAAAAGCGCAATTAATGTTATTACTATGCTTGTTGTAAATATTATTTTATATACTGTATTTCTATCTTTCATTTTATCTGATACTGTAGAATATCCTATTCTACCAAGTGCATTAAATGCTGCTGTTACTGATGGTATTACACTTACCATTGTAAGTAAAATTGCCATTCCTTTAAAAGTTTCATTTAATATTTGTTTTTCATAAGTTATTAATGCAAGTCCACAATGAATATTTATAAAGAATATTAACCATATTCCTAAGAATGTTTTATCCTTAAACATAGATAATGGTTTAAATTCAGATTTAGCTTCATCCTTTTCAACCCAACCTTCAGGTTTTTTAAGAAGTAAATGTCCTATAAACATCATTATAAAATATACAATTCCTAATATATAGAACATTTGTGATATTCCAAGTTTATTTTGAATTAATTCCATTATAGGTGTTGCGATTGCTTTAGCAAGTCCAAATCCCATAATAGATATTCCTGTTGCAAGTCCTTTTTGTTTATCAAACCAAAGCATTAATGTTTTAACTGGTGTTAAATAACCAATACCAAGACCAATTCCCATTATGCAACCATATGATAAAAATATACATATTAAAGCAAGTGGCCCTTTTAAAAATTGTATACTAAGTCCTGTACCAATCATACCAAGTGTAAAACATATACATGCAATTAATGAAGATTTATGTATATTTTTTTCTACCATTCTTCCAGCAAATGCTGCACTCATTCCTAAGAAGAATATTGCTAAAGAAAATGCCCATCCAACAGCAAATGTACTCATTCCTATTTGACTAGCAATTGCTTCTTTAAATGTAGACCAGCAATATACTGTACCTATTGAACAGTGTATTAAAAGTGCTGGTATTGCGGCTCTTAACCACTTATTGTTTAATTTCATCTTATACCTTCTTTCCTATTATTACATTAAAAGTATATCACTATATATTAAAAAAGTAATGTTGCAATTGCAACATTACTTATTATTTTATACAATAGTGACATTTTTCATCTACATCCACTAATTGTGCATTTAATTTTTCACATGTTTTTCTCATACCGGTATTATTAGGATTTGTAATTATTTCTATATTTTTCATCTTGTATTCATTTTTTGCAATATCAACTAATAACTTCATTGTTTCATATCCTATTCCTTTGCTTTGATAAGCATTTTCTAAGATAATACCAATATTTCCTGTTTCTTGATTATCTCCTGGTCTTATTTCAGCATAACCAACTTTTTTCTTTCCTTGGTTTATCCAATAAGCAATACATATATTTTTTTCACTTTCTTCTTCACAAAGTTTTAAAAATCCTTGATACCAATAATCATTAATTTTAAATGGCAAAGGCGATTCATCAAAATTTTCTTTTGTTACTTGTTGCAAAACCTTAAGTCCATCAAATTCATCTTTAGAAGTTACTTTTGTTAAATTTACTTTCATATTTTCTCCAATATAATTATTCTTCTGTATTAAATTCTTCTAACTTTCCATTTTCTTTTAATATTTCATTTACTGCTTTTTCAGCTGAATCTAATTTTTCTGAACATTCTTTTGCAATATTCATTGCTTCAGTATATTTTTTTATAGCATTATCTAAATCTACATTACCATTTTCTAGTTCTTTAATTATTTCCTCAAGTTCATTTAATTTTTCTTCAAAAGTTTTTTCTTTATTTGCCATATTAATTCTCCTTTACTTCTATAACTTTAGCATCTATATTTCCATTTTCTAAGGTTACATTTATTTCATCATTTACTTTTATATCTTTAATACTTGTTACTACTTTATCCTTTATTTTAGTTATTGTATATCCTCTTTTTAAAGTATTCATAGGATTTAATACATCTAATTTATCTATCAAATTATTATATTTATTACTTTTATTTTCAAATATTTTAGATGGTTGTATAAATATATAACTTTTCTTTAAATTATTTAATTTTAATTCATTTGAAGATAATAAATTAAGTATTACATTTTTACCACGTTCAATATAATTAGATAATTTTTCTTCTTTTACTTCATATATACTCATTGGGCTTTTTAATATATAACTATCAAGTACTTTATTTAAATATGATTTATTATAATTAATTTTATCTAACATATTCTTATTCATTCTAATAGTTAATTGATTTATTAATTTCTTTAAATCTTCTTTATTAGGTACTGCTATTTCAGCTGCTCCTGTTGGTGTTGCTGCCCTTATATCTGCTACAAAATCAGCTATAGTAAAATCTATTTCATGACCTACAGCACTTATTATTGGTGTATTTGCTTCATATATAGCTCTTGCGACTATTTCTTCATTAAATGCCCAAAGATCTTCTATAGATCCTCCACCTCTTCCTACAATTAGTGTATCAAGATTATACGTATCAGCTAACTTTATATTTTTAACTATTTCTGGTGCTGCATCTTTACCTTGAACAAGTGATGGAAATAATATTACTTCACACAAAGGATATCTTCTATTTATTGTAGATATTATATCTTTTATAGCTGCTCCTGTAGATGCAGTTATTACACCTATTTTATTTGGTATCTTTGGTATTTGTTTTTTATGTGATGTATCAAATAAACCTTCTGCTTGTAATTTCTTTTTTAATTCTTCATATAAAGCATATAAATTACCTACACCATCTTCCATCATTTCAGTAACATATATTTGATAATTACCTGTTTGTTCAAATACACTTATTCTTCCCTTTACTAAAACCTTCATACCATCTTGTGGTTCAAAGTTAATATTCTTAGTACTACTTGCAAACATGATAGCACTTATTCTTGACTCTTCATCTTTAATTGTAAAATAAAAGTGCCCTCTTGTATGATGTTTAAAATTAGATATTTCTCCTTTTAAATAAACTTCTTGAAGATTATTATCATTATCTAACTTATACTTTATATAACGAGTAAGAGCACCTACTGTAATATAATTATTATTCATTTTCTTCTCCATGATAAATACTATCTAAAACAGCATTAATCATATTTTTTACTTTTTCATCAGAATATTCTTTAGCAAGTTCAACAGCTTCATTAATTGCTACTACTTCTGGTGTATCTGTATATACAAGTTCATATATTCCCATTCTTAAAATAGCTTGATCTGTTTTTGAAAGTCTATCTATTGTCCACTCATTTAAATGTTTATTAGCAATTCTATCAATATCATTTCTATATTCTAATACTCCATTAACAATTGTATTAACAAAATCATTTTCAATTTCTACAGATTCTTTTATAACTTCATTAACGTCATATTCTATTTTATTTGACTCATATAAGAATATTTGATATAAAATTGTCATTATTTTTTTTCTTGCTTCTGTTCTATTCATAAAAAATCACCTATAAATAATATACCATAAAAACATTAAAAAAACTATAATATTATTATAGTTTTTCTGCTAAATACATATCATTTTCATATTTAATTAATTTTACTTTTACTAATTTATTTAAATCTTCTTTTTCACCTTTAAATTTTACTTTACCATAATTTGATAAATGACCTATTACATATTCATCATCAATTGTTTCTGCTAAAACATAATCAGTAGTATTTATGTATTTATTATAATAATTATTTTTTAATTCTTCTGAAATTTTTATTAATTCTTTTACTCTTTTCTTTTTAATATTTCCGTCTATTTGATTTGGCATACTTGCAGCTTTAGTGCCTTCTCTTTTAGAATATGGAAATACATGTAATTCTACAAATTCTAATTTTTTAATATTTTCTTTTGTTATGTTGAAGTCTTCCTCAGTTTCATTAGGGAACCCTACTATTACATCTGTAGTAATTGCTATATTAGGTCTTATCTTTCTTATTTTATTAATTCTGTCAATATAATAATTCATATCATATCTTCTATTCATTTCTTTTAGTGTTTTATCACATCCAGATTGAAGTGGTATATGAATATGATCAACTATTTTTTTAGAATTTTTTAATACTTCTAAAAATTCATCATCTAATTCTACTATTTCAATAGATGATATTCTTATTCTTTCAAGACCATCTATTTCTTCAAGTTCTTTTAATAAATCACTAAAGTTATATTCTTTTAAATCTTGACCATAATGTCCTGTATGGATTCCTGTTAAAACGACTTCTTTATAACCATTTTTAACTAAAGCTTTTACTTCATCTATAACAAATTCTTTTTTCTTACTTCTTACATTTCCTCTTGCATATGGAATTATACAAAATGAACAATAATTATTACATCCATCTTGTATTTTAACAAAAGCTCTTGTATGATTTTCAAAATTATCTAAGAACATATCTTCAAATTCTGCATTTGATAAATCATATATATTTTGATAATTTTCCTTATCATTTATATATGCTTCTACAAGTTCTACTACTTTGTTTTTATCTTTATTACCAAGTACAATTGAAACTCCTTCAATATCTTTTACTACCTCAGATTTCATTTGACTGTAGCAACCCATAACTACAATAACTGCATCTTTATTTTTACAAGCACTTCTAATTATTTTTCTTGATTTTTGATCAGACGTATTTGTTACACTACATGTATTAATAATATAAATATCAGCTTTATCATTAAAATCTACTATTTCGTAACCTTTTTTCTTAAATTCATTTATTAAAAATTCTGTTTCATATGCATTAACTTTGCATCCTAAATTATAAAAACCTACCTTCATATTTATTCCTTTCTAAATAAAAAAACAATAATAAATATTGTTTTATATCTTATCATAACTTTAATTTTAGTCAAGATTACTTCTAAATGTTTTTAAATTACCTAAAAAAGTTATATCTTGTTGTAAATCTTCATCAGTTAAATTATTATCAGTTTTAATTGGCATATCTTGTACATCAATAAATTCTTCTACTTCTTCTTTCTTTTCCTTTTGAATTCCATATATTGGAGATATTACAGCTGATGCTCTAAATTTTCCTTTTACTTGTTCTTCTGCTTTTACTTCTATTTTTTCTTCTTTCTTTGGTTCATTAACAGTTGCTTTTTCTGTTTTATAAACTATCTTCTTTGACCCTGCTCTTTTAACTAATTCATCATAACTAATAATTGCATTTTTTTCTTGTTCTTCTTCAAATCTAGTTAAATTAATTGGATCCATTGGTTTTGCACTATCTTCTAATAATTGTGCTATTTTATCAATTGAACTATCTTCAGATACTACTTCAATAACTTCTAACTCTTCCTCTGGTTCTTCTTTAATTTCTTGTTTTACTTCTATTTTTTCTTCCTTAATTGGTTTTATGTTTTCAATTTTTATTTCTTTTTTTGGTTCTACTTTTATCTTTTTTTCTTCTTTTTTCATTACATTAATGTATTTATCTATTGGGTTAAACTTCTTATCATATTTTTCTGCTTTTTTTCTAGTTATTGCATTTATAATTAATATGCTAAGTAACATTAAACCTACTAGTACTATTAAAAATAACAAAATCTGACTACTACCATCCATATTAGAATACATATAAAAAATATTATCAACTGTTTTCATATAATCACCTCATAAGTTCGTATTTTATAGCACTCATAATAAATATTGGGGCTGTTTCACATCTCAAAATAGTACTTCCAAAAGTTACTCCAACATATCCATTATCAAGTAAAAAATCTTCTTCATTATTTGTAAGTCCACCTTCGGGACCAACCACTATAATGATTCTATCACAATTTGTCGAATTTTGCATTACATTTTTTATAGTTTTTTTAATATTTTTTGTAGACGCAACTAATGATAAATCATACTCTAAATTTACAAGTTCTTTTAATTTCATTATTCCATAAACGTTTGGAGATACATTTCTAAACGATTGTTCGGCAGCCTCTTTTGTTATTAAATTCCATCTTGAAATTTTTTTATCAATTTTCTCATTTACTTTTACTTTACTTCTTTCACTGTCATAAACAATAAAATCAAATGCACCTAATTCTGTTGCTTTTTGTAATATAAAATCTATCTTTTTTTCATTAACAAGTGGCACTGCTATTGTTACTTTTATTTCTAGTTCATTATCATCTTGTTTTTCTTCTATAACCTTTACTATTACATCATCTTTAGACATACTTTCTATTTTGCATAAATATACTTTTTTATCATATACAACTTCTATATTATCATTTATCTTCATTCTCATAACATTTGTTATATGATGTATATCTTTATCTGATAATTTTAAATTTTTATTTAAAGCGAAATATCTTTGCATCTTTACTCACCATTTAAATTATAAAATATAAATGTAAAATTAACAATAAATTTTACGAACAACTAGTAAATTTTGACAATATTTTACTAGTAAAATTCTCTATCTTTTGGTATACTAATATTGTATAAAAAGGAAGTGTTTTTATGGACAATAACGATTTATTAGATTTTGAAGAAAATATTACTGAAAGTAATAATAATATTGACGATGATGATGATATTGTACCTTTCGTATCAGAAGTAAAAAATATGCATTTTAGTATGCTTAATAAATATGGAGAAAATTTAACTAAAAAACATTATATTACTAATCCGGCGATAGCTAGAGATGATGAAATAAATAAAATGACTTTAATTTTATTAAGTCCTGAAAAATCAGTTGTTTTAACTGGTAAAGCTGGTATAGGTAAAACTTCTATTGTTGAAGGACTAAATTATAGAATACAAAGAAAAGAAGTTCCAAATGCATTATTAAATTGTCAAATATATAAAATAAATACTTCTTCTTTACTTGGTACTTATAATAATGAAGGTAATGAAGAAGCTAAATTACAATTATTAATTAATGAAATAATGGGTAAAAAAGATATTATATTATTTATAGATGAAATACATACTTTAGTTACAGCATCTAGAAATGGTGATGTCGACTTCTTAAATATGTTAAAACCAGGACTTGATCGTGGTGATATAAAAGTTATAGGTGCAACTACTACTAAAGAATTTGAAGATTATCTATTAAAAGATAAAGCATTCTTAAGACGTTTTGAAAGAGTTGAAGTTGAAGAACCAGATCAACCTACTACTGTTAAAATACTTATGGGTACACTAAAGAAGATTGAAGTTGCTACTGATGTTAAATGGCCATATACAAATTACTTACTTGAACAAGTATGTAAATTTTTAGTTAATATGACTTCTGAATATAAAAGAGTTTATGAAAATGGATCTAGATATCCAGATGTATCTTTATCTTTATTTTCAAAATGTTTTACATATGCAAGATTTGAAAATTCTGATAAAGTTACATTTAAACATATATATCAAGCTATTAAAAATTGTAATCTAGTATATCCAGATGTTATAAAAAAAGAGATTCCTATATTTAAGGAAACATTTAAAGAATATTTAGAAAATGAAAAAGTAGAAATTGATTAATTTCTACTTTTTTTATAATAATTTTTTTATTTTTTCAATTATAGTATCTATATCTAATTCACAATATTTTAATATATCATCTTTTGAAGCACTTGCACCAAATTTATCGATTGTAAATAAGTGATCAGAATCAATTACAAATTTTTCCCATCCTAAACTTGATTCATATTCAATTACAAATACTTCTGCATCATATGGGAATAATTCACTCTTATATTCTTCTGGTTGATTTAAAAATCTTTCCATACATGGCATACTTATTACTCTTATATTAATACCTTCATGTTTTAATCTTTCTTGAATTGAATTTGCAACTTGAACTTCTGCACCTGTAGCAATTAAAACTGCATCTACTCCACCTTCACAATCAGATTCAATATATGCCCCTCTTGATACATCAATTGTACTAGTACCAACTTGAGGTTTTACTTCAGTTCTTGCAAATGTTATTACACTTGGTTTTTTATCTTCCATAATACATTTCCATGTACCTATTATTTCTTTTATATCAGCTGGTCTATATACATTTAAGTTTGGCATTGCTCTTAAATGTGCTATTTGTTCTATTGGTTGTCTTGATGCACCATCCATACCTGTAGTTATTGAATCATGAGTGAATATATATGTAACAGGAACATTTAATAATGCACTCATTCTAATTGATGGTACCATATGATCAGATGATGCTAAATATGTTGCTGCATAAGGTCTAAATCCGGATAATGCAAGTCCATTCATAACTGCACCCATTAAATTTTCTCTTAATCCAAAATGAATATTTTTACCGCTAAAATCGCTAGATGATAAATCACCTTTTTCATTCAAATATGTTCTAGTCGACGTTACTGTATCAGCAGAACCTCCAATAAAATTATTAAAATTATCAGCAATTATATTCATTACTCTAGAATTACTATCTCTAAGTGGTTCTTTTAAATCTGAATTTATTGGTATTTCTACATTTGTTAAATCTAAATATAAATTATTAGTTTCTATATTTTCAATTTCCACTACTTGTTCAGGAGTTAATTCAGTTTTATATTCATTAAATATTTTTTCCCAATTATCATATTCAGTATCTCCTCTTTGCATAATTGGATTTCTTATATTATCAGCTGGTTCTTTATCAGGAAGAAAAGGAAGTCCTGTTAATCCTAATTTTTTTCTTAAATTATCATAATCTTCTTTTGTCAATTCTCCAAAATGTATCTTATTAGTTCCTTCAAGTAATGAACCATCACCTATCTTAGTATTTATTTCTATAAAACTTGGTAAATTACTTTTTTTAGCATTTACTATTGCTTTATTTATATCTGCGATTGAATTACCATTTTTTACTATTTGTGTATGCCATCCAAGTGATGAAAATCTACTTGTTACACTTTCAGAAAAAGTTAAACTAGTATTTCCTTCCATTGTGACTTTATTTGAATCATATAAAACTATTAATTTTCCAAGTCCTAAATGTCCTGCGAATGATGCTGCTTCATATGATAAACCTTCCATAACATCTGCATCACTTACTAAAACATAAGTATAGTAGTTTATTAATGGTTTTACTTTTTTATCGAATCTATTTTTTGGTTTTTTATTATAACGAGTAGAATATATTCTCTCTGCTAAAGCCATACCTACTGCTGTTGCAAGTCCTTGTGCTTGTACACCAGTAGTCATATCTACTCCTAATGTTTTTATTTCTGGATAAGCTGGTGTCATACTGTTTAATTTTCTAAAATTCTTAAGTTCTTCTGTACTTATTTCAAATCCACATAAATAAAGCATCGCATAAAGAAGTGGTGAAACATGTCCTTCACTTAATATGAATCTATCTCTATTTATCCAATTTGGATTTTTAGGTTGAATTTTTAAATGTTTTGTAAATACAGTATAAAGTATTGGTGCACTACTTAAAACACTACCTGGATGTCCAGCTTTAGCATTTTGAATTATATCAAGTGCCAATCCTTTTAAAACAGCAACAGATTTATTATCCATCACTAACCAACTCCTCTACTATATTTAATTATATCAAGAAATAAAAAATAGAGCAAGATTTAACTTACTCTATTTATATTTTTCTACAAATTTAACATATGTTGGTATACCTTTTCTTATAACGAATCCAAAGTTGTAAGGTACATCTTCTTTCATTTCTGGTATACGTTTACTAATATTAATTGTCATTTGATCAGCAAGACCATTTCCTATATAGATACCATTAGTTTGATTATAATTATCTTTGAACCAAGCATCATATATATTCTTCTTAATCTTATCTACTGTATCTACAATTATGAAATTAATAATACCAAGTTCATTTGCATTATTAAATAATTTATCAAATTCTTTTTGTCTATCTGCGGATAATTTACTCTTGAATAAATTAATTCCAATGATTACACAATTAAATTTAGGTTTTCCATCAAATATTGATCTATTAGAATTATTATTCTTATATTGATTATAAGAATCTTCCATATATCCCTTAATCGCATCATATACGCTATCAAAATTATTGTCAAAATAATTTTGCCCAGATTTTATAGTTTCATCAAGTTCAAAATTTTCTGCATTAATAATTATATTATTAAATGATGAATTATCCATATATTGACGCATTATAGGTGTTATTATTGGATCTAATAAAGTCATATCTTGAGATGTTACTATATTAATTACATCTTTTGTAAAATCATAAGTTGATACTCTTAAATCAGATTTATTAATACCTAAAGCAATTTCATATTGACCTAATTTAACATCATTACAATCATCAAATGTTACTATATCTGGAAGAATTGGTACTCTTCTAGCTCTTGTATTATATTTAGACTTTAATTGACTACTAAATGCTTTAATATAATTTGGTATATTATCTTTATCTGTAGCAAGAGCTGTTTGGAATTCATATATACCATCTTCTTTTATTAAACCTCTACCAAATAATTTAGCTGGATATGTTTTTCTAACATTTCCTAAAATTGTAGAATAATCTTCTTCATTATTTTGTTGAAGAACAAATGATTGACCAAAGTTTTGTTTTAACTTAAATCTTATTCCATTTGGTGTATTAACTGTTAGTACAAAGTATATTCCATATTTTGTACAATCTCTTGTTAATAAATTTAATATATCTTCATATTCAGAATAACTTTCTTGATATGCTTCATAGTTATTAATTACTACAACTATATTTGGTATTGTTTCTCCACTATTCTCACAATAATCAATAAAATTACCATTATAACTTGCAAATAATTGTTTTCTTTCATTAATTTCACTTTGAATCATCTTAAATAAGTTATCAATTTTTTCTGAATCTCTTGAATACATTATATCTCCTACATATGGAGAATCATCAAAATATCTCAATGCTTCTGATCCAAAATCTATTACATAGAAATTAACTTCTTGTGGCGAATATATTACCATTGATGAGAAAATTAATGTTGTTATAAAATTTTCTTTACCTGAACCTGCAATACCATAAACAAGTGCATTACCTTTTTGATAAAAAGGTATAGTTAATATTCTTTGTTGTTGCATAGTTGGAACATCATATTCACCTATAATTGGATTTAATACATATTTACTCTTTTGATAACTATATTTTTTAATTAAATCAATTATATAAATACATTCAGGTATTCTACTTAACCATAAAGGTCTTGTTTTTATATTATCTTCTTTAGCAATACCTGATAAATATTTAACTATATTAATTAATTCTTCACCATAATTTGCTTCTACTTTTTCTTCTTGTTTAGTTTGAACTGATCTTATTTTATATCCAATATTATTTACAAAATCTATTGATGTATCAATAGTTTTCTTTATTTTATCAGTTGGTAAATATTTACCTCCTGCCCAAGCTGATTGTCCTAAAACAAATATTTCATTAAAACCAACTTGTAAATAGAATCTACCAGTCTGAGTTAAATATGCAGCATCTGGTTGTTTAATTACTTCTGTTGAATCTCCTTTTTCTTGAACCCTTAAACATACTCTAAATCTTGTATTACTCCAGATTTGTGCATCTACAACACCAGATGGCTTTTGTGTAGCTAGAATTAAGTGTACACCAAGTGAACGACCAATTCTGGCTGTTGATATTAATTGATCCATAAATTCTGGTTGTTGATTTTTAAGTTCTGCAAATTCATCTGCTATTATAAATAAATGAGATACAGGTTCATCAACGACATGATTTCTATACATTTCTTGATATTTATAAATATCTATTGTACTTTCTTCTGATATTTCTCTTGCTTTATTAAATAAAGCTTGTCTTCTTTTAAGTTCACTTTCAATTGATGCAAGTGATCTATTTATTTCATTTTTATCAAGGTTAGTAATTACTCCTACAACGTGAGGAAGTTTAATTCCTAAATTTTGATTTTCAAATGCTCCAGCAAGTCCTCCACCTTTATAGTCAATTAATATAAATTGAACTTCATCTGGATGATAATTAACTGCTAAAGATAAAATATAAGTAATTATAAATTCTGATTTACCTGAGCCAGTCATACCAGCTATAAGTCCATGTGGCCCATGATATTTTTCATGTAAATCTAGTGATATTTTCTCACCATTTTTACCAATACCAACAGGAACTGCCATATTAAGTACAGGTACATTTTCTTCCCATCTTTTTCTTGAATTAAATTGTTCTACCTTACTTACATTATACATTTCAAGGAATCCAACCTTTTTAGGAATTATTCCTTCACCATCGCTTCTTATTTCAATAGGAATATTAGAAACATTTTTAAAACATTTACTTAAGTTTAAATCAGTAAAATCAATTTTAAATTCTTGAGATTCACTATTAGATGTATTTTGAGATATTGTAGAAATATCTTTTGTTGCATCGATAAATGTTTGACATTGATCTGGCAGATTAGACATTCTATCATTTAATATTATTAAACTAAATCCTACATAATTTTTATTATTAATTAAATTATTAAATAAATCTAAATTTCTTACAGAATTAATCGAATCAACAATCAAAACATAATATGGATAAAAATTTGCTTCTTCATATGTAGTATCTTTTTCAGCTCTTTGATTATAAATTTTATCAAGTTGATATGTAATTTCTTTATACTCTGATTCTTTTGTAGCAAAATATCTAACAGATTTATCATTACTCCATAAATGTGGTAATGATTTTATTGAACTATATTTTTTCTTTTTTTCTTTAGATGTAAATACTGCTATTTTTAAATCATCATAACTATGAAAAGTTGTAAGTTGTAATACTATATTTTTTATTAATTTATCTTGAGATATTTTATCACCTATAATAGCTGTAATAAAATTGTCTCTTAATGAATATGGAATTGGAACATTTTCAAGCATTGTTTTATTATTTTGAAGTTCTCGTACTTTATCAAGTAAATTATCTTCTGTCATTGAAAAATGTTCTTCAGGATATGATACATCTATTTCAAGAGGCAAACTTCCTGTTCCTAAACTTACATTAAGAAAATCATCATCTTTTACTCTTCTTTCCCATAAACGATCTTGTCTATTAAGTAATATTTGTGCACATTCAGAATTACTTAAGAATCTTTTTCTCATTATATCTTCTTGTTCTAACTTTTCCTTTGCTATTTGTTCTTTTATTGTATCAATATATGCACTATATTTTTTTTGCCTTTCTTTTTCTCTTTTTTTATAAGAATGTTTTTGATACGCATTAGTAAGCATTGGCCAAAGTAAGAACGATAACATCATTGCACCACTCATGATTAATGATGGCATAGCTTTTTGCATTGTTGTAACACCAGTATTAACATTATTCATTGCAGTATAAAATGTCATAACTGAAGTCATACTCATTGTAAGCATTGGTCCTATTGTTAATATTGCTGGCATATCATTTTTTTCTGCTTTACCAGGAGGAGTATCTACTCTTATTGATTTTTTATCAACATTATATATAAATCTTGGTTTTCTATAAAAATAATCTTCTTTAGAATAAAGTTCCATCTCTTTATCTTCTTCAGCTTCTTCAATTTCATCTTTATTTTTTTCACTTATATCAATTGGCTTCATAAATGTTTGAACTTTATTACATGGATCACTTATTCCTATTACATATTCACCACTTACTTTTAAAAATAATAATTTCATTCCCGCAATAAAAATTATATCTCCAAAATTAATTTTTATTTGTGTTTCTACTCTATCATTATTTACATATACACCTGTTGGTGAATTTAAATCTTTTAAAATAATTTCTCCGTTTTCTAATTTGATACTAGCATTTGTATCATTAATCATTGGTAAATCATAATAAATTGTACTTTCTTTAATTCTACCTATTGAAATACCAAATTCTAAATCTTTACTACATGCATAATAATTCATTTTTTCATATGAAGAAGTTTTAAATAAATATACTTTATCAGTTGAAAAATTATTGTTAATAACAATATAATCTTTTTCATCTAACATAACATATGGAACTTTTTTATTATTTTCAAGCATAAAATAGTCATTATTACTAACGACTTCCCATCTTCCATCTTTGTTTGCTTCAATACTAACAATATTTTTTTCTATACCATTAGAATCAATTTCAGTAAGCCATATATTACCACTAACAACATTAGGCAATTTATATGTCAATAATTTTCCATCTTTTATTAAATTAATATGCATAGTAAAAACCTCTTCCTTTTTATTCTTAAATTAAAATCAAATTTGTTCCATTTTTTATTTCAGAATTTTTTATATATACATCTAAATCATATATATTACAATTTTCTTTATCATATAATCTCATACCACTTAATTCTTCATCATTAACTGACCTTCCACTCAAATCTTTTATTTGCTCTAAACAAAATTTCTTAATTGTTCCAATTTTTCTATTAATAGGAACAAACACATCAAAACTAGAATCTAAAAGTGGTACATCTATTGTAATTAAAATTTTATTATTCATAAAATCATCCCTTTATATTCCTATTCTACTCTATATAACATTATATCGTTTTATAGGTATTTTTGTCAATGAAAGAAATAAAAAAATAACTCTATTTAGAGTTATTTTTAATAACTTTACAAGGGTTACCATATGCAAGCACATTTGATGGTATATCTTTAGTTACTATTGAACCTGCTCCTATTACAGAATTATCTCCAATTGTTACTCCTGGAAATATTATTACACCTGCACCTATCCATACATTTTTACCAATTATTACATCTTGAATTTCTATTCCACCAAGCGCTCTTTCATTTGGATTTACTGCATGATTTAATGTAAGTATGCTAACATTTGGTCCTATAAAAGTATTATCACCTATATAAATATTTCCGTTATCGACAAGTGATAAACCAAAATTTATATATACTCCAGAACCAATATGTAAATTCTTACCACCACAATTAGTTTTAATTGGAACTTCTATAATATTATTTTCTCCAAATTCTGCTAATTGAGACTTTAAAATTTTATTTTTTTCTTCCATATTTATGTCATTGTATATTTCTATTACATCATTAAAACTTATCTTTGTAGTATAAAATTTTTTAATAAAATTCTTTAATTCGTTATTTGTATCATGATAATTACTAAATAAAGTTTCAATATCAATATTTAATATATTAAAAATTTTTGTTATACAGTTATCTATTTCATTTTTTATTGTTTTACATTTATTATAATTTGAATAAACAAAACTTAAACATTCTAAAATCACATCACAAGTTCTTTCTACATTACACAAATTAGTAACATTTAATACATTATAAATATTACTAAGATAATCATATACTTTATCTTCTATTTTTTCAGTATTAGATAGTGAATCTTCATTATTTACCCAATAATAAGTTAATTCATCCAAATCAGAAATAATTCCATTACTCAAATAAATTCTTGCATTAAAATATGTATCTTCAAAGGATCTAGTTGTTGTAAATTTTATGTCATTATCTTGAAGAAATTTTCTTCTATATAATTTTCCATGTAATCCTAGATTATCATTTTTAAAATCTAATTCATATCCATTACCAATTAATTTAAATGTAGATCTTACTTCATCACTATTTGTTTTTTCAATTAAATTAATTAATTTTTCTATACTTGTTTTGTCATTAAAATAATCATCACTATCCAAATAAGTTATATATTCGCCTTTCGATATACTTGTTCCAAAATTTCTAGCAAAACCTGGTCCTTTATTTTCATCCAATCTTATATAAATAATATTCAAATATTTATTATATTTTTTTAGTATTTCATCATATTTTTCTGTAGAACAATCATCTATTACATATACAATAATTTCATTAACTACAGATTGCTTTTTTATTGAATCAAGTGCTTTCGATAAAGTTTTTGAAGAATTATATACTGGTATTATTATATCTAATTTATTTTTAAAATTAGAATTATAAGCATGATTTATTGTTAAATTCCTTGCCTCATCACTTTTTCCTAATTCATATAAAACATCATAATAAAATTTTGCCTTTATAATACTGTTGTAATCCAAATTCCATGGTTTTAACGAATCAGAATAATGAATAAGAATATTATTTTTATCAATATCGCTATCTAAATAACTATTTATTTGATAATTATATTTTCCTGGTAATAGTTTTATTTTTTTATAAAACATCTTATTTATAATATCTTGATCTTGCATTATTAATCTTTCATTATACTTTTCAATAAAATTATTTATTTGCTCTATAGAATAATCTTTTTTATATTTTTTAAAATTAATTAATAATACACCTGCATTAATATATTTATTATCTTCAGGTAATTCTAAATTTATATTCATTGTTTCATTCCATCCTGTTGTATCCAAAGGTGGAACATTTTGACAAGCTGCAAAATAGTATTTATCTAAATTTGTTTCATATAATTTTGATATATCTCCATTACATATAATATCACAATCTAAATATAGCATTCTATCAACATCATCATCTAATATAAAAGGAACAAATAATCTAATATATGTCTCTACTGTAGTGTGACCTAAATACAAAGGACAATTAGACATATTCGCATTATATTTTTTAAATATTATATTTCCAATTTTATATTTTTCACAAAATTTATTTGTTCTATTAATTGATTCATCTGACAAATTAATGTAATAAATATATATATTAAAATATATATCATTATTATATTTTTTTAATGAATACAACATATTCATCGCTTTATCTACATAATTATCATCAAATGAAATTAATATATTGTATTTTTTCATACTAAACTCCTAAATAAATTATACCATCATTTTCTTATTTTTTTAAGATATTCTAAATATAAATTAGAATATTTATCCAAAAATATACCATTAACCATAAATGGCTTTAAAGCACCTATATAATGAACTATACTAGGTTTATCATATTCATTAAATATACACACAGAATTCTTATAAGTAAATTCATTTTTAATATTTGTCTCCATCATTTCATAAAAAACTGCTCGCATACAATTATAGATTCTTGGCAACTCATTAATTCTACCCTTAAAATATTCATTAATCAATTCTTGATCACCTTTATATTTTATAGGATTATTATTTATCATATTAATCATATTATTGTAATCATCTATATTAGGTTTAATAACCATAACACCAGAATTATAATTATCAGAAAATGGAAAATCCGAGCACATTGAAATATGACGTTTATTAAATAAACAATCTATATTTTTTAGTATTAATAAATCTAAATCTAGATATACTATTTTCTCAAACTCAGTTAAACTAAACACATTAATCTTATCAAACGAATGAAACCATTGAGGATTATTTTTATCAATATATTCTCCTATTATTTTTGGCATCATTTTATATTCAATTTTATTTTTTTCTATTACTGTAATTACATTCTTAGAAATATTATCATTAATCAAACATAACAATCTATATTTAGAATTTATATTTTTTAAATTTTCATTCAATATCAATAATCCATCCAAATATGAATCAGTTGATAATACACATATATATTTTTTCATTTATACCTCCTATAAAAAAAATAATTCAAAAATGAATTATTTTGAAAAATAAGAAGCTTTCTTTTGGGCTATTGTATAATTACTAGCACCTGATGCTTTATATTGTGCTTGTCGATAATTCCAGTTAGCTTTTTTTGTTTCTTGTGCAGCTTGTTCTTGTCGTTGCGCTGCTGCTGTCTTTTCTGCTTGTCTTTTTTGTGCATCTTGATTTGCTTTATATTGCGCATATCCGTAATTAGAATTTTCATACCCATGTGCTGCTGCTTCAGCTCTATGTTGTGCTGCAGTATAATTTCTTTGATATTCAGCTTGTCTTGCTGCAGATGCTTTTGCTATTTGTTCCTTATTATATTTTGCAATTATTTCTTCATTTGTTAATCCTTGAGCTTTATATTGTGCAATTTTGTAATAATCCCATCCTGTTATTTCATTAACGTCTTTAACAGTTTTACCAGTAACATTTCCATTTTCATCTTTATATGTTACTGTTCCATCTGGATTTACCGTATATGTAGTACCACTTGAACTACTTGAATTTGTAGGATCTGTTGAAGGAATTTTAATTTCTTCTCCTCTTCCTGATTTGGAATAAGTATCATATAAAGTACCACTTTTTAAGTCACGTGTTTTAGCAAACACTGCTGTTTTTGTATCTTCAAATTCTGTTATTGCAGTTGTTGTTGGTAATTTTGCTTCTAATGTTTTAACATTATTTATGTAATTAGTTAATAAATTTACAAAATTATCTCTTTTTTTCATAATAAAGTCATATCTACTAGCAATTAAAGTCCATGCTTTATATAAATAAGCATCACTGCTAACTGTATTTTTTATTCCTTCTAATGTGTCATATCCTGTAACTAGATTATTTGAATAACTATCAATTTTTGTTTTAATATCTTCTAAACTTGCTACATTTGCTTTGAATTCTGAACTAGTAAGACTAGTTATACTTGATACTAAATAATCAAAATTACTATCTATTTCATCAATTTTACTGCAAAATGATTTTAATTTTGTTTGTACTTCTGCTGCAGATGCTATCGCTGTTTCTGCAGTTTCATTTTTCATTGAGTTTTGTTTTGTTACTATTTCTTGAGCAACTTTTAAAGCCTCTTTTATACTATCTAAAACACTTATTAATTTATCAATTTGAGATTTAGCATCTACTAATGAATTATCTAATTTATCAGCCATATTAGGTTCAACTATTCCATTAAATGATACAGTAGTTTGACCAGCTTTTCTTAGTGAAGATATGCATTGATCACATACTGCTGAAATCGAGCTTATATCTATTCCATTAAAATAATTTGTATAATACATAATACCCTCCTATTTATTTTCCTCTGTATTTATTGAAGCAGTCGAAGAAGTAAATGCATCAACTGTTGTTTCAACATCTGAGTTACCAGTATATTTTAAAGAGTCTGTTTCAGTTTCTGTTGTTTTTACACTTCCTAAAGCTTCATTATCAATTCCTTCAGATACTTTATTTATTGATTCACTAGTTATATCATTATTTGTTTTAACACTACCCAATAAATCATTATCAATTCCATCTGATACTGTTCCAGCATTTTCTGAACCTACATTACTATTTGTATGAACATTATTTAACAAATCATTATCAATTCCATCTGATACTGTTCCAGCACTTTGAGAACCTATATTACTATTTGTATGTGCTGCATCAAGTTTTGTTTGATCAATTCCATCTGATACTTGTCCGATTGTAAGAAAACTAAATGTTGGTAACATTTCATTTATTTTTGCAATATCATTTTCTGAAATAACTGTATCTGTCTTTTTATTATTTTCTACTAATTCTTTTACTTTTTGAATATATTTTAACATTTGTTCTGAAGAAGTTATTTCTTTAGCCGCATTGTAATCTACATTAATATCTTCAAAAAATCTATCTGCAGCTTCTCCTCTCCAATATTCATCTTTGGCATTTATTATATTTTTAATAACATCCCATTGATCATTCAATTCATTTGCAAGTATTATCATTTTTTCACATATATCAATAACAGCATCATATCTGATTTGAACTCCAGAACCACCTATTGGTCCATTTTGATAAAATGTTGTACTACTTGTTTTTAATTCACTCATGTTTAACCTCCGTTATATTTCCTTATTTAAATATTTTTCATTTAATGCTTTATAACTTGTACTTGAAGCAACAAATTCATCTTTATCTTCTGCAAATTTTACATAATTCTTATTTAATAATTCAATATATTCTTCTATTTTATTAGTAAAAGTAGTAGCTGCGGAACCTTTCCAATATTGATTTAATTCTACAATTAAATCTTTAATTTTATTACTATCATTTTTTATAATATCAGTACAATCACTTAATTGATTTGATTTTTCTTTAGTAATATCATAGTTCATATAAATTTCTTTCATTTTTCTTTTCCTCCATCCTCTGGTCAGTAAATATTAGAAATTAATATTCACTGACCAAAGTCCCTATATATAAATAGGGAGATTTTTTATTAATTTGATACTTGTGTATCTGCTTTCTTGTAGTTTTCTACAACTGTAGCTAAATGGTTAGCTTCGTCAGTAACGGCTTTATAGAAATCTCCAAATTTTGCTTGTAATGTATTGAATTTTTCTTTTGAAGCCATTGCAGCAGTTCCAGACCAAACATCATCATTACCAATTCTTGATAAATATGATACTATTTCATCTAATATAGCTTGCATTTCTGTAGCATATTGATTTAAATTTGAACTAGCTGCATTAATTTGTTCATATGTTAAAGTTGAACCGTTCATATTAATTCCTCCTTATATTTATTATCTTATACCTTCTTGGTTTGTTTCATTTACTTTTTCGTATGCATTTGCTGCTTCTATTAAGAATTGTCCCATTTCATTAATAGCTTTATTTAATACTTTCATATTATCGATTTCAGCCATAACAGCTCCAGTATATTTTTCAGCATCTGCACCAGTCCAAGAACTTCTTAAATTTTCATTTTCAGTTGTTATTTTTTGAAGTAATGATGCAAAATCATTTCCTTTTTCTAATATATTATTTCCAAGTGTTCTTGTTTGTCCATAATCAATACTTAAATCCATAACCAATTCACCTCCTATTCATTTTGTACTTATTTCTGTAGTAGGAATGAATATAACGACTCTACTCTTCGTTTATCATATCCTATAATAAGTATATAATTTTTTAAAACATTAGTCAATGAATTTTACAATTTATAGTCAAAAAAAAACATAAGATGGTCTTATGCAAATAATTCTATAGTATTATTTCCTTTGGATACATTTTTATCAAGTGATTCAACTCTACACATAAGAGAATATATTGAAGCAACTCCTAATACAATAACTATTAAATAACCTAAAACTTTTTTCATAATGCATACTTCCTTTCTTTTCTAATTCAATATTAACACGAACAACTGTACGTGTCAATATATTTTCGAACAATTGTTTGACATTTTACATTTTGTATGTTAAAATAAATTTGTAAGTTAGAAGAAGGAGTTGATTTGTTTGGAAAAATTAACAGGTAAACAAAATCAAGTATTAGACTATTTAAAAAAATTTATGGCTAAAAAAGGTTATCCCCCTACTGTAAGAGAAATAGGAAGTGCACTTAATTTATCTTCACCTGCTACAGTTCATGCACACCTTAATACATTAGTAGATAAAGGATATATTAAAAAAGGTAATTCAAAGAACAGAGCTATTGAATTACTTGTAAAAAACGAATATGAAGTTGAAGATGTAGTAGATGTTCCTCTACTTGGTAAAGTTACAGCTGGTAATCCAATTGAAGCCATCGAAGTACCTGATGAATATTTTACATTACCTACTTATTTAATTCCAACACATAAAGAAGTATTTACATTAAAAGTTTGGGGAGAGTCCATGATTAATGCTGGTATACATGATGGAGACATAATTATTGTACAAAGACAACAAGTTGCTAATAATGGTGAAATAGTAGTTGCTATGACCGAAGATAATGAAGTAACATTAAAAACATTTTATAAAGAAAACGGATATTTTAGATTACAACCAGAAAATGATACAATGGCACCTATTATATTAGATAAAGTTACTATTATTGGAAAAGCAATTGGTTTATATAGAAAAATGTAAAAAAGGAACTATTTAAGTTCCTTTTATCTATATAAACGCTTTTAAAAGCGTATCCATTATTATTATATGAAAATCATTAAAAAAGTATTATCATTTGGCCTAAATATTTAAATTTATTTTATTCTTAATTCAATGAGTATTTTTTAATACTCATTTTTTGTTCTATCTTATATTACTAAATTAATAGCATCTAACATATGATCAAAGTCACCATGTGGTGATTGTCAAAAAGTAAGTCGAATAAGCTCTTTAAATTATGCAAAAAAAGAATTACCACAACGATAATTCTTAATTATTATAAAATTTACTGTAATAGTTTACATACTTTTCTCAGTTTTTTTTGCATCTGAACTGTCTTATTATAAGTAACTATAGGCATTTTCATTCGATTTTTCATTTTTTCTACATCTTCAGTATTAACTATAGTTTCTAAAATCTTGTTATCTTCTATATCTTTTGGCCTATTAGCAACTTTTTTTGTTAGATATGTAAATTCTGGTGACATCATTCTCATGGAAACTCCATCAACATCATATGTTCTAATCTCATCTTTTTCAATAATTCCTGGAAAAAGTGTTTCTTTTACTTCAATTTCGTTAGTTACTTCATTTATATAAAAATTTCTTATAGCCATACCTTCAGGTGTTGCAACAGTTGGAAAAATTGAAACGTTTAAACCATTGATAAGTAATTCCATACCAAAATCTTCACCTGATAATTCTAAAGAATCATATAAAACAGTTATAGAATCTGAATGGTCATAAACATAATTTCTGATTTCTGATATTTTTTCAAAGTCTACGTGTGTATCTATATCACCAATTGTTCTCATGGAGTCTCTACCAGTTAATAAATATGGAATAGAACCTCCATATATAGATATTTTATTTTTTAAGCATGAATCACTGAATATAAATTTTGCAGTTTCCCTTACTTGTTTAATATTTCCTTCAATAGCTCCACTCTTTATTAATTCTTCTCTTTTTCTTTTTTCATAATTTTCTTTAGCAATTGAATATGCCATATCTATTCTTTGTTTTATTTGTTCATCCGATAAACTATTATCAAATATTTTGTTTTCTAAAGATATTAAATCTTCTTCTTTAATATCAATTTGAAATTCTGTTTTTGCCTTTTCTATCATTTTATAAAAATATTCTTTCATATCATTACCACCAATTATATTATATCATAATTACGGATTGCATGTTTCTATTTTTAATTTATTATTTTTAATTTTAAACACAATACTTCCATCTTCATCTGTTCTATATATTTTAGAATTATTTAAGTTTTCTAACACTTCCTTATTTGGATGACCATACCTATTATTTTTGCCCACTGGTATTAGGTAGTTACTGCATATATAACATATACCATATGAATATAGTATCCACTCATATCATAAGAACAAGATTATATTCTTAACTTATATATGTTTAGTCTATTTACTGAATTATTGAAACTAGAAAAGGATTGCCATTCGACAATCCACATATTCTTCTTATATTATGATTAAATAATTTTTAAGTTATCAATCACTTTTTTAATTATCTTTTCTTTTTTAACTTAATGAATATTAAACTTATTGCAAAAGCTATACATAGAAAGACAATGAGTGAAGGAAAATCTACATGATAAGATATACTCGTTTTACCTATTTTCTCCACTGTAACACCAATACCATAATAAATATTATTAGTATTATTAAATAATCTATACAATAAAAATGGTCTATGAAAAATTTCTACAGAATACCAATTTAGTATAAAGACAATATTAGTTGCAATTATAGATGTCATAATAGTTTTTTCAATTATACTTAAATTTCTATTTTTGTTTATATTTCTTTTCTTTTTCTTGATTGAAAATAATAATAATATTATAGCGCCTACATAAATATACCAAAAATAAAAAAATGTAACAACACTAGCAAATAAACCCGAATCTATTCCACCTTCATCTCCCACCAAACCAGATCCATTAAATGTGGAATACGTTGATATAATTATAAGTACAACGAATGGTAAAATTCCAATTGAAATAAGCAAGTTCCAAAAATAATCTTTCTTTTTTATATTTAATAAACAATATATTATTATAACAATTGGTATAGCTTCTAAATAACTATATAACATATTTTTCCTCCCTTATTATTATTAATAATATCATAATAATTTTGTAATAACAATATTTATGCAAATCATTTCATTTTATTTTATTCATTTCATCTCCTTCTTTTCTATGGACTACAGGTTTCAATTTTTAATTTATTATTTTTTATTTTAAACATAATGCTACCATCTTGATCTGTTCTATATATTTTAGAATTTTCTAAATTTTCTAATACTTCTTTATTTGGATGACCATAACGATTTTTCTTACCTACACTAATAACACTATATTTTTGATTCATTTCATTTATAAATTCTTCACTACTACTTGTTTTACTTCCATGGTGCCCTACTTTTAATACATCAATATTACTTATATTGTATTTTTCTAATATATCTTTTTCTTTATCTATTCCAGCATCTCCCATAAACATGAATTTATAACCATTTAGTTCAGTATAGATAACGTTACTATTATCGTTTTCATTATCATATTCTTTTGTTTGTAAAAAATATAATTTATTCTTATCAATATTTAATTCTTTAATACATGAATAATATTTAATCTTCTTTTTATCTAATACTTTTATTAGTTCTTTTTCTAAATTATTTAATTCACCACAATTAAATATTACTTTATCTACTTTAAAATTATTGACTAGGGTTATAGCTTCTCCCATATGATCATAATCTCCATGAGAAATTATTAAGTAATCTATCTTATTTATACCTTCACTTTTTATATATGGCATTAATATATTTTTAGATATGCTATATCTTACATTACCTCCTGTATCTATTAATATATTTTTATTTTTTAATCTTATTAAACTACTATCTCCTTGACCTATATCAATAAACGTTATTTGAGGCACTAATAAATACTTTTTATATAAGATAAAAATTATTATAATCATAATTAAATTTATTAATTTCTTTTTATTATATTTTGAAAATAACCTATATAAAATAATATAATAAATAACTATCAATACAATTGGTACTTTAGCAATATTAAAAGTTAATAAATTATTTTTAGATAATATACCACTTATATTTTCAAATACAGTTATAAATACATAATTAATATTATCTAAAAAAGAAAATAAAAGAGTTAATAGACTGAATGGAAATAATATAAATGATACAAATGGTACATAAAATAGATTATAAAATATGCTAAAAAAATTTACTTGATTAAAATTATTTATTAATATTGGAAGTGAAGATAAAAATGATATTATAGATAATTTAAATGATTTTATAATAACATTTCCTCTATTTATTACTTTGTTAAATAATATTAAAGAAAAACTTATTACGAAGGTAAATAAAAAACCAATATTATAAATATAATATGGATTATATAAAAGTAATATTGAGAATAGCAGTATTACTATATTTATATTTTTTATTTTTAAATTAAATAACTTATTAATAGAAAACAATATAAATTGAATGGATGATCTAACCATTGATATAGTAAAATTCGTTAAAAACATATACAATAATAACACTAATGAAATTATTAAATATCTTTTTTTAGATTCTATAAATTTTAATATTTTTGATAATAATAGTACTACTAATGATACATGCATGCCTGATACTGCGAATAAATGAATTATTCCAAGATTTTGATAATTTAAAATCAAATCATCACTTATATAATTTTTATCTGCAAATATAAATGTTCTTAAATATCCTTTTGATTTATTACATTTTTCTATTTTATTTAATAATATATTTTTTAGCTTAAAAAATATATTATTGTTTTTTTTAATTATTTTTATATTATTTGCATTTACTATATATATTATTTTTTTAGATAATAAATATTTTTTATAATTAAATAAATTAAAATTAGTATTATTATTTGGTTTATAAAATTTTCCTTTTATCTTTAAATAATCTCCATATGAAATATTATCTATTTTTTTATTATATTTTATAAGAATATTTTCTTTTGATTTTAAATAAATTGTTGTTTTGTCTTCTTCCTTCTTTAAATCAGTTACATATCCACATACATATTTTGAATTATTATTATATATGGAACTAGGTTCTAAATTTAATATATAAGCACTTATTAATATACTTAATATTAATAATAAATAATATAAATGATTATACTGTAATATTATCTTTAATTTTTTCAAATGCACTTTCGCCTATTCCACTTACATTTTTTATATCTTCTATTTTTTCATAATTACCATTATCTTCTCTATATTTTATTATTGCTTCTGCTTTACTTTCTCCTACTCCTGGTAATGTAGTCAGTTCTTCTTTACTAGCAGTATTTATATTTATCTTACTATTATCTTCTTTTAAATCGATATTAATTTCTGCTTTGTTATTTTTATCTATAGATATTATTTCTTTTTTTATTTCATCTTCTATTTTTTTAGTTGATAAATTATCTTTATATTTTTGTAAATCTTCTTTTGAATATATTATTATTACCATTTCATCTTCTATCTTTTTACTAAGATTAATTATACTTGTATCTGCATTTTCCTTTAATCCTCCAGAATTATTTATTGCATCTATTACTCTTGAATCTTCCTTTAGTTTATAGACTCCTGGATTATTAACCGCACCTTTTATATCTACATAATAATATTTTTCCTCTTTTACTTCTTTATTTGAAATTTGTTTTTTTACTTTAACTATTTGTGCTTTTGGTTCTTCTTTTGGATAATATAATATAACTATTATTACAGATATAATAACTAATATAAATATTGGTATTATATATTTTAAATTTTCTTTTATTTTTTCCATATATTCTCCTTTCAATATATTATTTGCTTTTAATAATAAAAATCCATTAAAAAAAGTACTATTTAAGTACTTTTTTTTGATTAAAATTATAATTTTCAATTGATACTCTTTGAACTAGTGCTAATCCTATTGCAAGTGTTAATGCAAATGATCCTCCATATGATAAGAATGGAAGTGGTACACCTGTTAATGGTAATAATCCTAAGACACCTGTCAAATTAATTATTACATGGAGTGCTATATAACAAGCCACGCCGTAGCATATAATAGAATTTTGTAAATTACAAGATCTCTGACTTATTACTAATATTCTTATAATTATTATTGCATATATTAATATTGCTATTACACCTGTGATTAATCCCATATCTTCTACTATTATAGGAAATATAAAATCTGTATATGCTTCTGGTAAGTATAAATATTTTTGTTTACTATTACCTGGTTGTATACTAAATAATTTTCCATTATTTATTGCTATATATCCATTACATACTTGGTATCCTGTTTCTTCTTGATATCTAGTACATGGTTTTTTATAATTAAACCTTCCTTGTTGCATACTTGAAAGAGGTGTTTTACCAGTAATTAACATTACTAATAAACCAAATACTGCGATTGATAATCCTAATATTGTTGCTTTCTTTTTTATTTCATTAGAAACTGGTGATGAATAAAACAATAATACTGTTATAAAAAATAATATTAATCCTGTCCCACCATCAGGTTGTAATAATGTTAATAATGTAAATATAGCACCTAAAGTAACTGGTACTGCCGCTACTACAATATTATCCAATCTTTTTATATTTTTTTGATAATAAAGTGCAGTAAATAATATTAATACTACTTTTGCAAATTCACTTGGTTGTACACCAAATCCTGCAATAAAGAACCAACTTTTTGATCCGTTAGTAGCAAGTCCTGCTACAAGTAATGCTATAAGCATAAATATAAGTGCTGCGCACGCTAAATATATTAATCTTCTATATCTTTTTAAAGGCGTACAAAATACAAATATTGATACTATTAATGCACCTACTAATGTTATTAATTGTTTAGAAAAATATTTAGTATTCTCTCCATATACTAAGAAAGATTTCATACTTGATGCATCTAGTATCATGAATAATCCAAATACAAACATAACTATTGTTAAAAGTAATAATGATTTATCCATTTTATTAAATATTCTTATCATATTCATACCTTCCTTATATTAATAATACCATAAATAAATAATTTTACATATATTTAGGTAATTTAAATAACATTTTATTTACATAATTAATACAATATAGTAGAAAATAAAAAGGAGGTATATTATGTATTATTACGGTTATGGTGGTTATGGATATAACAACAACTCTTGTTACCCTAATCAAGGTGGATATGTATATCCTATAAATACTGGTTATGGATACAATTCAGGATATGCATCATCTATAATATTAGTATTATTTATACTACTTGTAATAGTTATTGGTGCGGGATTCTTCAACAGATCTAATTAATAAAAAAAGACTTTTATGTCTTTTTTTATATAAAAGATGAAATTTTATTCATATTTTTTTACTTTTTTATAATTTTATGTTAGAATATAACTAAATTTGAGGTGGTTAAAGTGATAAGAAATAAAGATATTATTGATGAATATGATAAAAGAATTAGAAAAGTAAGTACTGAAGTTACATTCCCTCTTGAAGATAAATATAAAAAATTTATTGAAGATGCGATTGAAATGCTTACTTTAAGCCAAATTGAAGAAGAAGCTAAAAAATACGATTTAAGACCAGGTATGGGATTATCTGCTATTCAAGTTGGTATTGATAAAAGAATATTTGTAATAGTTTATGAATATGAAGAAGGAAAATTTGAAAATTATATTTTTATAAATCCAAAATTAATTAGTCAATCAGAAGAAATGATATATGTTGATGGTGGCGAAGGATGTTTAAGTATAAATCGTGAAATTGAAGGTATTGTTCCTAGAAGTGCTAGAATAAGAGCTGAATACTATGATATGGATGGTAATAAGCAAACTATAAGATTAAGAGAAGAATTATCTATAGCATTCCAACATGAACTTGATCACCTTAACGGTAAATTATTCTATGATAGAATTGATAAAAAGAATCCTTTTAAAAATCAAAATAGTATGAGAGCAATATAAAAAGATACGTTAAGTATCTTTTTTTTAATCTAACTTTTTGTTTGAAACAAAGTAATAACCATATCTAGAACCACCAGATTTTTTTAACACTACTTTTCTTTTTATTGGTTTAATTGTACTTTCATCATCTTCAAATGCAGTTCCTAAATAATTTACATAATATAAATTCTTATTTTTAGTACCACTTAGTACATATATAGTTGATTCATATGCATCACTAGACACATTAAAATATGCTTCATCTTTTTCACTATAATATTTAGGTAATAAAGATTTCTTTAATACCTCTATTGTTTCTCCAGTATAATCTTTAAAATAATCTTCTATAGTTTCTTTTTTATACAATGAAATATCTCCCTCAAATGGAACTTCTCCATCACATGTATCTAATTTCATTACTTCACAATAATATTTTCTATCCCCTTTAGCTTGTTCTAAAGAACGCATAGAATTATATTTTAATACTTGATTCATATTTATTTCAGAAGGTTTCTTAAAATAAACTTTTAAAAAATCTTGTGCAGATGATGTTGTTAAAAATTGTTGAACATCATATAATTCTTCAGAAGTTAAGCTTCCTACATTTTCTAATTGTTTTTCTTTGTCCTTTTTTATTTCTGCATTTTCTTTATCAATCATTTTATCAAATACTATATATCCACTTAAACATAATACTATTATTATTAATATTATCGATAATGTTTTGCTTTTCATATTTACACCTCTTCTTATAAATTATACCATTTTATTTTAAATATATACTTATTAATAATTAAATTGCGTAAATTATGCGTAAAAAAAGACCTAAAGGTCTTTTTATAAACTTCTTCTATTTCTCAAAAACTCAGGTATATCATACATGTCATCATCTGAATCAGATGAATCATCATCCATCATTTCTATTACTTGAGTTGTCATCTTAGGTGAATCTGGAAGTGGATCTCCTACTTTATCAAATCCAGTTGCAATTACTGTTACTACTATATCATCTTCTAAAGTATCATTAATAACTGCTCCAAATATTGTATTAATATCTGTTCCTGAAGATTCTCTTACAACTTGTACAGCATCTTCTACTTCAAATAAACTTAAGCTCTTTCCACCAGTAATATTAATAATTGCATCTGTAGCACCTCTGATATCTTTTTCAAGTAATGGACTACTAACTGCTTGTTTAGCTGCTTCTACTGCTCTATTTGCACCAGTTGCAACACCTATACCAATTAAAGCATCTCCTTTATTTTCCATTACTGCTTTTACATCAGCAAAGTCTAAGTTTACAAGTCCTGTAACCGCAATTAAATCAGATACAGATTGTACACCTAATCTAAGTACATTATCTACTTCTTTAAATGCTTCTAACATTGGTGTTGTTTTATCTATTATATCTCTTAATTTATCATTTGGAATAACAATCAATGTATCAACATGTTCTCTTAATGCTTCAATACCTTTAGCAGCATGTTCACTTCTTAATCTACCTTCAAATGAGAATGGTTTAGTAACAATACCTACTGTTAAAGCTCCTAAATCTTGAGCTATTTCAGCAATTATTGGAGCAGCACCTGTACCAGTACCTCCACCCATTCCACAAGTTACAAATACCATATCTGCACCTTTTAATACTTCAACGATTTGATCTTTTGATTCAAGAGCAGCTTCTCTTCCAACTTCTGGATTAGCTCCTGCACCAAGACCAGTTGTACCAAGTTGAATTTTAACTGGTGCTTTCGATGAATTTAATACTTGTAAATCTGTATTAGCTACTATAAATTCTACACCTTGTACACCTTGTTCTATCATTCGATTAACGGCATTGTTTCCTCCACCACCGCAACCTATTACTTTAATTTTTGCTAATTGATCGAATTCCATAATTAATCCTCCTTGTTATCAAATAAGTAACCCCAAAACTTTCCAAAGACTGAATTGCTATTACCTGTATTGCTTCTTCTATTTTCTATTAATTCTAATTGCTTTTCATCATCAAACATCGTATATTCTTTTCCACGAATATTTAATTTTTCTATAAAATATTTTATCATACCTATTGCTTGAGAATAACTATTATCTCGTACTCCAATTATCTTTATAGGTCCTGAAATTATATTATCACCTAATACCTCTTTACACAAGATATCAAATGCAGGCATATTAACTATACCACCTGTAACTATTATATAACTAATTTCTTTTTTTGTTAAGTCATTTAAGCCTTTTTTTGAAATTTCTAAAATTTCTTTTAGCTTATTCATAGTAATTTCACTTACTTCTAATTGATTTATTTTTGTCTTTATACCTGTCTTATCTGTTATTTCATATACATCAGATGTTGATGCGAAATCTTTATGTGCTAGTGAAAATACTTCTTTCATCTTTTTTGATTGAGTATTTGTAATATTATATATATAAGATATATCGTTATCTACTAAACATGCACCTGACTTTACCTGTTTTGAATTATATATTATTCCATTTTTAAATACTGCTATTTCTGTTTTATCTTCACCTATATTTATAACACCTACAACTGACTTATCAGTTTGGTTATTTTTAAATGTGAAATAATCTCCTATTACACCAAACAATATATCAATTACTTCTATTTTTAATTCTTGTAATATAGATATTATTTTATATATATTCTTTTTTGGTACTGTCATAGACATAGATGTTACTGATAATTTATTTGCTCTAAGTCCTCTTGGTGACATTATATCTTGATCTATTGTATCAATTCTATATTTCATTGGTTGAATTGTTACAAGTTCTCTTGATTTTGGTATTTTATTATATATTGATGTTTGAAGAGCATTTACCATGTCATTTCCAGTTACTATTTTATCTGAATTAGTAATTGTTACTTCTCCATCATTTATCATATATTCAGATTCCTCTATTGGAACATTTATGATAATTTTATCTATTTTTAATCCTAAAGATGTATTTACTTGATTAATTGCTTTTTTTAGAGTTTCTCTTACTAAATTTTCATCTATTACTTCTCCATTTTTTATTCCTCTTGATGGATAATTAGTAGACGCTAAAACATTTAATTTATTTTCAAAGAATTCACATACTACTATTTTTATTGAGTTTGAACCAATATCCATAGATGAAAATATCTTTCTCATTAAATCCACTCCTCTATTGTAAGTATATTATACTATAATTTTAGAAAAAAAAAAAGAGATTTTACTCTTTAGGAACAAAATAATTACCATAATCTAAATATAATATTCCATTTTTATCTCCTAAAGTATTAGAAATCTCTAAATAACTATTTATATTTGATATTTTACTTAATGTTACATATACATAATTTCCATCGTTCATAGCAAATAAAAATCTTTCTTTATCTATGTCATTTGGATCATATTTTATTTCAGAAATATTACTCATTATATTCTCATTTAAATTTGGAATTTTTGTTATTAGTCTTTTATATACTTTTTTATCATCAATACTATTAACTAAAACCGGTGAATTTTCTATATATACTGAAGATTCTTTACCATTTTCTAATATAGATTTTTTCTTATTAGCATCATAAAATAAAATTTTATTTTCTTCAACTATTACATTAAACATTCCAGTAAAAGTTTTCTTTATTTTTATTTTTTTAATAAGATCATCATTTTTTACTTTTTGAGATACACTAAATGAACTTGTTAATGCAAAAGATGGATATTTATCAAGACCAGTTTTTTCTAATATTTGCCAATCTGTATAATAGGTATTCCCACTTATATAATACCCTCGTACAGGGATTCTTACAAAAAAGTCTATTATAAATCCTATTATAGCAAGCACTACTAAAACTAAGAAAATTCTAGACAATTTTAATTTTCTTTTTTTCTTATGTCTTGCCATAATATTCCTCCTATTCTTTTATTAATCTTTTAATTTCATTTAATATTCTATCTTCAACATCAGTTATTGCTAATTTACTAGATGCTAAAGACATTTCTTTTAATTTATCTTTATCTAATATTATTGATTCTATCATTTCATTTAAATTATCACTTGTTACTTCTGTATTTAATATTATTTTAGCTGCACCTTGTTTTTCAAATACTCTCGCATTATCTTCTTGTCTATTTGCACTTGACGATGGAAGTGGTATAAATATAGCTGGTTTTCCTAAAAGTGCAAGTTCTGTTAGTGTAAGTGCGCCACTTCTAGCTACTACTAAATCACTTATACTCATTACTTCATCCATATTATATATATATGGAAGTATTTTAGCATTTTTAATATTTTCTATATCTATATTTTTCTTATTTAATTCTTCTTTTATAACATCGTATTGAACTGCTCCTGTAGACCATACTATTTGATAATCTTTATTCATAAAGTTTTCTATAATATTAATAACACAATCATTTATTTTTTTAGCACCTTGACTCCCACCAAATACAAGTAATATTGGAAGTTTATCACTTATATTTAATTCTTTAATAATTCGTTTTTTATCTGATAAAGACAAATTTAGTGGTTTTACTTTTGTTGGAGTTCCAGTATAAACTACTCTTTTAGCATGTTTTAAACCTTCTTTAGCTTCTTGTATTCCTACTAAAATTGTATCAACTTTTCTTGATAATAATCTTATAGCTAATCCTGGATATGCATTACTTTCATGAAGTAATGTAGGGATTCCCAATTTTTTAGCGGATGATATAACTGCTCCACATATATATCCACCTGTACCTATAACAATATCAGGTTTAAATTCTTCTAATATTTTCTTTGCTTGTTTAAAACCTTTAATAGTTTTAATATCATTTTTAATATTTTCTATAGTCAAACTTTTTTTAAATCCATATGCTTGTATTGCATATGATTTATATCCACCTTTTGATATTAAATCTTCTTCTAATTCTTTTCCTGTTGCTATAAATCTAATATCACTATTTGGATAATTTTTCTCTATTATGTTAGCAATTGCTATACCTGGATTAATATGTCCCCCTGTGCCAGCTGCTGCAATAATTACTTTCATTTTTCTCACCCTATTATAAGTATATCATATAAAAGAAAAAAATGACTAAATATTTAGTCATTAAAGTAAACAAATTGTAATACTTATTTCCAGATCATTTTTGATAAATCAGATATTATAGGCATCTCGTATTCTTCATCACTAAATGCTTTTACAATAGTTATAATTGCAAATACAACTACTACAACATCTAACATATAGCAAAGACCTGATATTATACCGAAATCAATCAAGAAATTACTTGCTCTTGAAACTGCTCCTAAAACAAATAATACTATAAACATAGTTCCTGATTGATTATATTGAAATTTTATTTTTTTTGATACTTTTTTGTCTTTCATAAAAGAAAATATGAACCCTAATAATCCACCAAATAATAGATAAAGTAATAATACTTCCCATTTATATTCTATACCCATTATTGATTGATCTGTATTTCCTTTTTTTGCCACTTTTACTTCCTCCTAACGAACCATTTTTGATACTATTTTTTCTATATCAAATGTACTAAATGGTTTAATTAATACATCCACTACATTATATGAGAATACTTTGTTAATTGTTGCTTTTGATGAATCACCTGTGATTATAGATACAGGTATTTTTTCAAATAAACCCTTTTCTTTAAAATAATCTAAAACAGCAAATCCATCTACACCAGGCATATTTAAATCAAGTAAAATTGCTACTATAGATCCTTCTGGCATTGTATCTACAATATCAATAGCTTCTCTTCCATTAGCAGCCATTAAAATCTTATATTGATCTTTATATACCTTTTCAATTAAATTTCTAGTAATATTTGAGTCATCTACTACTAATATAGTTTTTTCTGATACATTTGGCATTAAAACTAAATCTTCCATACTGTTACTCCTTCCCTAAATATTTTTTTGCAACACTAATAATTCTATTTATTTCTGTTTCTAATTCAGCAAAATTATTATTTACAAAATCTATATCATTTTCTTTACTTTTTAGTTCATGAGCGTATGCTAAATCAGCTAAATGAGTAAAACCTAAATATTTAGAATCACTTTTTATTGAGTGAACTAATATTGCATAATTAGGCATATCTCCTGCTTCTTTATATGCTTTTGCATTTGGATATTTTTCATTAATTTCACTTAAGAAATCTTCCATTGTTTCATTATACATATCCATATCACCTAAAAGTTCTAACCCTTTTTCTACATCTACTCCATTACTTTCTAAAAAACTTCTATCCATAACTACATCCTCCTATTATCATTAACATATTTATTATTTTTTTAAATATCTTTTTAATACTCTGTCAAGTTCTGCTTTTTCTATTGGTTTAGCTAAATAATCATCAAATCCAGCTTCTATATATTTTTCTTTCATACCTGTTAAAGCATTCGCAGTTAATGCTACTATTGGTCCTGTATATAAGTTATCAGTTTTAATATGATTAAGTGTTTCAGTACCACTCATTTTTGGCATCATATCATCTAGTAATATAATATCAAAACTATTATCTTTCTTTAGAAGCTCTAATGTTTCTTCACCACTTAACACAGAAGTTATATCTAATTTATATGCTTCAAGTAATCTTGTAGCAACTTTTATATTTAGTTTATTATCATCTACTACTAATACTTTTTGACCAGTCAAATCTATTTGTTCTTCTAAAGTAGTAGTTTCTTCTAAATTAATTGTTGGATTTTTTACAATTTTTTGATCTATTGTTGCAGTAAATTTAGATCCTTTTCCATATACACTTTGTACTACTATTCTTCCACCCATTAATTCAAGTAATCTCTTAGTAATAGCAAGTCCAAGTCCTGTTCCTTCTATTGTTGTATTTCTTTCTTCATCTAATCTTTCAAATTTAGTGAATAATTTATTTATATCTTCTGGTTTTATTCCTTTACCAGTATCTTCTACTGATATAATCAATCTTATAACATCATCTTTTATAACAGAATTAACTTTAAATGTTATCTTACCTTGATCAGTGTATTTAGCAGCATTTGTAAGTAAATTAAGTATTACTTGTTTTACTCTAACATTATCTCCATATAGCACTCTAGGTATTGATTCATCAATTTTTGATTCAAATTCAATTGGTTTTTCACCAATTCTTACTTTTGTTAATTTGATAAGTTCATCAAATACTTTTTTAGTATCATATTCTTTTTTAATTATTTCTATTTTATTAGCTTCTATCTTTGATATATCAAGTACACCATTTACTATTTCAAGTAAATTATCAGATGCAGTTAATATATCTTTTACATCATTTTTAACTTCTTCTGGTAAATTAGGGTTTTCATTTAATGAATTAGAAAATCCTACTATAGCATTAAGTGGAGTTCTTATTTCATGTGACATACTTGATAAGAATTCTGTCTTTGCTCTATTTGCTTTATCAGCTTGTTCCTTTGCTAAATTTAATTGTTCTATTAATTTTAAGTCTGGATTTTCTATTGTAAAATATAATAAGAAAATTGTTAATGATTCTACAGTTAATGTAATAATTAATCCTGGCCAAATAGATTGTATTATAAATACTACTAATGATCCTAATAATGATAATATTACTGGAGTGATTTTAACAAATCTTATTTTCTTTTTATTTTTAATAATAAATATTAACCATATCAAATAATATATTGGTGTTACTACTGCTGTTAAAAAGGAAACAGCTGGTCCTGATGCATATGCAACTTTTCCATTATTTATTAAGTCTACTGGTAATATTATTGTTACAAAAATAGTTACTAATAACACTATTTTTAAAATAAGACTTTCTCTTTTTTTATTCTTTCTATCAGGCTTTAAACTGAATATATAACTTGTAAATAATGAATCAAATACTAATAAAGAAGCTGAATATATTTTAAAAACATAATCACTTAATATACTATTATTCATTGGTATAGTTAAATCTAATAATAGTTCTAGTATTAATTCTCCTATTACTGTTAATAATAAATATTTAAAATATGCTATTTCAGTTGATTTTATTCTTGATTTAGTAAAAAATATTATTGCTAATAAAATCATGAAAGTTAAACTTGTAATTTGTATATAAAAACTTGATATCAAAATATACACCTTCTATTCTTTTAACATTATATCATAATTATTAAAAAAAAAGATGTGTTTTACATCTTTTTTGCTAATTTTTTACCCTTTTGATCATATGTTTCTTCTTCATATTGTTCTAATATTTCTGAAGTTAATAATGAATTATAGTAAGGTAAATCTACTTTTTGACTTTTATTATATTTAATTCTATCAACAAAGAAGAAATGATATGGTCTAGAATAACCATTTAATTCTAAACATTTTTCCTTTATATCTGCAAGTGCTTCTTCTTCAGATACTCCATCTTTTAATTTAATGAAGGCCATTGGTATATTAATTCTATACTTATCTTCTAAGCAAGATACTACAGCTTTTTCTACATAATCACTTTTACTAATTATGTTTTCTATATTATCTGGGTATACCTTACATACTGCTCCATTTGTAATATCAACACATGGAAGCATTCTTTTAATTCTTGTAATATCTGTTACAGAATCGTCTTCATGTATAATAGCAGAGTCTCCTGTTCTTAACCATCTTTTACCATTTTCATCTACTATAAATACATTTTCTGTTTCTTCAGGATTATTATAGTATCCTTTCATCATTGTTGGTCCAGATGCGATTAATTCACCTGCTTCTCCTCTTTTTGTTTCTTTACCATCCTTATCTATAGTTTTAATATCTATATCAGGTAATCTTAATAATTTTATTTGTCCATCATCTAAAGATGGTCTTTCAGTTAATATTGTTGCACATGATTCAGTCATACCATATCCATTAAATAAGTAAGTATTTACTGCACCATGTTCATGTAAAAATTGGTCAAATAATTTTTTCTTTTCAGGATTCATTGGTGCGCCACCATATACTGCTGATTTCCAGAATGATAAATCCATTCCATTAAATCTTGGATCTTCAAGCATTTTTTCAAAGTAATCTGCAACACACATAAATATATTTGGTTTATACATATTAAATAAATCATATGCTTCTTTTGCATCAAATGTTGGATGTATAATTGTTTCAATACCTAAACTAAGTGGCATATGAATATTACTACATGCTCCATAATTTATAAATAAAGGTAAAATAGTTAATATTTTATCTCCTCTTTTAAAATTATCTAGATTAAGATTTTTAAATTCTTCAACCATTGCGTTAAAGTTTTCATTAGTCATTTCTGCTGCTTTTGGAACTCCTGTTGAACCACCAGTGTGCGATAACATTGCAACATCATCCATTGATAGACTTGCAGATTCTACCATTTTTTCATTTTCTGATAATTTTAATAAATCTTCCCACGATATGGTTTTCTTACCAAATAAAGATTTAGTTTGTAATTCTTTTTTTAAATTAATAAATGCATCTTTTAATTCAGGTTTTGGCATTTTTGACATATCCAAATATGTAAGTGGTGAGATAATAATACATTTATCAATACCTGCTTTACGTAATATTGGTTTTATTTTTGGATACATATCTCTAAATACTATTATTTTTTTACAAGGTACTTCTTTTAAATAATGAGTAAATTCATCTTCAGAAGCCATAACTGGTAACATATCAGGAATTGCTCCTATCTTATTTAATCCATAGATAGAAATAACACCTTGTGGAATATCAGGTGAAATTACAGGAACAAAGTCCCCTTTATCAATATCTAATATTCTAAACGATGTTGCTGACCTGTCTATTTTTCCTAAAAATTCTTTAAATTTCATTGTGTTTTGAAAATATGTTAACGCATTAGAATCTAGATAATCTAGATTAGCATCTCTCATATAATCATACATTCTTTTATTAGTTGGCTTGTAATTACTTTTTTCAATCACAAATGATCCCCCATTTCTTTAGGGTTATGGTACTATAAAACAAAAAAAATGTCAAAATTTTTGACATTTATTTACGTTTTTTTCATCTAATCTAAGTATTTTTTGATAATGATAATCTTCAAGATTAGATCCCCATGGATCTTTACCTGTATCATTTAAATCAAAAAATATCGGATAACCTCCAGCTTTTTTCCATTCACTTAAATTTCTTAAACTATCATCAATCAATATATTCTTGTGTGCTTCTACTACTTCATCTTTTCTTAAATTATAAGGAGCAAGTATTATTTGAAGTTCTACTAATTTTCTTCTTAGATATTTTATTTTTTCAGCACCTTCATTTTCAAGTGAATGTACTCGTGTTAACACTGCATTTTTTTCTGGATCTAATTGTCTTAATATATATATTGAATCTCTTATTATAGGAGAGTTTTCTAATATATATTCCCAATCAGCTTTTTTTATATATTCTATTTTTACTGATTCAGGTAATTTATGTCTATCTGGATTTTTTCTCCATTCTTCAAACAATAATTCTTCTGTATCAAGTATTACTCCATCAAAATCTATATATGTCATACTTATCCCCCCTTAAAAAAGTTGTGTATATTATACCACAACTTTTATTTTTCATATATTGAAATTATTTTTTCAAAACATCTTATGCCATCCATCGCAGATGTTGTTATTCCTCCTGAATAACCTGCTCCTTCTCCTATTGGATATATTCCTTTTATATTTGTCATATAATTATCATCTCTAAGTATTCTTATAGGCGAAGATGTTCTTGATTCTACTGCACTTACTATACCACTATTATAACCTTTTATTTTACTAGAAAAATATTCTATTCCTTCTACTAAATCATCACATATATATTTAGGTAATATATCATTTATATTAGATAAATAATAATTTCCTTTAAATTCAGGTTCTATTTCTAATTTATCAGATATTTTATTGTTTTTAAAATCTATATAATTTTGACTTGGTATTAAACCATTACCTATCTTATATGCTTTTTCTTCTAATTCTTCTTGAAATTTAATTCCATCAAATAACTCATTACCATAATCATTAGAGTCTATAGTAACTATAATAGCACTATTTGAATTTTTAGAATCTCTTTTATAATTACTCATTCCATTTATTACAAGTTTTTCATTTTCTGAAGAAGAATTAACTACATATCCTCCTGGACACATACAAAATGAATAAACTCCTCTATTATCTTTTGCTTTATATGTTAATTTATATGATGCGACTGGTAATTTATCATAATATTTTCCATACATAGCTTTATTTATTAAATTTGCTTCATGCTGAATTCTTATACCTACTGCGAATGGTTTAGATATCATTTTTATACCTTTTTCATTTAACATTCTAAAAGTATCTCTAGCACTATGTCCTAAAGCTAATATTAAATTATCACATAATATTTCTTCATTATCATTTACAATTATAGATTTTACTTCGTTATTTTCTATGTTTATATCTGTTAAACATGTATTAAATCTAAATTCTCCACCATTATTTATTATTTTATTTCTTATATTTCTTACTATTTCTATTAATTTATCTGTTCCTATATGAGGTTTACTTTCATATAATATTTCTTTTGGTGCGCCATTTTCTTGCATTATTTCAAATACTTTTTTCATTTTAAAATCTTTATCTTTTACTAAAGTATTTAATTTACCATCAGAAAATGTTCCTGCGCCACCTTCTCCAAATTGGATATTAGAGTTTTTATTTAATTTATTTGTTTTCCAAAATTTTTCTATTGTTTTAATTCTATCTTCTACCTTTTCTCCTCTTTCTATTATTATTGGTTTAAAACCTTCTATAGAAAGCATATATCCTAAAAATAATCCAGATGGACCACTACCTACGATTATTGGTCTTTCCTTCATAATTTTTGTTCCTGTTTTAGAATATTTATATTCTTCGTTTGGAGTCTTTAGTATATCATTATTAAATTTAATATTTTTATCTATTATATCTACATCAACTTCATATACATAATATATATTTTCTTTATCTCTTGCATCTATTGATTTTTTTACTATTTTTATATCATTTATTTTCTCATTTACTTTTAATTTTTTTAATATATTTTCTTTTAACTTATCTATATTATCTTCTAATATAGATACTTTTACTTGTCTTACTCTAATCATATATTAGTTCCTGCTTTAAAACCTGTTATAAATGCAAAAGTTAAATTATATCCACCACATACTCCATCACAATCAAGTACTTCTCCTGTTATATATAAATTATCTATATTTTTTACTTTCATTGTATGAGTATCTATTTCACTTAAATATACTCCTCCCATACAAGTTTGAGCTTTATCAAAAGATTTTGTTGATAATATATTCATTTCATATTTTAATATTGCATTGCATAAATTTTCTTTTTCTATTAACGATAAACTTTTATAAGATATGTCATTTATATTGCTTTTCTTTATAATAGCTTTTATTACTTTATTATTAAGTATTCCGTTTAAAAGTTCACTTACTTTTTTATTATTCATTATATTATTTCTATTATCTAAATATTTAATTAAATCTACTTCATTATCTATAAATGGCATAAAATTAATTAATACTTTCTTTTTACCTTTTATTCTATAAAATAAATGACTTAAATTAAATACACATATTCCACTTATACCATAATCAGTTAATTGAAGCTCTCCTTCTTCTGATTTAATAAATTTATCATCTGAATAAAATGATATTTTAGCATCACATCTAACTCCTGATAAATCTTTTAAATTTTTATCATCTGATACTAGTGATACTAACGCAGGATTTATTTCACTTATCTTTAATCCTAATTTTTTTAATAAATTATAGCCATTTCCATCTGATCCTGTTTTAGGATATGCTTTTGATCCTGTACTAATTATCAATTTATCACATTTTATTTCATCATTAATTATAAATTCATTATTTTCATTCTTTATATCTTCTACATAATAATCAGTAATTATATTTACATTTAATTCTTTTAATTTATTAACAAGTGCATTTTTAACAGATAATGCTTGATTTGAAAATGGATAATAATAACCATTTTTTATTTTAGGATATATTCCTATTTCTTCATAAAATTTATTTAATTCATCTAATGTTTCTTTATTAATAATATCTTTTATTAACTCTTCATTATAAGAATGATAATTATCAAGTGATTGATTTTCATTAAAATAATTACATCTTCCATTACCAGTCATTAATAATTTTTTTAATATTTCAGAATTTCTTTCAATTATTGTTACATCTTTATATCTTTTTGCTGCTTCTATAGCGCTTATTACACCAGAAAATCCACCGCCAACAATTATTACTTTACTCATAAAAACACATCCTTTTTATTTTAAATCTTCTTTTATTTTATCTAAATTTATTTTAGTAACATTTTCTAAATAATGTTTACCACATAATGGAACATACTCTACATCAGTTGTTCCATCTATTACAATTTCTTCTCCCTCAACAGCATATTCTCCATTTACTTTTCTACCAGCATATCTTGCAACATCACCACAAAAACATAAAGTTTTAAATTCTTCAAGTGTATCTGATATTTCAAGTAATCTTCGACTACCTTCAAATGATTCTAATTTAAAATTATTTCTAAGTCCATAACATATTACAGGAATATCCATTGCTTTTGTTATTATAAATAATTCATCTATTTGATTTTGTTTTAAGAATTGAGATTCATCTATAAGTATACATTTTATATCTTCTAATTTTCCTTTTAATATATTTATTATTGAATCATCTTCTTTTATTAATATATCTACTTTTCTTTCAAGCCCTATTCTAGTTACAATCTTATCATTTCCTTTTGTATCTACAATAGGTTTTAATACTAATACTTTACAATTATTTTCTTCATAATTGTGTGCTGTTCTAATTAAGTCTATAGTTTTTCCTGAATTCATTGTCGAATATTTAAATATTAATTTTGCCATATATTATACCTCGTATAAATAATTATACAATATTTTATAAATAAAAAAAAGCAACTATTTAGTTGCTTCTTCTTTTTCCACTACATTTTTTCCTTTATAAAAACCGCATTCTGGACAAACTCTATGTGATCTTATATCTGCACCACAATTTGAGCATTTAACTGTTCCATTAGCTTCTACTTTGTAATGTGTTCTTCTCATTCTACCGCTTGTTTTAGATATTTTTCTAAAAGGTACTGCCATATTATATACACTCCTTCCTTATTCGTTTAAAAAATCTTTTAATTTTTCTAATCTTGGATCAATATCCTTATTATCTACCTTTTCCTCAGTTACAAATTTCCATCCGTCTCCTTCAAGATTTTCTCTCTTGACATCTGGAGAAATAACTTTCAAAGGTACTTCCAATATAATATTTTGCCATATAATTGGAATTAAATCAATAGTATTATTAATAATTTTGTTATTTTCTTCAATTTCTACTTCATCAGTTGATTCTCCAATTACTTCATTTACATCGATATCTACATCATATTTTACATCTTTAAGTGAAATACTACATATTAAAGTAAGTGTACACTTTATATTCATATTAAGTTCAAAATTATTTTCATAAGGTCTAATAGAACCTTCTACTTTTACCTTACTAATATCTCTAATATCAGTATTTTCTAAATAACTCTTATCAATTTCTACTTCGTCATTAAATGTAATTTCATCAGATATATTAGTTATTAATTTACTAAGATTAATAAGCATGATATCACTCCAAACTCATTAAGATTATATATTATTTTGCTAAAAAAAGCAATAAAAAAGATTTAAAGGTATACACTTTAAATCTAATTTCTTATTAATGTTATCTTAACATATCCATTACCACTATTACCAGTCATAGTAGATTTACCATTATGAGTAGGCATTTCTTCATTACCAGCCTTCATAACAGTAGATGAGAATACTTTACCTGAATAATGTTCTGAACACTTAGAATCAGTAGCAGCACTTTCAACTGAACAAGTACTACCAGATGAATCAGTTCTTTGAGTTAAATCACTAGCAGATGTTATAGCAATACATCCTTTATGACCAGAGATATATGATGAACCTCCGCCACCACCTTGGCCACTTCCTCCAGATAAAGTACTACCTCCAGCACCGCCACCGTAGTAGCCTCCGCCACCACCTCCGGCACCTTTTTCATCTGATGTACTTCCTGAATCTCCACCTATTCCAAATGTTCCAGGATTATTAGTACCAGTTGCTGAAAAATGATTATTACCAGCTGAACCTCCTTCAATTTGAGTTCCACCTTTACCATTTTGATTTACATATGAATGTCCTGAGTAATATCCTCCAGAGCCTCCAATTAAGGCTCCTCCAATAGAATTTTCTCCAGCAGATTCATAAACATCAACTGTTCCTCCACCAGAACCTCCTGCAACCATTATACGTGATGCAAGTCCTTCAGCATTATCCCAAGAACCATTTACAAGTCTTATATCAGTAGCTCCTCCTCCAGATGATCCTATATTATTTGAACTAGAAGAATTTGTTAAACCACCTTTACCTCCACCATTGAAGGCAACAGTTCTTGTAATATTTCCTTGTTCTCCTACATAAATATATAATACTGACCCTTGTGTAAGTCCTATTATTCCAGATGTATAAGCTCCTTTATTTGTACCAGTTTTAGTAGCACCACTTGCTCCCCAAGCTTCTATTTTATAATTTCCAGATTCAGGAGCTGTAAATGTTTGAGCATTTCCAGTATAGTTAAATGTTGATTCAATTTTTTGTGGTCTTACAACTTCTTTTTCTTGTACTAAAGATATTCTTGCATATCCATTACCTTTTTTAGCTTGATCTGATATAGGTGATGATGATACTGATGTTACTGAATTTGTTTTAGTATCTTCTTCATTTGATGTTGAACAATTATAACATGTCATATGCTTATCAGATAGAAGTTCATTTCCTATATACGAAGAACCTCCTCCACCTGACGAATGCCAAGCAGAACCTCCTCCATATAATCCTGATCCTCCTCCAGCATCTGTTCTATATGCATTTCCACTAGTTATTAATGCTTCACTATAACTAGCACCATATCCAAAACCAGATTCTCCTGTAAATACTGCTGTATTATGAGAACCATAAGTATGACCATCTGATGAACAAGTTTGATGTCCACCTGCTGCGGTTTGAGTTGCTCCAAGTCCCAAACTATAACAAGTTCCGTTTACACCATTATTTCCTTTTATTCCTCCACCATGACCACCTTGGCCAGAGTAACTTGGTGCTGAAGCATGTGCACCAGAACCTCCTCCACCTGATGAAACAATAATTATATCATCTACATCATCACTTAAATTTCTAAGTAAGCCAGATTTGAAGGATATATGTGTAGCTCCTCCTCCACCTGCATATGTACTATTTCCAGGTGTGGCACCACCATATCCACCACCATTATAACCTGTGTTAGAATCAGCTGTAGCAGTACTGTTATTCGCAGTAAATCCGCCACCTTGGCCACCAACATTTATATATATTTGTTCATCTTTTATTAAATCAATTGTTCCTGTTGAATAAGCTCCATATCCACCCTCATAAGATGCATTATTATATGTTGAATTTCCACCTTGTGCTCCCCAAGTTTCTATCTTATAAGTTCCTGAATATGGTACTGTTAATACTTCTTCATGTCCTGTATAATCATAATCAAAATCTGTTTGAGTTTCATCAACTAATGTAATTCTTGCAAATCCATTACCTTCATTACCGGTCATTAATCCATCATCAAAACGACTAGGCATTTCTTCATTACCAGCTTTCATTATGGCATCTGTAAATATTTTATTACTATAATGATATGAACAAGCGATGTCTGATGTCCCATTTGAGCATCCAGCTTTAGGTGTAATATCAGATGCGGATGTAATTGCTACTGATCCAGTATATCCTGATATGTATGATGAACCACCTCCAGCTCCTGAACCAGATCCTGCTGCATCATATCTTCCTGATCCTCCATAATATCCTGATCCTCCACCAGATGCTCTTCCACTTGAACCATTTCCTCCATGTCCAAATGAACCTGATACCGAAGAATTTGAAGAACAAGTTCCACCAGAAGTTTGAGTTCCACCTGTTGAAATACAAGTATTATTTGCAGTTCCTGATAATCCTGTTAATGTACCTGCAGCTGCGCCATCAAATAAGAAATTACTATCTGGATAAGAATAAGCTCCTCCTCCAGCTCCTGCAACCATTATTCTTGATGCAAGTCCTTCTGAATTATCCCATGATCCACCAACTAATCTTACATCAGTAGATCCTCCTCCAACAGTAGAATATTCTAATTCACCAGATAAACTTCCTCCACCATTATATCCATTATTACCACCTATATATACATATAATTTTTCGCCTTTTTTAAGAAAAATATTGCCTTTTGTATAGGCACCTTTTCCACCTTTATTTTGACTTGTTGATCCACCTTGAGCTCCCCAAAGTTCTATTTTATATGTTCCATATTTAGGTGCTGTGAATACTTGTGGTCTTCCTGAATATGCAAAATCTTGCTGTTTTGGATTATTTTCTTTTGGTCTATGATTTTTATAATATAGTATTCTCATACTTTTATCTATTCGTTTATCTATTTTTAAATTTATTGTTAGTAAATATCCTTCAGATAATTTGGTTAAAGTATATGGTGTTTCTCTAAATTCTACATAATCTGGTAATGCATACATTATTCCACCATAACTTATAGTTTTATTTGTAGTATCGAATTCCATTGTTTTAGATAGTTCACTAAATGTTACACTTCCTGTATTATCAACAGCGCGTAAATTATCTCTATCATACAATGTATCTATATCTTTATATACTTTATTTAATAATATATTTTCATATACAGAATATTCTTGTAATTTTAATAATTCATTATTTTTATCACTTAAAACAACGATAGTTCTAATTAAATAAATCATTACTATCATTATTAATGAAAAACTTACTAATAATTCTACTAACGTATATCCCTTATTATTTTTCATACTATTTCTCCTAATCTACACAATTTACCCCTACTGTTGAATAACTATTATCTTTGAATAATAATATATATCTGTAACCACATTTTTTAGCTTCATCACTACTTGTTGATGGATTTATACTATTTAAATCTTTTCTTACAGGATAAGGAAAAACTTTTTCATTTATCAATGAATTTGTCATTACATATTTAGAAAAATATAATTTTTTAATACTTAATTCATTCATTAATGATGCATCTTCATTTGTAATATCTATATAATCATTATTTTTAGCTTGTTCAATAAATTCTAATTCTTTTGTATAAAAATATTTTTTAACATTCTTAGCAGAATATAATCCTTCTGCAGTATTATACTTTATAAGTTCATTATTTTGCTTTATATAATTGTTCATTGTAATAGCATATACCATTGTAATTACTGTTGCGATAACAGTTAATGCTATTATTGTTTCAGCAAGCATATATCCTTGATTATTTTTTTGCATTTTTAACTCTCCCTATCTTGATATTATTATAAATCTATTATATAATATTTAATGAAATAATACTAGAGGAAAAAAGTATTTAGTGTAAAAAAGAATATAAAGGGTGAAGATATTTATGCTTAAAGTTTTTGATTTTGAAAAGTTACCTATTGTTGAAATAGTTAACGAAATTATTATAGATGCAACTAAACACAGGGCCAGTGATATTCACTTTGACCCTCTTTCTGATAATTTAAAAGTTAGAATAAGAATTGATGGTACTTTAGTTGATTATTGTACTGTACCTAACGATTATAAAAGAAACTTAATAACAAGAGTAAAAATTATAGCTGGTATGAATATCACTGAAAACAGACTTCCTCAAGATGGTGCGATTAAAACATCATTAAATGGAGTTCCTCTTGATATGCGTGTATCTTCATTACCTACTAATAGCGGTGAAAAAATAGTTATTCGTATATTAGACTACTCTATGAGTATTCAAGGACTTGAAAAACTAGGATTTACTAAAGAAAATTATGAAAAGATAATAAAAATGATTACTGTACCAAATGGTATTATATTAATAACAGGAGCTACTGGTACTGGTAAATCTACTACAGTATACTCTATTTTACAAAGATTAAATAAAGAAGAATCAAATATAATCACAGTTGAAGATCCAGTTGAAATGGATTTACCTGGTATTAACCAAGTACAAGTTAGTAGTGAAATTGGTTTAACATTTGCTAGTGTACTTAGATCTATATTAAGACAAGACCCAGATATCATAATGATCGGAGAAATTCGTGATGATGAAACTGCTGAAATAGCCGTTAGAGCTTCTATTACTGGTCACTTAGTATTATCTACACTACATACAAACGATTCACTTAATACTATTGAGAGACTTTTAGATATGAATGTTGAAAGATATTTACTTGCTGCTTCTCTAGAAGGTATTGTATCTCAAAAGTTAGCTAAAAAGTTATGTCCAAATTGTAGAAAGAAAGTTCAAACTAATCAATATCAAAAACATTTATTTAAAAAGAATTTAGGTGTTGAACTTCCAGAAATATATGTGGCTGGAGATGGATGTGAACATTGTATGAATGGTTATAGTGGTCGTATTCCTATCCATGAAGTATTATTAATAAATGAAGATATTAGAGATGCTATTTCTAATAATGTAAAAAAAGATGAGTTAAAAGCTTTAGTATATAAAGATGCTAAAACATTATTACAAGATGGTTTATTAAAAGTATCAAAAGGTTTAACTACATTTGAAGAAATAATCAGATTAATTGAACTTGATGTTGAAGATGTAGTTATTGAAAGATTTGAAAATCAAGAAGTTGATGAAAATGGACAACCTGTTGTTAAACCACAACCTACTCCAGTTCAACCTCAACCTCAACCACAAACTCAACAATAAAAAAAATACATTGAAAAATGTATTTTTTTATTGCAATAAATTTAATAACATATTAAAATCTATCTTTCCTATAACTAATATAAGTGCCGCTATTGCTAGATATGGTCCAAATGGTAACATGTGTTCATTTTTTCTATACATATTTATTATAGATAAAGGAAGTGCTATAAATGATGCTAAAAAGACAACTACTATTGATAACTTCCATCCAATTATCATAGATACAAAAGCCATCATTTTTATATCTCCTCCACCCATCGAATCTTTCTTAAATGCCATATTACCAAAAAGTCTAATTAAATACATTACAAGAAACATTACAAGTCCATCAAGTAATATAAATATAAGTTCATATCCACCATCTATTATTGTATGAATATTACCAGCCTTATATGATATAAATAGTTTTAAGAAAACTAATACTATTCCAAAAAATATTAACACTTCATCAGGTATTATCATATATTTAATATCACTTATCATTATAATTATCATTGCAGATGTAAATAAACAAGCATATATTATGTTTAACCATTCTGGGAATACTTCTTTATATGATAAATAACAAAGAACAAATAATATTCCTGTTAGAAGTTCAAATGTTGGATAGAATAAAGATATTTTACTTTTACAATTCTTACATTTACCTCCTAAAAATATATATGATAATACTGGGATTAATTCTAACGATCCAAGTTTATGATCACAATTAGGGCAATGTGATGGTGGATATACAATTGACATATTATTTGGTAATCTATACCCTACTACATTAAAGAAGGACCCAAAACAAAGTCCTATTATAAATATTATTATACTATATATTAATACTTCCATAAGTTCTCCTTACACGATGTCATTATACATACTAAACATTGGAATAATAATTGCAAGTAATATTCCACCTACTATTACTGCTAAGAATATTATCATAACTGGTTCTATTAAAGCTTTTACTCTAGCAATTGCATTATAATGTTCTTCTTGATAATATTCAGATACTTTTTCCATCATTGTTCCAAGTTGTCCAGTTCTTTCACCAGTAACAATCATTTGATATGCTATATCTGGGAAAGCCCATTGTTCATTAAATGCTGTAGATAAAGTTTCACCTTTTGATAAACTATCTACTGCATCATATATTATTCCTTTATAAATTTCATTTTCAGTTATTCTTCCTAGTATATCCATACTATCAGTTATAAAGATATTATTATTAATAAGTGTTGCGAATGTTTTAGTAAACATATTTACTTCATTATAAATTATAATTTGTCCCATTACAGGTATATGCATTAATAAAGATTGAACTCTAGCTTTAAATATAACACTTCTTTTATATGCTATTGTAAATAATACTACAATTAAAGCTATTATTAATACTATTATTAATATATTTGCTTTTAAGAATACACTCATACTAATTATTGCTTGTGTTATCCATGGTAAATCAGTTCCAATTGTTTCATAAATACTAACAAATTGTGGTATTACATAAAGCATTATATAAAATACAATAGCTATTGCAAATATAAATACAAAGATTGGATACATCATTGCATTTACCATTTCTTTTCTTGATTTTTCAGTTTGTTTATAATAATCTACTTGTTCATCTAATACTTCTGGTAAATTACCTGTCATTTCTGCTGTTTTTACCATATTTATTAATAACTTAGGAAATACATTATTTCCACATCTAAGCATTGCATCAGATAATGTAGAACCCATTGTTAATTCATATACAACAGATTTCCATATAGTTTGTTCTATTTTTTTCTTTGCTTGGTTAGAAAGTATTTTAATTGCTTCTACTACTGGTATACCTGCTTTTAAATATGTAGATAATTGTGTTAGATAGAATATTAAAGCAGATTTTTTAATTGGTTTATTTAATCCTAAATCAGTATTGAATATAGTTGCTTTTGCTTGTGCTTTTATTTCATATACTTCATATCCTTCTGAAAGCAAATATGAATGCACATCTAATTTAGAATATCCTTGGAACATACCTTTTTCAATTTTTCCTTTAGGATTCTTTGCAATATATCTAAATATAATTTTTTCTACACTTCTTTTTGCATCTTCACCATTAACATCAAGACTTAAAGTTTTTCTCTTTTCATCTAATTTTCTTTGTTGACGAACTGCAAAGAAACTTCTAGATTTTAATTGTTCTAATATACTCTTATGTTGTCTTCTTTCTTCTTCTTTCTGTCTTAATTTTTCTCTTCTTATTTTATCTCTTGCTATTCTATGTTCTTCTCTTGCTTCTTTTCTAGTTAATTTTTTATCTCTATGAATTACTTGTTCATTATTTCCTCCATATTTAGAAAATTTAAGTTCTTCATTTTGATTTTGTCTAATATATTCTTCAGCTTGTTTCTTTTCTTTAGCAAGTTGCTCTCTTCTTTTCTTTTCTTTTTCTTCTCTTTGTTTCTTTTTTTCTGGAGATTCTCTTAATAATAATTTTATTATATAATAAAATCCCAAATTCAAATATTTAAAAATATTAAATGGTAATGTAATTATAAATATAAATATATTATAAATACTTACAAATATTTTTTTTACTAATTTCATATTCACACCAACCTATTATATATATATTTTAATTATATCACAGTAATATATTTTTTTAAACATTTTTTTATACTTTCATATAATAATTTAGGAGGTTGTAATATGTTTCCAAATCAATTCTATTCACCTATGCAAAGTCTTGCTCCAATTGCTAGAAAAACTATTAATTGGGGGAATTTATTAAGCAATACACAAAAGACTTTAAATATAGTTAATCAAGCAATACCCATTGTGTATCAGATTAAACCTATTGTAAATAATGCAAGAACTATTTTTAAAGTTGCTAATGAATTTACTAAGACCAACGAACAAAATAATATTACTGTCAAGAAGCAAGATGATATCAACTACGATGATGGTCCTAGTTTCTTTATATAAAAAAAAGAACTATTCTAGTTCTTCTTTTATTATTTTAATTAATTTCATATGATGTAATCTATTGAATATATCAGTTGATGGTAATTGTAATAATAAATTTTCATATTTCAATAGTTTTTTAGAATAATATTCTTTGAATAATTCATCTTTATTTTCCATTAATCTTGGTCCAAAATATATTTGTTTGTAATCATATTTTTCTTCGCCAGGTCTAAATTCTATTATTGTATATACTATATCATTATCATCTACTAATTTCTCTTTTGTTATTTTATATCCTATTTTTATTACAGTTTTTCTTAATTTAACTACATCTGTATTTGATTGAACAATTATCTTTTTTACATTTTTTAATTTTTTAGATTCGCTTAGTATATCTACTATTGTATGAAATCCCATTCCTGCGATTACAATAGTATCATATTCAGATGCTTCTGCTATCTTAAGACCATCACCTAATCTTAAATCTATTTCATCTTCCATTTCATGCTTTTCTATATTCTTTTTTGCTTGTTTAATTGCTCCTTCGTGAATATCAGAAGCAATTATACTTACACTAGGCATTTCTTCTTTTAAATATATATCTAAAAGTGCATGATCACAACCTATATCAATTATTTTATCATTTTCTTCTATAAACTCCGTTATAGCTAACAATCTCTTTGATATTCTCATATTAATCCACCAAATAATCCTTTAATTTTTTACTTCTAGAAGGATGTCTTAATTTTCTTAATGCTTTTGCTTCTATTTGTCTTATTCTTTCTCTTGTTACTCCAAATATTGTACCTACTTCTTCAAGTGTTCTACATGTTCCATCTACTAAACCAAATCTTAATTTGATAACTTGTTCTTCTCTTTCTGTTAATGTAAGTAAAAGTTCTCCAATTTCATCTTTTAATACTTCATTAATTGCATATTCTTCAGGTGATAATGTTTTATCATCTTTTACGAAATCACCTAAATGAGAATCTTCTTCTTCACCTATTGGTGTTTCAAGTGATAGAGGATCTAATGAGATTTTTAATATTTCTCTTATTTTATCTTCAGGCATACCAAGTGCTTTTGAAAGTTCTTCTTCTGTTGGTTCTCTATCAAGTTCTAGAGTCATTTGTCTTTGTACTCTTTTTAATTTATTTATTGTTTCTACCATATGAACTGGTACTCTTATTGTTTTTGCTTGGTCAGCAATTGCACGAGTAATTGCTTGTCTTATCCACCAAGTAGCATATGTAGAAAATTTATATCCTTTTGATGAATCAAATTTATCTACAGCTTTCATAAGACCTATATTTCCTTCTTGAATCAAATCAAGGAACGATAAATTTCTTCCTACGTATCTTTTTGCTATTGAAACAACTAAACGTAAATTAGATTCAGCAAGTTTACTTTTTGCTTCTTCGTCTCCTTCTTCAATTTTCTTTGATAATTCTAATTCTTCATCTAATGTTAATAAACTTATTTTACCTATTTCTTTTAAATACATTCTAACTGGATCATTTATACTTAAATTTTTAGGTAATGTTATTTCATCATTTAATAAATCTTCAACAGACCCATCATCTTCTCCATCTTCATCTTCAGTTATCTCTGAATCTGCGACTACTTCTATATTATTATCATTTAAAAAGTTATATAGATTATCAAGACTTTCAGCGTCCATTTCTAATCCTTTTAAAGAATCTGCAAGTTCTTCAAAAGTTAAGAAACCATTTTCCTTCCCTTTTTTTAATAATTCTTCTTTTCTTTCATCGAATGTTTTTATTTCACTCATTTTTACAAACTCTCCTTCATTTTTATATCAACAATTTTTTGTGCTATTTCTTTTCTTTTTATTTCATTTGTTTCATTTTTTAAATCATTTTTTAATTTATTTATTCTTTCTTCATATAAATATTGTTTAATAACTTTAAAATAATTTTCTATATCATCATTTAATTCTTCTTCGGAATAATTTATATCATCTATTTCTATTACTAAATTTATTAAATCTTTTTTATCTGATAAATAAATTATAAAATCATTTAAATTAAAACTATTATATTCTTTATAAAATAATACTATTTCATTTGCTAGTCTTTTATGTAATTCAAATGGTAAATAATATAAATTATTATAGTAATAAGAAATCATACTATTATCATGAATCATTCTATATATTATATAATTTGTTGCTTTTTCATATTTTGTTGTATTTGATTTTTTTGGCTTTGTACTTATTATTTCTTTTTTATTTTCTCTTTTTAATTTTGATAATATTATTTCTTTATCAACATTTGTTACCTTAGATAATTTATTTATTTCTAAATCTAATACAATATCATCATCTATTTTAGATAATTCTGGTAATACTGCATTAATATAATTTGATACATCCTTACTATTATTGAAATCAATATTTTGCTTATATGATGACATTTTATAATCGTATACACTTATTGGATGAGCTAAATGATATTCCATTTTTTCTTTTCCGTTTTTAAGTATATATTCATCTGGATCTAAATTATCTTCTAATCTAACAATTTTTATTCTCTCATCATTACTACCATAATTTTCTAAATATGATTGTGTAGCTTTATTTCCTGCTTCATCTCCATCAAACATTAATATAATATTTGTTGCCATTTTTTCTATTAATGAAGATTGCACTTTTGTAACTGCTGTTCCCATAGTTGCAACTACGTTTTTTATTCCTATACTACTAAGCCTAATTACATCCATAAAACCTTCAACTATTATAATACTTTTTTCTTTTCTTGCAAGTGCTTTTGCATTATGATAGTTATATAATAATTCACCTTTTTTAAATATTGGTGTTTCTTTTGTATTTATGTATTTACTTTCATCACTTTTACTATAAATTCTTCCTGAAAAACCTACTACTCTTCCTTCTAAATCATATAAAGGAAACATAATCCTATTTTTATATAAGTCATAAACAGTATTAGAACTCTTTACTCCTATACCTGCTTGAACTATTTCGTTATCTTCATATCCTTTATTTTTTAGAATTGTATAAAGTTCTGAATCATTTAATGAAAGTCCTATATTAAATTCTTTGATTATATCTTCATTTATTTTTCTATCACTTAGATATTTTTTTGCTGATTTTCCATATGTAGTATTTAAATTATTTTGATAAAACTTATAAGATATATCATATATGTCATATAATCTTTTATATGATGTATTTATGGTATCTTTTTTATCATTTTTTATATCTATAGTGATTCCTTGCTTAGCTGCGACTATTTTAACAGCTTCCATAAATGAGACTTTTTCATATTCCATGATAAAATTAAAAACATTCCCTGCATTACCACACACAAAACATTTATACATTTGTTTATCACTTGATACACTCATTGATGGATTGTGATCATCGTGAAATGGACAAACCCCAAAATAATTTTTTCCTTTTTGTGTTAATGGTACATAGTCTCTTATAATATCGACTATATCAGCTTTTCTTTGAATGCTAACAATTTCCTCATAGGATATATTATTAGCCATAAAAAATCACTTCCAATATAATATTCGCTTTTTCTTTATAAAAATCCCCTATTTTTTGTAAAAAAAATTAATTTTTTACACTTTTTGTTAAAAAAAAGACTAAATTTAGTCTTTTTTCTTTATTTTCTTTTCTTTTTCTTTTACTGGTACTATTTCTATTGTATCAGATAATTTTTCTTCTGCTTTTTCTTTTTTCTTTTCTTTTTTATGATTAAATATTTTTCTTAATACTTCTTTTTTACATAAATAATATCCAAGTACTATTCCTAATGAGAATGTTACAAACATAAATGATGAGAACATTATCCACTCTCTTTTACTTGTTGTATCTGGACAAGTTTGAACAACCTTTTTTTGTTGTTTTGATCTCATTATTGTTAATGTATATACTTCTTTATTTTCTCCATCTTCACTAGTTACTACTACTTTTATTGTATTTCTTCCTACTTTTAATGATGTATTACCTTCTATTTTTATAGTAGCATTTGGATTTTCTGCTTCTGCTAAAACTTTTGCTTTTGTTATTTTATATGGTACTGTTACAGAATATTTTTTTAATTCTTTTGTAAATTCAAATTCATCAGCATCTTCTACTTTTAAACTTTTTAAAGCAGCGTTTGCTTTTGTTAGTTCTTCTGGTGTTGGTGTTAATTTTAATGTTACTTTAATTACATAATTTTTTGTTGTCTTTCCATCTTCAGCTGTTACACCAATTTTTACTTCATTTTCACCTTTTTGAAGATTTTTATAATTATCAGAAATCATTATTTTTGCATTTGAATCAGATGCTATTGCATTTACAGTTATTTCAGTTATATCTTGTATTGTTGTTGTATATTCAGTAGTGTTCTTATCAAATTTTGGTGATAATGTTGCATTTGGTATTTTTAATGATGATAATGTTGCATCATTTGATAAACCAGCAATCTTTACCATTGAACTTTGTGGTGTTGCACTACATTTTTCATCTGTCGCATATGCACATGATACATCTGACAATGATAAATTAGAATCACCTGCTTTTGCATTACCTTTTGCTTGGAATCTTACTGTAGCTATTGTACCATCTGAATTAATTGGTTGTGCTTTTGTAATTGAAACTGGATTTCCATTTCCTACATTTGAATATCCATTTCCATCTACACCTCTTAAATCTAATTTTGAAGCATCATAGTTTAAATTCATACTGAAATTAGTAACATGTTTTTCTCCAACATCAGTAGCTTTTATATAAACAGTTACTTCTCCATTTGGTTTAATAGTATCTGTTGACTTCTCTACTTTAAATGTTAATGCATATGCATCTTTTGGCACTAAGAAGAATGCTACTAAAAAGCTTACTATTGTTATAATTGTTAAAAACCCTTTTTTCATTCTTTATCCCTCTTTCTAAAATAATGATTTACGTTTATATATTCCTACACCTGGTAAAGTATATACTTTTAATTTAGCTTTACCTTTTACTTTTATAACACATAAACCGTTTACTACAACATCTTCCATAGAATCTACTTCCACTGTAGTTGTATTTAATTCAAGTCCTCTCTTATTTGTCATAGTATTTATTCTACTAACAATTATATCATTCGACAAATAAAATGTAAAACTATTTTTCTCCCCATTTACATACTCTATACGTAGTAATTTGTCTACTAATATACTCATACCTTCAACAAGCTGATATGTTATAGGTCTTATTTCTTTATTAGGCATTACTTTCTTTAATTGTTTTGCCGAAATATAATTAGATATATTATCTTTTTCAATAAAACCTGGTGTATCTATTAATGTAAGTTCTTCATTAATTTCTATTTCATTTGTATTTATTGTAGTTGATGGAAGTATACTTGTTGTTATATTTAAATCAAGATCTGAATAATTCTTTATAAATTTATTAATTAATGTACTTTTACCTGAATTAGTATTTCCACATATATATACATTTTTACTTGTTTTATTTTTCATTATAGATTTATATAATTTATCGATATTATGTCCTGTTTTACTACTTACTATTATTTTATCAATTACATTCTTATTAAAATTATATTCATTTATTTTACTTAATATTTTACTTTCTTTTGTAGACTCAGGTATTACATCGTATTTTGTTATTACTAATATTATTTTATTTTTTATATATTTATTTATCATTCTTATTGAACTATTTATATTAAATATATCTACTAAAAATAATACTAAATCATCTGTTTTATCAATACTCTTATATATATCTATATATTCTTCTCCATCTGTTACTACTGTTTTAAATTCACCATAATTGATTAATTTAAAACATCTTTCGCAATAATTTGCTGTTTCAAATTTTTCTTCTGGTATATATCCTATTTTACTTTTATTTGTTGTTTGTAAAATAGCACCACATCCTAAACATTTCTTATTCATAATACTTCCCTTTTTCTAATATATTCTTTTTCTTATATCTTTTTAATATTATTTTTTCAAAAAATCTCCAAAACTTAGTATATATTGGTTCTTCATCATTTATTCTATCTACAAATATAATGAATAAATTATTTCTTTTAGCTCCTATTACATCAGTCATGATTTGATCACCTATAAATACACATTCTTCTGGTTTATATTTTTTTAATACTTTTTTATAATTTTTTTTAAGTGGTTTCATAGAACTATAATAAACATCTACATTTAATATATCTTTTACTTTCATAAGTCTATTTGAATGTGAATTTGAAAATAAATAGCATACAAATCCTTTTTTCTTTAAATAATCAAATAATTTTAGTGAATCTTCATTTGGCACTTTTTCTTGATAACTAATTATTGTATTATCTAAATCAAAAAATAAATATTTTTTGCCCATTTCTTTTAATTTATCATAATTTATATCATAAATACTTTTTTTATACATATCTGGTTTGAATTTCATATTTATCACCTTTTTAATATTGATGACTAACAATTTCAACATATTCATCTTTAGTCATTAATTTTTGATATTTTTCATTTGAAATAAATTTTTCATTTAAGAACTTTGTCTTTTTTATAAACATAAATGATATTAAGTAAAATGGTATAAAGAATATAATCATTGCGATTACTAACACTATATCATTACTTGAGAATTTTGTAATTACATTTGATAATGAATAATTATAGATAAAATGTATCATAGTTGGTACTATTAAACATTTTAATAAGTTAAATAATCTTGTTTTTGTTCCCCAAGAAAATTTTTCTACACCCATATAATATCCCATAGAAATTCCACATATTAAATGAAGTGGCACAGTTGTAATACCTCTAAGCATAGCAAGCGATCTCATAGAAGCTATATCTGGTTCATTAAACACATATATTATTGATTCAAGTGCCGCAAACGAAAGTGCTATTAAAGAAGCATATACAAATCCATCGTATACATCATCAAAATTACTATTTCTTGATATAAATAAATATAATACCAATAATTTTGAATATTCTTCTACTAATGCAAGTATTAATATCTTTACAATATTATGTGTATTATAAGAAAATAATCCTGATGATATTACTTCTAGCTTAGGAAGAATTATTTGTCCTAATAATAATGATAAGCATATAGTAAATATACATGATCCTAAACAAAGCATTATCATATATATAGGTTCTCTTTGTTTTCTATCTGAATATAATATTGCACTTACAAATATAATTGTTGTCAATAAAGATAATACTGTTATCGATATATAATTCCATATACTCATACAAATTCCTCCTATTCTTATTTTATTATATCATTGTCATATTCTTTTTAAAACATATTTTACATGTATATTTACATTTTTGCGTAAAAGAAAAAAATATTCTACTTGAATATTTTTCCTATTAATGAATTTTTATCTTGAATACCATTTAAATAATCTTTAACTGATACTCTCTTTTTTCCTTCTAATTGAATTTCTTTAATTAATATTTCTCCATCACTAGTTTTTATTCCTATTGAATCATTATAAATATTAATTATTTCTCCATTTTTTGCTTCTTTATTACTATTTCCTATTTGTGAAGAAAATATTTTTATCTTCTTATCATCTAAGGTTGAATATCCTACTGGCCATGGATATAATCCTCGTATTTGATTAAATACTTCTCTAGTACTTTTATTAAAATCTATTTTTTCTTCTTCTCTAGTAATATTATATGCATATGTTACTTCATCTTCATTTTGTTTTATTCTATTATTACTACCTTCAATAATATCAGGTAATACCTTTATTATCATATTACTTCCTAAAACACTTAATTTATCAAATAATGTTCCTGCATTGTCTGTATCTAATATTGGTATTTCTTCTTGATATATAATATCTCCTGAATCCATCTTTTCATCCATGTACATTATAGTTACACCTGTCTTATCATATCCATTTATTATTGCTTTATGAATAGGTGCTCCTCCTCTTAATTTTGGAAGAAGTGATGCATGTATATTAACGCATCCATACTTTGGACATTCTAATATTTCTTTTGGAATTATTTGACCATATGCACAAGTTATTATTATATCTGGATTTAAATCAATTATTCTTTTATAATCTTCTCTTATTTTAACTGGTTGAAATATTTCAATATTATTTTCTATAGCAAATTCTTTCACTGGAGAAAATTTTATTTCTTTTTTTCTTCCTACCTCTTTATCAGGTTGAGTTACTACTAATATTACATCATATAATTCATTTATTTTTTCTAAAGGAGCCACACTAAAATCAGGTGTTCCCATAAATATTACTTTTATTTTTTTCATATTATCACCTAAAATAATTTAATTATATCTTTTATTGTTACAAGTATCATTAATCCCATAAGTAACATAAATCCTACTAGATTAATATTTGTCTCTACTTTAGAATTAATTCTTGACCCTTTTATTTTTTCTATTATTAAAAATAATACTCTTCCTCCATCAAACGCTGGAAATGGAAGTAAATTCATAAATCCTATATTTATAGATAGATATGCAGTTAAATATAATAACATTTGCATAGAACTTTTAGCAGTATCTACAACTGTGTATATTCCAACTGGTCCTGATACACTATCAATTCCTAAATCTCCAGTAAATAAACTTTTTATTACTATTATTAATGATTTATATATTGAAATAAATTTATCTTTTGCAAATATTAATGCTGGCATTAAGCCTTTTTTAACTTCTATTTTAACTCCTATACCATAATAATAATTTCCATCTTTTTCTTTTGTAGGTTTTATCTTATATGTTTTATCATCATTTATAGTTATGTTAATTTCAGCTTTTTTATCTTTTTCTTTAGCAAGCGCGATATATGTTTGAATATCATCATAATTATTTGTTTTATGACCATTTATTTTTGTTACTACATCACCATTTCTAACACCAGCTTTATATAAATTACCATCTTTTGGTATATCATATAAGACATTACTAGCAAATGTTGTACCATATATTAATCCCATTATAAATAATAGTACTATTCCTAAAATAAAATTATTCATTACACCTGCAATCATTACTGATAATCTTTGAAGCCATGTCTTATTATATAATTTTTGGTTTTCTGGTATTTTTTTATCTTCATCTATATCTTCTTCACCAGCCATAGCAACATAACCACCTAGTGGAATTAATTTTATCATATATTCTGTTTCATCATTTTTTCTTTTAAATGAAAATAATTTAGGACCAAATCCTATTGAAAACTCATATACATATACACCTGCTTTTTTAGCAAATATAAAATGTCCAAGTTCATGAATAAATACTATTAATCCTAATATTATTATAAATATTATTATTGTCATTTTCTTCTCCTTTATAAAATACTAAGTATTACAATATATCCCATCATTACAAATATTATGCTATCTAGTCTATCAAGTATTCCTCCATGTCCTGGCATTATATTTGAATAATCTTTTATATCATAATAACGTTTAATTGAACTAAATACTAAATCACCAAGTTGTCCTATTATAGATAATATTAATGTTATAATAAATGCTATTACTATTGATTCTCCTGGATTTATCATAAATACATAAAAAGCTGTTGGAAGAATAGTTCCTATAAAGCTTCCTATTACTGATCCTTCTATTGTTTTATTTGGTGATACACTTTCAATTAATTTATGTTTACCAAATAATCTTCCACCTATATAAGCAAATGTATCTGTTAATATTGTTATCATAAATAAATATAAAAATACATTTAAATTTGCTTCTCTTATTACATAAAATTCAGTAAATACTACTATTATTAATGATGCAAAGGCTGTTAAAAATGTACAATTTTCTATATTGTATTCTTTTCTATCATAAAATACTAATAATATAAAATATATAATTAATGTAAATAATACTTTATTTATTACATCTATATCTAAAAATATAAGTATAGGTACAAGTATTAATGATATTATTGATATTGATTTTGGTACATTTTTTAATTTTAATACTTCTCTCATAGCAAGTAATCCTAATATTGAAACTGCTATTTCAAACCATATCCCACCAAATATTACAAGTGGTACTACTATTATTAATGCTACTATAGCACTGATTAATCTTTGTTTCATATTTATTCCTCCTTAGTAGCTTGCTTACTTAAAGCATCTTTTGCAGCTTCTTGTTCTGATTCTTTTTTGCTATTAGCTACACCTCTTCCAAGTATTACTCCATCCATTAATACAATTGATGTAAATACTTTATCATTAGATGGTCCTTCTTCTTTTTCAAGTACATATTCTACACTTTTTTTTTCAGATTGAAGTAATTCTTGAAGTGTTGATTTATAATCATGTAAGAAATAATCTTCATTATTTTCTATTGCTCGTATTACTACATCATATACAATTTCTTTTGCTTTTTCTAGTCCATATGTTAAATATGTTGCAGCTAAGAATGCTTCAAATGTATCTGCTAATATTGCTTTTCTATTTCTACCACCTGTAGATTCTTCACCTTTTCCCAATCTCAAATATTTTCCAAATCCTAATTTTTTAGAATATTCATATAATGCATTTTCACATACATAATTAGCTCGTATTTTTGTCATTTCCCCTTCATGTAAATGTTCGCTTACATATAAATATTCACTTACTATAAAATCTAATATCTTATCTCCTAAGAATTCTAATCTCTCATAGTCTTCACCTTTTTTATTTTCATTTACATAAGATGAATGAGTAAATGCTCTTACAATTAATTTAGAATTTAAATCTATATTATATTTTTCTTCTATATTCATTTTTATCACCTACTTAATTTTAACATAATTTGACTCAAAATTAAATATTAGTATGTCATATTAATTAAATTTATGGTAAAATTATTTTAGGTACGTGATAAATATGAATAAACTAATCATAAAACTTATAAGATTATATCAAAGAATGCCTCTTGAAATGCATAAAGCATGTAGATTTACTCCTACTTGTTCTAATTACGCAATAGAAGCATATAGTAAATATAATTTTATTACTGCAACTAAGTTATCAATAAAAAGAATCCTTAGATGCAGACCTTTTGGAAAAGTTGGATATGACCCAGTACCTGAAAAAGAATATGGAGGAACTTATGAAAAAATTAATTAAAACTATTTCTTTATTTTTTATTATAATTTTATTTAGTGGTTGTGCTAAAGACTCAATGGAAGATATTACAATATATACAAGTGTTTATCCTATTGAATATATATCTAGCACTCTTTATGGAAATCATGCTGATATATTAAGTATTTATCCTAGTGATGTTAATCCATATAGTTATAAATTAACCACTAAACAAATAAATAATTATAGTAATGGAGATTTAATTATATATAATGGACTTGATAAAGAAAGAGATTATATTGTTAAGATGTTAAATAAAAATAAAAAATTAAAAATAATTGATTCAACTGCTAAAATTGAATATACAAATGGCATGGATGAAATTTGGATTAATCCATCTAGTATGATTACAGTAGCACAAAATACAAGAAATGGTTTAAAAGAATATATAACTAGTAATTACTTACAAGATGAAATTGATAAAAATTATGAAGAATTAAAATTACAATTATCTACAATAGATGCTGATTTAAAAGAAACTGTAGCAAATGCTAAAAATGCAAATATTATTGTTGCTGATGATGATTTAACTGTTCTTTCTAAATATGGTTTAATTATTACTTCTATTGATGAAGATACAATGACTGATAAGGCATTAGCTGATGCAAAAAGTTTACTAAATAATAAAACAGTTTCATATATATTTGTAAAAAAAGGATATACTGAAACTGAAACAATGAAATCATTAAAAGATAAATACAATGCTAAATACTTAGAAATTGATACATTAAATAATATATCTGTTGAAGATAAAAATAGTAACAAAAATTATATTACTATTATGAATGAAAATATTGATCATTTAAAAGAGGAACTATATTAGTTCCTCTTTTTTTATTTCATAAAATATAATAATATCATTCCTATTACACCAAGTGCATTTTGAAAGAAATGAAATAACATATTTGAAAATAAATTATTTGTTTTGTAATATAAACTTGCTAGATATACTCCTAATGTTGCATATACAATTACATATGCAAATTCAGCAAGTGTTTTTGAATCATCTATTACATGTAATAAACCAAATGTTATACCACTTATTAATATGAATAAATATTTACTTTTTATAAATTTTTTAAATACTCCTCTAAACATTAATTCTTCTGCAATTGGTGCATAAACAACTGCAAGTAATCCTACAAAGATTGGATAATTATTAAACATTGATTGTAGTGTCTGTTGATTATTTGAACTTTTTAACGTAGTAAATATTTGTAATGCTAATGATAATATCATCATTATTAATAAAGATTTTAACCATGTTTTAGCTGATAATGATACATATTCTTTAAAATAAGCTTTGAAATATTTAAAATCATGAACTAATTGTTTAAAGAATACTCCAACCATTATAGAAAGCATTATTATATATAATAAAATCATTTGCCAAAATTCTTTTATATAATCTGATACAAAAAACATTAAGAACATACATATAATGAATGCTATTAAACATATCCATTTATTAGTAAATTCTTTATCTTCTATCACAGGTAGCTCTCTTTTTTCGTATGCTTTCTTTTCAATTCCAGAATAAGCTAAAATAGCTAATATTCCAGATACTATATAAAATCCTAAGAAAAACATTAAAGACCAACCAAGTATTCCTTTATAATGATATGATAAATCTATTTTTTTATTTAATGCTAATACTAATAAATATATTGCTCCGATTCCATATATAATATATGATATTATTGTAGATACTAGTAAATAATTTTGATTATAACCATTAATATTTATTAAATCTCCTAACGAATCATCAAACATATTACTTGTTAATAATTCAAATGGTATTGCTATTATAAAGAATATTACACTAAATAATAGAAATTTCTTTTCTTTACTCATACTTCCTCCTATTCTATATATAATTATACCACTATACTTTAAATGTTTCTACTAAAATTACATCTTCTCCTATTTTATTAATTTGACTATACCTTATTTCTATTTCATCATTGCTTGAAAACAACGATGAAAACTTTTTTCTTTCTAATATAAAAGATTCTATTTTTCCATTTTCTTCATCTATTTTTACATCTATTATATTACCTATTTTTTCTCCAGTATTTATATTTATTACATCTTTATTTTGTATTTCTGATAAACGCATAAAATCACCTAATAAATTATATGCCTACTTTATTAATTTCTTTATATAATTTAATGCATTTTTTTCTATTCTAGATACTTGAGCTTGACTTATTCCTAGTTCTTCACTTATTTCCATTTGTGTTTTTCCTATTATATATCTTTGACATATTATAAATCTTTCTTTATCTTTTAATTTATTAATTGATTCATTTAATATTATTTTATCATTCCAATTACTACTAGATTCATTAGGATTTTCAATTTGATCAAACAAATATATTGTTTCTCCGCCATCATTGTATATTGGTTCAAACATACTTATGGTTCCTTTTGTGGCTTCAAGTGCACATACTATATCTACTTCATCCTCATCTATTATCTTAGAAATTTCTTCGATAGTAGCTTCTTTACCATTTTCTATCATAAATTGTTCTTTTGCCTTTAATGTTTTATATGCTATATCCTTAATACTTCTTGATATTCTTATTATATTATCATCTCTTAAATGTCTTTTTACCTCACCTACTATCATAGGTACTGCATATGTAGAAAATTTAACGTTATAGCTTAAATCAAAATTATCTATAGCTTTTATCAAGCCTATACAACCTATTTGAAATAAATCATCCATATTATCTGTTCTATTGATGAACTTTTTTAATATACTTAACACTAATTTTAAATTTCCTTCAATTAGTTCTTTTCTTGCATTTAAATCTTTATTTTTTAATTTTAAAAATAATTCTTTTTGTTCTTTATCATTAAGTACTTTTAAATTATTTGTAATTATTCCTGTTATTTCTACTTTATGTTTAGCCATTTTTATCACCCTAAAATACTTTTGGGTTAAATAAATTTTTTTATTCAAAAAAAAGAGTAGATTTACTCTACTCTTAAAGATTCTACCGGGTTCTTCTTAGAAGCTATATTAGATGGTATTGCTCCTCCTATTAATGTTAGAAGAACACTTATTGTAACTAATATAATAGCATGATTAATATTCATAACTGCTACATTTTCAAGTTTAGTCATATCAAATAAAATTTTATTTATAGGTACTAATAACATTCTTGAAATAAATATTCCAAGTGCACCAGAAGTTAAACCTATTATAAATGTTTCTGCATTAAATACTCTTCTTATATCTTTCTTTCTAGCTCCAATACTTCTTAGTATTCCAATTTCTTTAATTCTTTCTAATACAGATATATAAGTTATTATACCTATCATTATAGAAGATACTATTAGTGATATTGAAGAGAATGCTACAAGTACTGTAGTAATACCTGTCATTATTCCACCAGATACACTAGTAATAAGTTTTGCTTGATCAAGATAAGCTATTTTATCTTTTTCTTCTTTTCCCTTATTATATTTGTCTATATATTCTATTATTTTATCTTTTTTATCAAAATTTTTGGGATATAGATTTATCATTGTTGGATTTGATTTACTTCCTAAATATTCTAATATTGTTTTCTTATCCCTTTCTCCTTTTGTATTATTTTCAAATTTTAAACCTGTTAATACATTATAATCTGATATTTCTTGTTTTTTTACTATTTTTGATTCACTATTTTTTTGTATTACATGGTTTATTAACTCATTAGTATAATAAATTCCATATCTTGATGTTAATACATTTTCTTTTGATTCTTTTACTCTTATAATACCTACTACTTTTAATGATAAATTATTAGGATTTTCAAACATTTCTTTATCAATAGTTCTTTGAATAAAATATCCATCATATTCATTATAAAAATCATCATTATATACAAGTTTTATTTCACTATTTAATATATCTTCAAATGAAATATTATCTTTATTGATTCCTAATGATTTTTTTAATAATTCATTTATTCTATTATTTGAATCTACTTCTATAACTATTTCATTATATTCTGTAGGTAATTTTCCTTCTAATAGATCATAATAATTAGTTATTACTTCACTTATTTCACTATTATCAAAATTTTTAAAAGGAAATGATGATATTGATAAATTATTTAAACTCATGGTATTTTCTGAATTTAATGAATTTAAAGTATAATACTTTTCATCTGTTGCCTGAATCATATTTAAATTTGTTAAATAATTTAGTCCAATACTTGAAATGTTTTTCTTATCTATTTTCTTAATATAATCAATAAATTCATCATTTATATTATTATATTTAGCATCTTCATCTTCTTTTTTTACTGTTACTTCTTTCTTTTTTGTATATTTATCATCACTATTACTATTTCCACTTGCTTCTGATATTTGAGATTGTATTGTCTCTACACTAGTTTTAGTTGATGATATTACTATTGGCATTGCATCTGATGTATCTCTTTCAAATTTATCTATTTGTTTTGAAAAACCATTTGATAAAGATAGTATTAATGATATTCCAATTATTCCGATTGATGATGCGAATGCGGTTAATATTGTCCTTCCTTTTTTTGTTAATATGTTATTAAAAGAAAGAGAAAGTGCAGTTAAGAAATTCATTGATGTTTTTCTTAATTTATACTCGTTATTATCTTCTAACACTTCATTTGGATTAGTATCTAATTCTATTTCTCCATCTTTTATTGTTATAATTCTATTTGAATATTCTTTAGCAAGGTCTGCATTATGAGTTACCATTATTACTAATTTATCTTTAGATATTTCTTTTATTAATCTCATTATTTGAATACTTGTTTTAGAATCAAGTGCTCCTGTTGGTTCATCTGCAAGTATTATATCTGGATTATTAACAAGTGCTCTTGCAATTGCTACTCTTTGCATTTGACCACCTGATAATTGATTTGGTTTTTTATTTAAATGATCTTTTAAACCTACACTTATAAGAGCTGCTTTTGCTCTTTTCTTTCTTTCTCTTCTACTAATACCACTTAATGTTAAACATAATTCTACATTTTTTAATATAGACATATGACTAATTAAATTATAACTTTGAAATATAAAACCTATGCTATTATTTCTATATGCATCCCAATCTTTATTTTTAAATTTTTTAGTAGACTTACCATTTATTATTAAATCTCCAGAATCATATCTATCAAGTCCTCCTATTATATTTAGAAGTGTTGTTTTTCCACTTCCAGAAGGTCCTAATATAGATACAAATTCACTTTTTTTAAATTTTAAACTAACATTATTTAATACTTTGTGTTTTATATTACCTACTTTATAACTTTTATTAATATTTTTTAGTTCTAACATAATAATTTTTCCTTTCTTATAGATTATATTCTTTCTAATTTAAAAACTCCCCTACAAAAATGAAAATTAATGTAAAAACATTAATTCTCTATTAAACTCATTATAAAACTTTCTACTTCTCTTGCTTTGCTTATTGCTTTAGATATTTTATTATATTTATAATTCCAATATGATAATTTTTCCATCATAAATTGTTTATTATTATTTCTAAAGTCATTTATCTTATTTTCTGATACAGATACAATTGCTCTTGCAAGTCTATCCAAATCTATTTTATTTAAATTATAACTAAGAATACTATTTTGTATTTCTTCAATATTTGTATTATCAATTATCTCAAAAATTAAATCATCATATAATAAATCTAAATTGTGCATTTTTAAATTTATTTGTTCTATATCTTCTTGATATTCTTTATTTGTTATTTTTCCTTGACTTAATTTATAATCTAACTCATTTTGATCGCTTTGTATTTGAACTTTCTTTATATCCCTTTCTGATGCTAAAGAATATATATCTTTTTTACTTGCATCTATATCATATTCTATTTCTAATATTGGATTATTTCTTATCATTTCACTATTTATATTTTTATTTATATAATCATTAATATATTCGTGATATTTTTCATTAAATAATTCTTCATATATTTCTTTATTCATCTATTGGCTCACTCTCTTCTTCAAATGAATCCAATATTTCTTCTATTTCTTTATTTATTTTTTCTATTATTTTTTCTTTTTCTTCTTTTGATATATTTTCATTAAATATATCTTCTTTTACTTTTTTTAAATTTTCTTTTGATATATTCACAAGCATCATCCTTATTTTATTTCTTCAATTTTCATAAAGTTTGTATAATCTATATCGCCATCTGAAAAACTTCCAGCGATTACTATTTTATCTTTTGGTTGTAAATCCATTTTTTCTTTAGCTGCATTTATTGAAATTTTTATTATTTCATCTGTAGAATCCATCATTGGTACTTTAACAGGTATAATACCATAATTAATTGATAAACCAGATACTGTTTTTTCATCAGGTGATACTGCAATTACTGATGAAGATGGTCTAAAATGACTTATTTTCTTCGCAGTATTTCCAGATATTGTTGAACATACTATTGCACTTGCATTTACTCTATTTGCAGAATCAACAACACTATAACAAATTGCATCTTGTATATTTAATTTATCTTTTCTACTAAAATCTAACAATAAATCATTATAATCGATTTCATGCTCTATTTCATCAATTATTTTATTTGTTGTTTCTACTGTTTCTATAGGATATTTACCAATTGCTGTTTCTGAAGATAACATTATTGCATCAGTTCCATCAAGTACTGCATTAGCAACATCTGATACCTCTGCTCGTGTAGGTCTTGGATTCTCTTGCATACTTGAAAGCATTTCAGTTGCAATTATACATATTTTTTCTGCTTCTCGTGCAGCTTTTGCTATTTTCTTTTGAATACTAGGAATTTTTTCTATTTCCATTTCTACTCCAAGATCTCCTCTTGCTATCATTACTCCATCTGATACTTTTAATATTCCTTTTATTTCTTCAATTGAAGTTTTATTTTCAATTTTTGAAATTAATTGAATGTGGTCATCATCTAATTCTATTAATAAATCGTTTATATCAAGTACATCTAATTGATCATTAACATGAGAAAGTGCTAAATAATCTATTTGCATCATTACTGCAAATTTAATTGTTTCTTTATCATAATCAGATAAGAATTTTAAATTAAATTCTGCTTCTGGTATATTTACACTGCAATGTTCTTTTATTTCTCCATCATTTTTTACATCACAAATTAACATATCATTAGTTTTCGATGCTACTTCTACTAATACATTTCCATCATTCAATAAAATATTTTGACCAATTTTAATGTAATCAATTACTGCAGGTAATGTTAATGATATCATATCAGAAGTTCCTTTTATTGGAGTTTTTGATATTCTTAAAGTACTTCCTTCTTCAACTTTTATTTTATCTTCTTTTAAATCTCCTACTCGTATTTCTGGTCCTCTCGTATCTAACATTATTCCAGTTACTGTATTTATTTCTCTATCAATATTTCTTACATCAAGTATTATTTCTCTTGCTTCTTCAAATGTAGAATGTGACATATTTATTCTTATTACATCTACACCTTTTATAATCATATTTTTTATAATTTCTTTATCTTTTGATGATGGACCTATAGTCGCTATCATTTTAGTTTTATTCATATTATCACCTATTATTAATTATACTTATTTTTTCATTTTATTTCAACAAAAAAGACATTCACTTTACGAATGTCTTTATACTTTATTTTATACATATCTTATATGGTCCAAATACTTGCTCTACACCAAATGAATTTCTTGCTTTAAAGTATATTGGATTATGAGATTTTTTCATTATTATAGTTGCTGTTGTCCTACTATTATTAAATGAAACTGTTGTATGAAGTCCAAAGTTGCTAGTTTTATTAGAATATTGAAGAGATGATATTTGAGCACCTGATCTATCTTCAACTGTGAATGTCATTGATTTAACACATTTACCACTTTTTAATGTACTTTCATTATGTACTATCATAGGTATATTACATACTGTATATTTTCCAATTATTTGCTGTTGATTTCTAGAATTTGTTACTCTTATGTACATATTTTTTTGCATTTTTCTAATTCTAACATTGCATCTATTCCCACTACAATTTAGATTAGAAGAATGAAATACTCTATAATCATGTTCACTATTCTTATATTCCATCTTAGTAATATTTGCACCTGATGTATCAACTACATCAAATGTTAAATGATTATTATTACATTGACCAGCAGTTAAAGATCTACTAGCATTTTCTACTTTTATCGATATAGTTGGTACTGATGGTTTTGTCTGTTGTTGAGTTGTTGTATTATTCTTATTTGTGTTTGTATTATTGTTTGTTGAAGCATTAGTAGTTGTATTTTTTGTAGTTTTATTTGTACTTGTTTTTGAACTATCTTTTGGTGTTGTATTATCTTTTATAGTTTCATTATTCTTTTTAACTTGATTTGTTTTATTCTTATTTGTCTTTGTAGTTGTTTTTTTGTTTGCATCTCCCGTCTTAACTTGATTTTTGTATACTTGTGTTGATGAGATATTAGAACTTGCGTTCACTTGATTTGTTGTAAATTTATAATTTGCTAAAAATGGTTTCATATCAAAATTATTATAATTATCATGATTATATTTACCATATAACCACATTATATCCACTTTTCCACTATTTTTTAAATTATATGATACAATTGGTCTTATTGCTCTATAATTTTGATTGTTATACGTTCTAAATATTTTTCGTGATTCTGAAATTCTATCATATTTTAAATCATACTTGTATATTGATATAGTGTCTACTGAATTATTAATACCACTACTTACAACCATTTCATCTTCATCTATAAATGATATACCCCCAAAGTATTTACTCCAAAATCCATACGAATTATTTACTATTGTATATTTTTTATTATTTTTAAGAACTTTGTATGTAGCATATGTTTCTCCATTTTTCTTTGGTACCCATGTACAATATGCAAGTGCTAAACGTCCAGGTTCAGTTACCGCTGCATCAAATAGTCTTGTTAATTTTCCTTTTTCTTTTTCTAGTACTATTGAAAAATCACTATAATCAAATGTATCATTAATTGATCCAAGCAATGTACCTTTTTGACCATTATAATTCGCATCATATACATTTCCAGATTTAAAATCTATAAATCCCATTCGTATATTACCAGCATCTGAAACATTTGCAGATGGATTAAATGTTATTAAAAATCTTACAAGATCTGGTACTGTTGTATCCACTAATTTCATATAATATTGCCCTGGTGCTTTTATGAATGTTTTGTCATTATTAGTCCATTTTTCTGGATTTGATGTACTAAAATAACACCAATTATTTACTCCTCCACATCTATGAAATAAATAATATTTATTATTTTTATTTAATATTTGTGAATATGTGGTTGTCCCATTACTTTGAAGTACAATATCTTTACCAAATTCAGTTATGTCATTTGGTCTTGTTGATATTCTAATATGCATTTTATTATCTTTTGCATGACCAGATGAAAATGCAGCTAATATTCTATTATCTGGAAGTTTGTATACTGCTGGAGCATTATGGTCATCTATTTCTGGTTTTCCTTTATCATATGATTGTGCTAAATAATTTTGTGTGGTTTTTTTTGTTGATTTATCATATTTTGCTACTCCTATATATCCTTGACTTGTTGTTAATCCATAAAAATCATTATCTCCATCATTTATAAGAATTGGATATGTCCACCAAGAATACATTACGTCTTGGCTTTTTTCTCCAGTAATATTGATGTCATATCTTTCTTCTTGTTTCTTTCTTGTTGTTATCCTAATACTCTTTTCTTTTGTTCCATCAACAATTACTGTTATTTGTGCAGACTTACCAGTCGTATTTGCAGTTATATAAATCTCCTTACCACTATTTTTTGATAGTGATATTACTTTACTATTTGAAGTAGTCCATTTAATATTATGATTGTCATTTCCTGCTATATTTACAGTTATCTTTTCTGTTTGTCCCTTTGAAAGACTAGTATCTTTTATTGTAAATGATATTTTTCTTTTATCGATTTCATCTTTACTATATATAACATCATTTACAGATGCTGCTAAATTATATTTTTTTAACACTCCTGAATTAAATACAACTAATATAGTCACACAATATATTATTGTTATTAATAATAATCCTATCTTTTTCATATTATCACCTATTATAAGTATAACATTTATTTACTTTTATTCAAATAAAAAGACATTCATTTTACGAATGTCTACAATTTATATACTTTTCTTTTATCTAAATAAAATTCATTTTTATCAGAATTATTTAAATGAATTAAATCTACTTCTGGTAAAAAGAATAATCTTATAAAATCATGTAGTCCTTTATATGGAGATGTATCACTTACTTTTTCCACTCCATTAGATACAAGTACATTGGTATTATCTTTTGTCCATATACCATATGCGTTGTTTTGAAAAAATGAATCATATGGACCTACAAAACCTAAATGATTATTAAATAAATCTTGAATAAATATTGGAGTTAATCCTCCATGATTATGTCCACATAATATTAAATTTATATCTTTTGTTAATTTACTATCTATTATTTCTTTTTTTCTTGTTATTCCATTTGGTGAATGAATTAATAATACATTAAATTTATTTTTATCAGGTTTTATATCTATTCTATCTACAAATTTATAAAACTCTTTTATATCATCTTTAGAATCGTAATAATCTTTTGGTAAATTAATTGCATATAAAGTTAGTTCTTTATTTATATCGATCTTATTTACTTCATCTATAAATAACTTACCTTTAAAATCTTTCATATTTTTATAAAATTCAGTATTTTTTATATTGGATAATTCTTCTTTTTTCTTATTTATATGTGTCATATCATGATTACCTAACGCTATATATGTTTTAGCAAACTCATTTAATTTATTTAAAAGTTCAGTAAAATCTTTTTGGTTTTCTTGTTCTATATTATCTAATATATCTCCTGGCATGCATATATAATTTGTTTTTATTTCTTTTAATAATTTTAATATATCTGATAATACATTTATATTTCCATGTGTATCAGTTATATTTAAAATTGTTGTACTCTCCTTTATATTTGGACTATTAAGAACGTATTCATTTACTCGTATTTTTCCCATATTATCACCTTAAAACTTTTTTATATCATTTATTACAAGTTGATATTCATTTAATCTTCTTTCAACTTTAGCTACTACAAGTACTACATCTGATCTAGATATACTATAGAATCTTTCATATGTTTTTGGAAACATTACTAATTCTGCTTCTCCATATTCATCACTTGCTTCTATAAATGCCATTTTTTCACCTTTTTTAGTTTTGATAACTTTTACATTATCTATTAATAAATATATGTTTATAATCTTATTAAAATTATCTTTTATTAAAGTCGTATTAATATTGTTTTTTCTATAATTTTGAACAGGATGATAACTTAGATAAAAACCAAATGCGTCATATTCTTGTTTTATTAAATCATTTTTATCATATTCTTCTAATATTTCTATTTCAGGTTTTGTTATTAATGATTCATCTAAATCTTTTACAAGTTCTGCATAATTAATTGCAGAATCTATATTATTTATTAATGTCTTATGATTATATCCAAAAGAATCAAAACATCCTGCATATATTAAATATTCTATTACTCTTTTATTTATTCCTTTTCCATAACATCTTTTTACAAAATCAAAGAAATCAACGAATTCTCCATTTTCTCTTTCTTTTAATATTTCTTTAGATATAATTGTACCTACATTATGTATTGATGAAAGAGAAAATCTTATATTCTTACCCTCATTTTTATATTCATTGTAACTTTTATTTATATCTGGAAGTAATATATTTAATCCATCATTTTTAGCTTCAACAATATATCCTTTTGTTTTTACTTCATTACCTATTACCATTGTAAGTAAATGTGACATAAAATATTCAGGATAATGAGCTTTTAAATATGCCATTTTAAATGCTACTGTTGAATACCCTACTGAATGAGATTTGTTAAATCCAAAATCTGCAAATTTATATATTAAATCAAATACTTCTTCACTTACTTCTTTACTATATCCATTATTTATACTTCTTGATATAAATTTTTCTTTTTCATTTTTCATTATTTCATGAGATTTTTTACCCATTGCTCTTCTTAGTATATCTGCTTCACCAAGTGTATAACCTGCCATTATATTTGCTATTTGCATTACTTGTTCTTGATATATTATTATTCCGTATGTACTTTCAAGTACTGGCTTTAAATCTTCATGTAAATATGTTATTTTTTCTAATCCTTCTTTTCTTCTTATGTATGGATCTATACTATTCATGGCACCTGGTCTAAAAAGAGCAATTGTTGCAACTAAATCATCAAATGATGATACATTCATTTTTTTAAGTACATTTTTCATTCCTGATGATTCAAATTGAAATATTCCATCAGTATTTACTTTTTTAAATAAATCTAGTGTTAATTCATCATTAAGTGGTATTTTAGAAAAATCTACCTCTTTTATTTCACTTAACAAATCACTTATTAAAGTTAAATTATCTATTGCTAGAAAGTCCATTTTCAAAAGACCTAATTCTTCTAAATAATTCATTGTAAAACCAGTAATATATTCATTATCACTTACTTTATTTATAGGTATATATCTATCTAAAGCTTTGCTAGATATAATTACACCTGCTGCATGGACACTTGTTTGTCTTTTTAAATTTTCTAATTTTAATGATACATCATATACCTTAGAAAGTAATATATCATTAGATAATTCATTAGATACAAGTGGATTTTTTTTATTTTCCAAAAGTGATAATTTAGAATCTATTAATTTAATAAAGTTATCTGTTTTAACTGATTCTATGTCAAATACTCTAGATACATCTCGTAATATTGCTCTTGATTTAAGTGTTGAAAAAGTTATTATTTGTGCTACATTTTTTCTTCCATATTTTTCTTCTACATATTCTATTACTTTATATCTTTTTGATGAGTCAAAATCTACATCTATATCAGGCATTGTTACTCTTTCTGGATTTAAAAATCTTTCAAAAAATAAATTATATTTTATAGGATCTATATCTGTTATACCTAAACTATAACTAACAAGTGATCCTACTGCGGATCCCCTTCCAGGACCAACTAAAATATTATTTTGTTTAGAATATTTAATAAAGTCCCATACTACTAAGAAATAATTACAGAATCCCATTTTATTTATTACATCTAATTCATACATTAATCTATCTGCGTATTTCATTGGTACTTTATTATTAAATCTTTTAAGAAGACCTTTTTTGCATAAATTAGTTAAATATTCATATTCATTAAAATCACTTGAATAATTATATTTAGGTAGTAAATCTTCTTTAGTCTTTATTTCTATATTACAAGATTCTTCTATTATTTTATAATTTATTAAATCTATTTTATTTACATTTTTTAGTGCTTCTTCATTAGATAATAAATAATTATCTTCATTAAATACATATTCATTTGAATCTTTTAATTTTTTTCCATCTTTTATTAGATATAAATATTTTAAATATTCCTTATCTTCTTTATTTAAACATCTTATTTCATTTATATATATACATTTTTTATTTTTAATATTATTTCTTTCTTCTAAAGAATCATATCCTACATATATATCAAAATTATCTTTTAATGCATCATATAAATCTATTGACTTATATGGAAGTATACATATTAGATTAGTACTATTTTCTTTTAAAATATCTATTGTTTTATCATTACTACTTATATAACATAGATTTTGATATCCAATATAATCTTTCGCATATAATAATATACTTTTATCATTTACTCTTATTTCAAGTCCTATTATAGGTTTTATATCATTTTTAAGGCATTCTTTATAAAATTCCATTACTCCATACATATTATCATCACATATTGCGATTGTATTTATATTAAGACTTTTACATTTATCTATTAATTCATCTATTTTTATTAAACTAGTAAGCAAGGAATAATTAGTTTTTACTTTTAATGGTATATAATTCATAATCATTCCTCCTTTTTATAATTATTATATCATAAATTACCATAATACAATTGACTAAAATCAAATAATATGTTAAAGTTATAAGGCAAGAAGTTTTTTTAAGGAGGTAGAGATTATGTCAAGAAAAGTAACTAGTAAAAGACCAAATGCCGCTAAAAATGTATCTCACGCTAAAAATAGAACAAATAAAAAACAAAATTTAAACTTCCAATATGTAACAATAAATGGTATTAAATTTAAAACAACAGCTAGAGAAGCAAGAACATTAAGAAAATTAACAAACAAATAATTAACGGTTAGTAACAAGTGATTGTTACTTTTTTTGTGCATAAAAAAAGAACTATTATCTATAGTTCTTTATTTCATTTTTTATTAATGTTATAAAATCTTCTTGAGATACAGTTACTGTTTCTTCTGATCCATATCTTCTATAAGATACATTTCCATTTTCTTTTTCTTTATCACCTAATATGATTGTTATAGGTATTTTTCTAGTTACTGATTCTCTTATTTTATAATTCATTTTTTCATCTCTATTATCAAATTCTGCTCTTATATCATTGTCTATTAATAAATCATAAACTTCTTTAGCATAATGACCTTGATATTCCATATTAACAGGTATTATATTTACTTGTACTGGAGATAAGAATAATGGAAGTACTCCTTTTGTTTCTTCAAGATAGTAAGCAATAAATCTATCTATTGATCCAAATACTGCTCTATGAAGAACTACTGGAGTTTTTTTAGTTCCATCTGAATCTATATATGATAAATCAAATTTAGATGGTAAACAGAAATCTAATTGACAAGTAGATAATGTTATTTCATTCCCAACAGCTGGTTTTACTTGTACATCAAGTTTTGGTCCATAGAATGCTGCTTCTCCTATTTTTTCTACATAATCAATATTTAAATCATTTAAAACTGTTCTTAATCTATTTTCTGCATTATTCCACATTTCATCATCTTGATGATATTTTACTTTATCTTCTGGATCTCTTAAAGAAAGTTCAAATCTATAATTAGTTATATTTAATTCTTTATAACATTCTAGTATTAAATCTACTACATTCTTAAATTCTTGTTCTATTTGATCTGGTGTGCAGAATATATGTGAATCATTTTGACAGAAAGTTCTTACTCTTTCTATACCTTTTAAAGAGCCACTTGATTCATATCTACAATCTCTAGCTATTTCTGCTATTCTAAGTGGTAAATCTTTATAAGAATGTAAATCATGTCCATATATCATCATATGATGAGGACAATTCATTGGTCTAAGTACATATTCTTCATCTTCTACTTCCATTATTGGGAACATAGATTCTCTATAATGATCTAAATGTCCTGATGTTTTATAAAGTTCTACATTACCAAGTGGTGGTGTTAATACATGTTTATAGCCTCTTTTTATTTCTTTATTTCTTATATAATTTTCAATTTCATTCCATAAAGTAAATCCATTTGGTAAATACATTGGAAGTCCTCTTCCTACTAAATCATCTATAAAATATATTCCTAAATCTTTACCTATTTTTCTATGATCTCTTAGTTTTGCTTCTTCTAATTCTTTTAAATATTCATTTAAATCTTCTTCATTTTCAAAACATACTCCATATATTCTTTGAAGCATTTTATTTTTTGAATCACCTTTATAATAAGCTCCTGATACTTTTGTTAATTTAAAATATTTCATTGATTTAGTAGTTGGCATATGAGGTCCCCTACATAAATCTATAAAATCATCTTGTTTATATGCACTTATTACTTCATCATCTGATAAATTTTCTATTATTTCTATTTTATATGGATTATCTTTAAATGTCTCTAATGCTTCTTTTTTAGAAAGTTCTATTCTTGTAATTCTTTTATCACTTTTTGCAATTTTTTTCATTTCTCTTTCTATTTTTTCTAAATCTTCTTCAGTAATTACATCTTCACCCATATCAATATCATAATAGAATCCTGTTTCTATAGCAGGTCCTACCCAAAATTTAGCATTTGGATATAAATGTTTTATAGCATGTGCAAGTAAATGTGCACAGCTATGATTTAAAGTATTTAATTGTTCATTTTCTTTAATATTTACCATAATATCATTCCTTCCCATTTTTTCTTTAATACTTTTTCTCTTTCTTCTGATTCGACTGACATATAATCATGTACATTTTCTATAATATTATTATTCGTCGTGCAATGTGTTAGTAAATTCTTAGTTGTATAGCACATCATAGCAATATCACAACGATAAGAAATAAAATCATTAATACATTTTTGTAAATCAATATCCGTTACATTATCTAATAAAAAATGTATTCTACACTTTTTATTTTTTGTAGTTTTAGCTTTTTCTATTAAAGCGTCATAAACATCAAAATAAAAATACAAACTATCACAACTTATATATTTAGAAGCATCTCCTCCAAATAAATACTCACCTATTTCAGATATTGATATATTAGAATCTAAGGTATCAATATTTGCGCCTCTAAGAATACAATAATTTAAATAATCATTAATTATTATATGTTTTATAATATCTGATTGTTCAAATAATGTATTTAACTTATCATAGTCTTTAAAGTCTAATACTATATCTAAATAACCATAATCCTCATCTAATATATCTTTTACTTTTTCATATGTATCTTTTTCATTTTCATTAAAAAAATATATTGTATTATCATGATAATGATTATTTAAATCTCCTTCTATACGTTTTAATATATCCATAAACCCTCCAAAAAAAAAGAATGGTATCTTAAGGAGCCTTTACAAGGCGGTACCATCCTTTTTTTTACTTAATTTAGATAACGGTATTACCCGGAAGTTATTAGCTTCTCTAAAAAGTAGTAATCATTTAATATGCTTGTTAGTATTCCACCATCACTAACTCTCTATTAAGTATTGATTAAATAATCGTATCTTTTTTTCGATTTACAAATAAATAATATCATATTTTTATTTTTCTGTAAATTCTTTTCCTTCTTTTTTATTTAAACTATCACATACTGAAGGTAATTTTAATTTTAATTCTTTTTTATCATCTTCGCTTATATTTTGAAATATACATTCATTAATTAAATATTGACCTATTAATGAAGGTTTATCATATAATGGTTTAGTTAATTTCGAATATGTTCTAAATTCTTTAAATCCAGCATTATATTCTGTTTCTACTGGCGAATAATAATTATTATCAGATAAGAATATTCCTACACCTGTTTTACAGAACATATCACTTACTATACATCCATATAATAACATATATTTATTAACAAGCATTCTGGCTATATTATTTATTGATGGATAATTTTGAAATTTTTCATTATCTATCGCATAAAATAATGTTAATAAATTTGTTACTACTGATGTGACTTCTGCATCTTCTGATTTTGCTATTATCGAACATACATCATTATATAATAAATTCTTTTTTACTTTTACTATAGTAGGAAGTAATTTATGATTTAATATTAATCCATCTGATGTTATTTCTACAAATAAAGATATTGCATTTTTCTTTTGCATTTCTTTTAATGATGCTTTTAATTTAGTAACATGACAATTATCTTTTTCACATTTTAATATTTCGTTTGCAAATATACCAAGTGAATATACATCAGTTATATGAATTCCTAAAATATATGTATCAAGTGGTGTTTTCTCTATAGATAATGCATCATCTATTTTTTTAGTATCATCATTATCTATAGATACAAGAAAATCATCAACTATGTATCTTTTATTTCTATTATCAAACTTTAAATTACATATTTTTTTATTTAAACAATCACTTTTTACAATTAAACTTGGTTCTATACCTAATGCATTTAAAATATCAAATCTATTAATATTAAGAGATTTAATATTTCTTATAGAATTTACAAGTTTCCTATAATATTCTAATCTTTCTTCATTACGATTTGCTTTTGCATATTTTATAGCAGTGTATAAAAGATCACTAAAGCTCTTCCCTTTTACATTATGAAATTCTAATAATTTTAAATTTTCATATATTTTTTTCATTGAAATAATTTCATTAAATTGCTTTGGTTTCAATATTTCATCTACTAAATTATCAAAAGCAAATAATTTATGTAATTCTTCATTAGTATATCCTACTTTACTCGCTACAACCTTTTCATAACTATCTATATTTTCAATTATTTTTCTTATGCTATTTATAAGACCAGTATCAAGTCCATCAGTTAATGTTTCTAATTTATCAGATAATTTATCTCTTGTATCATCTAATTCTTCAATTATATTTTTTACAGTACCATATTTATAATATTTTAAATTTATTGTTAAATATTTAAACATATTTGTTATTTGACTATTAGACAAATAATTAAATTGATCCATGTTTAAAAAGTATGATTTAAACACTGCAAGTTCAAAATTTTCTTTTTTAAACTTCTTATATGTTAAATCACTTAAATTTACATTTCCACTTTTTATTTCAGAAAATATTTTTCTTTTTCGTGGTACGTTCATTTTAAATAAATTAGAAACATTAGACATATTTACCCCCTATGTATTAATTGCGATTATTTTTACTAATTAATTTTATATCATCAGTGATATATTTTATACGTTCTATTAAGCGTTTTGCTTTTAACTTATCAACTTTACCATTTTGTATACTTAAATGTACTTCTAGTTCTTCTAAATTTAAATTAGAAGTAAAGAACGTTGGCAATTTTTCATCCATTCTATATTGCAAGATTGGACCTAATATTTCATCTCGTGACCATGGTGTTATATTTTCTGCTCCTACATCATCTAAAAGAAGTAAATCAGCAGTTTTTGCATAATCAAATTGTCTATCAAAATCCTTTCCAAAAGCTGCTTTTAAACTTCTTAAAAATTCTGGATAATAAACCAAAGCACCTTTTTTACCATCTTTTACAAGTTCATTTATCATTGCAGATATCAAATAAGATTTACCTGAGCCAAAATTTCCACTCAAATATAATCCCTTAACTTCTTTTCCTGCTTTATAATTTTTAATAAAAGTTGTCATCCATTTTATTAATTCTACTCTATTTTTATCATCAGTATATATATCTTTCATTTTAGCATTTCTTACATCTTTAGCAACTGTAAATAAATAACTATCTTTTATGTAATCTATATCTTTTAATAATGAATTTTGATATTTACAAGTTTTATATTCAAATATTAATTCATCATTTTCAAATACTGGTGTATATTTGCAACCTTTAACTTCATTTTCACAAAAAGCAAGTCCTTTACATTTTTTGCAATTTTTATTTTCGTTGCAGCATTGTTGCAATAAAGAAGTATATTTCATTAAATAATCATCTTTTAAATCAATTTGATCAGTAATTTTTTTAAAATCTTCATCTTTTTGAGCTTTAAAATATTCTACTTTTAAATCTTTTAAATTGTCATTTTTCATATAGTCTTTTGCTTTGATCATAATATACTCCTTACATAAAATCTTTTAATAAATCTTTTACTTCTTTTTCTTCTTCTTGTGATATTTTTTCTTTCTTAATATCTTTATTAAACCATTCTGGTAATATTTCTTCTTGTGTTTTTACTTTAGCTTTCATAGTTGTTTGTGTTTTTTTCTTTTTAGATTCTTTGTATGCTTGATTCATTGCATCTTCTGCTGTTTCTATTCCTAATCTTTTCCATTGTCCTGCGATTGTTTCAACAAAATTTTTAGATAATTTCTTATCATTTACTCTAAGAACATAATCGACTAAAACATTTACAACAGCTGGTCTTAATCCTAAATCGTTCATTAAATTTTCTAACATATTTAAATCTCTTGATGTTGGTTTTACTCCATTATATTTACTTTTTAAAAAATGATAAGGATCTACAGTTTCAAATGTATAAATCATTTTTGCTCTTTTACTTTCATTTCCTTCAGGACTTCTTAAATATTCTGGTTGTTTTTGATATATTAATGAAGGAAGTTTTCCGTTATTATTAAATTGATAATAATTTCTAGCATTTTTTCTTAATAATGTTTTATCTATATTATGTTTTTCATTAATTGAATTTATTATTAAATTTTTCATTTCTTCTACTTCTAAATTATATACAAATGATAAATTTTGAATTAATTTTTTCATATCATTTGTTAAACTTTTTTTATTTAATAAACCATTTGGTAATACAGATTCCAATAATTCAAAATCAAAATCATTATCTACATTTATATTTAATTTATGAGTTGTCTTTATATCTTTTAATGCATTTTCAAACATACTACCTGATACACTATCAAATACTTCTTCAAAATTTTTAGTTATATCATTATAACTACTATAATTAACCCTTGGTAATTTAAATGTATTTAAAAGTCTTTCATATTCTTTTTTACCAATATTATTATATAAAACTATATTAAGTATTGGATGAGAAAATATTTCTGAAGCAGAAAGTGGAGAAAATATTTCATATATATAATTATTAACATCTTCCCCTTCTTTATAATATGTTTTTAAAAGTCCAATTCCTTCTAGTTTTTCTCTTGCTATTACGATATCTTCTAAATTAATTCTCATATTTGTCATTAAATGATGATGAGAACATTCTTCACTCATAAATTCATTTTTATCTAAATCATGACATAATGTCATATATAAATTAACTGCTGTTATTCCTATTATAGGTTGATATAGCATAGTAAGTATTTTACTATCATTTTCTTGAAGTATAGTTTTATTAACAACAACATATGTATCGGCTGGTAAAATACTAACTATTTTCATGCTTATTCCTCCTAGATAACTTATATTAATTATAAAATAAATATAATAAAAAAGCAACGAATTATTTTGCGTTATTCATTGCTTTCATCATTTGATTAATTTGTTTTTGAGTCGGAGTTCTCCCCATTTGACTCATCATAATTTTTATCATTTGTTCATTTATAGGTGGATTTTTCTTTAAATATTTTTCCATGTATTTTCTAGCTATAAAAAATCCTATTACTGCACCTACTATTAAACCAATTACTATTAATAATATATCTTGCCACATAATTATTCCTCCTAAATAATATTATAATAAATTTAATAGTTTTATACAAGAGTTTCATGATTTATTTCATTAATCCAAAAATAATCTTTATTCTTAAAATCAATTACAAATACTTTTTCATTTGAACTAATTATATCTTTTATGAATGAGTTTATATTTCTATTAGTTTTTATTTTTAAAAATGTATTATTAACTTTTAATCTTGATATTTCATACTCATTTGATATTACATGAACATCTTTATTTCTTTTATAATATATATCATTTCCATGTTTTAAAAGTATATAATTATTATATTTTTTTCTATTAATTGGTAATATTAATTGTTCAAATAATTTATAATTAATTAATATATCTTTTTCTTTAGAGTTATATATTCCTTTAAAGATTTTATATAATACATTAGATTTATCATTATAATATGTTTGAAACATATTATTTATCTTAAAAATATAAAAAGTTCTCATATTATCACCAAATAAAAAATATCATATATATCTTAAAAAAATTGTCAAAAAAAATAGTATTTCTACTATTTATTTTCATTTATAAAATCTACTAAAGCATCTTTTGGCATTAATCCTATTTGTTTTGAAATTTCTTTTCCATCTTTAAATATTATTAATGTTGGTATACTCATTACTCCATATTCTGCCGCTACTTCTGAAGCTGCATCTACATCTACTTTAATAAATTTTACATCTTTTATATCTTCTGATAATTGTTCTACTACAGGTGATAACATTTTACAAGGTCCACACCAATTAGCAAAAAAATCTACAAATACTACTCCATCTTTTATTTCTTTCTTAAATTCTTCTGAATTTACTTGTTTTATCATTTTATTCACCTACCTTACATTTTGTTTTTATTTTACCACTTGAATATAAATAATCAAGTGATTTTTTATCTATTATTTTATTTTCTACCATTATTTTTGTTACTTCACAATTAAATTTCTTTTCACTATATTTTTTTCTATTTTTTATTAATTTTTCTACTTCTTCTACTGTATTAATAGTTGGCTCTATATAACTAGAAACAAATGGAGTTTTTTCTAGTATTACATTTTTTAATTTCGAATTTGAAAATAAATCACTACTATTTAATTCAAACATTGGTTGCATTAATATAAATAAACCTATAAATACAATCAAATAATATTCTATCGCTCCTAATAATGCTCCTAATATTTTAGATGGAAGTGCAAATATAAATGTTAATTTTAATATTTTTTCAAATGAATTACTTATTCTAATAATTATAATCAATATTGTTGATAATATTGAAAATACTATTGAAAATGCTATTACTTCATAAAGTAAAATATTAAGTACACTTATATTTTCATATAATCCTCCAAATGAGAAAAATGGAAAATTTTTATACATAAATGCTGAAACTGGATTTTTAAGTACAAAAGATAATACAACTACTAAAATCATACCTAATGTTACTACACTTTGTTTTATTATTCCTCTTTTAAAACCAATTAAAGCTCCAAATACTATAATCATAATAATAATTATATCTAACATTATATACACCTACTTTGAGATTATTATATTATATTTTTTCAAAAAAAGAAAGATTTATGATAAAATATATTTAAGAGGTGAAAACTTATGACAATTTCTTTTAAAATATCTGATAACACAAAAGAAAAAATGATTGAACATTATAAATATATGAAAAGAGATAAAACTCCTCAATATGCCATATTTCAAGCAGATGATGCTGATACAGTTATTACTTTATATGAATCAGGAAAAGTTGTATTTCAAGGAATAAGTGCTGATATAGATGCTAACATATGGAGAGAAACTGAAATAATGTTAAATGGTAAAGCTCCTGAAGAAAAAGAAAAGAAAGAGAAAAAAGAAGATAACGATAAAACCGACTATTATTTTATTAATTCTATAGGTTCTGATGAGGTTGGTACTGGTGATTATTTTGGTCCAGTTGTAGTATGCGCATCATATGTTAATAAAAAGGATATTTCATTTTTAGAAGATTTAGGTGTTAGAGATTCTAAAAAATTAACTGATGAAAAAATATTAAAAATTGCACCAGATATAATGAAAAGAATTCCATATCATGCATATATACTTAAAAATACTGAATATAATACTCTTCAAAATAAAGGTTATAACATGAATAAAATAAAAGCAATACTTCATAATAAAGTATTACTTGGTCTTATGAAAAAAGATAATTATATAACTGATATGGTTGTAATAGATCAATTTACTTCACCTAGAAGTTATTACTCATTCTTAAAAAACGAAGATAATGTATTTAGAAAAATAACTTTTACTACTAAGGCTGAAGATAAATGTTTATCAGTTGCGTGTTCATCAATTATAAGTAGATATATATTCTTAAAAGAATGTGAAGAAATGGGAAATAAACTTGGGTCATTTGTACCAAAAGGTGCTGGTGTTATGGTTGATGAATTTGGTAAAAAAATAGTTAACAAATTTGGTAAAGATATATTAAAAGATGTTGCTAAATTAAATTTTAAGAACACAGAAAAAATCCTAAATGATTAGGATTTTTTATTTTTGTTTATATGTTGATATTGAATCTATAATTTTATAATCAATTGTACTATATTCAAATTGCGCTGAATATTTTGATTCATTTTCAATGACATATCCGTCATTTCCATCTAATACTATAATAATTGAATTCTCATTATCATTAGAACTAATAATGTCATACATATCATTTTCAGATACAAATATATGATTTTTTCCTTTGATGTTTTTTTCTCCACCCCAATTATTAGCTATATCGTTCAAATAACTATTTAATTTACTAGTCATATCATCTGTTGAATAATTCTCTTTTTTCACAATATCATTTAAAGTGTATTCTTTACCGGTATCTATATTGTAATGATAACAATATCTTAATTCATCTCCATCAAATTCTTTAGGTCCAATTTTTGTATATACCACTACATCTAGTATATTTATCCCTTTATAATTTGATTTTCGTATTTCATAGTATGACTCGACAGTCTCAGCATTTTTTTCAAAATTCAACATATTATATATTCTTGTTATTCTTTTATTTATTTTCTTAATTCCATCAGTGTCCCCTTTTAATTTTGGTAATTGAATGTCATATATTCCTTCTTTTTTTATTATATCTTCATCTAAATATCCTTGAATTTTTAATACTTCTTTTGCTTCTTTCTTTGTAGTATTTTTTGTTGTTTTTGGTTCATCTTTTGTCATAAACTTATCATAACAAATATAACCTGCTAGTCCAAATATTATTAGTAATAATAAAACTATAATTATTAATGGTCCTTTACTCTTTTTAGGTGGCATTGGTGGAAGTGGTGGTTGTGGTTGTATTGGTGGTACTGGTGCACCATTATTCATATTATTAATTGCTTGTTGTTGTTGATTTACTGGTTGTGATTCACTAAATATTGTTTCTTTTTCATTGTTCATATTTATACCTTCTTTCTATTATAAGTATAAACTATTATTAATTATTATTCAATTAATTTATATTTTGCTTTACAAAAAAATAACCATATGATTATTTTTCTATTTGTTTAACATATTGATAGTTTAAATTATTCTTATTTGTTATTACTTTTTCATCTAATAGTTCTTCTATATCTTTTCTAGCATTTTTAGAAACTTTTCCTCCTTTTCTTGCTAATTCTTTATTTTCATCAAGATTCTTTGGATTTTTCTTTTTAACTAATTCTCTTGTTGTTATTTCACTTAAATTAGTTAATGAAAGTTCTATGTCACTCATATTATCTCTTAAATTTTCTTTTCTTAATCCTTTAAATTCTTTATATTCACTGGCTGTCATACCTGACCATTCTTTATATATTTCATTTGTTAGTATTGCATATTCTTTATTTAATTTAACTCCACTGTCATACCAGGCTTTAGTTAATTTTTTTCTGTTTATTATTGAGTTTATTCGAATTTGTATCCACTCAAGTGTATATCCTTTCATTAGATAATAATCTATCATCTTATCTATTCCTTTTGAAGGATCAAATACATTATCTACTTCTTCTCTTCCTAATTTAGCAAGCCATAATTTAAATGGTTCTGCTTTTTTACTAGGTACAGATTCTATAAGTCTAAATATTCCTTCTGTATCTAATGTATCTGTTAGTCGCATTTTTCCATCTTTTGCTTTCATTTTTAACTGGTTAGTATTACTAACCAATTCACTTTTTTCATCATTAAGCTTCCCTTTTAACCATTTCCAATAATTTCTTGAATTTTCATAATCATTATCAGTAAGTGCACTTATTACATCTATTACACTAAAATAATATTCTTCCTTTTCTGAATCCCATATACTTCTTATTTCTTTTTCTTCAAATAAATTTGATATTGTTTCTAACTTATTATTCATTTTATTTTCCTCTCTTTCTTTTATTTGTATTAATTTAATTTGCATTTATATTTACCTCCTTAAAATAAAAAAAGGAGTATACTCCCTTTCTTTTATGAAAAAGAGTATACTCCGCAGAATGCAAATTTACTTTCTTGCCTTAAAGTAAATAAACCTTATCGATCCAAATTGTCATATTAACACATGGCAAGATAATTAATACAATTTAATATTATCACATCACCCTATATTATTCAACAAAAAAAATAACCATTAGGTTATTTTTCTATTTCAGATGATATCCAATAATATTCATCATCTATTTTTTTGAATGTATGCTTATATGTACTTAATTTCTTTTCATAATTTTTAATTGCATATTCACTTAATACTTTTGCATAACTTTCTTCTGAATCTTTTGCTGGACATTTTTCATTTATACTATTATCCCCATAATTACTGCAATCTACTATAGCATTATCTGCTTCTTCATCTGCTGCAGTTACACAATATGCCATTCCACCTTCATTTTTACATATTACTGCTTTATCATATATATAAATATAATTATCATCTTTTTCTGCTTTTACTATTTTATTTTCTACATATTCTTCTATAATTCCTCTTGATGTACATACTATAGACCAATTGTCTTTAGTGCTTAATAAATTATATGTTCCAATAAAATTATTATCGTTTGTTATTTTGTTTGATACTGGTAAATCATATTTAAGATTTGCATAATATTTACCACTAATATATTCATTAATTCTTTCTTTATTAATATTTGTTGTTGTATCTGATGTTATTTCATCAGAGCAAGTTTTTGTAGTAATATCTATATTGTTGTCTTCTATATATTTTTTTACACTATATTTTATAAATCTAAAATCATCTTTCTTTTCACTTGTTATTTTGCTGTTGTAATATAGTCCCATAATACTATCTTCTGTTTTTAATTCTTTGTATAATCTTTTAGTAATATTTTTATCTGTTATATCATCTAATTTTTTATTAAAAATAATTTTTGGTTTTGGATTTTTTATTTTAGGAAGATTATTTAACAATCCCTTATCATATAATAAATAACATGCTAATCCAAGAACAATTAAACTTAGTATAAATATTGTAATATTTTTACTATTTATACGCTTTTTTTTCATATTACCACCTACTTCTTTACTTTATTATAATTCTTTTATTTTATTTTTACAAGAAAAAAATAATACTAGTGTATTATTTTATAAAACCTATATATATTAAAAATGCTGTTAAAATTACTGTTATTATTGTTCCATGTACTTTAGATGCCTTATTTTCTTTATCAAATCCTAATATCATAGATATTAAATATCCACCTATTAATCCACCTATATGAGCAGCATTCCCTATACCTGGTGTTGTAAATCCAATAAATAAATTAAGTATTATTACAGGTATAACTTGTCCTATTATAGAATTTCCTATATAACCTCTATAATTATATCCAAAGTATAAAAGTGCTCCTAAAAGTCCAAATATTGCTCCTGATGCACCAGCTGCAACTGTATTAGTTCCAGAAAGCACTACTGTAAATAAAGATCCCATAATAGCACTAAATAAATATATAATTATATATTTTATTTTTCCATAAAAATATTCTATTTGTGTTCCTATTACTGATAAAGAATACATATTTAATACTAAGTGAATTATTCCAATATGTAAAAATGCACTTGTTAATATTCTATAAAATTCTCCATTTTTAGTTAATTGTACATAATTAGCTCCAAATTTTATTAACGTAGATGTATCTTCAGAACCATTTCCAAGTATATACATAAGTACAAATACAATTACATTTATAGCAATTAATGCAGTTGTAATTATTGGTTTCTTACTTCTCATAATTCTTTCCCTCTTTTCGCTTTCTATTATATTTTTATTTCCTATATCATATGTAATTTGACTTATTAAATCAAATCCTTCTTTATCATATTTATAATTATCTTTTATATCTTTAAAATCTTTATTCATTTGTTCATTGGTAACAAAATCATCATCATCATTTACTATTATATTCATGAATTTAGGATCTTGTTCTTCATCATCATAATAAATACTATCAACATATATTGATAATACATTCATTGAAAAATCGAATGTCTTTCTTTTTATTTGTTTTGCAATATGTTTTGTTTTTAATACATCATATTCATATTGTTCTTTATTATGTATATGTCTTGTTACTATTCTAACTATACTGTATACATTATTTTTATTCTCAAGCCATACCTCATCAGTTATACCTTTTATAATTATAGGACTATAATTTTCTTTCATAATGAAGTAATGGATTATTTTCATTGATAGCAGTTCTTTTTCATCTATCATGTTATCACCTATTCTTCTTTATATTTTTCTAAGATATCAATAAATTTTTTTGGAACTTCACATTCAAAATGCATTTTTTCATTAGTTATTGGATGAATAAATTCTATTTCTTTTGCATGTAACATTTGTCCAAAATCTCCATATAATTGTTTATTGTAAACAGGATCATTTATTATTGGATGATTAATATATTTCATATGTACTCTTATTTGATGTGTTCTTCCTGTATCTAATATACATTCTAAAAGAGTTGCTTTCTTATATCTTTCTATTACAGTAAAATGAGTTATTGCTTCTTTAGAATTAATAGCAGTTACTGCCATTTTTTTTCTATCTTTATCATCTCTTCCAATAGGAGCATCTATCGTACCTGTATCATGATTTATTACTCCTTCTACTAACGCAATATATTTTCTTTTTATTTGTTTTGTTTTCAATTCTTCTGCAAGTATATTATGTGCTTTATCATTTTTAGCTACTATTAAAAGTCCACTAGTATCTTTATCTATTCTATGTACAATTCCTGGTCTAAACTCACCATTTACTTTACTTAAATTTTTACTTTTATACATCAAAGCATTTACAAGTGTTCCTGAATAATTACCAGGTGCTGGATGTACTACCATTCCACTTTTTTTATTTACTACAATTACATCATCATCTTCATATACTATATCTATATCTATGTTTTCTGGTTTTATATCTATTTCTTCTTCAACTACATTAATAGTTATTTCATCATCATTAGAAACTTTATAACTATTTTTTATTTTTTTATTATTAACTAATATATTTTCATCATCTATTAATTTTTGTATTTTACTTCTTGTTAAATCTGTATTATCAGATAAATATTTATCTATTCTTACACTTTTATCTAAATCAGTTACTTTTAGATTCATTTTTATCACTTCCTTCAAAAATTAATAGCATGAATGCACCTACTACTATAGCTATATCCGCTACATTAAATATTGCAAAATCAAACTTATATATTACAAAATCTAAAAAATCAATTACATATCCAAAAAAGAATCTATCAAATAAATTACCTAATATACCTCCAAGTAATAATCCATAAGATATAGTTGATATTTTAGATATATATTTTTTATTTTTTATGGTTCTATATATCAAAAATAAAACCATTAGAGTAATTATTATCAAGAAAATAATATTACCTGAAAATAAAGAAAATGCTGCTCCTTTATTATGGCAATTAGTTATATAAAAAAATTTATCAATTACTTTGTTTCTAACATCCAAAACAAAATTATTCGTAATTAATACTTTTGTAATTCTATCAAGTAAAAAAACTATTAAACTTACAGATAATATTTTCTTCATATTTATTCCCCTCTTACATATATTATTATAACATAAAAAAAAGACAATCTTACGATTGTTTTTGTTTTTTTACTGGTTTTGCTTCTAATACTAGGTATTTTTCTTTTGTTTCTGCTAAATTATTTGTTTGAACTTTAACAGTATCAAATAAATTTTCACTTAATGCTATTTTTACCCAATATAATTGTTGTTTTTTACTCATGCTATCCTCTTTTCTATTATAATTCTACGTTGTGATATACATTTTGTACATCTTCGATGTCATCAAGCATTGATAATAACTTATCAAACATCTCTTTTTCTTCTCCTTCTAAAGTTACCTTATCAAGTGGTACCATAGATATTTCATCTATTTCTAAATCTATATCTGGATTGATATTAAGTAGTGCTTTTCTTATATTGTTATATTCTTTTGCTTCTCCTGATATAACTACTAAATCTTCATCTGTTTCTATATCTTTTACTTCTACATCTTGCATCATTAATTCTTCAAATAGTTCTTCTTCACTATAACCTTTAACACCAAATAAAGCTAAATTTTCATAATAATGTGATACTGAATTTTCTACTCCTAATTTACTTTTACATTTAGTAAAAGCTGCTCTTACAAATCCTACTGTTCTATTAACATTATCTGTTAAACAATCTACTATTAATGTTGATGAACCAGGACCAAAACCTTCATATCTGCATGATGTATAATTTTCATCTACACCTGAATTTACTTTATCAATTGCTCTTTTAATTATATCTGATGGAACTTGATTTTTTTTAGCTTGATCCATTAATCTTTTTAAATTTGCATTGCTATCTGGATCTGTTCCACCATTTTTAGCAGCTAAATATATTTCTTTTGCAAAGTTAGAATATAATTTTGCTTTTATTGCACCATTTTTTTGAATTGATGCTTTTCTTACTTCATAAGCACGTCCCATAATAACACTCCTTTTTAACATAGTATATTTTACTATACCAATCTATTTTTTACAATGTCTTTTTATTAATTATTTCATTTACTATATGATCTGCAATTATTTTTGTTTTATCATCTATATCTTTAAGTGGATTAAATTCAACAACATCCATTGACTTTATATTTTTATATTTAAGTAATTCATCTAATATAATATAAGCTTCTTCTTTTTTGATTCCTGATATAGCTGGTACTGATACTCCAGGTGCATCTTGCGGATCTATTACATCTATATCATAACTAATATGTAATCCATCTACATCTTTACTTGCTATTTCTATAGCTTTTTTTGTCATTTCTAAAGCACCATATTTATGTATATCTGCGGTTGTAATAATTGTTACATTAGCATCTTTTAAATTCTCAAGTTCAAGTGGATCTATATCTCTTGCTCCAAGTATTACAGTATTTTTAAATGGATAGAAATTTCCATCATGAAAGTATGATAACAATTCTTTTTCATATCCTGTTATTACTGCAAGTGGAAGTCCATGTAAATTACCTGTTATTGTTGTTTTAAATGTATTAAAATCTCCATGTGCATCAACCCATATAATACCTAAATTTTCTCTTTTTTTAATAGATGCTAAGGCAGATGCAATTGCTATTGTATGATCTCCACCAAGTGTTAATGGAAAATTATCTTCATTTACTACATCACTTACCATTTTATATAATTTTTCATTAAATTCATTAACACCTTTTAAATTTTTCTTTAGATTATCTTTAGCAGTTTCTTTTTCATAATTAGGTTTTTCTAAAGTATATATTTTATTTATTTTACTTTTATCAATATCTTTCATAATTATAGATGGTCCAATATTTGCACCATCTACACTTACTCCTAAATCATTTTTTGCTTCTATTATATCTATTTTGTTCATTAATACACCATCTTTCTATTAACATAATCTTTTGAACTCATTAAACATAATGTCGCAGAATAATTCAAATTAAATTCTACTATATCTCCTACTTTATAATTAATATTACTATCAGTTACATCTAATATTATATGATCACTACTTCCTCCTAATATAATTATATTTTCATCTTTAGGAGTTAATCCTTCTATTCTTACATCTTGTTTACCTAAAGCAATAATTGCTCTTTTTCTTATTCCTCTATCTACAAAAGTTACATCTTCATTAAATGAATTACTTTTTCCAGTTTCTCCCCAAGGAATAGAAGGTTTTTCCTTTAATTCAATTATTTGTGTTTTTAATATAAAATTATTTCTATTTAATTCACTTATTTCTTCTTCAAAACAAGGTACATTTCCTAAAAATACTGATTCTCCAAATCTTAAATTATTAATATTTTTAGGTAATTTTCCTTCTTTTAACATATTATATGAACTAGAATTACCACCAGAAACTATTTCAAATTTTATATTATGTTTTTCTTCTAAATAAGTTACAAGTTCACTAAATTCTTTCATATTTTTATCAGTTGGTACTATTTCGCCATAACAACTTAAGTTAACACCAATTCCATATATATTTATATTTGATAAAGTTTTTGCTTTATCTATTATCTCATCTAATTCTTCTTTTGTGCATCCTTCTCTTAAATCACCAAGTTCATACATTAATATTATCTTATGTATTTTGTCTTGCTCTTTTGCTGCTTCATTTAAAGCAATTATAGTTTCTATTTCTGTATTTAAAGATGCATCTGAATACTTAACTACATCATTTACTTCATCAATCATTGGAAGTCTTATTAACCATTTTTCTATGTTTATATCTTTATATAATTTTAAATTTTGAACTCTAGAATCACATATGTATTTTATATTAGTATTTTCTAATTTTTTAACAAAATCATAATTACCTGCGAGTAATTTTACTACTAAGGATAAATTTACATTATTATCTAAACATAACTTATTAACTTTATTTACATTTTCTAATATATCATTTGTTTTTATTTCAATTTCTGGATACATAATTCACCTACTTATTTTCATTATAATCTTCTATTGCTTTCATAGATTTTAATTCTATGTCATAATATGATTCTTCTATTGAATCATCTATTTCTTGTTTTTTTACTTTCATTGCACCTTTTATTATTTCTTCTGCATACCAAGGATTTTTTACAAATAAAGGTCCAAGTAAATTAGTAAATATTAGATTTTTATATCTTGCGCCTTCTTTTCTTACTTCATATCCACTGTTACCATAACCATAAGATACTTTAGCAAATTCTATATCTGAGTTTAATGTTGTATCTAATATACTAATTTCATTACCATTTAATTTTATATCAGTATCTTTTACTGTACAAATTAAATCATCACCTACTATTTTATCTCTTTCTTTACAATTCATATCTAAGAAGCCAAGACCTATTAATTCACCTTTATCAATTCTTGTTATTCTATTTGCAAAAACAGCTCCTGTAGTACCAATTGCAATTATATATTTATTATGTTCTATATAATTTTTTAATTCTTTTCTTTGTCTTTCTAAGGCATTAATTATATACTCTACTGATTTTAATTCACCTGGATTAAAGAATAATATATCAGTATTTTCAAAATCTATATTTTCATCATAATTTTCTATTTTCTTTACTTCTACATCTAAATCTAACATTTTACCGATTCTTTCAAGAGCCATTATATTACCTCTATCACCATGTAGATTTAAGATATCAGGGTAACACCATGTTATTGTTAATTTATTCATTTTTACCCTCCTTATCCATCTTAGATACATCTTTTATTAATTCTTCATATTTATGAAGCCATGTTATCAAATAAACATTTGTACAATCACATTTATCTAATTCTCTAAATATTGCATCATCACTATCTGATGGAATTATTACTATTTTTTCTCTAGGTATTCCTGCATATATTAATCTATTTGCAGTATCATAACTAACTGCTTTTGAAAAACATATATATTTTTCAATATCTGAATTAATTATATTATCTAGATTACAATCAAATGAATAGAATGTATTTGTATAATATGGTTTAAAATCTTCAAGTTGTTCAAGACCAATCATGAATACTTTTTTTGATTTATCTCTTGCAATATAATCGAATGCTGATTGAAGTGTTTCAGGATTTTCTTGTTTAATTCTTATATATTTTATTACTTTATCTTTATAATTTATAGTTTCAAGTCTTCCTGCAATATTTTTAAAGCATTTAAATGCATTATTAATTTCATCATGATTTAATTTAAATGTCTTACAAACAGCTATTGCAAGTGCATAATTATATAAGAAAAATGGTTGGTTATATGGCATATGATATTTTTCATTATTACATATAAATTCATTATTTTTATAATTTATTGTTGTTATCTTATAATCTGGTTTTACTTCACTTTTAAAGTCACATGTACTACATTTAAAATCACCAACGTTGTCAATATTGTAATATTTAAAATGTAATTTACAATTACATTTTGGACATGGCATTGTAACATCATAGAAATTTTTCTTTTCAAATGATCTGTCATTTTTATTAACACCATAATACACTACATGTTTTGTAAAATCTTCAAATGATTTACTTCTTGGTTCATCATTATTAACAAATATTCTTACTTTATCATTTATTACATCTTTTATTTTTTTATATATAAAATCTGGTTCACCATTTCTTTGAACTTGATCTTTTTGTATATTAGTTATACAAATATTTTTAGCAGGTATATATTTATATATTTTACTTAAATATCTCTCATCTGTTTCAAATACTAAGAATTCACTATTTATTTTACCCATCATAGTTGAATCTTTAATAAGAGCAGTTGCTACTCCTGTAATTAAATTAGAACCCTCTAGATTAGTTGTTACAGTTTTACCAGAATTTCTAAGAGTATGTACTATTAAATTATTAGTTGTACTCTTTCCATTTGTTCCTGTTATAAATATTGTTTTATCATAATTAATATTTGTAAAATATTTAAGAAAATCTTTTCTAAATTTCATTGCAACTGTACCTGCAACTACGCTTCCATTCTTTTTAAATAATTTACATAACACTAATCCAAATTTACAACCCCATAACGTTATTAAAAACCCTATTTTTTTCATATTATCTACTCCTTACATAACTTTAACTTAACTAATGTGTTAAAGATTAATTTACCTCCTGGGAATGCTTTTATTTCATCATTTGTAAATACTTTTAATTTAACTATTGATAACCCATAAACAATAGCTCCTATTATTATACATAAAATTGTTAATACTGTATTTCCTAATACATTTGATAAATAATTTTTAATAATAATTATTACTAGTGCCATTAATATACTTGATATTACTGGTTTTATTATACTTTTACTTATATCTACTTTAAATTTGATTGATTTCTTTAGTGTTATAAAAATAATTAAGAATGTTATTGATTGACATACAAATGAGCTAATTGGTGCTCCATACATTCCTATATTTGGATTACTTATTAATACCATATTTAATGCTATTTTAACAAAACTTCCACATAATAGTGCTATTGCTGGTACATACATTCTACCAAGACCAAATAAAGATCCTTGTAGTGTATGATTGATAGCTACTATTATCATTGTTACAGATGTTATTTGAAGAACAAGTGCTCCAGCAGAAGCATTTGGATATAACATTTTTAAAATTGAATCTGCAAGTGTTATAAATCCTACTGCACAAGGAATTATTATAAATAAAGATGTAGTAATTGATGATGATATTTTCTTTGATGCTGTCTTATAATCTTTTTTAGATAATAATCCTGTTATTTCTGGAATAAGTGCAAAATAGAATGATAAGTTTACTGCTAGTGGTAAATTAACTAATGTATCTACTTTCGAAAGTATTCCAGTTGCTTTCATTGCTTCTTGTTCTAATAATTGTTTTGTTGGTAATATACCTTGATATGCTATTTGAATACAATTACTTACTGTCATTGTATCAATAAATGAAGTTACTACACTTATTACTGATCCTATAGTTAAAGGTATAGCTGTCATTATAATTAATTTTGCTATTTTTTTATTTTCAGTAGCATTTACTTCAATAACTTCATTTGAATTTTCTGTATATTTTTTAATATTTCTTTTATAAAATAATAGTAAATAAGAAAATGATATTAATACTGCAAGTGTTGTTGATACATTTCCACCTGCCGCCATTATATATGCATCTTTACCAACTAATGCATATACAAATGTTATAGTAAGAACACAGTTAAATACTTGTTCTAATGATTGTGATGTAGAAGATGCTGCCATTGTACCAAGTCCTGCAAAATATCCTCTAATAACTGCTGATACACATACAAAGAATATTGCTGGTGAAAGTACTTTTAATACATATGTTACATCAGGTACATTTAACATTCTTGTTGCTATAAAATCAGATGCAAAGAATAATAATAATGATGCGATTAATCCAATAATACCAAACACATATAATGCTACTTTAAATATTCTATGTGCTTTCTTGTATTCACCATTTGCTACTCTTGCAGATACAAGTTTTGATACTGCACCAGGTATTCCTTGAGAAGATATTATTAAAAGTACAGCATATACTTGATATCCTGCTGAATAATACCCATTACCTAAATCTCCAAAACCTTTTACGTTAGTAATTGCAAGTCTATATACAAGTCCTAATATTTTAATTATTATATTAGAAAACATAAGCATCATTACATTACTCGCAAATGAACTTTTCTTTGTTTTTTTCACAAATATTCCCACTTTCTTACTCACATATAATTATATAACAAATACATAAAAAAACAAAGGCATTTTACTTAAGTTTACAAAATAAAAAAGCAAGATATCTATCTTGCTTTTTATTGTCTTTGAATAATTTCATAAGTTTGTCTATAATTATCAATTCTTGCTTTTATTGGATTCCATATTAAGAATATTAAAAATATAAATAATATTATTAATAAAATATTTGCAAGTGTAACCATTAGACTATTTTTTCTTCTTACTTTTGTTTTACCTTTTTCATATTTTTTAATTACTTTAATTATTTCTTCATCAAATAATATTCCACAATGTGGACATATTGCAGCTTTTGAAGATATTGAATTACCACATTCTGGACATACAACACCTTCTAATTTATAAATATATTGTTTTTTATTTTCATGTACGATTTTTTCTTCAATTATAGGTTCTGCCATCACTACTTTTTCTTCTACTTTTGGTTCTGTTACTATTTTAGTTTCCTCTACCACTACTTTTGGTTGTTCTACTACTTTTGGTTCTTCTACTACAACTCTTGGTTCTTCTACTACAACCCTTGGTTGTTCTACTACATTTTCTTCTCTTATGGTATGTCTTACATATGATTTAACAGTTGGTCTTGATAATTTGCGTATTTTCTTTATTAATATAATTAATAAACCTATAAATAATGATACTAAAGCTATTATTAAATATGTTTTTAGTGTTGATACTAATTGATCTGTTACTATAATGGCAGGATTTGTCTTGATTTGAATTGTATATACTATATAAATTAGTAATGCACCTAAACATATAGCGAATGGTATCCATTCTAAATATCTACTATATTTCTTCATAAAAACCCCCTAAATGAAAAATTTGACCTCTATTATATACCAAAACCCGATTTTTTGCAAATAAAAACAAGTTCTAGATAGAACTTATATTTATTTTTACTCTTTTATTATCTTTTAAATATGAACTTGCTTGTACTATTGTTCTTATAGAATTAGCTATTTTACCAGATTTTCCTATAACAGAACCCATTTCATCTTCTGGTACTACTACTTCTATAACGATTTCTTCGTCAGTATCAAATTGTTTTACTGATATTGAATCTGGATCTTTTAATAATGATTTAATAATCATTTCTGTTAATTCTACTAAACTCATTACTAGTTACCTCTTTTTTCTTCATGGAATTTAGTCATTATTCCTGATTTTGATAATAAGTTTCTAGCTGTATCAGTAGGTTGAGCACCTTTTTTTAACCAATCGATTATTGCTTCATTATTTAATTTTACATCTCCATCTAATGGATTATAATAACCAACTTGGTCAATTACTTTACCATTTCTTGAAGTTCTTGAATCTGCTACTACTACTCTATAGAATGGTCTTCCTTTAGCTCCCATTCTTTTTAATCTTATTTTAACTGCCATATATGAATCCTCCTCTCAAACAATGCATATATATAATACTATAAAAGAAAAAAGATGTCAACTATTTTTGTTGACGTCTTTTAATTACAAATATAATTTATTTTTCTTCTCTTTGCTGGATTTCTTCCTGGTGTTGATGTACAAGATCCACCTGGAATAGTAGATGTATCTGTTATAGCAGCATATTGATATCCACCATGTACTCCACTTGAATATAAATAACAATTATGTTGCCACGAACCATAACTTATACGACATCCTCCACTAGATGCAGTTGAATCATCTTCACTAGTTGGAGTATATGGTGGTTTATTTGTAGTATCATTTTTATCTACTACATATACTCCTCCTTTTGAATATACATAATCAAAGTAATATCCAGTATTATTAGTATCACCATTAAATCTAGTCTCTATTTTATTTGTATAATAATCTAAGTCATCAATATAACTTGAATCAAATCCATCTGTTTTTGATACAGAATTTAATGTTATTGAATTTGAATGATATATACTTGTTCCACCAGTATATGATACATTTCCTGCTGTTATAATTTCTTTTTCAACTATATTATTTTCAAAAAATTGCGCATATCCAGAACTAATAGTAGATACTGTCCCTGATGAATTAATTGTAACTTTCTTTATTAAAGTATTACTTAATTCATTTCCACTTATCGGTGGTAAATATCCTACTACACCACCAACAGAACTATTTCCTGTTACTGATGAATTATTTATAGATACTTCTTTTAATGCACATGGTGCTGATTGACCAACAATTGTTCCAACATAAGCATTCCCAATCATATTAATATTATTAAAATTTGTACCTAAAATTGTTGCTATGTTTGCATACCCAAACACACCTATATTATTTACTCTATTTGCACTTATTGATATATTAGATATTGTATGTGCTCCACCATCAAATGTTCCTTTAAATTGATTGAAATAACTTCCAAACATATAATAATGTTTTCCTGTAAAATCTAAATTTGAAGTAACTTTGAAATTCTTTGATAAATTTGCAAATACTGTTGCATTTTTCCAATCATTTGTATTTTTTATTAGATAATAATTTCCAGATTTTGTTAATACATTATCAATATTTGTTGGAACTGGATCAATTTTATTAGATTTTAATACTACATTATTTGACGAAGAATTCTCATAATCATAATAATAATTTGTTGAATCATTTATTCCACCTATCCATGTATCTAAGCTTGCTGCTTCATAGAAGCTTAATCTACTTAAATCTGATGTTGTAAATGCATTTGAATTTGCAGTATTATTTACTAATGCTGTTGTTGAGTAATATACGTTACGATTAGCGCCAGATGTAAAATATGCATTTGTTCCAGTTACATTAGAGTTTTCAACAATACTGGACACATAAAATTGTTCATATCCTGTACCTAGTGCTGTTGCTGAAGCTCCTTGTACAGTTATATTTTTTACTAAAACATTATCTATTCCATTTCCACTAATTGGAGGAAAATTTACTAATCCACTTACATTTGTATTCCCCACTACTTTAGCATTTATTACCATTACTTTACTTATATAACCATTTGCTGCTTCTCCTATTAATGAAGCAACATATGAATTTCCAACAACATTTATATTATCTATTTTTAATCCATATATTCTAGCACCATTAGTTTTACCAAATATTCCAATATCATTTACTCGTGATGCATTTATTTTTACACCAGATATTGTTTTAACATTGCCTTCAAAAGTTCCTTTAAATTGATTGTTTGAACTACCTAGCATATAAAATTGCTTACCACTAAAATTAATATCATTTTCTAATATATAATTTTTATCTAGTTTTAAGAAATTACCAGCTATATTCTTCCAGTCTTTTCCATTTTTTATTACATATTGATTATTAGAATTTTTACTTAATACTTTATCTATATCATTAGGAATTGGTTTTGATTCAACTGATTTTAATACTATATCTTTTGAATTATCATTTTCGTAATCCCAATAATATCCAGACGAATCATTGTCTCCACCTATCCATGTATCTAACCCTGCCGATTCATAAAAATTAATATCTCCTATATCACTAGTTGGAAATGCGGATGTATTTGATGATTGATTTGCTAATACATTTGAAGAATTATATATGCCTGTACCAGATGTAAATAATGCATTTGTACCTGTTAAATTTGCTTTTTCTACTATACTAGTTGTATAAAATTGGGAATATCCTGTCCCTATTGTAACTGATGTACCTCCAGTTGCATTTAATGTTATATCCTTTATTACTATATTATTCGAATCATTACCGCTAATTGGTGGCATATTTGTTATTCCACTAACTGATGTATTTCCGACTATATTTGCACTTTTTACCATTATATCCTTAATCACTCCAGGTGCTGATTGACCAACAATTGATGCTACATTATTTTGTCCTTTTATATTAAATTTATCGATTATTAAACCTTTAATTAATGCATTATTTACGTAACCAAATAAACCTACATTGTTTGATGTTGGCTTGTTTATTGTTAGATTAGATATTGTTTTTGCTCCTCCATCAAATGTTCCTTTAAATGGTTTTGATTCAGTTCCAATTGGTTCGAAATCGCCTACACAAGTTCCTTGTGCTTTACTCATATCTAAGTTATTTCTTACTTTTATAGTTTTTCCTGAGTAATTTGTACCATTATTTACATCTTGGCTTAGTCTATATAAATCACTTGCTGAATCTACATATAATATATTACTATTACCACTATCTACTTCAAGTTCACATGGTTTTTTATCTTGAACAATTTCTTCTTCATCAGAATCTACTGAACATCCCATATTAGTACTTTTTCCTACTCTAACTTTTTGTTCATCTAATTGTTTTACTGCACAATATTTACCATTACGCATCTTACTTACTAAATTATTTACTATAAATTTTTTATTTTTTGTCATTGTTATAGATCCACTTCTTGGTTTATCACCTTTAAAGTTTAGATATCCATATGTATCTATTGATTCTTGTGTTTGAATTGTATCTTTTCCATCAACTGTATATTCGTATATAAAACCTTCTTCTGGTATTACTTTTGCTATTCCTTGTACTTCATCGGCATTATATTGAATTTCTGCTGTGTGCATCATTAATTCTACACTTTCTCTATAACTTTCCATCTCCGATTTTTCAATAACTTTTAATACTTGTGGTATTGCTATTACCATTACTATTGCTAGTATTACTATTACTGCAAGTAATTCTATTAATGTAAAACCCTTTTTCTTCATATTCTCACCTATTTTAATTATAGCATTTATTTTTTTTGTTTCAATAAAAAAGACATCTGTTTTACAGATATCTATTTTAAAAAATCTTCTTCTACTTCATTATCTATTACTTCTTCTATATCTTCTTCATCAAATACTTCCCATTTATCTTCATCATCTTCTACCATTATTTTTACTTTTTCATCACCTACTACTTCTATTCCTAATTCTTTTTCTATATCAAAATCAATTTTATTTCCATTTATTTGAACATTTGAACATGTTGGTTGTTTTAATGCTCTTACTATTATTTCAGAATTATTAAAATCAGCATCTATTTTAGTTTTTACATTTATAAGTTCACTATAATTTATAGTTTTATTTATTACATTTGTTTTTGTGTCATTATCATATGAATACCATAAATTAATATCAAATGATCCATCTACTTTTACATCTTCTCCTTGAATATATCCATTAAATTTATGATTTATAATCCAACATCCTAATATTGTACTTGGAATTTCTTCACTATCTATATCATATTTATTTTTAAAATATTTTTTACCCTTTCCTATTACTGCTTTTGTAACAATTTCTTTATAACTAGACATTTTCATCACTCCCTAATTTAGTTTATGATAAAATGAAAAAAAAGTGCCTACTTTTTAGCACTTTTTTAATTACAAGTTCTAGATTGAATTTTCCCTCTACATATCCAATGTGAATCTGCTGTAGCAGATATATCACCAGTTCCTACTATTCTATATGAATAACATCCATTAGAACTTTTCATATAATGAATTCCTTTACATGTTGCATCTGTATTTGTTCTATATGTTGTATTTCCTTTATCTGACCATGATGAACAACTACAACTTCCACCAGATTCAGCATTTCCTGGATCACCTTGTGGATTAAGTTCTAATTGGCTTGCTTTTACTACATATACTCCACCTTTGGAACTTACATAATCAAATAAATAACCTGTATTATTAGTATCTCCACTATATATTGTCTCTATAATTCCAGAGTAATATAATAAATCTCCTACATTTCCCGCATTAAATCCATCTGTTATATTTGTTCCAGCCAATTTGACATTATTTGATGCATAAACATTTGTAGACGTATTTTGATATGAACAAGCATTTGATGATAGTGATAAATTCTCTACTATTGATGATGAACTATAAGGATTAATTATTCCCGCAGAATAACAATACTTATTTCCATCAGATGTATTAATAGTTACATTTCCGCTTTTTACAAGTATATTATTTAACCAACCACTATTATTATTATATCCACCAGTTCCGCTTCCATTTAGGGCACCTACATAATTATTACCTGTTATATTTATATTGCTAAGTGCTATTTCTCTTATATATTCCCTAGAAGAATACATAGATCCACAAAAAGCACCTACATAATTATTACCAGTTACATTTATATGATCTAAATTAAGTCCATAGGTACTTCCTCCATATTGACCACCAATTATACCAACATAATTAGCTTTACTGGCATTTATAGTTACATTTTTAATAGTTTTTGCTCCTCCATCAATTGTGTCGCCACATCTATTTTGTTGACTTCCTAACATATAAAATTTATGATTACTGAAGTCTAAATTGCTTGTTAATTTATAATATTTTGTTGTTGTTTTTGCACTTACTTCTTTCCATTGCTGCTCATTTGTTATTAAATATGGATCTGCTTCTGTTCCACTTCCTGATAAGGTAAATGTAAATGGATTCTCACTTACACTTTTAATTATTATTTCATTTCCAGCATCATTATAATCAAAATAATATCCAGATGAATCATTGTCTCCACCTATCCATGTATCAAATCCTGCAGCTTCATAAAAGTTAATATCATTGATATCACCATTATTAAATCCATTTGAGATATTTGAACCGCCTATTTTTGAATTTTTCGATATATAAGATGAATTTTCTCTTTCATAATTACAAGATGATGGCATTTGTAATTCATAAATAATTGAAATAGGAGAAATACGATTATTGCCTCCATAATATGAATGAGCAGAATAACAATTTCCTGATGTCCCTGTAAAATTTAACTTTCCACCTTTTATAACAATATTACCAACATTCCCTAAATCAAACATATTACCATTTGAAGATACTGATGCACCACCTTTAATATCAATATTTTTTAATATTACTTCGAGTACATCTGATACCGAACCAAGTGCACCAGAATTATCATTTCCTGTTACCTTTATATTTTCTGCAGTAAGACCAACTACTTTTCCAGCACTAAGTCCAATTATACCTACATTGTCACATTTACTAGCATTTATAGTTACATTTTTAATAGTTTTTGCTCCACCTTTTATGGTACCTCTAAACCTATTAGTACCATTATTATAATTACCGCCTAACATATAAAATTTGTGACTACTAAAATCTAAATTTTTTGTTAATAAATATATTTTTGTTTGTGATGGTATAGTGCTTACTTCTTTCCATTGTTGCTCATTTGTTATTAAATATGGATCTGCTTCTGTTCCACTTCCAGTCAAGCTAAATGTAAACGGATATTTTTCAACTGATTTAAGTGTTATTTCCCCTTTTTTATTATAATCAAAATAATATCCTGAATTATCATTATCTCCACCTATCCATGTATCTAAATTCATATTTTCATATGCATTGATATCATTTATATCATTTGCTAAGAATCCTGATGTTACATTCGTATTATTGACTTTTACATTATTAGAATATTTTGTACCATATCCTTCTGATACACATTTATTTAAATTAACATTTAAACTTTCAACCACAGCATAATTAATAGCAGTTCCATATTGAAATGCAGATAATCCACAAGTTCCATTTTCACTATTAAGTTTTATACTTCCACTTTTTATAAGTACATTTGATATTGCACCCTGTCCTGATCCAATTGGTGTAACTTCGCTATTACCAGTTATATTTATATTTTTAACTATAATATCTGTTATTGATCTAGCACTTCTGGAATTACCTCCTGCAAGAGCACTTACATAATTGTTACCTGTAACAGTAATATTATCAAGAATAACTCCTTTAATTGTTCCATTGACATTACCAAATAATCCAACACCATCTGAATTTGGTTTGTTTATAGTTAAATTTGATATAGTTTTTGCCCCTCCATCAAAAGTACCACTAAATGCACGACTATTATATACACCTATTGGTTCAAAAGTTTCTACGCAAGTTCCTTGAGCCTGACTCATATCTAAATTATTTCTTACTTTTATAGTTTTACCAGAATAATTATTTCCACCATTTACATCTTGACTTAATTTAAATAAATCACTTGCTGAATCAACATATAAAATATTACTATCACTTTTATCAACTTCTAAATCACATGGTTTTTTATCTGCTATTACTTCATCAGATTCTTCAGAATCAACGGAGCATCCCATATTTGAACTTTTTCCTACAGTTACTTTTTGTTCATCTAAATTCTTTATTGCACAGTATTTTCCATTGTGCATTTTACTCATCAATTTATCTACTATGAATTTTTTATTTTTTGTCATTGTTAATGTTCCGCTTCTTGGTTTGTCACCTTTAAAATTTAAATATCCATATGTATTAATTGATTCTTGAGTTTGTATAGTATTTTTACCATCCACAGAATACTCATATATAAGTCCTTCATCTGGTATTACTCTTGCTTTACCTTGTACTTCGTCTGCATTGTATTGTATTTCTGCAGTGTGCATCATTAATTCTACACTTTCTCTATAACTTTCCATTTCTGTTTTTTCAATAACTTTTAATACTTGCGGTATTGCTATTACCATTACTATTGCTAGTATTACTATTACTGCAAGTAATTCTATTAATGTAAATCCTTTTTTCTTCATATTCTCACCTATTTTAATTATAACATTTATTTTTTTTGATTCAATAAAAAAGACATCTGTTTTACAGATATCCTAAAATGGTAATGTTATCTTATTATGATTGTTTATATCTCTATTTTCTAGTTTTACTTTATATATTATTGAATTATCATTAATATCATCTATTTCATAACTTATTTCTTTTATAAAATCATTTTTTATATCTACCACTATATTTACATCTATAGTTTTATTTGTATCTTTATCTGATAATATTTTTCTAGAATATAACATATTATATGCATCATATGATTTCATTTTTATTACATATTTTTGTTTACTTAATTTTTTAGTTTTACCATGTTTTAATTTTTCATAATCGATTTTAAAATCTTGAATAATTTTTTTTGTTTTTTCGTATGTATCTCCATTATATTCATAAATTGTTTTCTTATTATTTTCTTTGACTACATATTCTATCATTCTATTTTCTAATTTTTGATCCAAATAATTACTTATTGTTATTTTTTCTATATTACTTGATTTTATCTTATCATAATCGATTTTAGATGATGTCTCTTTTGTTTTTATACTAAGTATTATATTTGTAGAATAATTTATTTTATCTTCATATTTTATTGTATTATTAATAACATTATTAATTTTTAATTTATTTATTATATTATATAAGAATACTATTAATATAATTGTTACTACTACTATAATTATTATTTTCTTTTTCATGCTAACCTCTTTTTTAAAAAGAGTTAAATTGTCATTAACTCTTCTTCTTTTTCTTTTGCTTTTTCATCTACTATTTTATTATATTTATTTATAAGTTCTTGTACTTCTGCTTCACTTCTTTTTTCTTCATCTTCATTTACTTCTAATCTTTTAATAGAATTATTTGCATCTTGTCTTATATTTCTTAAAGCTATTTTACCTTCTTCACTCATTGCTTTTGCTTGTTTTACAAGTTCTCTTCTTCTATCTTCAGTAAGTTCTGGTATTGTTATAAATATTAATTCTCCAGTATTATTTGGTGTTAATCCAAGCTCTGCTTCATATATAGCTTTTTCTATATCTGATAAACAAGATTTATCAAATGCTTTTATTTGTAATTTTCTTGCTTCTGGTACTGATACAGTTGCAAGTTGATTAAGTGGTGTTGGTGCTCCATAATAATTAACTTTTACATTATCTAATATTGCAGGATTAGCTCTTCCTGCTCTTATAGTAGTAAATCTTGCCTCTAAATTTTCAATTGCTTTTTGCATTTTTTCTTCTGTTTCTAATAAAATTTCATCAATATCCATATTTATTCATCCTCTCATTTATAAATATATTTTACCATAAAAAAATATTATTTCAATTAGAAATAATATTTTTACTCTTTTGTTTCACTATTTTTTAACGATAAAATTACAGCTTCTGGTTCTTTATCAATTATTCCAGAATAAAATTCATCTTTTACATCATTATAGTTTTTTAAATATAGTTGAAAGTTATGTGCTTCTACTGGTCTTTTTATTACTACATGAGTTTTATTAAATTCTTCTAATTCTTCTCTTGGAACTTTATAAGTTTGTGATGTTTCAATATCAATATACTGATAATATGAAGCTTTTAAATCATCTTCATAAGTTAATGAAGTAACCTCAATATTATTTATTTTACTTACTTTATAAGCTCCCATAAATACTACTATATTAAAACTATCTTCTTGCTTTATTTCTGTTTGCATTATTGCTTTACCAAATGCACAACTTTCTTTTTGTTCTTTTAATTTTTCATTTAACATTCTGAATTTTTCTAAATCGCTGTTCTTCATAATTACCTCCCTGATTCTATATTAATTATATCATTAATATATTTTTTGTGAAGATAAAAAATAAAAAAAGAGAAATTTCTTTCTCTTTATCCATTTATTTGACTCATAACTTCTTCTACAAAGTTATCTTCTCTTTTTTCAATTCCTTCACCAACTTCGAATCTTACCATATCAACAATAGATCCTCCGTTAGCTTTTACGAATTCTGAAACAGTTTTATCAGAATCTTTAACAAATTCTTGTTCTTCTAAACAAATTTCTTTATAAAATTTATTTATACGTCCTTGTACCATTTTTTCAGCTATTTCAGCAGGTTTTCCTTCATTCATAGCTTGTTCTTTTAATACTTCCATTTCTTTAGCTGTTTCTTCTGCTGGAACATCTTCTCTTCTTATATAAGAAGGTCTCATAGCTGCTGCATGCATTGCTACATCTTTAGCAACATCTTCAGTAGCTCCTTCAATAACTGTTAATACAGATATTTTTCCACCCATATGAATATAACTACCAAAGTTTTGTGAATCAGTTTTAGTTTTTCTTTCAAATCTTCTAAAGCTTATTTTTTCTCCTATAGTAGCTGTCATACTAGTTACATAGTCATTAAGTGTTCCTTCTTCACAAGGAAGAGCTAATGCTTCTTCCATAGTTTTAACATCATTATCAACTATTAATTTAGCAATTGTATTTACTAAATTTACGAATTTTTCGTTTTTAGCAACGAAATCAGTTTCACAGTTAACTTCTACAACTGCGGCATTGTTACCATCTATTAATACAGTAGATAATCCTTCTGCTGCTATTCTAGCTTGTTTTTTAGCTGCTTTTGAAATTCCTTTTTCTCTTAAATAGTCCATTGCTTTATCAATGTCACCATCACTAGCTTCTAATGCTTTTTTACAATCCATTAATCCAGCACCAGACATATCTCTTAATTCTTTTATTTTACTTGTATCCATTTATATATTCCTCCTTTTAGATTCTTATTTATTTAAAACTTCTAAAAGTTCTGCTTTTTTAAGTTTACTATATCCTTCTACACCTTGAGCTTTAGCTAATTCTTTTAATTCAGCTACTGTTTTTTTAGATAAATCTTCTTTTTCGGCTTTGACTTCTTTTTTATCTTCTTTAACAGTTTCTTTTTTAGCTTTTACTTCTTTTGAAGGTTTAGCTTCTTTTTCAGCTTTTACTTCTTTAGTTTCTTCTTTTTTAGGTTTTTCTTCTTTTTTTGTTTCTTTAACATTTTTATCTTCATCAGTTAAGAAATCTACCATTTCTCTATCTGTTCCTTCATTAATTGCATTAGCAAGTACTCCTAAAATGATTTTAACTGCTCTTACAGCATCATCATTTGCAGGTATTACATAATCAACTAAATCTGGATCACAGTTAGTATCAACTATTCCAAATACTGGGATTCCAAGTTTTCTAGCTTCTTTGATAGCTATATATTCTTTCTTAGGATCAGTAATTATCATAGCATCTGGTAATCTTTTCATATTTCTTATTCCACAGAAATAAGAATTTAATTTATCATATTGTTTTCTTATTTTAATTACTTCTTTTTTAGGAAGTAAATCAAGTGTACCATTTGCTTCCATTTTTTCAACTTGATCTAAGTATCCCATTCTTCTTTTGATTGTTCTGAAGTTAGTTAATGTTCCACCTAACCATCTTTCAGTTACGTAGTAACTATCACTTCTTACTGCTTCTTCCATTGAAGCTTCTTGTGCTTGTTTCTTTGTTCCTACAAAGATAACTTTACCACCATTTTGTGCTATTTCTTTTAATGCATCATATGCTTCTTCAATTTTCTTAACTGTTTTTTGTAAATCTATTATATAGATTCCTTCTCTTGCTGTATAAATATATTCTTTCATTTTTGGATTCCATCTTTTAGTTTGATGACCAAAATGAACACCAGCTTCTAATAAATAACCCATTGAAACTACTGCCATAAATTTCATTCCTCCTTTTGTTAATCTTCCAAATATCTCATTTTTACTCTCCACTTATAATTAAGCACTTGGTTCATAAATCAATATTTGTGTTTTTTCAAAGCCAAATGTATTATAACATAAGAAAAAAATTAAGTAAATACTCCTTTTTAATTTACTTTAACTAAACCGAGATATTTACCTAATTTCTTTGCATTTGACATGTTTATTGATACTTTTTTATCTATAAATGTTATTAAAAAACTTTCTTTGCAATTTGGAATTTTATATTTTGTGAATATACTAAGTGGAAACATATGAGTTACTATTGCATTTTCTATATTTTTATTTAAATATTTTTTAAAATATTTTCTTGAATTTTCAAGTGCTACTATAGGATGATTTATTCCATGTAATTCACTGAATTTTTCTTTTCTTTTTTCTATAAATCTTCTTCTATATTTTGCATCTAAAGATTCAAGTTCCTGTGTATATTGCCATGCTTCTGTATAAAAATCATGTAGTAATCCCGCAATAGCACAATTATATTCATTTACGTTATGTTTTCTAGCAAATTTATAAGATTCAAATGATACTTTTATACTATGTGTCCATAAGCTTTCATTTTCATGATGAAGAAATAATCTTCTTTTTTGAAATTCTTTATTCTTAAGTATATTTTTTACTATTTTATACCATTTCTTAAATTCATAATCAGAAGAATAATATTCTAATATATTAATATCATCTACACAATTATATTTATATCTAATCATTTTATCACTTCCTTATAAATTTATTGGATCTATATCTATACTTATATTTATTTTATTATTAGTATTTTCTTCTAATATATTAATCTTATTTAATATATAATTAACATTTTCTTTATTTCTATATTTTATTATTATTTGGAAATAATATATATTATTTATCTTAGATATATTTGATACACTAGGACCTAGTACTATCATATCTTTTGATATATTGTTTTTTATAAAATCACTTATTTTTAATGCTTCTTTTTTACTTTCCTCATATATTTTACCACCTATCTTAATTAAAGCCAAGAAATAATATGGTGGATACTTTAAGCTTTTTCTTATTTTCATTTCTTCTTGGTAAAAACCTATATAATTATGATATTTAGAATAATTAATACTATAATTATCTGGATTATATGTTTGAATTATTACTTTTCCTTCTTTTTCACTTCTACCTGCTCTTCCTGATACTTGGCTTATTAATTGATATGTATGTTCATTACTTCTAAAATCAGGAATATTTAAAAGTGTATCTGCATTTATTATTCCTACTAATGTAACTAAAGGAAAGTCTAATCCTTTTGCTATCATTTGAGTTCCTACTAATATATCATATTCATGATTCATAAATGAATTTATTATCTTTTCATGTGCACCTTTTCTACTTGTTGTATCTATGTCCATTCTAACTACTCTTGCATCAAATAATTTATTTAACTCTTCTTCTACTTTTTCAGTACCAAGTCCGAAATTTTTTAAAGCTTTTGTTTTACAATGTGGACATACTTCTGTAATATTTTGTGCATATCCACAATAATGACATCTATTCATATTAGAATTTTTATGATATGTAAGAGTTATATCACAATTAGGACATTTTATTGTTTCTCCACAATTCGAACACATTTGATATGAAGAATATCCTCTTTTATTTAAAAATAATATTATTTGTTCATTTTTAGAAAGTCTATCATTAATTTCATTTATTAATATATCTGAAAATATTGTATTACCTTTTTTTATTTGATATTTCATATCTACTATTTGTACTTTAGGAAGATGTGCATTATTAGCTCTTTTATCAAGAGTTACAAGTTCATAATATCCTTTATCCGCTCTTGCATATGTTTCAATTCTTGGTGTTGCACTTCCAAGTAAGACTTTTGCATTATGATATTTACCTCTTTTAATTGCTACATCAATAGCATTATATCTTGGATTAGATTCTTGTTTATATGATGATGAATGTTCTTCATCTATAATTATTATTCCTATATTATCAAGAGGTGCAAATATAGCAGATCTAGCACCTATTACAATAGATACTTCTCCTCTTTTTATTTTTCTATATTCATCGTATTTTTCTCCTTCAGAAAGACCACTATGTAAAACTGCTATTTTACTTCCAAAATGTTTTCTAAATCTTGCTATCATTTGTGGTGTTAAACTTATTTCTGGTACTAAACAAATAGCAGTCTTATTATTTTCTATTTGTTCTTTTATTAAGTGCATATATATTTCAGTTTTACCTGATCCTGTAACTCCATGAAGTAATATTACATCTTTAGAAGAATTTTTTATTTGTTTTAAAGATTTTTCTTGATATTCATTTAATACTAATATAGGTTCTATTTTCTCATTGTTATTTATTCTATATATTTCTTCTTTTTCTTCCTCTATAATATTTTTTTCTATTAAACTTTTTACAGTAGTAGATGAATATTTATTCTTTTTAATTTTTTCATTATTTAATAGTTCTTTTATTATTTCTATTTGTTTTTTAGCTTTAGATATTTTTATAAATTCTTCTGCTCTTTCTTTATCTACTATTTTTATATATGTATCATATTTTATATTTATGTTATCTTTTCTTCTTGCTTTATATCCTTTTGGAAGCATTGTTTGATAAATGGATATTAAATTACATAATATTTCTTCTTTTATATCTTTTCCTAAATCTATTAATTCTTTTGTTAAAATTGGTTCTTCATCTATAATACTTATTATCTCTTTTAAATCATATTCCGATGTTTCTTTTATATCTATTATAAATCCTTCTAATTTTTGTTTTCCAAAAGGTACTAATACTCTTTTACCTACTTCTATATCTTTTTGAAGATTTTGAGGAACTAAATAATCAAAAGTTTTTTCTTTTTTAGAAAATGATATTTCTACTAAAACACTTACTATCATATTAATTCCTCCTTTATATATATTTTAACATAAAAAAAAGATAAAAGTTAGCTAACTTTTACCTTTCTTGATTGACCTGTATAAACCCAATCTCCTCCTGGATTTTTATCAAACCATTTACTTTCTGAAGTTGTTGTTGTTTTTCTATATTTATATTTATATAGAGTTCTTGTTTGAATACTATGAGTATATTCTCCAAGTTCTGATCTACTGTCTACCCATCTACCTAAATCTACATAAGTATCTTTAGAATCTGTATGGTATATTCCAGTATATTTATATCCAGCTGGTGGATTTATTGATGTTGTCCATTTATAATCTGTTTTTGCTGTTGGGTTATTATATTTGTATTTGTATTGTTTTCTTGTTACTACATTATAAGTATATTCTCCAAGTCCCCCTGGTGTAGTAACCCATTTATCTAAGTTTTCATATTTAGTAGTTCTTGTTATTTTCTTTTCATTTGCATATGTATATCCTGCTGGTGGAGTAATTGAATCTGTCCATTTTTCTACAGTACTCTTAGTAGGATTATTATATTTATACTTATATTGTTTTTTAGTAGTTATATTATAAGTATATTCTCCAAGATCTGCTTTACTTGTAACCCATTTATTTAAGTTTTCATATTTATATGTTCTTGTTATTTTCTTTTCATTTGCATATGTATATCCTGCTGGTGGAGTAATTGAATCTGTCCATTTTTCATCAGTTGTTGTAGTTGGTTTATTTATTTTATAGTTATATAAATATCCAACTATTGTATAACCATCTTTTGTATATGGAGCTGGATCAGTTACCCATTTTTCATCAGTATTAGTTGTTGAACTTGATGAATAAGTTCTATACATATATTGATATTCTGTAGTTGATGAACTTACTACTTCGTATACACGATAATAGTAAATTCTTGTTGTAGCTGATGTACAACTTGATTTACAAGGAACATCATCATAATATAAGAATTCATATATTCTATTTCCAGTTGATTTTAATGGTGTTGTTGACTCATAAGAACTATATATTAACTTATTACTTGTTGATGTAGTTGTTCTTTTATTATAAGCATCTGACCATTGTTTTGTATCAGTATTAGCTGGTTTTGAAGTTCTCCATGTAGTATCTTTTGTCCATGCAGACCATCCACCAGTTGTAGTTTTAACAGTTTTTCTTACTTTATATTTTTTACCGATTAATTTAACTTTATCAGTTTCTTTATATTTATTTTCTTGATATCCTGTTTCTGTCCAGTTATCTTTTGTAACTGTTCTTACATGTTTATACATTGTTTTATCAACATAGTATCTTCTTTGTCCTGTATATAATGTTCTTTCTGCTATTTTCTTTAAGTTAGCAGTTTCTGTTTTTACAGTATCAGTCCAGTTTTTATCTTCTGTCCAGTTATCTGTATAAACTGTTTTTATATGTTTATATTTAGTTGTATCTACAGTATATTTTCTTTGTCCTGTATATAATGTTCTTGTATCTGCTAATTTAACTTTATCAGTTATTTGTTTTACTTCATCTGTCCAATTTTTATCATATGTCCAGTTATCTGTATAAGTTGTTCTTTCATGTTTATATATTGTTGTTCCTGCTGAAACTTTCTTTTTACCTGTATATTGTACTTTTGTATCAACTAATTTAACATCACTTGATTCGTTTTGTCTTGTAGTTGTCCAATCACCTGTTACCCATTTAGTATCAGTTAATGTTCTTGTATATAAATATTGTAATTTATATTTTCCATCAGGTGTATATTGTTTCTTTTCAGTTGGTGTTGTAGTTGGTTCTTTATTTATAACTACTTTACCATCTTCTTTAGTTTCTACTTCTTTAGTACATGAATTATCTGGGCAGAAATTATAACATCCAATTGGTTCAATTATATAATTAGATTCATTTCCACAAGTTAAATGTACTTCTAATTCATATTCTGTTTTCTTTTTAGTAACTTTAACATATGATTTGTTAGTATCACATTCTTTACCATCTTTATCTAAGAAAGGTAAAACTAACTTTTTGTCTAACATTTGTTGTAAAGTTAATTTTGATGAATCACCAACATTTTGTGGCATTCTATCTTTAGTAAAATAATCTTCCGCTGCATCTTTCATTGTTTGAACATTATCATTAAATATTCTGTTATAGAATGGTGTTAAATTAGGCATTGGAAATAATAAAGTTATTAAAAATACGAATAATAATATTAAAAATATCTTTATTATTAAATCTCTAATAAATCCTGTTCCTCTTCTTTCTTCCATACAAAAATCCCCCTTCGTTTGAAATAACGTGCATTATATTAACATAACTCGTTATTTTTGTCAAATTTTCTGAAATTTTTTTCTTTATTTTATCCCCTTTTTCAGAAGTTGCCCGTTATATTACTATAAGTTGTCTTTTTTGTCAAATTTTTAACAAAAAAACACCATTTGGTGTTATTTCATTATTAATCTATAAATTTCTTCATGAATATCATTTTTTGACTTCATTTCATTACCATTATTACATTCTACTATATTCCAAGATAAGTAATTTGCCACAAATAATGCATTATCATAGACTTTTTTCATAAATTCTTTATTACTTTCATGAATATCATTATCAAGCCCTTCATTTTCTTTTCTTCCTTCTCTTAATTTAGTAACTAAATCAAATGGTGCGGTTAAAAATATAACTTTATCTGGTCTTTTTATTCCTATTTTGTTATATTCATGATCTATTACAAAATCTATAAATTCTTTCTTTTTATCTATATCATCTATCATAGAAGATTGATATATAAGTGTTGATGTAGTATATCTATCAAGTAATACTATTTCTCCATTATCATAATGTTCTTTTAACTTAGAATTCCAAGTAACTGCTCTATCAACCGCATATAAACTAGCAATATAATATGCAGAATCTTTACTAGGTTCTCCAAAATCACCATTTAAATATTTTTCTACTAAAGCTCCTTGAGGAGTATTATAAGATGGAAAATGATGACTAATTACCTTTTCTCCATCATTTATTAAGTGTTCTTTTAATAATTCATATTGTGTTGTTTTACCTATTCCGTCACAAGCACCTTCCATTACTATTAATTTTCCCATTTTAATCCTCCCATTTTAAATTAACTATTGTACAACCTATATTCATACCATTTAATTTAAAGCTTTCTACATTTTTATTTATTTTTAATGTTTTAAATACTTCATCTTTAACAATACCTTGTCCTATACCATGTATTATTACTACTTTTTTATTTCTTAATTTTACATTATCATTTATAAATTCTTCTACTTTTATTTTTGTAAGTACTCTATCCATACCATGTAAATCTATTGTTGGTAGAAAATCTATAAATGGATCTACTATCTTTTTCATATTTATACCTCTTTTATATAGTATCAAAAATTACTAATTAAATGCAAGTTCTACATCCATATTTTGATCTTTAATTGCTATATATAAGAATATTATACCACTAATAAATATAAATGAAGATGCTATAAAAGATAAAGTTACTAATTGTTTTTTCTCTTTAGAATCATTTTCTTTTAGATTTTTATAACTATCATATGAATCTTTTAAAAAATAATAATAAACTATTATCAATATCAAAAATATAAATATCATAATTTTTCTATATTTGTCTTTTGACAATATATCATTATATATATAATATTTTCTTTCTAAAAAATTAGAATAAAAAGATAATACTATTATTCCTATATATATTATCCATATAATTTCTTCATTTTTTAATTCTTTTAACTTTTCTTGTAAATTAAAATAACTCATATTAGATTATATGAGTTTATTTTTTTATTATTTTATATAAAGATAATAATAGTAATGAAATTAAAAATACTACTATTAAAGAAATTAATATACTTAATGAATGAAAACTTGTTTCTGTTATACTTGAAGCCATATTTTCATATGATGTTTCTGGAAATAATTCTAATATTTTAATACCAAAACCAATATGTTCTATGCAATCACCACCAGGTATTGTTTTACTTAATGGAAGTACTCCATATAAAAGTGCTCCTACTAAATTAATTACAAAGCCTATTACATTTACTACTACTGATATTAAAATAGAATTTGTTATATTTTTTTTCATAATTCTTCACCTATTATCATTATAACATAAAAAAAGACTAATAATTAGTCTTTTTATTATTGATTATCTTTAATTGCAGCTTGTGCGGCAGCTAAGCGAGCAATTGGTACTCTAAATGGTGAGCATGATACATAATCAAGTCCGATTTCATGACAGAATTCAACACTTGATGGATCTCCACCATGTTCTCCACAAATACCTATATGTAAATTAGGATTTACTGGTTTTCCTAATTTGATAGCTGTTTCCATTAATTTACCAACACCTGTTTGATCAAGTTTAGCAAATGGATCATTTTCAAATATTTTAGCATCATAATATGCTCCTAAGAATTTACCAGCATCATCTCTTGAGAATCCAAATGTCATTTGAGTTAAGTCATTTGTACCAAAACAGAAGAAGTCTGCTTCTTTAGCAATGGCATCTGCAGTTAATGCTGCTCTTGGTATTTCTATCATAGTACCTACTTCATATTCAAGTTCAATACCTGCATTTTTGATTTCTTCGTCAGCAGTAGCTACTACTATATCTTTAACATATTTTAATTCTTTAACTTCACATACAAGTGGAATCATGATTTCTGGTTTTACATTCCAATCAGAATGTTTTTTCTTAGTATTGATTGCTGCTCTTATAACAGCTCTTGTTTGCATTTTAGCAATTTCTGGATAAGTAACTGCTAAACGGCATCCTCTGTGTCCCATCATTGGATTGAATTCATGAAGAGAATTAATAAGTGCTTTAATATCTTCTACTGATTTACCTTGTGCATCAGCAAGTTTTTTAATATCTGCTTCTTCTGTTGGAACAAATTCATGTAAAGGTGGATCTAAGTATCTAATAGTTACTGGACAACCTTCTAAAGCTTCATATAATTGTTCGAAGTCACTTTGTTGATAAGGTAAAATCTTATCAAGAGCTGCTTCTCTTTCTTCTACTGTATCAGCACAAATCATTTCTCTGAATGCAGCTATTCTATCTTCTTCAAAGAACATGTGTTCTGTACGACATAAACCAATACCTTCTGCTCCAAGTTCTCTTGCTTTTTTAGCATCAGCTGGAGTATCAGCATTTGTTCTTACTTTTAATTTTCTAAATTTGTCAGCCCATTGCATAACTCTTCCAAATTCACCAGCAATTGTAGCATCAACTGTTGGAATTTGTCCATCATATATATTACCTGTAGAACCATCAATTGAGATATAATCTCCTTCATGATAAGTTTTACCTGCTAAAGTGAATTTTTTATTTTCTTCGTCCATGTTTATGTCTCCACAACCTGAAACACAACAAGTACCCATACCACGAGCTACTACTGCAGCGTGAGATGTCATACCACCACGAACTGTTAAGATACCTTGAGATGCTTTCATACCTGTAATATCTTCTGGAGAAGTTTCTAATCTTACAAGTACAACTTTTTCTCCTCTTTCAGCCCATTCAACTGCGTCATCTGCAGTGAATACTATTTTACCACATGCAGCACCTGGTGATGCTCCAAGTCCTTTTCCTGCTGGAGTATTTTCTTTTAGTGCTTTTGCATCGAATTGTGGATGTAAAAGTGTATCTAAGTTTCTTGGATCTATCATTGCAACTGCTTCTTCTTCAGTTCTCATTCCTTCATCAACTAAATCACAAGCTATTTTTAAAGCAGCTTTTGCAGTTCTTTTACCATTTCTTGTTTGAAGCATATAAAGTTTACCATGTTCAACAGTAAATTCCATATCTTGCATATCTCTATAATGAGATTCAAGTGTTTTACAAACTTCTTTAAATTGAGCAAATGCTTCTGGGAATTTTTCTTCCATTTCAGTTATATGCATTGGAGTTCTAACACCAGCAACAACGTCTTCACCTTGTGCATTAGTTAAGAATTCACCAAATAACCCTTTTTCACCAGTAGCTGGATCTCTTGTAAATGCAACACCTGTTCCACAGTCATCACCCATGTTACCAAATGCCATTGATTGTACATTTACAGCAGTTCCCCATGAATAAGGAATATCATTATCTCTTCTGTATACATTAGCTCTTGGATTATCCCATGATCTAAATACAGCTTTAATAGCTCCCATTAATTGTTCTTTTGGATCATCTGGGAAATCAGTTCCTATTTTTGATTTATATTCAGCCTTGAATTGTCCTGCTAATTCTTTTAAATCTTCAGCAGATAATTCAACGTCTTGTTTAACACCTTTTTTATCTTTCATTTCATCGATTAATTGTTCGAAGTATTTTTTACCAACTTCCATAACAACATCTGAATACATTTGAATAAATCTTCTATAACAATCCCATGCCCATCTTGGATTATTAGATTTTTCAGCTATAACGTTTACAACTTCTTCATTTAAACCTAAGTTAAGAATTGTATCCATCATACCAGGCATAGATGCTCTTGCACCTGATCTTACTGAAACTAATAATGGATTTTCTTTATCACCAAATTTTTTACCAGTGATTTCTTCCATCTTTTCGATATACTCATTTATTTGTCCTTGGATTTCATCATTAATTTCTCTTCCATCTTCATAATATTGAGTACAAGCTTCAGTTGTAATTGTAAATCCTTGAGGTACTGGTAAACCAATGTTAGTCATTTCTGCAAGGTTTGCACCTTTACCACCAAGTAATTCACGCATATTTGCATTTCCTTCTGTAAATAAATATACGTACTTTTTCATTTCATCACCTTCCATGATTTATTATAACAAAAAAAAAAGCGTATTCAAAGAGGAAAAACGCTTTTTTTTACACTTATTTTCGATTTCTTGGATGACATTTTATAAAAACTTCTCTTAAATGTTCATTACTTACATGTGTGTATATTTCAGTAGATGATAATGATTCATGTCCAAGTAATTCTTGAACTGCAAGTAAATCACATCCATTATCAAGTAAATGAGTTGCAAATGTATGCCTAAACATGTGAGGAGTTATATTAAGTTTAATACTTGTTTGCTTTATAATATCATCTATTATTTGTTCAATTCTTCTTGTAGTTAATCTGTCTTGCTTATCTCCTACTATTAGATATTCTGAATCTATACCAGACAGAAATTCTTTTCTTGCATTATTAATATATATATTCATTATTTCTTTGGCATATTCACCAAATATTACTATTCTTTCTTTACTTCCTTTACCAAATATTAATATTGTATTATTTGAGAAATCTATATCTTTTATTTTTATATTAACAAGTTCTGATACACGAACTCCACAACTATACAATATCTCAAGTATTACTCTTTGTCTTTGTCCTTCTTTTGTTTTAAGATTTGGTATATTAAATATTTCTTCTATATTATTATAATTTATAAATTTTGGTATTCTTTTTTCTTTTTTGGGAGATGAAACTAATGTAAATGGATTACTTTCTACATATTCATTTATTACTAAATATTTATAAAATGTTCTAAGTGAACTTAATTTTCTTGATATGGATGACTTAGATAACTTTTTATCATTTAAAAAATTTAAATACAAGATGCATTTTTGATAATCGACATCGTTGTATTTAAATTTATTATTTTCCAGAAATTCACTATATTCATAAATATCTTTAATATAATTTTTTATAGTATAATCTGAATAATTTTTTTGATATTTTAAATATTCTTCGAACTTTAAAATTTTCTTATACATATTACCTTATTGTATATGGATCTTCGAAAGTTCCACTACCAGAATTATACAATGATAAATTGTCAATATATATAACTACATTTGAATTAAATGTTGATGATGCTCTTGTTAATGTAGCTACTCCATCATTAATATAAAATACTTGATAAGTATTATCACTAGTTGCTGTTAAAGTTCTATATGTAGTTATTTGTGATGATGAGAAATAATTATAATTCATACATGATTTATCAAATATTGTTTTACAATTAGGATCTAAACTTGCCCTAGCATAATCACTTACTGTGATTAATGCTACTTTTTGTTCTGCTTCTACTTTTTGACATTCATTAGAGTCATTAATATCACCAAATTTACTTGATCTTTTTCCAATACATATATCTTGAGCTACCATTTTTGAAAGTTCGTCATTAGAAAATGTTGCTTCTTCATCTTGACTTGTTGGAGGTAATAATAATTTATTTAAATAATCTTTTATTCTACTTTTTGAATAATCATTTATTCCACAAGATTCATTCTTTTCAGTATTATATCTATTATCCCATAACAAATAATTATTTAATCTTTTGTAAGACATTAATCTTACTATACCATCTTCTGTTATATCAATTATTCTATATAGACGACTACCTATCCCTAAGAAATTATTAGGACTTTCACCCCTAAATACATATTTACCATTCATTTGATATAAACCATCACCAGTTGTAACTATTTCTTGATTATTTTCTATATAATCAGCAATTGATAATGTTTCATAATAATTTCCGCATTTTAAATATGGTACATACATATAATCTTCATTTCTATATAATATTTCAACATAACCAGTACATTTTACATTTTCATCTTCAATAGCAGATAATTCTTTCATATACTCAAAATTAACTAATGTATCTAAATTAACTTTAGATGTTTCTTCTTCATCCTTTGGAAGATATTTCTTATTTTTACCTACATATTTTTGAGTTGCTGCAACCATATTATTTTCCATTGTTGGATAATCAAGTGCTTTTGTATTTTTTTTACCTCCAAATATTAATGAAAAAATTATAATTGCAATTATTAATCCTCCTAAAAATAATAATATCTTTAACAGATTTTCCCTTATAAATTCCATTTCAATCCCTACTTTCAAGATTATTATATCATACAAACAAAATAAAAAAAAGCAATATTTTGCTTTTTTAATCTTTCTTAATTATTTCAGAAGCTGCTGCTAATGTACTTGCTAAATTTTGCAATTCTGATGGAATTATTATTTTTGTTGCTTGACCATTTGCTGCTTTTTCGAAAGCTTCAAATGATTTTAATGTAAGAACTGTTTTATCAGCTTTAGATTCTTTTAATAATTTTATACCATCTGCTTCTGCTTGTCTTACTTTTAATATTGCTTCTGCTTCACCTTCAGCAAGTTTTATTTGAGTTTCTTTTTGAGCTTCTGCACGAAGAATAGCACTTTCTTTTTCACCTTCAGCAATTAATATACTAGATTTCTTTTCACCTTCAGCTTGAAGAATTTTTTCTCTTCTTTCTCTTTCAGCTCTCATTTGTTTTTCCATTGCTTCTTGTATATCTCTTGGTGGGATTATATTTTTAACTTCTACACGATTTATTTTTATTCCCCAAGGATCAGTTGCTTCATCAAGTATAGTACACATTTTTGCATTTATTAAATCTCTTGAAGTTAATGTTTCATCAAGTTCAAGATCACCGATAATATTTCTAAGTGTTGTTGCTGTTAAATTTTCAATTGCATTTATTGGATTTTCAACACCATAAGTATATAATTTTGGATCTGTTATTTGAAAATATACTACTGTATCAATTTGCATTGTAACATTATCTTTTGTTATAACTGGTTGTGGTGCGAAATCACGAACTTTTTCTTTTAAAGATACATTATTTGCAACTCTTTCTAAAAATGGTAATTTGAAATGAAGACCATTATTCCATGTTGCAGAATAACTACCTAATCTTTCGATTACATAAGTTTTTGATTGTGGAACAATCTTTATATTTAGTATTATTATTAATAACAATACTATTATTAAAGCTATTATAAACATATTAATTTTCCTTCTTTCTAACAATTAATTTAGCACCTTCTATTGAAAGTATTTCTACTTCAGTGCCTTCTTTTATCATCTTTTCACTACTTGCCATCCAACTCTTACCATCTACTTTTACTCTTCCATTTTGATGTTTTGTAATCTTTTCAGTTACAAGTCCTGTTTGTCCGATTATTCTATCATAATTAGTTTTTTCTTTATTTATTTTTAGATATTTTTCAAGTAATGGTTTAGTAAATATTAACGATAATGCAGTTGTAACAACAAATACTATTAATTGAATAATTATATTTTCAGTAAAATATGTGGTTATAAATGCACATAAGCTACCAAACGCAAACCATATAGTTACTAAGTTTAAACTCATTGCTTCTATTATTAAAAATACAAATATTAATGCAAACCAGATCATAGCTACCTCCTTTATGAAATATTCTATGATAAATTTTTAAAAAAATCAATAAAAAAATAGACCGAAGTCTATTTATTTTGTACAATATTTTCCAAATACTTGATAATGGTTATGTGATGTTGTTACTTTATAGTATAAAGATGTATATTTACTATTTATCTTACATGTTGCTTTCTTTGTTCCTATGCTACAACTGTTACTTACTTTCCATGTTTTATTATCTGTTGATATTTCTATTTTAGATATAGATGCTCCATTATCTCCTGTTGTATCTATTGTAAAGCTTATACCTCTATTTTTACATCCATTTGTATCTATTCCACTTACTCTTATTGTATTTATTGGTGTTGGTCCTGTTTGTTGTGGTTGTGTATTTGATTGAGCAGGTTGACTTGTACTTGGTTGTGTTGCTTGTTGTTGTGTACTTGAATGTGTTTGAGGTTGTTGAGATACTGTACAACTACTCTTTATATTTGTTTTATATGGTCCAAATTCTGTAGCATTATTATTTTTATCTATTACTTTAAACCATATTTTTTCATGATAATTCTTTATTGACATTGCTACATCCATTCTATTATTACCAGCTACTAATTTTGTCCAATTTGCGATTGTATCTGTTTTATATTGTACTTCTTTAATACCTACTGAACTACTTGTATCTCTGAATGTAAATGTTAAAGGATTAGTATAACATGATGCATCTTGAAGCGTTCTATTTCTGTTTACTACTTCTATTTTAGCTTTTGCATTGCCTACTATTTCCCAATCATCAATCATTGATTTTTCTATTTTAAATGTTGTTTTCTTTGTTCCTTTATAGTTTTCTTTTCCTGTTACTGTTACAGTTGCAGTTCCTGGATTTACATTATTTGAATAACTTACTGTATAATCTTTATTTCTTGTTAAAGTATTTCCTTCTAATTTAACTGTTATATTAGGTGTTATTGCTTTTCCTGTATATAATTGAGATGGTATTGAATCTATTGAAGCTTTAGATATATTTGTTTCTACTTCTTTCCATCCATCTATTATAAATTCTTTTATTTTAAATGTTGCCTTCTTTGTTCCTGTATAGTTTCCTTTTCCTGTTACTGTTACAGTTGCAGTTCCTACTTTTACATTATTTGAATAACTTACTGTATAACTTTTACCTTTTGTTAATGTTTTACCGTCCATTTTAACTACTACATTTGGTTTTATCGCTTTTCCTGTATATGTTTGATCAGGTATTTTATTTATTGTTGCATTTTTTAAATCTGTATTATCATATTTCTCAAATCCTGATAATATATCTTTATTTTTTGAATCTTTTGTTTCTGATTTTTTTACACATGAAGAAAGTTTTTTAATAGTTTGAATACTTCCATCAGAACTATGTACAACTAAATCATATCTTAAATGATTTTCTTTCATAGTTATTTTACAAGTACTACTTGGAGTTTCTGCACAAGAGTTATGTTCTTTATCTAATGTTGTCCAATTTCTATAACTTGAAAATTTTTCCCCAAAAGTTACTTTAAATTCTACTTTTACTATATTTAATCCTTTTGTATTAACTAAATTATATGTTGTTGGAGTTGAACCACATTTTCTTGTTTTATATTTTATATTTCTATTTGCATTTCTTATTTCTATATTTCCTGATTTAGATACATTAGAATAATCGCTTTCTATTATAAAATATAATTTTTCAGTTCCTGTATAATTTCCTTTTCCTTTTACTATTACAGTTGCTGTTCCTGGTTTTATATTATTTTTATAACTTACTGTATAATCTGTTCCTTCTTTTACTTTACTTTTAGGTTTTACCTTTGGTTTTATTGCTTTTCCTGTATAAGTTCTTTTAGAAATCGATTCAAATACAGCATTTGATATATTTTTCTTTGTTATTTTACATGTTATTACTTTTGTTTTTTTAGTACCATCTCTCCATTTATAAGCATCAGGAGGTGTTACTTTTTCTTTATATTCACCTATTTTAGAATTTTTTAAACTAATAACAGTAAATCCATTATTTATAGCACTAGTACCATCATATTCTTTTTGACATTTATTACCAGGTACTTGTATATCTGTACTCTTTTTACCATCAGAATAACTACTTGTACGTATTGCATAATTAATTAATGGTAAATTTTTAACATTTACATCACTTGAATCTTTTGAACTATATATATATGCATATTCTAATTTCTTATTATTTCTTAAATCTATTTTACTTGGATTTTCTACAGTTACATTTATTTTTGTTACACTACTAGGTAATTTTAAATTGTTTATACCAAAATCATATCCGTTAAAATTTACGAATTCTAATGACTTATTTTTACTTAAATCAACATTATCTAATATATCTAATTTTTCATTACCATGATCATCAATCATGAAAGATATATCTTCTAAAGATTTCATTTGTTCTATACCCTCTAATGACATCTTTGATGTATCATTTCTACTTATATAACAATCTAATGATTTTACATTTTGTAAGTCTTCTAAAGATAGTGCTTTATTTTTACTTACTCCAAGACTTTCAGCAGTACATTCATGTAATCTATAATCTTTAATAATAGAACCATTAGGCACTGAATTTACGCTAGCTCCTAATTTATTTACATAATTACTAATTCCAAGCATTGAAGATACTACTGCACCTATTACTATTAATAATGATATTAATCTAAAGTTTCTTACTCTTTTTTTATAAGCATTACTTGGTCTTCCTACTTTCTTTTTAAACATCTTACACACTCTCCTATTATTAATTTTATTTTATCATTTATACATTTTATATACAATAAAAAAAGCATTTACTTTACATAAATACTTTATTTTGTACAATATCTTCCAAATACTTGATAATGGTTATGTGATGTTGTTACTTTATAGTATAAAGATGTATATTTACTATTTATCTTACATGTTGCTTTCTTTCCTGTTATTGTACAGCTATTACTTGTTTTCCATGTTTTTTTATCAGTTGAGAATTCTATTTTATATATAGATGCTCCATTATCTCCTGTTGAATCTACTGTAAAACTTACACCTCTTTTCTTACAACTTTTTGTATCTATTCCACTTACTTTTATTGTATTTATTTGTGTTGGAGATGTTTGTTGTGGTGTAACTTGTTGTTGTGCTTGAGATTGTTGTGGTTGTGGACTAGTTTGTTGTGATTGTGCTGTACAACTACTCTTTATATTCACCTTATATGGTCCAAATTCTTTTACATTTCCATTTACTGCTGTTACTTTAAACCATATTTGATTATGTGGATTTTTTAATGTTATTCCTATTGATTTTTTATTTTTTACTGATGCTAGTGTTTTCCATTCATTTGTTTTATCTGATTTATATTGTACTTGTTTTATTCCTACTTCATTTGTTTCAGTAAATATTACTGGTTGAGATGTTGTTACACATGCTCCACTTGTTAATACACTTGGTACATTTATTGTAATATTTGCTGTTTTTGTTTGTGGTGTTGGTTGTGTTGTACTTGATGTTGATTGATTTGTACAACTACTCTTTATATTTACTTTATATGGTCCAAATTCTTTTACATTTCCATTTACTGCAGTTACTTTAAACCATATTTGATTATGTGGATTTTTTAATGAAATACTTATTTCAGATTTATTACTTACTGATGCTAGTGTTTTCCAATCTGATTTATCTGATTTATATTGTACTTGTTTTATTCCAACTCCATTTGTTTCATTAAATATTACTCTTTGCGCATTTGTTACACATGTTCCACTTGTTAATGTACTTGGTACATTTATTTGTATATTTGCTGTTTTTTGTTGTTGTGGAGTATTATTAATTTTTTCTATTTTAAAGTTAACTTTTTTACTTCCATTGTAGAAACCTGTTCCTGTTATTGTTACTACTCCTGTACCAGGATTAACATTATTTGAATAAGTTACTGTATAAGCTGTATCTTTCTTTAATACCTTACCACTATATTTTACTACTACATTTGGTGTTACTTCTTTTCCTGTATAATTTTGTGTTGGTATTGAATTTATTGTTGCACTTGATATATTTTTTAGTTTTACTTCTTTAATATCACTTTTTGTTATTTTAAATATTTTTATAATACCATTTGAATTTATATATTTATGGTAGCATAACGATATATAACAAGCATTATCTGCCTTTTTAGTTGACTTCCATTCATTATATTTATTCCAATTTTTAGTATCAGTACTATACCAATACATTTGATCTATAGTTGCTGTTGATTTATCTTCTATAGTATATGTAAATTTACCTTTTTCAGCTTTTTTATTTGTTATTACCATTGTTTGTGCTTTTGTAATAGTTTGTGATGATGTATCTGATTTTGGCATTTCTTTTGCACATGTTTTTTGAATATTTATTTTATATGGTCCATATACCTTTGACATATTTCCTTTTTTGTCTTTTACTCTAAACATTATACTTTCATGTTTAGTACTTATTTTGATTGCTGCTTTATTTCCATTAATTGTCTTTGTATCTTTTGGTAATGCTGACCATTTTTTTCCTTTATCTTTTGAATAGTATACTTCTGCAATTCCTTTTCCAGCTGTTTCTTCAAATGTAAATTCTAATGGATTTGGGAAGCATGATGCATCACTTAAATTTCTATTTTTTTCTGTTACTTTTATTTGAGCAGCTGCTTTTTCACTTGTTTTTTCTATTTTGAATGTTATAGTTTTACTTCCACTATAATATCCTATACCTGATATTTTTAATCTAGCTTCTCCTGGATTAACATTATTCGCATATGTTATTTTATAATCTGTTCCTTCTTTTAATGTTTTCTTATTATATGTTACTTTTGGTTTTGGTTCTATTACTTGTCCACTAAATTTTTGAGTTTTTACTTTTTCTACTGTTGCTTTTGTTATATTTGTTTTTGGTGTGCATGATACCATTTTAGATGCATTATCATATCCACCTGGATTATTAAATCCACCTTTATCTACTACTTTTACTTTAAATTGTTGAGTTTTATTTCCTAAAGTTGCTGTTATTGTTACTGTCTTTTTACTTGTCTTTTTACCATAGATTTGAATACCTTGTTTAGACATTCCTTTTACTTCTTTTATTTCTACAATACTCTTATCACTTGTTGTCCATTTAATATTACTTGCTTTATAATTTACATTTAATGGATATATTTCTAAGTTTAATCCTAAATATCCACCTTTTAAAAGTTTTATTTGCTTATCATTCATGATTGACATACCATGATTAATATTTATTTTTGATAATGACTTACATACTTTTGCACTTGAACAATCTGTATTATTTATAAATGTTATTTTAGCTTCTTTACTATCTTCTGTTCTTGTTACTGTTACTTCTACTTTTTCTCCTAATTTTATTTCACTCTTAGGTCCAATTATTACTTTATCAGTTGAAGTTTTTTCAATTGAATTACTTATTTTTAATTTATCTGATTTCCATGTTACATCTGAAGTTGATGCCCCACTTATATAAAGAGGTGTATTAGTACATAAATTTCTTCCTCTTTCAGTATTAGTTAAATTTTCTTTTCTTGAGTTTATTATTTTTAATTCTGGAAGTACTTTTGGTTGTTCATATATTTCTCCAGAATCATTTGTGTTATTATCATCAATTGAAGAACCATCACCTACGGGTCCATAATTTACAACTGGTTCTTCAACATTTATTTCTTTTGTTTTATATTTTTCGGCACAGCTAATAGTATTACTTGAACCTCTACAACCATTTACACAATCAGAAACACAATGTGTTTTTTCAGTATCATTGCTTACACTCGAATTATTACTACAAGCACTTTCACATTGTGAATATACTTGTTGTGTAGATGTATCTAAAGTACCGTGATCCGCTAGTTTATCTGAAACTATACATTTTGAATCAGCAGTAGTTACATGATATTCATTTTCTCTATCATCACCACAATAATAATATGTAGCAGGTTCTTTTGTTTCTACACACCACATACCATCATGATTATAAAATTCTGATGTTCCTGGACAAGAATCATAAGTTGGCTTACCAACATATTTTAAACAACTTTTTCTACCATTAACATTTTCTAACATACCCTTTATCAAATTACATGTATCAGATATTAAATGAAGATTTGTTCCATAATATCTACACATCCCTGTGCTTGAAATATAATATGATACTGTATCAGAATATTTTGGACATTCAGGATAATTCTCTTTCACTACAGATACTTTTTTTATGCAAGTTTGTTTTACGTCACTCCATTCATATCCAATATATGAAGAATCACCATTTAATCTGTATTGACAAGTTTTAGATGACTTGGGATTTTCATATTTTCTACACATTTTATCCCCATGTCTTTCCCATCCATCAGGACACGAATATACATAACTTCCTGATCTCCAATTGATATTAGCTCCCAATATATTAGTATTACCTTGTATATAATCACTTAGACTATATATTGTTGTTCCTAGTAATGTTATTATTGCTGCTATACCAAATAATTTAAAATTTCTTACTCTTCTTTTATAAGCATTACTTGGTCTTCCTACTTTCTTTTTAAACATATTACACACACTCCTACTATATTAACATTATATATCTTATAATAGTTTTGCGCAATAAAAAAAACATCTATTTTACAGATGTTTTTTATTTGTTTAATAAATCTAATAAATTAATCTTGAACATATCTTTTTCAGCATTTTCTTTTGATATCATTACGCCTTTATATGCTCCAAGTTCAGTTGCATGTCCTTCTAAGAATAATTCTTCTGGTTGTATTGTTTTTAATAATATTATATTTTTATTTGTATATACATCATATTCTAAAACAATTTCACCATGTACTTTTGTAAATAATTCATCAGCTGGTAATGTTAATTCATAGCTAATTGTACTTTTTTCTTTATCTTCTTTAATTTTTTCTCCTAAAAATTCTCCGTCTTTCATTTTAGGATAAAAATCAAATACTAATTTCTTAAAAGCAAACATATTATATTTCTTTACAGAACGTTCACATTTTTTAAATTTTTGTTCATCTAAATATTCAAAAATATAATTTTCTTTCATTTTTATCCTCCCCCCTAATTTTTGATTTGGCTTAGAAATTATAGCATAAGAATTTTAAAAAGTCAAATAAAATAAGGGTTTTTAATATATTTTCCTACTCTACAATTTTATTATACCATTAAAAAATGCGAGTAATACATATAAACTTATGTGTTTTACTTGCATTTTACATCTTATTTTGCTTCGTATAGATTATTACCTATTTCTACATCTACTTTAAGTGGTACACTTAATTTATATGCACCTTCCATATATTTTATTACAATATCTTTTACTTCTTTTTCTTCATCTTTTATTACATTAAATATAAGTTCATCGTGTATTTGAAGAATCATTTTACTTTTTAAATTTCTTTTATTTAATTCATCATATATATCTATCATAGCCTTTTTTAATATATCTGCGGCTGATCCTTGAATTGGAGTATTAAGAGCCATTCTTTCTCCTTGCATTCTTATCATATAGTTCTTTTCTTTTAATTCATTTATTGATCTTTTTCTATTCATTATAGTTTTTACATAACCAAGTTCTTTTGCTTTTTCTATAGTATTAGTTCTATATTCATTTATTCCTGGGAATGCTTCTAAATATTTATTTAGAAAGTTAGTTGCTGTTTTAATATCTACATTAAGATCTTCAGCAAGTCCAAAACTACTTATTCCATATATAATACCAAAATTAACTGCTTTTGCTTCTCTTCTCATATTAGAAGTTACTTCTTCTTTATTAACATGATAAATATCCATAGCAGTCTTAGTATGTATATCCATATCATTATTAAATGCATCTATTAAATTCTTTTCTTTTGACATATGTGCGAATATTCTAAGTTCTATTTGTGAATAATCACTTGATAAGAACTCACTATTTTCTTCAGGTATAAATGCTTTTCTTATTTCTTTTCCTTCTTTATATCTTATAGGTATATTTTGTAAATTTGGTTCTATTGAAGAAAGTCTTCCTGTTCTTGTTAGAGTTTGAGTATATATTGTATGAAGTTTACCATCTTCTTTTATATTATTTTTTATACCTATTATATAAGTATTATATATTTTAGAAAGTGTTCTATGTTCTATTATCTTTTCTACTATTGGATGATAATCTTTTATCTTATCTAATATTTCTCTTGCGGTTGAATAAGATTCTTTTTTCTTTTTAGGATATGGTATTTCTAATTTATCAAATAATACTTCTCCTAATTGTTTTGGAGATTGTACATTAAATTCTCCACCTGCATAATTATATATTTCCTCATTTAATTTTTGTATTTTATTATTTAAATTATCTCCCATCTTATCTAATTCATTTACATCTACTCGTACACCTTGTATTTCCATACTAGCTAGTACTTTAGATAATTTCATTTCTATATTATTAAATAAATCTAGTTGTTCTTCATCTTTCATTTTATTATATAAATCTTCTTTTGTTTCATATATAAATATTGCTTTATCACATATTAATTTTTCTAAATCAGTTTCTTCATATTTTTTTATAAATGTTTCAAAAAGTGGCATATCATAATTTAAATCATTTGCGACATATGCGATATCATCTTTTACATTATAATTTAATATATATGTTGCGATTGCTGTATCAAATTCACACTTATCAAATTTTATATTATATTTATTTAATAATACTATATTCTTTTTTAAATCATATGTATATTTATTGTATTTATCTAATATATTAGGATTATCTATTAAAAATTCTTTATCTATATAATAAGCATTTTCTCCATCATATATTCCTATTCCTAATATATTAGCATCATGATAATTAGTATTATCTGTTTCTATATATACTGATATATTATCTTTTAATATTAGTTCTTCTTTAGTAGTTATTTTTTTATATTTTATTTCTTTTTTAGGTTCACTTTTAAAATTAGTATCTTTAAGTAAACTATAGAATTCTAAATCTGTATACATTTCTTTTAATTTATCATAATTAGGTTCTTCGTATTTTAGTTCTTCTAAAGAATATTCAACAGGTACTTCTTTATATATAGTAGCTATTTCTTTACTCATAACAGCAGATTCTTTTCCATCTATTAATTTTTGTTTAGTAGCTCCTTTTAATTCATCTATATGATCATATAAGTTTTCTACAGATTCATATTCTTGTAATAATTTTAATGCTGTTTTTTCTCCTATTCCTTTTACACCAGGTATATTATCAGATGAATCTCCCATTAATCCTTTTAAATCTATCATTCTAATTGGTTCTATACCATAGGTTTCTTTAAATACATTTTCATCCATTCTTATATAATCTTTTTGTTTTAATAATTTTACATCTATTTGATTTGATATTAACTGAAGTAAATCTTTATCACTACTTACAATAGTACCTATAAAATTATCGTCTTTTTCGACCATTTGACAATATGTTCCTATAATATCATCTGCTTCATAATTATCAATTTCAAAGCATTTTATTCCTAGAAGTGGTACTAATTCTTTAGCTACTTTAAATTGTACTTTTAAATCTTCTGGAGTAGCTGCTCTTCCATCTTTATATTCTTTATATTTTTCATGTCTAAAAGTTTTTCCTTTATCAAATGCTACTATCATATATTCTGGATTTTCTTCTTTTACTATCTTATTTAACATATTAATAAGCCCATATATACCATTAGTAGGAAATCCTTTTGAATTTCTCATTACATTTCCTGTATATGCAGTAGCATAATAACTTCTAAAAAGTAAATTATTTCCATCAACTAATATTAATTTTTTCATATTTTCACCTACTAAAATTAATTATATCATAAAATTTGATTTATTTTAGTGTTTTTGATATAATACATAACCTGTCGAAGGAGGATTACTATGGAAAAATTTAATATTGATGAATCTAATAAAAATCATATATTTAATGATACAGGTGTTGAAAGTATTATTTTTTATTATGATGATGAAAGATTATTAAAATATTTTAGAGATAAAGAGATTAATGAAAAACAAATTCAAAAAGATTTAAATGATCCTTTTTTAGATTATCCAAGAAAAGTTAAAGATTTTCCTAAAGAAAGTCTTCCTAACAAAGAAAAAAAGATAAAATTATTAGATCAAAAGAAAAGTATAGAAGATGAAGTTAAAATACTTGGTCCTGCTTATCAAGATGGTAAGTTTAAAGGATATATAATGAATAAAGAGGACTTAAAAAAATTAGATATGTTACCAGAACACTTTTCTGATAGATTTACATTAAGAAAAAGAAAAATAGCTCTTTTAAAATTAATAAGAGAAAAAATAGAAAAATTAAATGCTGAAGGAATATTTATTGGTGATTTTAATCAAAACAATTTCTTAACAGATAAAAATGTTAGTTTAGTAAAATTATGTGATTTAGACAATTTAAAGATTGATGGTCTTGATTTTGATACTAAACATAGATTTGTTCAATATTATGAATCAAGTGATGCGAATATAAATAATATTGATTCTTATTGTTTTAATTTATTTACAATTGCTTATTTAAATAATTATGATTTAGGTTATTTTGATTATAGAGGTCCTTTAAAACTTCCTAAAGAATTAAAAACAAAGGAAAATATGGATATATGTGAAAGTATGACTCATTTAGATAGTTCATATGTTCCTAAATATTTAATTGATAATATGAGATAATTATGTATATAATTATCTTTTTTTGTTCATAATATTTTTGAAAGGATTGATATTGTGAAGATTAAAGATTATATTGTACAAAATTTTAAAGAAGATAATATTGATACTATTAAAACTGCGATTGATGAATCTGTAAAAGAATATGATGAAGATTCTCTTCCTGGTCTTGGAATATTTTTTATGTTAGTTTGGGAAAATTCTAATGATAAAGAAAAAAATACTATTTTAGAAAAGATTAAATCTAACCTAAATTAGTATTTTTTAATGTTAATTTTGATACTTCATTTGCTTCATATTCTAGTGATTCTTGAGCTAAGTCAAGAGCTTCTTTATATGAACCATATTCTTTTAATGAAGTTATAATGTTTGGTGTTTGTGTAGTTTGATATAATTCAATAGCTGCACCTTCTGATAAATGTGAATCATTTTCTATTAATCTATTAGCAGCAGCTTTATTTAAAAATATATCTTTATCATAAGATAACATATATCTTATTTGTTGGTATGTTAATCCTGATTCTAATAGATCTCTACATTTTACCATCAAACTTATAGTTTTCATATTTTTTGCCATCTTTTATCCTCCTTGTTGTAGTTATATATTATAGTATAGTAAAAATTTAAGGTCAATAAAAAAGTACTAAATTTAGTACTTTTTTATATACTTCTTAATTTTGCATTTAATTTAGTTTCTACTTCAGAAATAATTTTATTAAATACTTCCATTACTTCTTCATCTGATAAGGTTCTTGTTTCATCTTTAAATGTTAATGAATAAGCCATTGATTTCTTTCCTTCTTCGATATTTCTATAAATATCAAATATATCTATGTTATCAAGTAGTCTTCCACCTGCACGTTTTATTACTTCTTCTATTTCTTTATTAGTCATTTCATTTGAAACAATGAACGCTACATCTTTTTTAATTTCTGGATATTTAGAAGCTTCTTTAAATTTAAGTGGTTTAACAGTTAAATTATAAAGTTGTGTCATAGATAATTCTGCTACGAATATATCATCTTTATATAATGAAGGATGTACCTTACCTATTATACCTATTTGTTTTCTATCAATTAATATAGCTGCACTTACTCCTGGATGTAATTCTTTTACCTCTACTTTTTCAAATGCATATCTATTTTTAAATCCTAAGTATTTAAGTAAATTTTCTATTATTCCTTTTATTAAATAAAAATCTACTTTAACATCTATATTATTAACTGGATTAGTTATATAACTTCCTTTCATTAATATAGCTACTTTATGATCTTCTTGATAATTCTTATCATATGTTTTAGATATTTCATATATATTTATATTTTCTTCTTTTCTTGCTTTATTATATTCATATGTTTGAATTAACGATGGAATTAATGATAATCTTAAATATCCTTTATCAAGTGACATTGGATTTGGAAGTGGTAGTACTTCTTTTTTATCATAATTAAATGAGTTTGCCATCTCTTCAGGTACTAATGTATATGTTCTTACTTCAGTTAATCCTAAAGTTCTTAATCTTTTTGATATATTTTTTCTTAAATAAACATCTCCTACATATACTCCTCTTTTAGTTTCTACATTTGGAAGTGTATCTTCTAAGTTATTATATCCATATAATCTTCCGATTTCTTCTGCTAAATCTGCTTTATTAGCATCTACATCTAATCTTCTTCTTGGTATTGTAATATGGAATACTTTATTATTTAATTCATATTTAAAATCTAATTTATCTAATTGAGTTTCTACATCTTCATCTGTCATACTCATTCCAAGTACATCATTTAATTCTTTTGAAGTTACATCAATTGTTTTTTCTGTTTTATCTACTTCATCATGTAATACTTCACCACTTAATACTTCACCAGAAGCATATTCTTCTAAAAGTGATAAACATCTATTCATTGCATCTATTGTATATTCAAAATTTAATCCTTTACCATATCTTCTTGATGCTTCTGATTTTAAATTTAATCTTGTAGATGTCTTAGTTATAGAAAATGCATCAAATATAGCTGCTTCTATAAATATATTTTTAGTATTTTCATCTACTTCTGTATTTTCTCCACCCATAACACCGGCAATACATATAGGTTTTTCTCCATCTGTTATAACAATATCATTTGTAGTTAAAGTTCTTTCTTCTTTATCAAGTGTTATTATTTTTTCACCATCTTTTGCATCTCTTACAAGTACTTCTTTTCCTAATTTATCTGCATCAAAAAAGTGAGTTGGTTGTCCATATTCAAGCATTACAAAGTTAGATATATCTACTACGTTATTAATAGGTCTCATACCCGCTGCAATTATTCTTTTCTTTATCCATTCAGGTGATTCACCTATTTTAACATTTCTTACCATTCTTCCTAAATAGAATGGACATCTTTTAGTTTCTATTTTTAATTTTATATAATTATTAACATCATCACTTACACATTTATAATCTGCTTTTGGATAATTTACTTTCTTTCCAAGAACTGTTCCTATTTCATGAGCAAATCCAATATGATAATAACAATCATTATTTCTATGTTTATGAACATCTAGTTCATATAGTGTATCATCACAACCTAAATACTTACTAGCATCTTCTCCAACTGGAGCATCCATTGGAAGTTCTTCTATTCCTTTAGCATATGTTTCATCATTTTTTTCTTCAAGTCCAAGTTCAAATAATGCACATATCATACCATTAGATTCTTCTCCTCTAATTTTACCTTTTTTAATTTCAAAATCTCCTGGAAGAATAGCTCCTGGTTTTGCTACTATAACTTTTATTCCTTTTCTTACATTAGATGCACCACATACTATTTGTGTTTCTTCATCACCAATATTTACTTTACATACATGTAAATGATCTGAATCTGGATGATCTGTGCATTCTACTACTTCTCCTATAACTAAATTATCTATATGATTAGTTATTACTGCTTCTACATTTATACCTGCTTTTGTTACTTTAGTAGCAAGTTCTTTTAAATCTTCACCTTCAAGATCAATATAATCTTTTACCCAATTTAAAGATATCATATTATTCTTCCTCCTTTCTATCAAATATTTTTGATTCTCTTAAATCTACATTATAGAAAGTTCTTATATCATTTATTCCATATTTAAGCATTGCGCATCTTTCAGCACCAAATCCAAATGCGAACCCACTCCATTTATTTGGATCATATCCACATCCTTTTAATACATCATAATGTACTACTCCTGCTCCTCCTATTGTTATCCATCCAGTATTCTTACAAATACTGCATCCTTTTCCTTTACAACTAAAGCATGATATATCCATTTCTACAGAAGGTTCTGTAAATTGATAGTATGATGGTCTAAATCTAGTAATAGTATCTTCTCCAAATAATCTTTTACATATTACTGTTACTGTTCCTTTTAAGTCAGATAATTTTATGTTTTTATCAACTATTAATCCTTCTATTTGAGTAAACTCATGTGAATGAGTTGCATCATCGTCATCTCTTCTATATGCTTTACCAGGACATATAACTCTTACTGGTTCTTCTCCACCTTTTTGAAGCATTACTCTAGCTTGTACAGGTGATGTATGAGAACGAAGTAATAATTCATCTCCTTTTACATAGAATGTATCTTGAGCATCTCTTGCTGGATGTCCTTTTGGAAGTCCTAATAATTCAAAATTAAATTTATCTTCTTCAAGTTCAGGTCCATCTACTACATCATATCCCATAGACATAAATACTTCTTCAAAATCTTCAATAACTTTTTCAAGTATTGAAGGAGCTCCTACTGGTATTTGTGTTGATGGAAGTGAAATATCAATTGCTTCACTTTCTAACTTTTTATTTAATTCTTCTTGTTCATATTTTTCTTTTAATTCATCTAATTTTTCTGATACATGAGTTCTAAGTTCATTTAATATCATTCCAAATGTTTTTTTATCTTCTACTTCTCTCATCATTGAAGTAAGTTGTGCGATTGGTCCTTTTTTACCTATATATTCGATTTTTAAATCATTTAATTCTTTTAATGATTTAATATTTTTTATTTGTTCATCGAATTTTAATCTTATTTCTTCTACTTTCTCTTTCATATTTTCCTCCTTAAAATTAAAAAATTCTATGATGTAAGGACGTATTAACGCGGTACCACCTTACTTCATAGAATTTCTATGCTCTTAAACCTTTAACGCAGGATTACGTTATAACTTTGATTATACTGCTAAAGGGTGAATTCATATAGATTATTTATTAGTTTTCACCAAACACTAACTCTCTTTAAAATAATTACTATATTACTATGTCCTTATCTTCGCTTTGACAAGTTAATTATAACATATTTTTTAGATTTTACAACTTATTTTTCATAAGTTCTTCATATAAATTAATTCTTGTTATTTCATATCTATCATCTAAATAATATACAGATGTATCTAACTCTTTTTGTGGTGAAAATTTATCATCTAGATTTAAAATTATATTATCTTTATGTTCATTGATAAAATTAAATACTTCTTCACCATATCTTTCTTTTATTTCTTTATAAGAATAAATACCACTTTCTAATATTTCATTTATTATATCTATATATTTTTCATCATCTTTTCTTATTTTATTTTCTACATGCATTTTTACAAGTTCTATTTCACTTTTCCTAAATTCTTTTGGTACTTTAAATAATTTTTTTAAACTACTATATTTATCAATAGCAATTTCATTTATATCTTTACCAAATTCTAATTTATACTTTTTTATTGCTTTAAGTACATTAGATATTTCTTCTAAATTTTCTTCTTTATTTATTTTTTCTTTTATTTCTTCTATACTTATCATGTAATAAAAATCATTAAATGCATTTTTTCTCATAATATCACCTATAAATATTATATCATAATTATATTTTGTGTTATAATTTTATTATCTGGAGGTAATAATATGAAGAAGAAGAAAAAGTTTAATATTGATTTTAATTCTATATTTGGAGGAATGTTTGTAGGTATTGCTAATATAATTCCTGGTGTATCTGGAGGAACTATGCTTGTTATATTCAATTTATTTGACAAGCTAACATATGCAGTATCTGATATATTTAAAAAGAAAACAGATACAAGAAAGCAAAGTATTATATTTTTATTTAAAGTACTAATAAGTGCAGCAGTTGGTATTGTTTTATTTGCAAAATTACTTGGTATTACATTAAAATATGCTGAAGGAGAAACTATTTTTTGTTTTATGGGATTAATTTTATTTAGTATACCTTTAATAATAAAATCCGAACTTAAAAATGAAAAATTTAATTTAATTGGATTTATTATTGGATTTCTATTTATAATTGGTCTTCAATATCTAAACTCATTAAATGTTACTAATAATTTAGATAGTACAATGAATGCTGGACATTTTCTTTCAATGATAGGTCTTGGTATTATTGGAGGAGCTACTATGATTTTTCCTGGTGTATCTGGATCTATGGTATTATTAGTACTTGGAAAATATGAACTTATTAGAAGTTATATAGATAAACTTACTAGTTTTGATGCTGAAAGTTTTATATCACTTTGTTTCTTTGGTATAGGAGTTATTTTAGGAATAGTATTAAGTTCTAAATTAACTACATTCTTATTAAAAAATTATAAAGGTAAAACTATTAGTGTAATATTAGGATTTATAACTGCTAGTGCTTTAGTTCTTCCATTTAATTTAGAAAATCCTATAGAATTTACTACTATGAAAATATGTTCATTATTAATATGGTTTATACTTGGTGGTATTGCTATATTCTATATTAATAGATTACAAAAGAAAAAAGAAAACGCTTAAAGCGTTTTTTTTATGGTCTTACATATGTATTTGTCATCAATCTATCTAATACTACTTCTCTTGGTGTCCAATATGAAAATCTTAATATATCTTTTTGTTTAGTTGTAAAAAAATATTTAGTAAGAGGATAATCATCTACTCTATGTATTATTCCTTTTTTTCTAAGTGTTTTACAAGTAAATAATTTACAAGCCATGCAATTACCTAATGTACATTTACTATCTATTAAATATTGGCATTTTCCTCTTCCTTTGCATTCACAGCATCCATTTTTATGACCATTATTTTTATTTCTATCTCTTATACATATATCATCTATAAATTCACAATAGCCTTCACTTATTCTTTCATCTAAATAAGAACACACAGTATCATATATATATTCATATCTTTCATATTTATCTTTTTTATTAATTGCTATCATTATAGTAGTTATATCTTTTAATTTAGGATTATTAATATCTTTTTTAGTTAATTTTTTATTATTATAAATAAATTCTAATTCTAAATTTTTTTTATCACATTGTCTTATCAATTTTTTAGTTTTTTTAATATGCTCTTCGATATTATCATCAGTTAAATTTATTACTAATTTATCCACTTTATCACTTCTTTTCCATAAGTTTATACATTACATATGTTTTATCTTTAAAAAATGAATATTTAATATAATATTTTTGTTTTATATTAAAGAAATATTTTATTAAAGGTATATCTTTCATCCTAAAATTTATTTTATTTTCTCTAAGTATTGGACATGCATATAACTTACAAGAAATAGCAGTTATCTCACAATGTCTATCTTTTAGATGTTCACAAAGACCTCCTCTAGATTCTGAATAACAACACCCATTTTTATGTGTTATATCTCCTCTTTCTCTAAAAAATCTACAAACATCATTTTCAAACTCACAATAATTACACTCCAAATACTTTTTATCAATATATTTACATACTTCATCATATATAAAACTATATCTTTTAAATATATCTTTTGTATTTATTGCCTTTTCTATATTTTTAAGCCAATAATCTTTTGTACCTTTAAATTTAATCTTACAATTATTTTCATCACAATACTTCAAATATTTCTTAGTTTTTTTAATTTCTTTACTAACATCTTTTACATTAATTATTAAATCTTTCATAACTACTCCACTTAAAAAGATTATACCATAAATAGTATAATCTTTTAAATTTTTAATTCAAAAATTATTCTTTGTTCTAAATAACCTAATTTTCTATAAAATTTTAATGCATTTTCATTAAATGACCAACAATTAAATTCTATTCTATCTATTTTTTCTTTTATAGCAATTTCTTTTACTTGATTCATTAATTTAGTACCATATCCATTATGTCTATATTTTTCTTTTATCACAAATTCATCTATCCATAAAGATTTTGTAACTTTTTCTTTTATTTCATATGATAAATATCCAATTATTTCATTATTTTCTTCTATTAATAATATTTGTAATCCATCATTTTTTATTTGATTTAATACATGTTCTTTTAATACATCAATACTAATATTTTTAAAAATATCTTTTCTATGTTCATAATGAAATAAAAAACCTTCATAACATAAATCAAAAAATTCTTTTGTTAAATCTTCTTTATTTGCAAATCTTATCATAAATTACTCCTTTATATATCTTTTATTTTATCAAATATTTCATTTAATAACAATTCTATATATTTGAAATTTTGCATTTCATTAATTGCAAAACATTTTTTACCTATATCTTTTAACGATGATCCACATACAAATAGTCTTTTTCTATCTATTATTATAAATCTATCATGAAATGAGTCATTTTTTATAAAAGTTACATTATTATATTGTTCTTCATATTTTTTCTTTAAAATATTATCTATATTCTTAGATACTATTATTACTTGTTGATTTATATTTCTCAAGCAATCTAATAGTTCTTTTCCTGCATAATTATCTATTATAATTATTTCTTCTTTAGATTTATTAAAGATATCCATAACAATAGAATATGCATCATATATATCATTTTCAAAAAATATACTATTATATGTAATATCTTTCGGATTAAACTTATCAAACAATTCATCTATTCTTTTAGTATTATTATCAACTTTATCTTCTAATAGCATAAATCTTCTAGGTAATAAATCCCTATTATAATTAATAAAATGTCTCATTTTGACAAATGTATCCATTATTCGAATACTTACTTGTATAGCTTCTTTAGATTTTAATATTGTTGCGAGCATATAAATACCTTGTTCAGTGAATACACGTGGATTACTTCTAGACTTTGGGCTTATATTTGCAGTCGCATTTTGCGACCACAAATTTTTAACCTCATTTTCATTTGTTATCCACGATATTCTTTCTGGAAATTTTTCCTTGTTACGAGATACTGATTCATTTATTCTTTTAGTTTCAACATGATATAGTTTTGCTAAATCAGAATCAAGCATAACCTCCACTCCATTAATTTCATAAATCATATCTTTTATATCTATATTTTCATTTTCTATTATTTCGTTCATTTTTATTCCTCCTTTCAATATAATAAAAAAGGAAGATACAATTGTATCTTCCCGAATAGATATATTTCTTCTTGCCTAGAAATATAAATTATCATCATAAATTTTGATGTATTAACCCTTGGCAAGTAATTAATACATTTTAATTATATCATATTTTTATTAAACCACCTATATTTAATTCATATATAGTATCAATTACTTCCTCTATATATTTTCTATCGTGGGATATGCTTATTATACACCCATTATAATTTTTAAGTACATTTCTTATTACAGGATTTGAAAGTGGACTTACATTTCTTGTAGGTTCATCAAGTAAAAGTACATTGCATTTATCAAGTTCCAATTTTATTAAAAATAATTTTGCTTTTGAACCATTAGATAAATCACTTATTTTTCCAGTCATTTCTTCTTTAGTAAATTTAATATTTCCTAAAAGCATTCTAGCCCATGTTATATCTTCTTTTTTACCACTTTGACATACAAAATCTAAGACATTATCGTATTTATTTAATATATCATCATAATTTTGTGGCATATATCCTACTTTAATATCCTTTCTATCTTTTAATTTATTATATATTTCTTTTATTAATGTAGATTTACCTATTCCATTTTTACCTATTATACATATATGTGGATTACCTATAATATTCAAATTTATATTTTTAGATAATACTTTATCTTTTATTTTTAACTCAGGTATATTTAAATCTAATATAACTTTATTTTTAGGTATATTTACATTTTCAAAATATAAGTTAATTGCTTCTTCAACATCAGGAATTTCAGTTAAATCAATTTCATCTAATTTCTTTTCTTGTGATTTTAATGAATGCATTTTCTTTTTTAACATTTTAGCTCCATGAGGATCTTTTCTAGAAATAGATGATTGACTATTTTCTACTTTTTCCATTATTCTTCTTAACTTTTCTTCTTTTTTATCTTTTTCTCTTCTTTCATTTTTAGCAATACTTGTTTGTTTATCAATCATTTTAAGTCTATTATTTACATATGTATCATAATCTATTTTTAAAAGAGTATGTCTGCATTCTTGTTTCTTTTTTATTTGTTCTATATGAAGAATCATATTCGCAGTATTAGATAAAAGTGTTTCATCATGAGATACATACATTATTGGTTTATCACAATTATTTATAAATTTTTCAAGCCAATTTAAAGTTTCTATGTCTAAATCATTAGTAGGTTCATCTAAGAATAATATATCGTTTTCTTCAAGTAATAAATTTAATATACTAATCTTTACTTTTTCTCCTCCTGATAAAGTACTTATTTCTTGATTTAATATTTCATCATTTAAATTTATTGTATTTAGATATTTATAAAAATTAGTTATTTTATCATAATAATCATTTTCATCTTTAAATAGATAATCATATACTTTCAAATTTAATTCTTCTTCAGTTAATGATTGTTTTAAATATCCTATTTTATTTTTATTAAAATTAATATTACCAGTTACTTGTGCATAATCACATATACCAAGTATACATTTTAATAATGTTGATTTGCCATTACCTTCTTCTCCTATAATAGCAAGTTTATCATTTTTATTTAAGACTAATGATAAGTCTTTTACTATATATCTATCTTTTATTTTTATTGTTAAATTACTTATTTCTAGCATGGTTATGCCTCCTTTCTTGGCATAATCAAAGTCTATGCCTAACTTATTTAACTAAATTTCTCATCTTATCACCTCTTATATATTTATTTTTATTTTAATAAATCAACTTTACTAATAAAATCATTAATTGCTTTATACCAAGAAAACATTCCTTGTTTCTTTTTTGCAAAATTTTCTTTTTCTTCTTTTGTAGCATTTGGATTATTTATATCAAATCTAGATAATACTCTTTCATAGCAAGTTTTAATACTTGTTCTCATTACAATTAATTTTCCTTTTAAGATAGTTACATCTTTTATATTTCTATATTGTGCTGAATCAATTACAATTGTTTTATCGCTATCTTTAAAATAATCTAATACTTTTTTATAAAAATCATCAAAATTAGTAAATAGATAATCTTTAGGTTTATCTTTAAATATTTTTCTTAAATCTATACTTTCTTTATTATCAGATTCTTTATTACTAAATACTATATCTGTATCAATAACAATATAATTATCATCATTTATATATTTATTACTGAAATATGATTTACCACTTCCAGATTCACCAGTTAAATTAATTATCTTATCGTCAGTTATATCTTTTATATAAGGTTCTTTATCTATTGTTTCACTTATAAAAAGTTCTTTGTTTTTAAAATACATCTCTTTTGTTATTAATAATTCTTTTGCTTTTTCTTCTTTATTAAATTTAATATTAATTTCTTCTTTATCAGTATGAATAAATCCTGCTTTTTTAAATGTCTTAATAGCATTCTCTCTTGTTAGTGGAATCATATCAGTAAGTTCACTTATATTATTTTCTTCAAATGCTACACGTTCTAATTCTTTTAATGCATCATATGCATATCCTTTTCCTCTATAAATTGATTCTATTACTATTCCACAGGAATATTTATTTTCGTTTTTATTATATTGATAATTGACTGCTCCTACAAATTCATTTATATCATTATCTTTTATATATGCATAAAATTTGTTTTCTTTTATTCTTTTATTGTAAGTTTCTTCCCATCTTTCTTTCGGAAAATCTATACAACCAGTATCGTAATGATATCCATAATACGAAACATTATAACCAGCATTATAATTCATTGTATCTGGATCTGATTCTAATTTTTCTTCATAATAATAATCTTCTAATTTAGGTATATACAAACTTATATTTTTCATAATTCACCTACTTTAATTCATTTATCATTCTTTTTACTTTTTGTAAATATATTTCATTATTAGAATGTTTATATTTTTGTAAAATATCTATTATTTTATATACTTCTAATCTTTCTTTTAAATATTTAATATTTTTTAATTCATCATAATTATCAATAAACATTTGCATGAATCCTTCATAATCAGATTCAACTGTTAACATATCTGTTTCTCCACTTGCCCATAACCATGGTTCTTCTTCACATTGATAGAAGATTCTAAAATCATAATCTATTGGTGCTTCTACATATCTTTCAAAATCTATTAATTTTAATATTCCATTATTATATATAAAATTATCAAAATGAAGATCAGCATGTACTATACCAAATTTATTTTCTTCAAAATATTTATCACATAAATCTAGTAATTTTATTATTGAATCATCATTAATATTTAATTCTTTGATTTTATTTTTTATAAATTCTTTATAATCATATTCATTTACTTTTTTACTATGAAATGTCTTTAAAATTTCTATTATTTTTATTATTATTTCTTTTTTCTCTTCATTGTTTAATTTATACCATATTTGATATAAAGTTTCACCTTTTATATATTCTGTTATTTCATAATAATATGGCACTATATCTTTAGAAAGATCATAATAATATAATTTTGGTATTTTATCATTATCTTTATTTTTATTATAGAAATCTATTTCATTTTTAAATCTTGTTTCATTTTTTTCATCAGTGCATATTCTTATTATATAGTTTCCTACTTTATAAATTGTATTTGTAAATCCTGCATTTATCTTTTCATATGTTAATCCTTTTAATAAATCATTTGAATTAATTATTTTTTGAACATATTCATCATAAGTATGATTTTCTTGTTTTGTCATATCACATATTATGTCATACATTACACCTATTAACTCTTGATATCTATTTATTTCATCAATAGTTTTTTCTACCTATTTAGTAGCTAGTTTAATTTCTTCTTTATCATCAGTAATTATTCCTAAACTTCTATCTAAGTTATATTTTAACCATTTAAACCTATTTATTAATCCACCACAAATTATATTGTATCTATTATGTTCAAATGGTTTTATTTTTATATATTCTTCTATTACTGCTTTAAATTTATTACTATCAAAATTATTACTTAAAAATCCTGACCAACATAAAGCTGTTTCAACTAATTCTAAATATGGATTTGAAATGTTTGCACTTTCCCAATCTATTACTATTGGACTATCATTGTTCCACATAACATTCTTAGGATCCAAATCTCTATGACACACTGCATAATAATCATTAGCATCATTTAATCTTTCATTAGCTCTTTTTTGAAGTGATTCATATTTTTTATAATTATCTAAAAATTTACTTTTATAGCTCATACTATTAAATTTTGGATTATTTATATAATCACTAAAATTAATTATATTATTATATTCTTTTTTGTTTTCTTTTAAATTTATTGATTTATAATCTAAAGAATGTATTTGTGATAATATTTTTCCTATTTTTTTACAATGATCTATGGTTATTTCGTTATCTTGTAAAGTCTTTCCATCTACAAAATCAAATACCATATAATATTCTTCTTTAAAATTATTTATAAAATTATTATTTATATTTAGTGCATTTGAAACTGGTATATTATTTTCTTTTGCTAAATTGGATATTTTTTCTGATATAACAAAATTATCATATGCTTCTTTTCTTTGCATTACTTCTGGATTTAATATTTTTATACAATATATTCCTTTATCAGTTTCTACTTTAAACATTTTATGCATTAATCCACCAGTTAATTTTGTTATATTTTTAATGTTTCCTAAATCTTGTGATTTACAAAATTCTTCTATCATTTTCCCCCTCCTTTTAAATTGTTAATTCTTTATCAATTTCGAGTATAGTTTTTATTTCTTCTTTTATATCTTCTGTTGCACATCTAGGATCATGTTTATATCCTGGATATGTTTTAAATTTTGAATTTATACCTAAATCATTATATATTTCTTGTGTTTTAGGCCATCTATCGTTTATAGGATCTTTTCCAAATATTTTATACATTTGTATTAATTCTTCTGTTGTTATTATTCCTTTATATTTAGCTTTACCTTCTTCATTAAATATAAATGGATCATTTTGATTATCTTCTTCACCCATATAATAAAATTGTCTTACTTTTTTAAATTCTTCTACATCTGTATTAAAATCTCCAAGTCCAATTGGATACAATAAATTTTCACCATAGTATCTTTTTACTGGAAGAGTTAATACTCCTGATACTCCACCTGCGATACATAATTTTACTAATTCTGGATGAAGTAAAGTAAATCTATTAGCAAATTTTGCAGATGCTGAAAAACCATCTATTATAAATTTATCATCGATAGTAATATTATCTTCTTTTAATCTTTCTTTAGCATCTTTAAACATTTCTATTAATTGTAAATCTACTCTTTCAAGTCCTAATTCTTTTATTTGCTTTGTATTTGAATTTAAAGAATTACTTGAAAGCATATGAGTATATATTCCTTCTTCTCCATTATATATTCTTGGAAATAATGGATACAAAACTGGTAATCCTAGTTCATTTGCAATACTATAAATTGGAAGTAATGGATATAATCCCTCTTTTTCCATTATTTCATTTCCTTCTTTTAAAGTATTTGAACTTCCTTTTCCTGTATTACTTCCTTCTATTATCAGTGTTGTATTATTTTTTATATTATTTGGCACAAAGATAACATATCCGAAATTAAAATTATTACCATTTGGCACTTGTATTAATTTTCCATCCAACCAAGATAATTTAAGATCTTTCTTTATGTCATATATTTTACAATCATTTCTCACTACTATCACCTACTTTAATTATATCACATTTAAATATACAAAAAAACAAGTCGTTAAACTTGTTTTATTGCTCATTATTTGTTAATACTTTTTTATATTCGCTAAAATCCATATCTTTAGTTTCAGTAGAATAATAGTCATCTCTACCAGCATAAGCATCTATTGCTTCATGTACATATTCCATTGTATATTCGCCATTCATTTTTTTAAATGGTGTTTCTTCTACTGGTATAACTACTTTTTCTTTATTATTAAAATTACTATTAGCTATATTTTCATCAGTACTACCTAATCCAGTTTGATTTCTTGATAATTCTACAAATCCATTATCACATAATTGATATAATGCTTCACATTTCAAATAATCATCTTCATGTATATGATTTTGATAATTTGTTATGGAATCTTTAAATGTTATTGTTGATTCTATATAATAAAATGTTTGTCCTTCTAAAGTTACTAATTTCTTAGCACTTATTTCATAATCACAACAATTTACTGGTATAACATCATTTTTTAAAGAATCTGGACATTCTATAATTTGAAGTGATGTAAATGTTCCAGTTGACATAGCTGTTTTTCCATCTGTTAATGATTCTTTACTTGTTATTGTATTTTCATCAACTAATCTAGCAAGTGAAGCATAATGAATAGTTTCTTTAGATCCTATTTCGTAATATTTCCCTGCAAATTCTTGTTCTGATAAATTAGTATTATCAATTAAATATGTATAATCTAATTTTTGACCTTTTAAATCTTGATTATGTGAAGTTGTGTCTAAATTTAATAAATCATCAATTCTACTATGATAGTTTTCATTATTTAAACTTGAATCATATTCTACTAATATTCTTGTATCAGAGTCATTATTTGATTTATTTGTCGAACATCCTGTTAAAGATAATGATGCAATTAAACTTAATAACAAAAATTTCTTTCTTAAAAATTTATTCATTTTCTTCACCCCCTTTTCGCGTGATTTATATACTAACACTTATTTTCATTATTGTCAACTAAAAAAGATTACAACGTAATCTTACCATTTAAATTTTTTATATTTTCTTATATATTGAATTTTTCTTTTCAACAAGTATATTCTATGACCGATTCCAGTATCTGCTTTATAACTTAATGGGTCTGTATGATTTTTATATAGCTTTAAAGCTTCTTTTTTGTATTCCTTATTATTTATTTGACTTTTTATTACTGATTTAGGAACCATTGATAAAAGTAATTTTTTATCAATAAAATGAAATTCATGTTCTTTATTCTCAAATAAATCTTCTTCTAGATACTTTACTAAATTATAACCTGCAGCGCATAAATAATAACTACTTCTTGCTTGTCTTGGATTTATTTCTAATACTTTAAACTTCTTTTCTTCTGGGTCATATTTTAAATCAAATTCTGCGAATCCTGTATAACCAATATCTTCTAAAAATTTTTTCATTTTTTCTATTTCTTTCATTGTATTACCATATTGATTATAATTATTTATTAATACAGTACAATTTCCTAAAGCAGTTGGTCCATGTTCTTGAAGTCCTATTTGTGCGAATGTAGCAAGTTCACATTTTCCTTTTGAATTAACATAGAAAACTGAATCAAATAAATTTGTATCGTCTCCCTTTATATATTCCTGAATAATTAAATTACCTGTATATCCAGATTTTTTTATTTCTTTTACTACCTTTTCTACTTCTTCTTTATTATTTAGTCTATATACTTTTGCTTGCCCTTTAAAATGATTTTTATAATAAAGTAATCCATCACTTGGTTTTAATATTACTGGATATTTAAAATCTTTTGGTATTTTTAATTTATCTAATACATTATAAAAATATGTATTTGGAAATATTAAATCACTATCTTTATATTTATTATAAAATTTTTCTTTTACAAGAAAACTATCCATTATTTCTTCATTAGGACAATTAAATATATAATAATCTTTTAATAAATCTTTATTTTCTACTACAAGCCTAACATACGTATCATGACATGGTACTAATAAAACTTTTTCTCCATTATAGTTTTTCTTATAGTAATCTATTAATATATCTGAAAAATATTCTTTTTTTCTTAAATTTTCATCATTTGTAAAATCTATTATATTTGTTCCTTGTGTAAAACGTAGTGGTTCTTTACCTATTGCTTTTGCTTTTACATGATATAATTCATGATAGCATCTTGCCATATAATATACATTTATATCAGAACCTAATAATAAAATATTAATCATTAGTTATTCCTCCTATATAAGACAAATTAATTATAGCACAAAAAAAAGATTACAATGTAATCTTTTTATTTTATTGGTATTATTTTATCTTTTCCACCCATATATGGTCTAAGTACTTCTGGTATATTTACTGATCCATCTTCATTATAATTATTTTCTAAGAATGCGATTAACATTCTAGGTGGTGCGATTACTGTATTATTTAATGTATGAGCAAAGTATTTATTTCCTTCTTCATCTTTATATTTAATACCAAGTCTTCTTGCTTGTGCTTCTGTTAAATTAGAACATGAACATACTTCAAAATATGTTTTTTGTCTTGGAGACCAAGCTTCTATATCACATGATCTATATTTAAGATCTGCTAAATCTCCTGTACAACAAACAAGTTTTCTTACAGGTATATCTAATGTTCTAAATAATTCTACTGAAAATTGCCACATTTTATTATACCAATCTTCTGAATCTTCTGGTTTACATATAACAATCATTTCTTGTTTTTCAAATTGATGTATTCTATATATTCCTCTTTCTTCTATACCATGTGCTCCTACTTCTTTTCTAAAGCATGGTGAATAAGATGTCATTGTTATTGGAAGTTCACTTTCATTTAATATTTGTCCTTTAAATTTTGCTATCATAGAATGTTCTGAAGTTCCTATTAAATATAAATCTTCTCCTTCTATTTTATACATCATATTCTCTTTTTCTTCAAAAGACATAACTCCATCAACTGCATCACTTCTTATCATATAAGGTGGTATTGCATAAGTAAATCCTTTATCTATCATAAAGTCTCTAGCATATGCAAGTACTGCTGAATGAAGTCTTGCTATATCTCCTACTAAGTAGTAAAAACCATTACCTGATACTCTACCAGCTGCTTCTTTATCAAGTCCATTAAATCTTGCCATTATATCAGCATGATATGGAATTTCATAATCAGGCACTATAGGATCTCCAAAATGAGCTTCATCTACATTTTCTTCATCACTTTTACCTACTGGTACATCATCTGCTACCATATTTGGTATTTTATACATTATTTCTTTTATATCTTTTTCATATGTTTTTTCTTTTTCTTCTAGATCTTTTAATTCATCATTTATTTTAGTAACTTGTGTTTTTAAAGCAAGTCCTTCTTCTTTTTTTCCTTCTCTCATAAGTGTTCCTATTTGATCACTTATTGTATTTCTTTCATTTCTTAAAGTATCTGCTTTTACTTTTATTTCTCTATATTCTGAATCTAAAGTAATAACTTTATCTACTAATTCTAATTTTTGATCTTGAAATTTTTTCTTAATATTTTCTTTTACCTTTTCAGGATTTTCTCTTACAAATTTAATATCTAACATATTATTCCTCCTCTTTCATTACTTTTTCAAATCTATATTTTTGTTTTATTTCTGGATATTTTTCATGATCTACTTCAGATAAAAACATATCAAGTGGTCTTGCTGCATAATCAACACCAGTTGTACAATCTGTTTCATATAATGGTTTATATATCATTAATTCTTCTTTTGATTCAGTATGTCTTGATGTACCTATTATTTCATATAAATATAAATTTGGAGCTGTTTCTAATTGTTCTTCTGTCATTTTTTCTCTTTTAAAATGCCTTACTATATCTCCAGTTTTAAATTCTCTCATATTATTCCTCCTTTAGAATAAAAAAAGAATGATACCTTTAAGGAGCCCTTAAAAGGCGGTACCATCCTTTATTTAACTTAATTTAGATAACGGTTTTACCCGTAGGTTATTAACCTCACTAGAAAGTAGATTCATAATAACATTATATTAGTTTCCACCAACCACTAATTCTCTATTAAATAATAATTATTATTACTAATCTTTCATAATTGCTTTACAAGATACATTTTACTTTATTTTATTATTTGTGTCAATATTATCTTGAAACTGCTAAATTACTTGATGAATATCTTTTTAATCCTCTATTAAATATATAATATGCGACTAATGATATAAATATTGTATAACTTATTACTATAAGTAAATTAATTATATTAAATTCAAGTAATACATCCATTGGTATATATACTGCAAATCCAATTGGAATTAGTATATATAAAATTACTTTTATAACTGTATCAAAGATTTGTTCTGGATATAATGAGAATGTTATAAACATTCCAATTATATTTTCTGCAAAATCTGATAATTTTATAAATCTAAATGCCAAAGAATTTATTATAATTGCAAATGCTGTATATATAATAGCACCTAATATAGAAAATAATAATATTAATAATATATTTACTATACTATGATAAAAAACAAATGCTACTATAAGTCCATATAATAAATCACCTATTGCTGATATGCTTGTTTGAGATGTTATTGCTCCCATTAGAGTATCTCTTGGTACAATTAAATATTGATCAAGTCCACCTTCTTCTATCATTTTTGGCATTTTAAATGCTCCATGGAAAAATATATGTGCAAGTCCAAATGATGCTGCACTTATCCCCCAAAGTAAACATACTTCACCAAATCCATATCCTCCTATACTATCTTTTAGTGTGAAGAATATAGCCCATTCTACTAAAAATGCACTGTTATTTAACATCATAAAAAGTACATTAAGTACAAATGATAATGGATTTGCCATTTGTCTCATTATATTATATTTAACTGACAAAAATACTAATTTTATTTCTTTTTTAACCACCGTTAACATTTAAATTCTTCACCCCTTTTCTAAAAATTAAACCGCATATTATTGATACTACTATTACATATATTATTTGTGCAAATAATACACTTGAAAATGTAGAATATGAAAAATCTAATGCAAGTTTAGCTGGTCCATATACTGTTGTATATACTGGTGTATATACTAATATTTTTTGAATAATTAATGGAAACATTTCAATTGGAAAAAATATACCAAATATTAATATTGTTTTATTGTAAATCCAATGAAATGGTTCTGAATCTTCTGTCCAAAAAGATATTAATGTTATTGTTATTTTTATTAAGTTAGTAATTACTACTGATAATATAAATGTTAATGCTATTGCAAATAAACTTCCTATAGTTAAATTTAGATTAAGTGGTCCTACATATAATATACCAATTACAATACTAACTATAAAATATAGAGAAGTTCTTATTAAACTATCAGCAAAACTTCTTGTAAATATATAAAGTACATATTTATATGGTTTATTAATTTTATAAGCTATTGTACCTGTTACTACATCATTTTGTATTTCATCTACTACTATTCTTGATGCTCCATAAGAAATAGTATCTGCAAATAATATATACCATACCATTTGTACTAAAGTATATCCATTTATTACTCTATTTGGATCTGAATAAATATATTTCCATACATTAGACAAAACAAACATATTAACAAAATAACTTAAAAATTTAAAAAATAATGCTTCTATACCTTGGAAGTTATCTGACATACTCATTTTAAATATTGATATATATTTTCTCATTTCTTATCACCTTTATATATATTAGATATTATATTTTCAAGTGGTGTATTTGATATATTTATATCAATTATATGATTAATATCAAGTAAATTAATAGCATCATTTATTTTTCTTTTTTCTAAATCTACTTCTATTTTTAGATTATAACCTTTATCTTTTAATATAACTATTCCATCTTCATCATCAAGATTAACTTTTTCACTCATCTTAACTTCTACTATTTTTTTATTTAAATAATGATATTTTAGATTTTCCATACTATCATCTAAAACTATTTCACCATTATTAACTATTATTACCCTTTTACATAGTTTTTCTATATCTGATATATCATGACTTGTTAAAAATATAGTAGTCTTTTTTTCTTTATTTAATCTTTTTATTAATACTCTTATTTTTTCTTTTATAACTGGATCAAGTCCAATAGTTGGTTCATCTAGGAATAGTATTTTTGGATCATGAATAAGCGTTGCGACTATTTCACATATTATTCTTTGACCTAATGACAAATTTCTAACTGGAGTATTTATGAATTCTGAAAGTTCAAATAGTTCATTATATTCTTTGATTTTCTTTTCTACTTGTTTTTCTGGTATATCATAAATTGATCCAAAGAATTTAAAATTATCATATGGTGTTAAATGTACCCAAAGTTGTTCTTTTTGTCCAAATACTGTACCTATTTCATAGGCAAGTTTTTTTCTTTCTTTTGTAGGATTTATTCCCATAATAGAAATTTCACCTGAATCAGGATATAGTATTCCTGTTAACATTTTAGTGGTTGTAGATTTACCTGCTCCATTTGGACCTATGAATGCGATAATTTCACCTTTTTCTACATCAAAGTTTATATCTCTTACTGCTTCTTTTATATTATATTTTGGTTTTATTATAGATTTTATTCCACCTATAAAACCTTTTTTCTTTTCTTTTGTTTTAAATTTTTTAGATAGATGCTTTACTTCTATTACTTTCATGTTATCACACTCCCTTATTATTAATATATCATTTATTCATTATCTTTTTTAATAAAGAAGAGCAATTAATGCAAACTTTGTGTAAAATAAAACCACTAATTTTTCAATTAATGGTATCCTTAAAACAATCTACTTATATAAGAGACCTCTAGGATTACCATCAATTAAATTAAAGGAATACATTTTCGCTTGTTTCATATATATTCTCCTTTCCTTAGTCAACACAAAAAAACGCGTGTCAACTAAAATATTAGTGACTCCGCGTTTTATAAACTCGTGTAAGATAATAATCCCTGCTTGGCTAGATTTCTCATACAAGCACTCACTTGGTTATAATTATAACAACAAATTTTTATTTGTCAACCTAACACCATTCAACAGCAGTATATAGTATAACATAAATATAATTAATAATAAAAAAGAAATAGTTTGCACTATTTCTCATAATCACATGCACTACATTTTATTTTACCATCTTTTTCTACAAGCATATTATTACATTCTGGACATTTATCACCTGTTGGCTTATCCCAATATGCTTCCTTACATTTTGGAAAATTAGAACATCCATAGAATACTTTTCCTTTTTTAGTTTTTCTTTCTACTATTTTATTTCCACATTTTATACAATCACAAACTTCAATTACTTCTTTTTTCTCTTTTTCTTCTTTTTTAATATACTTACATGTTGGATAATTTGAACAAGCAGTAAATTCTCCATATTTACCTTTTCTTATTACTAAATCTCCACCACATTCTGGACATTTTTCTCCAGTTTTTTCTGGTTCTTTCTTTTCCATATTTTCAAATGCATCTTTTACCATTGGTTCAAACTCCTTATAAAATTTATCTAATAATTCATTCCATACTATAGATCCAGTTGCTATATTATCAAGATCTTCTTCCATTTTTGCAGTGTATTTTACATTTATTAAATTTTTAAAGAATTCTTGTAATTTATCTGTTGTTTCTATACCTATTTCTGTTGGTACAAATTTCTTTTCTTTTATATTTACATATCCTCTATCAACAATAGTTGATATAGTTGTAGCATATGTAGATGGTCTTCCTATTCCTAAACTTTCCATTTCTTTTATAAGTGAACTTTCAGTAAATCTTGCTGGTGGTTCTGTAAAATGTTGTTTAGGTTCTAATTTATCAGTTACTAACACATTTGTTTTATAATTTGAAAAATCAGGTATTACATTATCTTCAGACTTTTCAAATTCAGAATATACTTTTAAATAACCATCAAAAGTTGTTACTGTTCCTGTTGCTTTAAATTTATAATCGTTATTATCAAGTATTACTGTTGTTGTTAAAGTTTTTGCTTCTTTCATTAAAGACGCTAATGCTCTAAAATATATTAATCTATATAATTTATATTCATCATTTGTTAAATATTGTTTTATTTTATCTGGTTCACGTAATATAGAAGTTGGTCTAATAGCTTCATGTGCATCTTGTACATTTTCTTTCTTTTTAGATACTTTTACACTTCCTACATATTCTTTTCCATAATTTACTTCTATATATTTAAGTGTAGGAGTTATAAAATCATTAGAAAGTCTTATTGAGTCAGTACGCATATATGTAATTAAACCTACTATTTCTTCTCCTATATTAATACCTTCATATAATTTTTGTGCTACACTCATTGTTTTCTTTGAAGAAAAGTTTAATTTATTTGCAGCATCTTGCTCTAATGTACTTGTTATATATGGAGGTTTTGATGATTTATTTTTACTCTTACTATCAGTTGATTCTATCTTATAGCTATTTGATAATTTATTTAATATTTCTTTTGCTTCTAATTCACTTTTTATTTCTAATTTTTTATTATCTTTATATCCGAATAAATTTGCTTCCATACCTTCAAATATTGCTTTTATTGTCCAATATTCTTCAGGAGTAAATTTTTCTATTTCTCTTTCTCTATCTACAATTAATTTAAGTGCCACTGATTGTACTCTACCTGCAGATTTACCACCTGTTTTAGATTGCATTAATTTACTTAATCTAAAACCTATTATTCTATCTAATATTCTTCTAGTTTCTTGACTTCTTACCATTAAGTCATCTATTTTTCTAGCATTCTTAAATGAATTAGTTACTGCATCTTTAGTAATTTCATTAAATACTATTCTTTCATAATCTTTATCATCTATATCAAGTGCATCTTTTAAATGCCAAGAAATTGCTTCTCCTTCTCTATCAGGGTCGGTTGCTAGATATACTTTATCAGATGCTTTTACTTCTTTTTTTAAAGCTGCGATATCTTTTTTCTTACCCTTAATAGGTTCATATGTTGGAGTAAATCCATTTTCTATATCTACACCAAATCCAAATTTACCTGATGTAGCAAGATCTCTTATATGTCCTTTTGAAGATAATACTTTGTACCCATCACCTAAATATTTTTCTATTGTTTTACTTTTAGCTGGTGATTCCACTATTACTAAATTTTTTGCCATAAGAATTCTCCCTTCTTATTTATATTATTCTCTTTATTTTCTAATAATACCTTTATCAATTATATTTTTTACTGGTTTATATGTTTTTCTATATTCATCAAAAACACCATACTTTTCTATTAATTCTAAATGTTTTTTAGTTGGATATCCTTTATGTGATTTAAAATCATATTCTGGATATTTTTTATCTAAATCATATAAAATTCTATCTCTTGTTACTTTAGCTAAAATAGATGCTGCGGCGATTGAAACACTTTTTGCATCTCCTTTAATTATATCCAAAACAGGAATATCTAGTGTACTTATTTTCATTGCATCTGTCAATAGATAGTCAACTTTTACCTTTTTATTTGCTTCTTTATATGCTTCTATCATTCCTTTTCTAGATGCTTCAAGTATATTTATTTCATCTATTTCTTTAGCAGATATAATAGCTATTCCGTAACTAAGAGCATCTTTGATAATAATATCATAAAGAACTTCTCTTTTCTTTTCTGTTAATTTTTTAGAATCATTTATTAAATCATTTTTATAACCTTTAGGAAATACTACACAAGCACATACAACAGGTCCTACTAATGGTCCTCTTCCTGCTTCATCACAACCTCCTATAAAGTTATATCCTTCTTTATTTAGTTTTTCTTCATATTCATACATATTATTCATCGAATGTAACCTTTCCTAAATATCCTTCTGTTAAATCTTTAATTATTATATTAGATACTTTATCATAATCTACTTCATTACCACTTACTAAGCATCCTCTTCTTCTACCAATAAATTCATATGCATCTGTATAATCTTCTTCATCTAATTCAAACGCACCATATCTATTAAATAAATTATCCCTATAATTATCATACATATATTTAAGTATATAACATGCTACTTCATTTTTAGGAAGTATTTCTTCTTTAATAGCAGAAAAAGATGCTAAATTATGAGCTATAGTTTGATTATCAAGTTTAGGCCAAAGTATTCCAGGAGAATCAAGTAAATCAACTCCATTTGAAAGTTTAATCCAAGAAAGTTGCTTAGTAACACCAGGTCTATCTCCTACATTTACTACCTTTTTACCAGCAAGTCTATTTATTAAAGTAGATTTACCTACATTAGGAATACCTACTATTAAAGCCCTAGCATTTTTTTCTTTTAAACCTTTTTCTAATCTTTTATCATTAAAATCTTTTAATATTTCTTTAGTCGCACTAAGTACCTTATCTACATTTTTATTATTAATTAAATCAACAAGTATTACTTTATAACCAAGTGATTCATAATAAGAAACATGTTTATTTGTTTTATCAATATCACATAAATCCATCTTAGTCATTATCATAATTTTAGGTTTATTCTTTATTAATTCATCTATATCTTTTATTTTAGAAGATATAGGTATTCTTGAATCAACTACTTCATAAACAATATCTATTAAATCTAATTTTTCTTTTATTTCTCTTTTAGTCTTAGCCATATGACCAGGATACCAATTTATATTAGTTTTATTTTCATTCATTTGGATCAACTCCTATCTATTGTTTAACTTCTTAATAAGTTTTTTATGTATTGGCCTAATAAAATCACACATTGTTTCATTATCTGCTTCTTCAAAAGGAATCCATTTAACTCCTTTTGATTCATCTTCTCGATATACTAGTGGAATAGTATCATCAGCTTCCATGATATATAAAACATCTAAATGCAAATGAGCTGAAACATACTTATCACGTTTAATGTGCCCTTTTACAGGTGCTGACTGAATTGAGTATATATTATTATCTAATACTTTAACTTTTAATCCAGTCTCTTCTTCAACTTCACGAACAGCAACTGATAACAAATCTTCTTCACCATCAGCATGACCTCCAGGATAAATCCAACCATCATTAATAATATGATAAACAACAACCATCTTTGTTCTTTCTTTATTAACAACAAATGCAGATGCCGAAAAATGACCAAATATATTATTTCTAGTCAAAACATCATCATAATCATTTATGAATTTTAACATCTGTTCTTTATCTCTTTCTTCTTGTTCATCATAAGGAATATATTTTTCTAACTGTTCCCTCAATGTCATAAATACCACCTCTATTTTAACTTGGTCTTGACTAGCTGTTCTCACCATGTCAATTCCTAATCAATTTTTACTTAAAATCACTCTATTTTCACAATTTTTATCATTTTTTTATATATTTTAGCATAAACATGCAAGATCTATTTTTGAATTATCCCTTATGTTATAAGGATTTAGCAACGGTCTTGACTAAATTGTTATCAACCAGTTTATATTAGTTTTATTTTCATTCATGAAAGTCACTTCCTATCTATTTATATATTCTTTATATTGTTTTATAAAATTTTCAAGACTTTTTATTAGTTTTTCTAATTTTTCTAAATTATTATAATCTCTATATTTACCATTTATTTCTACTTGAATAACA
>JAGBNN010000008.1 GCA_017634385.1 Bacilli bacterium
CAATCTAATTCGCCATCTTCACACATTTTACTATATTCTTTTAATATTCCAGTTGGGCAACTCCAAGCAGTATCAAATGTAATTGTATATTCCTTTGTAGAATCATCATAATCAATTGTACAATCATCTTTAACATTCCATTTAGTTCCCCAATTATTAATAGACCAATTGTACCAATTACAATAACCATATTTCTTATAGTTATCTAAATATTTTTTGCCAAGATCTAAATCTTCTTTAAATTCATCACCATTTTTATACTTTTGTATATCTGAATTTATTTTCTTAAAATATATATCATTATATATTTGTTTATTAAATGAATTTAAAGTTTTATATGCTTTTTCTATAATATCTTTTTCATTTTGATTATTGCTTGTTATATATAAAAAAATTAATCCTTTTTCGCCTTGAGATCCAGCTGTAATTTCTAAATCTTTAGGCATCGGGATTAATTTATTAAAATCAAGTTCATAACCATTTTTAGTTTTTGTTAATAATTTATCTCCTAGTTCTTTTTTACAAATTATTCTATTTGTAGTCCAATTAGGTATATTCATTCCTCCTTTATTTATATAAAAAACTTTACTCTATTTTGAGTAAAGTTATATTCTAATATCCCCATCATCGATATCATCTATTTGTTTTAACATATCTTTATATTGTTCTAACTTATCATCAAGTCTTTTTTGACAATTTTTAAATACATTAACTAAATCAGTTATATCATCAGTTGTTTGTGCTTTATATAATGCTTTTTTATAATCATCGCCATATTTATCATCTATCGCAATTAAGTCAATATTTTTTTCTAAACATTGTTTTAATATTATAAATCTTCCAATTCTACCATTTCCGTCTTGAAATGGATGTATTTTTTCAAATTTATAATGAAATGTTGCAATATCCTCGATTGTTACTTCTTTTAATTCGTTAAAATCTTCTAATAGATTATACATTAATGTATCTACTTCATTTGGGTATGCTAATTTTAAATCAACACCTCTTAATTTGTTTTCAAATTTCTTCCAAGCACCTGTATTATGAATTTCATCATCTACAGTTCCTTTTTTTAATATTCTTTGCCAATTAAATAACATAAATTTATCCAATTTATCTTCACTATCAAAAATAACTTGATCGAAAACTTCTAATGAATTTCTTGTTTCAATTATATCATCTAATGGGTGGCTACCTAAAACTTTTTTATCACTTAATAATTTATCTAATTCTTCTTTGGAAAATGTACTTCCCTCTAAATGATTAGAATGATATAAAAATTCGACTTTTAAATCTTCATAAATTGAATTAGTTATTTTTGATAAATATTTCATTTTTCCACCAGTAATCTTCATAAGTTATCACCTCTGTTTCTCTTTATATAATTATAACATACTTTTTTTACTTTTTATATATAGTTATTATTTTAATTCTAATTTTCCATCATCTTGTTTTTTCATATTTTGTTTTCTAAATTCATCTAAATTAAAGCAATCAATAACATAACTTTTAGTTTTGTTTGGAACTTTACTCATTTTTATATTAAATCCATATTTATCTATAGTTACAAATTTTGATTTTACTGGGTATAATCTACTTGGAATATATAAGCCCTCCCCAAGTTTAAATCGCATAAGTTCATCAGGCATCATTAAATCTCTACCTATTAATGATTTATCATTAGATAAATTATAATCCAATTGTTCTAATCTACTTGATGTTGATACTCTAGAACTTGCAATAGTATATTTTCCAAGTCTTGTACTTATTTCTTTAGCAGAATCATTATCTGAAGTTAAAAGATAAATCCAATTAGTATTAGATTTAATCGTACCAGTTTGCTCTTTGTATTTTTCTTCTAACTGATCAAAATCTTGTATTACTAAATAATATCTTATGTTACGAGATCTACTGACAGTTATTTTATTTGATATAGAATTAATTGGTGGCATATTAGCAAATTCATCTAATATAAAATTAACCCTTATTGGCATTTTACCATCTTTCATAGAAACAGCTGTATTAACTAGTGCTTGATAACATTGATCTATAAAGATAGATGCAAGTTCATGTCTTGACTCTTTCTCATCAGGAATAATTAAATAAACAGCTGTTTTTTTCTTTCCAATATCTTCAAGTTCAAAATCAGTATGACTTGTTAAATTAGCAATACCTGTATCACTAAACATTTTGATGACAGTTGCTAAAACTGAAAATAGGGTGGCTCGTGTTTCACCTTTAGCAAATGATCCAGTTGCATAACTCATCTTTGATAAAGAACCCATAGGTTTTTGTTGAAAATATAAATCTAATGAATTAAATCTATCAATATATTTTGTTCCATGTTCAACTAATAGATTATAAATTGAATATAAATTAACTTGTGACTCACTTGGGGCATCTTCAATTAATGCATAACATAAAGCTGTAAGTACAGCATTAGCTGACTTTTCCCAATACATATCTTTACTAGATAAGTTCTTTGTTAATGATTTAGAAAAGTTTTCTATTAAATCACCAGCAAGATCTATATTATTATTTTGATAATACTTATAAGGAAGATGCAATGGATTCCAACCATCACTAGCAAGAGCATCTCTTAAATTAATTATTTTAATATCATAACCTTTGTCTTTTAAATACTTTGATGTATAGGAATAAAGTTCGCCTTTAGTATCATTGATAACCATTGACTCTCCAGCACATCCAAGATTAAAAATTAAAGGCAAAATACAACTTGCTGTTTTACCAGATCCAGTTGAACCTATAATTAATGTATGTTCAAACGAATCTGAATAATAAAACTTTCCATCCATATAAGTGACAGGTATACCACCACTTTTTAATTTAGACTCTTTATTCCATGTTTTATAATTCTTTCTAATTTCACTTTTAGTTGCCCATCTAGAAGAACCATATTCATAAGATCCATCTTCTTTGGGTATTTTTTTAATCCTTTTAATTTTTAATTTTAACTCTTTATCATATTTAATAATAAATAATATGAATATTATACTTAATAGTAATGTTCCAAATAATAATCCATAATCAAACAAATTAAAAAGAGATTTAATTATATTAAAATCCCATTTTAACTCAATGTTATTTTTTATGATATTAATTATATTGAAACATATATTATTTGAAACAATAAAACATA
>JAGBNN010000009.1 GCA_017634385.1 Bacilli bacterium
AATAGGAATATTTCCTTTTTTTATAATATAATCACTTTCAAATCTTAATAATTCTAATTCATTTATCTCTTCTTTAAAACTCATGTTATTCACCTCTTTTTTATATGTTCTTAACCTCTGTAATCACCTTGCAACTTCTTAACAAAAAATCACTGGTTTTTACCTATTTTTTACAATTTTTTTCAATTTTTAGCTTTTTTTATTAAAAATATGCAAGATGTATTTTTACGTTTTTCCTTATTTTATAAGGTTTTAGGAGTGTTCTTAATTAAATTGAAATCAACCAGTTTATATTAGTTTTATTTTCATTCATGAGAATCATCTCCTTTATTTCATCAATTCTTTTAATCTATTTTTATATCTTATTGGAACAAGTTTTTTAATATTACCTTGTTCATCTACACTTACTTCTGGTATATATATACCTGTTTCAAGTTCTATATAATCAGCAATCAATCTTCTATGGCAAAATTCATCTATTGATTCATGACACAATAATATTATATCATTACCAAATTTCTCATTTAATATATAAAGTAACTCTTTAACATCTAAATCTTTTAGTCTTATGTCATAATAACTTTTTATATATTCATCTTCTATTTGTTTTCTAAATTCTATATATTCTTTTAATTTAGAGACATCTTTTTTTAATTTTTCTAATTCTTCTAACTTTTCAGCATAAGGTGTATAAGTAACTAGTTTAGGAGCTAGTTTTTTATATGCTGGTCCAAAATATCCCCATGCATTACCACCATCACCAGTAACGGATACAGTATTACCACTTTTTACATCATAATAATTGCCTGTTCCTAAAATTATTTTAGATAAATCACTCATATTTTCACCTCATTTTTTATAGGGGGTTTAACTTCTGTAATCACCTTATTAATTCTTCCCTATTTTTTATTAATATTGGCCATTTTTTATTAATTTTTATCTATTTTAACATATTTTATACAAGAATATGTAAGATGTTATTTTGAGTTTTTCCTTATTTTGCAATACTTTTCAAAGAGGTTTAAATAAATCGTAATCACCCAGTTAATATTAGTTTTATTTTCATTCATGAGTATTACCTCCTTTAACTTCTAACTTTTTTTAATACCTTTATTACTTCTTGATTCTCTCTATCAAAATATTTTTTTCTTGGATTTTCAGAAGCTTCATTTATCAATGAAGCAAATTCATCTAATTCTATTAAGTCTAAATGAAAATTATCTTTTATTTCATTTTCTGTTCTATTAATATTTTTTAAATCAATACCTCTATATTGTGCTAGATAAAATCTAGTTCTTATTAATCTATTAATAACTTCATCCCTTCGAGTTGGATAATTGGGTTGATAATATTCAAGAAGTAATAACTCTTTTAAACTATTTACATCATAAACAATTCCTGTTTCTTCTTTTAATTCTCTAATAATAGCATCATCTGCTGTTTCACCTTTATCAATAGAACCACCTGGTAATAAAATAACTCCACCATAATGCGAGACTAATATTTTATTATTAGATAATAAAACTGCTCTTACTTTATTACCAAACTTTTGAATGTCATCATCATGTAATTTTGTTTCGTTTATAATTATAGTTTTCATTTTATCACCTCTATTTTTACTATTTTATTTTTTTTACATAATATGTCGTCATAAATACAAGCCAACCAGTTTATATTAGTTTTATTTTCATTCATTCGGATTGACTTCTTTATCCTTACCCCAATCTTCGTAAGGATCACTACCGTGTTCTAATTCCCATTTTATATGGTTATCTCTAGCATTTTTTACAGCTTCACACCCATTATTACTTATTGCACTTGCACCCTCAGTAACAACAAAGAAAGATAAACTATATTCATTTGCAAGTTCTTTAACTTTTTGACAGAATTCTCTTGCTTTAACTATTTTATCTTGCTCATTTTTCATTACTATCATCTCTTTTATAATTTTATTTTTTTAAATATTTCTATATTGCCTTTATAACTCATTGGTGATATAGGACTTGGATGATATATTGGAATAACTTTATATCCATTTATATCAAATTTTTTTCCAACAACATCACTAAATTTTTTATATTTAATATTTAAAATAGATTTAGTTGCTGCATCACCTAATGATAATACTACTTTTGGTTTAATTATTTCAAGTTGTTTAAATAAATATTTCTTACAGTTTTCACTACATTTATTTAAATACTTTCTATCTTTTGGATAACATTTAATTGCTTCTAAAAAATAAGTATCTTCAATTTTCAAATTAATCTCATCTAGTAATTTTTGTAGAATTACTCCTGAAGGTAATAATTTATGATTTACATCATACCATGCAATACCACTTTTTCTCCAACCATTATTTGCAGGAGCTTCACCAAGTATAACTATATCATTTCTTTTACCAATTGATACTGTTTTACTATTTGGAAACTTTTCTATCATATCATTACACAAATTACATTTATGTATATCTTCATCTTCAATTATTAATTGTAATCTCATTTTCAACATTTTATATCTTGATAATGTATCTTCATCTTGTAATATTTCTAATCTATCTTTTTTAATTTTGTCATTATAATTAATTTCTTTATTAAATTGATTAGATGTAAAATCAACAACATTATTATCAATTAGATTAAAATAGTGACTTATTCCATCAACTTTTATTTTATATATTTCTCCGTCAAAATAATCATTCACAATTAGTGATACAATTGCACAATGACCTAATGTAGGATTATCATTTTTCCAATCATCTCTACATGATGGATAACATGTATCTTTAGAATACACTTTATATAAATATTTTTGTAATAACTCTAGTGTCATTGTATCACCACTTTTTTATTAATTTCTTGTTCTTTCTAATATTTTAACAAATTTTTCTGGAATTTTTCCATTTATTTGTTGCATTAATTGTTTATCTATTCCATATAATGCTTCTGCCATACTTCCAACAATAGCACAATTAGTATCAGTATCTCCACCCATTAATAGTGTTTTTCTAATTGCATCTTCAAAACTATTTGAATTATATAATGCATATAAACAATTATCAATTGTTTCTTCACATGTTATATTAAATTTAGTAAACGGTGTATATTTTATACTTATATTTAATCTTTTAAATACCTCTTCTTTTGAATATCCTTTTCTTAAATAATATATTATTAGTGCGACTGTTGTTGCACAATTTATTGCTTCTTTTGAATTATGTGAAGGTATAGTTGCAAGTCTAGCATTTTCTATTATATCTTTTTCATTATCAAACATATATCCTACTGGAGATATTCTCATCATGGCACCATTACCATGACTTATTCCTTCATTATTAGAAGTACTCCATTTTATTAAATTTGGTGAAAATGAAGTTCTAAAATATGGTTTAAAATCTGGTTTATATTCTTTATATTCTTGAATATATTTTTTTAAATATTTATTATAATCTTTATCATTTATTATTGCATCTAATATCGCAATTGTTAATATGCTATCATCACTATAAAAAGATTTTTCAGTTATTAATTCTTTTGGATTAATACTTTTTATTTCTTTTGTTTGATCAAACTCGTATATACTTCCTGCTAAATCACCATATATTGCTCCATACATTTTATCACCTATCTTTTATTATTATAATTTCATATGAATACTATCTTCTGATATATTTTCATTATCTTTAATAAAGCCAACTTTTTCATATATAATATTATTAATTATATAATTAATATCTTCTATTGATTTTCCTATATTAAATCTTCCATTACCAACCGGATAAAAAACTGAATAACAAGTATATTCTTTATTATTTATTTTTTTTATAAATTTTTGTTTTCTACACTTGGAAACTGAAATTTTTTCATTTAATACTATTGAAGATACTTGATTACCAAATAATACTACTACTTTTGGATTAATGATTTCAATTTCTTTTTCAAGTAAATGTAAATATTCTTTATATACATTATCTGAAAGAGGTCTTGCATCAATTTGAGTACATTTTCCTAAGTTAGTTATAAAATACTTATGTTTTTTTACATTTTCATAAACTTGGTTTGCAAATTCTTCTGTCCATTCATTTGCCTTAAGAGTTTTTATTTTTGTATATATTTCATGATCTAATAACTTTAATTCATAAAATAAATCCCATATATTTTTAGTACCAATCCATGGAGATTTTATACCTTTCCATGACTTATTTGATGCGATATTTTTTCCTGTTGGATTCATAAATACAAAACAAATATCAGGATTATCTGTACATCCTCCATTATAAATTGAGTCTAATTCTTTTGCTCCATATTTTAATTGTAATTTGTCATATTCTATTTTTAAATCATCTAAAGTCATAATATCACCTTTTAACTTTATTAATCAATTTTATTTAAAAATTGTAATATAAATTTTGATGCCATTTCTGAACTAATTTTTAAAAATTCTTCAAATGTAATATGGTTATCTTTTTCATATGGAGAATCTGAAATAGCACGTATTACTAAAAATGGTACATTGCATAAATGACATACTTGCGCAATAGAAGCTCCTTCCATTTCTACACATAGTGCGTCAAATTTTTTATTTATTTTTTCACCCATCTTTTCATCTGATATAAATATATCTCCAGATGATATAACTCCTATTTTAATATTAGTTTCTATGTCTATTGTATTTGCTATTTCTAATAATTTTTTATCACAATATATATATTTTCCAATATTAGGTATTTCACCTTTCTCACGACCAAACTCTGTTAAATCAAAATCATGTTGAACTAGTTTATTTGCAACTACTATATCACATTTATTTACATCTTTTGATATTGACCCTGCTACTCCTACATTTAATATATAATCAACTTTCATATTATCTATTAATATTTGAGTACTTCTTGCTGCATTTACTTTGCCTATTCCTGATTCTACTAAGAAGCAAATAACATTTTCTTTTTTACATTCATAAATTTTAAGATCATATAAACTGTGAACTATTAAATTATCAAATTTATTTTTAGTTTCTTCTAGTTCTTCTTTCATGGCAAAAATTATACCTACTTTTTTCATGTAATCACCTCTATTTTAAATAGTTTTCTGCTTCTTTTAATATATCTTTTAATGTATATACTTTTATTGAATAAATACTTCCGTTATTTGAAATAAATAATTTATCTTTATCAATTTTACGTAAGCTTTTTATATGTCCAACATTATCATAATTATTATCTAATATATATGAATTTGAAATATCTCCTATATATATTCTGTTATATATGTCTCTTCCAAAATATGTTTCTACTTTACCTACGTTATTTAATGTTTTTAATAATTTTTTAGTTTTTACATTATATATAGCAATATCTTCATTAGTATAATTTACAAATAATAATTCTTTTTTATCATCATAAAACATTTTATCTACTAAGCTTTTATTTTTCATATTATATTCTTTTTTTAATTTATCATAATCTGTATATTTTACTGATTTATCAATATTATATTCTATAGTTTTATTAGTCTTTTTTATTTTTTTATTAGAATTTGCTTCATATAATATTACCCTATTTTCTTTATCTGGTATTAATAAGAATCCATTATTTGATAATGTTACATCTTTATATCTTGAAAGATTAAGTTCATATTTACCATTATATTCAATACTATTTTTATATTCCATATTTATGTAATTAACTGATCCATTATTTAAAAATATTAAATATATTTCTTTATTATAATAAGAATATATATTTATTATTTCACTATTTGCAGTAAATGATATAATATCTTCTCCTGTATCAGCATTTAATATATCTACTGTATTATAATGCACAATAGCTAGATTATTTGTATTTTCTGGATATGATCTATTTATGAATTTTCCCCAATTACCTTCTTTTGTTGTAGTCCAATTAATATTATTATTTATAAAATCATATGACACTGCTAGTAGGTTAAATCCTTGTCCTATTGATCTATTTAAAAGTAAATATGCATTATTTCCTTTTGTTAATATTCCTGACATATAACCTGCATTTAATACTACATTATTAATTTCTTTTCCTGTTTTTGTTTCTATAACATGTATTGTCATGTATTCTTCTTTATTTATATCAAAACTATTTTCACTGGTTGCTGTAAAAATATAATTACTATCTTCTGAATAAAATATTTCTTTTTTATATGGATCTTTTGAATGAATAGATGTAACTATTTTATTTTCTTTTATATTATAGATATATAATGTTTTATTATCTATATATGATAAATATTCACCTGTTTTTGCCCCTTGTAATGCTGTATAAGATTCGTTTCTTTTTATTTGATTTATTTGTTTTCCTGTTTTTATATCAATTAAATTTATATTACCTTTTTTATCTATATATGAAAATATATTATCCCCTACAAATGAAAATGTATCATCAGTTGCATATGCTTCATATACTCCTATTTTTTTCAATGTTTTACTATTAAACAATGTTATTTCATCTGATTCATCATATACTGCAGCATACTTATTATTAGGGCTTGATTTTATACAATCTGTTACTCCTTTTGTTTCTATTTGTGATACTGATTTATATGATGAACCTACATCGTATAATCCAAGACTTTCTACTAAAGCATATTCTGCATTTGATGTATAAGGCATTTTTACACCATTGAATTTAGTTAATGCTTGATATGAAGATTTTATAGCATCATATCTATTATCTTTATTTAAATAATCTTCTGATTTAGAAGATAATGATAATGCTTGATGTAGTTTTAATATTTTTTGTTGATTATTTATTTTAATTAACATTATAGATGTATAAAGTGTAAAAAGTATACATGCTGCTGCTACAACTATTGATGTTGTTAATATTTGTTTTTGTCTTCTTAATTTATGTCTTTGTTTTAAATCATCGTAATCTAAATTATACATAGCTGCAACTAATCTTAATTTTTCTTCTTTTATTTTTTTTAATACTTCTTTTTTATCATTACCTCGTACATCTGCTGCAAGCGGTTCTATTAATATTTTTTCTTTTTTTACTTTTCCGTTTTTTAAAGTTTTTTCTACTTCATCTGTTAATACTTCTTCAGGGAATGAATCAGATGGTTCACCTTCTATTAAAACACATATTATATTTTTTCTTCCTCGTAATTTTTTAAAAGTTTGTATTTCTTTTTTACACCATAAAGAATCTTTTAATCTAGGAGAACATATTACAATAAGATATTTTGAATCATGTAAAGCTTCTAATATAGGATCTTCTAGATTACTTGAAAGTGGTAATTCTTCTTGATCTCTAAAAACTCTTTTTATTGTTCTTCCTTGTATATTTAATTTTTCTTTTAAATTTTTAGGTAATTCATAACTTTCTAATATTCTATGTAAATTTTCTGCGACAAATTTATCTAATTCACAATGCCTATAACTTATAAAAGCATCATATTTATATTCTTTTTCTTTCACATTAACACCTCAATTGCTATTTAATTATATCATAAAAGAGTAGAATTCTTCTACTCTTGTTTATTAGTTAACATTTTATATATTTCCATAATTATTAATACAGTAAATGATATTAAGAATAAATATATTAAATGATCTATAGGTACATATCCCGCTTGTAGGAAATTTGATAAGAATGGAACTTCCATTACTATTATATGAAGTACTATTGATCCAATTGATGAGAAGATTATCATTGGGTTATTAAATAATGGTATATCAAATACAGAACTACTTTCACTTCTACAATTAAATACATGTATATTTTGTATAAATACCATTAATGCCATTATATATCCTCTTGCTACATCTTCTTGCATATTCATGTTATTTAATAAGAAATACCATACAAAGAATACAAGTGAACCTATTATTAATCCTGAAACTATTATTTCTTTTAATAATCTTTTATTAAATATTGTTTCTTTTGGAGAAATTGGTTTTTGTTTTAATAATCCTTTTTCTGCTTTTTCAAATGATAATGCTATATCTTGAAGACCATCTGTTACTACATTTAACCAAAGTAATTGTATTGCAACAAGTGGTATTGGCATACCTGTAAATATTGATAAACTAAAGAATAATACTTCAGAAAGTCCACATGATATTAGGAAATAAATTATTTTTCTTATATTTGCATATGCTACTCTTCCTTCTTTTATTCCTGCTACTATAGATTTAAAATTATCATCTAATATTATCATATCTGCTGTTTCTCTTGCTATATCAGTTCCACTTCCCATAGCAATACCTATATTTGCTGCCTTTAAAGCTGGTGCATCATTTACTCCATCACCTGTAACTGCAACAAATTCTCCTTGTCTTTTTAACGATTCTACTATTTTTAATTTTTGTATAGGAGTTACTCTTGAAAATACTTTTTTTGTTTTGATAAAATTATCAAAGCTTTCTTCATCTTTTTCATATTCTTTGTCTATTTCTACTCCTGTTGTTACTTCATTAAATTTAGTTACTAATTTTAATTCTTTTGCTATTGAATATGATGTTAATGGATGATCTCCTGTTATCATTAATACTTTTATTCCTGCTTCTTTACATTCTTGTATAGAAGCAACTGCTTCTTTTCTAATTGGATCTATAAATCCTACCATTCCTTTGAATGTTAATCCTTTTATATCTTCTATACTATATTTATCTTTTTTCTTAATCTTACCAGAAGCAAGTGCTATTACTCTATATCCATCTTTTGCTAACTTTTCATTTTGATCTTCTAAATCTTTTGTTGTCTTTTTACAAAATGATCTTACTACTTCAAGTGATCCTTTTACTGTACAATATACATTATTATCTTCTTCATAAAATATTGCTGAGAATTTATTTTCAGATTCATAAGGTATTGTTTCTAATTCTTTTATATTATTTGTTTTTACATTTAATTTATTTCCTAATATTTTAAATGCAATATCTATAGAATCACCTATTTTTTTATCTTTAGATACTTGTGCTTCGTTATTTATATATCCTAATTTTGCTATTTCAATAGCATCTTCATTAGTTATTTTTTTATCTACATTATATTCATCACCATTTGGTAATACAATTCTTTTAGCTGTTTGTTCATTTATAGTAAGAGTTCCAGTTTTATCAGAAGCTATTACTGTACAACTTCCTAATGATTCTGCTGAATTTAATTTTCTTACTACTACATTTTGTTTTGACATTTTATTTGATGCGATTGTAAGTGCTATTGTAAGAGATAATGGTAATCCTTCTGGCATAGCTGATACAGATAAAGCTACTACAAGTAAGAATATTTCACTATAAGGAACTTGTTTCATAATTAATAATACTGCTACTATAACTGCAATTACTAATATTAATTTACTTATTTGTTTTGATAATTTTTCTACTCGTATTGTAAGTGGTGATTTTTCTTCTTTAGCTTGATTTATACTATCTGCTATTTTACCTATTTCTGTATTTAATCCTATTCCTACTACAATTGCTTTTGCCCTTCCTGTTACTACTGTTGTACCAGAAAATACCATATTAGTTTGTTCTGCAATTATAATATTTTCTTTTTCTATTACATTACTATCTTTACTTACTTGTACACTTTCTCCTGTTAAAATAGATTCATCAACCATAAAATTATGTGCTTCTACTATTCTCATATCTGCACTTATTTTATCTCCTGATTCTAATAATACATAATCTCCTATAGTTAATTCATCTGTATTTATAGATACTATATTTCCATCTCTAATTACTTTTGTTTTTGTTGTTACTAATTTTTCTAATGATTCAGTTACATGATTTGCTTTATTTTCTTGATATGTTCCAAGTACTGCATCTACTAATATTATAAATAATATTGCAAGTCCATCTATTAATTCACCTGTTATGAATGATGCAACTATTGCAAATAAAAGTAATATTATCATTGGATCATTAAATTCATTAATAAATATTTTAAATATACTATCTGCTTTTTTTCTTGGCAACTGATTTTTACCATATTTTTCTTGTCTTTTCTTTACTTCATTTTTAGATAATCCTTGAGAATTTGTTTCTAGTTCTTTCTCTATCTCATCTATTTTTTTGTTGTAATACATATCCGCACTTCCTATCATATGTAAATTATATCATATTTTAAAAAAATTATTAACATAGAATAACAAAATATGATATAATATGACAAAGGAGTGAAAATATGAATAGAGCACAAATTAAAGATTGGGCTAAAAAGAAAATTAAAGGTCATGTTTGGGAAATTTTAATTGCTATTATAATAACTAGTTTATTAACTGGTTTAACTGTTGGACAAAGTGCAAAATGGGAAGATGGAAAATTTATTTATCATCAAGGTTATCAAATAGGAGCTATTTTATTCTGCTTTGTAAATGTAGGATTTGCAGCTTATATGATTAAATTTGTAAATGATAAAGAAAGAAGTTATAAAGAATTATTTGATTACTACAAAGATTTCGTAAGAATTTTTGTTACTCAATTATTATCAGGTATCTTTATAATGCTATGGACTTTATTATTAATTGTTCCAGGTATTATTAAAGCTATCTCTTATTCTTTAGTTAATATCATCTTATCAGATGAAAAATATAAAGATTTAAGTTATATGGATGTTCTTAAGAAAAGTGAAACTTTAATGAATGGTCATAAAATGGACTACTTTGTATTACAACTTAGTTTCATTGGATGGCATTTATTAGCTATCTTAACATTAGGTATCCTAGAAATATGGATTGCACCATATCAAGAAACAGCAACTTATAAATTCCTAAACGACATAATTAAAGAAGACAAATAAAAAAGAGTTATTTAAACTCTTTTTTTTTGCTTAATATTTGCTTTTTTTGCTTTTCTATATCATCTAATAAATAATGATATTCTTTATTTTGAGCAAGTAAATCTGCCTTTTTAAATTCAAATAACATCTTTAATTGTTCAATATTAAATATTTCAAATAATTTATTTAGTTCATCTTGATTCAATTTACTTATATTTAAATCATGATAAAAAATTAAATTTGATACTAATTTTGTTAATTCATTATCTAAATTATACTTAGAAGAAAATCTATTAAATATATCTTGTGATACAATCCAATGATTATAAAAGTGTCCTATTTTATTTTCATCTTCTTTATATACAACAGGCTTTCCTATGTCATGGAAAAGTGCACACAATCTTAATACTATATTATTATCTACATTATCTATTACGTGCAATATATGTTCATATACATCATATATATGCCATGGATTATTTTGATTAAAACCTTTACATATTTTTAACTCAGGTATTAACTTAAATATTTCTTCTTCATTTTCTTTTATTCTCTCACTTGGATTATCACTTAATAATATAGAAAATAGTTCATCAATATTCATACTATTTATACTCTATATTCATTATTTTTGGTACTCCTGCGAGCAATCCCATTTTTAATTTAATAGTCATTTCTACACTTTGAGTATCTTCTTTTATTGTTATTGCTTGTGATATAGTTTTTTCTATAGCTTTTATTTTTATTATATGTTCTCCTTCTGTTAAATTAAGTGTTAATGATTTACCATTTTGTAAATCACCTAATTTTTCTTCATCTACATATATAGGAAATGGTATTGCAAATCCCATAGTTCTTTTTAATCTTGTTATTGTAAATGGTACCCTTCTTACACCATCATTTACTTTTGTTCCACAATCTGGACAAAATTCAGCTGTTTCATTTAATTCTTTATTACATTTTGCACATTTCATATTTATTCCTCCTCCTTTAAATATTTATATATTTTTAAATATGCTTCTTCTGAATATGCTCCTATATGTTCTTCTTCACTCATTTGTGAGAATGTTCTATTATCTCCTTTTGGTATAAATATTTTATCATAATCATGTCCTCTTCCATCTCGTACTTCAGTTGCTATAGTTCCATATGTATAACTCGAAAATGATATTGGTTCTTCATTTGGTCTACAATATGATAAAGTTTCTATCCAAAAGGCTCCTCTATTTTCTTTTCCTTCTAATAATTTTATATATCCTTCTGCTCCTATTGTACTTTCACAATATTTTGCTAGTGCACCTGGAAAGTTATCTAGTGCTTCTATACAAAATGCAGTATCATTTTTAAGTACTGGTTTATTTAATAAATTAGCTGCATATTTAGCAGAATATTTAGATACTTCTTCACAATCTAATGATTGGATTTCTGGAGTATCTATATTTTCTTGAATTATTTCTACATCTAAATCTTTAAATATTTTTTTAGCAAGTTTTAATTTTAATTCATTTCCTGTTACATAACATATTTGCATATTAATCATCCCCATCTTTTAAGGTATATTCCCAGCCAGGTTTCCAGTCTCCTGTTTTTCTCCAATCATTATTTATTGCTTCACTCCATGATAAATTATTTATTATAACTTCTAAGGCAAGTTGTGGCGCTCTATGAGCAATTATACCTATTGTCTTATCTTTATAATTTTCTTTAACATATATTAGAAATTCTCTTATTCTTTTTTCTACATCAATTAAAGATTCTCCATTAGGAAAAGGTGTATCAATATGTTCTTCATAAACAACTAATTTTTTATCTTCTCCATCATAATCACCATAATTGCACTCTCTAAGTCTTTCATCTGGAATAGATTCAAATTTTGGAAAAGCTAAATGAGATGTATCTATTGCACGAATTAAATCTGATGTAAATAATACATCAAATTTATATGGTGTATTTTTTCCTAAATTAATTGCTTGTTCTTTTCCTAAATCATTTAATTGTACTTGTTTCCATCCACTACATTTTTTTGATGCATTATCATATGTAGTACCATGGACATAATATATTATTTTATTCATTTTATTTATCCTCTATTACTGTTCCACTTGTTCCATTTATTGCTTCACTTGCTTTTTCTAAAGATCCAATTATAGCTTTTTTATTACTTCCTTCTACAAAGTCTAAACATGCTTCTATTTTAGGAAGCATACTTCCTTTTGCAAATTCACCTTTTTCAATATATTTTTTAGCTTCATTTACTGTTAAAGTATCTAGTGCTTCTTGATTATCTTTATTAAAGTTAATATATACTTTGTCTACTACTGTTAATATTAGTAATATATCAGCATCTAATTCTTTAGCAAGTAAAGCTGCAGATCTATCTTTATCTATTACAGCTGCTATACCATCTAATAATTTTATTTTATCTTCTTTTATTACAGGTATTCCTCCACCACCTACTGCTATTACTAAATTATCATTATCTACTAATTGTTTAATTACTCTTTTTTCAAGTATATCTTTTGGTAGTGGTGATGGTACTACTCTTCTATATCCTCTTCCTGAATCTTCAATGAATTTATAACCTTTTTCTTTTTCTATTTCTTCTGCTTCTTCTTTTGTATAAAATTTACCAATTGGTTTAGTTGGATTTTCAAAAGCAGGATCATTTGAATCTACTAATACTTGTGTTATTAATGTAGCACAATCTTTCTTTATATGTTGTCTTTCTAATTCATCTTGAAGACATTGTTGTAGTTGATATCCTATATATCCTTGACTCATACTTCCACATTCTGGAAATGGCATTGATGGAGTTTGTACTTCAGCATTTGAAGAATAATCCATTGCTAAATATATCATACCTACTTGTGGACCATTACCATGTGTTATTACTATTTGATTATTTTGTTTTACTAAGTCTACTATTATTTTTGATACATTTTCTAGAGATGTTAATTGTTCATCAGCTGTATTTCCTAGTGCATTTCCTCCAAGAGCTATTACTATCTTACTCATAAAATCACCTCTAATATAATTTTAATATAATAAAAAATAAAAGACAAGGAATTTACCTTGTCTTTACATTATTTTTTAGGTACTTGTTGAGTTATACAGTGTATATTTCCTCCACCAAGTAATATTTCTCTAGCATATATTGGAACTATTTCTCTATCAGGATATAATTCTTTTAATAAATCAATTGCTTTTTGATCGTTAGGATCATTAAATACTGGAAGTGCGATAAATCCATTTCCTGTATAATAATTTGCATAAGATGCGGCTAATCTATCTCCTTCTTCTCTTGGAAGAGTTCCATCTACTGCATCTACTCCTTCACTTTCTTCTTTAGTAATTAATATTGGTGTTGGAGTATACATTTTATGTACTTCAAGTTTTCTTCCTTTAGCATCTGTTTCATTTGTTAGATAATTATATGCTTCCACACTTCTTTCATATTGTGGATCATTTTCATCATCTGTCCATGCTAGTACTACTACACCTGGTTTAACAAAATTAGCCATGTTATCTACGTGAGCATTTGTTTCATCATTATAAATTCCTCTTGGTATCCATAATACTTTTTCACAATTTAAATATTCACATAACATATTTCCAATTTCTTCTTTAGTCATCTTAGGATTTCTTCCTTCAGAAAGTAAGCATTCTTCTGTTACCATTACTGTTCCTTCACCATCTACGTGAATAGAGCCACCCTCAAGTACAAATCCATCTGTTCTATAGCTATCTACTCTTTCTATTTCACACATTTTACTAGCAATTTTATCATCACTATCCCAAGGGAAGTAAAGACCATCTACAAGTCCACCCCAGGCATTAAATTCCCAGTCTACTCCTCTCATTTCTCCTTTATCATTGATTACAAAAGTTGCACCACAATCTCTTACCCATGAATCATCATTTGTCATTTCAACAACTCTTACATAATCATTTAGCCAATGTTTAGCATTTTCATATTGTGCTTTTGATACTATCATTGTCATTGGTTCATATTTACCAATTGTATTTGCAACTTCTGCGAATACTTTTTGAGCAGGTTTTCCACCTAATCTCCAGTTATCAGGTCTTTCAGGCCAAATCATATAACATCCATCGTGTTCTTCAAATTCACCAGGCATTCTAAATCCATCAGCCTTAGGTGTTGTTTCTAATCTTTTCATTTTTCTTCCTCCCAATATATATAGAGGGATTTCTTTTGAAATCCCTTTTTAATTATTTTTTAACTCTTGCAACTAATATTTCTTCAATAATAAATGATACAACTACACCAATTATTAATGGTATATTTCCATTTATAAATTCTTTAGTGAAATCTCCAAACATTGTGAAGATTACTGCAAGTATTAATAAGATAAATGGTACCCATGCTACTAAATTAATTACAAATTTATTACCAGGTACTTTGTATACTCTTTCTGTTGGATTTGTTTTTCTTAGTTTTAAGAAAGCTAAGAATAATGGAATATATCCAACTAATAATGTAATTAAACTTAAACTGAAGAATGTCCAGAATAATCCAGAGATTTCTTCGTTAACTACTCCAAGAACTATACCAATTATGTTAATAACAAGTGCTACTATACCATTCATAATAGCTCCGCCAACTGGTACTCCTTCTTTATTAGTTTTCTTAAATATAGCTGGCATTGATCCATCGTCTGCAGCATATTTAGCTACTGAGTTAACACCAAATGACCAAGAAGCTATATTAGCTACCATTGTATAAATAAACATTAAACCTACTGCTATTACAATAAATCTTATAGCACCTGATGAAACTCCAAGTGTTGAAAGTAATATTGCAAATGAATCAGTAATTGATGCTGCTTCTGCTGTTTCTGTAGTCATTGCTACATTTACACCTGTAGCTGGTAAGATATAGAATAATGCCATTAAAGCACCACCAACTATTAATGCTTTAGGTATTTCTTTTTTAGGATTTTCCATATCATTTGTAAATGTTGCTACTACTTCGAATCCTAAGAAGTTAAATATTATAATTGATATAAATGATAATCCTGCTAAATCAAGTGATGGGAATAAATCTGCAACACTTTCTATAGGATTTGCACTTTGTCCTGTTTTAATCCATACATAGATTCCAAGAAATCCAAGTGCTAACATAAATAATATTTTAAAGAAAGTTCCTAAATTTACTATATATTTACTTTCTCCAATTCTTTGTGTACTTAAAAATGTTACTATTCCTATATATAATACTTGAAGTAATATAAGCATCCATATAGATAATTCTACTTCAAATATACCTGCAACTACATCTGTAACTGCAACTGCTAAAGATGAAATCCAAAGTGGGAAGTTAATCCAATAGTTCCATGCTACTCTTCCTGCCCATTTTTTACCAAATGCCATCTTTACCCAGTCATACATACCACCTTCTGATTCAAATGTAGAACCAAGTTCTGCAGTGATTAAACCATAAGGTAAGCAAAAACCTATAATTAGGAATATCCACCAGAAATATTGAGAATTTCCGATAGCTGCTGTTGGTGCTACTGATTCAGCAACTAATGTAATACATACTGTTGCTAAAACTGCATCAACTAATCTAAATTTTTTCTTTTTCATTTTATACCTCTCCTAAATTCTTTTTACAAATTTCTTTAGTTTCTTCAGCTTTACCCATAAAGTATACAAGTAATGCTCGTATTGATGTTAAACGATTTTCTGCTTCATCGAATGCTATAGATCTATCGCTATCCATAACTTCGTCTGTTACTTCTTCTCCTCTAGTTGCTGGTAAACAATGCATAAATTTACAATTTGCTCCTGCTTTATTCATCATTTCCATATTAACTTGATATTTTGGATAGAAGATTCCTTTTCTTTCTTCTTCAGATAATTCTGCTTCGTATAATCCATACCATACATCAGTATAAATGAAATCTGCTCCTACTACTGATTCTTCATCATCAGTAACTAAGAAAGTTCCACCACTGACTTTACAGTTTTCTTCAGCAATTTTTTGGAAATGTTCATTTAATTGATATCCTTTTGGACCAAAATGAACAAAGTTTCCACCAAGTTTTGTAACTATCATCATAAGTGATGCGCATACTTGTGTGGCATCTCCAACAAAGACAACTTTACAATCTTCGAATTTTTTACCTTCAGGTAAATGTTCAAGCATTGTAGTTAAGTCACCCATTTCTTGAGTTGGATGATTATAATCACTCATTCCATTAATTACTGGAATATCTGCATCTTTAGCTAAATTTACAATAGTTTCGTGCTTTTGTACACGAGCCATCATAATATCTGCTAATCTAGACATAACTTTAGCTGAATCATAATATGTTTCATGCTTACCAAGTTGTATTTGTCCAGGTGCTAAATATTGAGCATGTCCTCCTAGTTGTGTCATTGCAGTTTCAAAAGACATACGTGTTCTTGTAGAAGATTGTTCAAATATCATAGCAAGTGTTTTATGATAAAGTACATTTAGCGGATAACCTGCTTTAATATTTTTCTTGATAAGTATACCTAAGTTTGCTATATCAAGAAGTTCTTCTTTTGTAAAATCTGAAGTATCAATGTAATCTTTTTTCATCTTATTATTCTCCTCCTATTATAATCATTATATCACTGCAATTTTTAATTTGCAATTACTCTTTACACTATTTTTCTAAAATAAAAAGTAGTAATTTTTTACTACTTTATTTTATATCAGCCCATAACTTATCATATTGTTTTATATTTGAACCAATATTTTCTACATAATGGCCATTCCTAAATATTTGGTTTAAATTTATTTCATTTTTTATATTTTTATTTGGTGAATTATATGGATATTCATCTACTATTTTTTTACTTACATCATTTCTAAGTAAATAATTTATAAATAAATATGCATTGTCTTCATTTTTAGATCCCTTCAATATAGTATAATTATCTGTACTTATTGCATGTCCTTCTTTTGGATATACTATTTGTATATCAGGATTTTCCTTTTTAGCAATTATTGCTTCTGCACTCCACATTACACCTATATCTACTTCATCTGTTATAAAGAAAGTTTTTGGACTATCACTATCATATGCCTTTATATTTTTCTTTAATTTTAAAAGCCAATCTTTAGCTTCTTGTAAATGCTTTGGATTAGTATCATTCATATCATATCCAAGTGACATTAATGCCATTCCTATTACTATTCTTTGATCATCAAGCATTACTATATTATTTTTATAATTTTTATTTAATAAATCATTATATCCTGTTATCTTTGTATTTATATTATTTTGATTATATGCAATTACTACTATTGTGGATAAAAATGGTAATGAATATTCATTGCTTGAGTCATAATCTTGATTTAAAAAATATTTATTTATATTATCTTTATTTTTTATTTTATCTTTATTTATTTTTTTTATAATATTTTTTTGTTTCATTAACTCTACCATATAATCACTTGGAAATACTAAATCATATGTTCCTTCTTTAGATGAAGTTACTTTAGCAAGTAATTCTTCATTTGATGAATATGTTCCATAATTGACTTTTATATTATATTCTTTTTCAAAATCTCTAATTACACTATCTGGTATATATGCAGACCAATTAAGTACATTTAGTTCTCCTTTATATTTATTATTATTTGTACATCCAGTAATTAATATTAGAGATAATAAAACTATTAATATTTTTTTCATTTTTTACCTCCTACAACTTTTCTTCCTTGAATTATAGTAGAAGTTGTTAATACTATCATTATTACTAAAAGCATTAATGTTGTTAATGCATTTACATCAGGAGAAATACCTGTTTTTATCATAGAATATATTTGAAGTGGAAGTGTGTTACTTCCAGGTCCTGCGGTAAAATAACTTATTACTACATCATCAAGTGAAAGTGTAAATGCTAAAGTTGCTCCACTTATTACACCTGGCATTATTAATGGTAATGTTACTTTAAAAAATGTATTAAAACTATTTGCACCTAAATCTTTTGCTGCTTCTTCATATGTATCTAATTGTTTTGATAATGTTGATCTTACACTAACTATTACAAATGGTATTGAAAAAGCTATGTGAGAAAGTATTAGGGTTTGCATTCCTAATTCCATCTTTGTAAGTGTATATATTGATAAAAGTGATATACCAAGTACTATTTCAGGTATTACTATTGGTATATATAAAAGTAAATTTATAAAATTTTTAAATTTAAAATTATATCTATAAAGACCTATTGCTGCTAATGTACCTATTATTGTAGATATAATTGTAGATGTAATAGCAATTATAATTGTATTTATAAATGCTTCTATTAATGTCCTATTTAAAAATAAATCTTTATACCAAGATAATGTAAATCCTTCAAATATTACATTCATTTTAGAAGTATTAAATGAATATATAATTAACACTATTATTGGTAAATATAAGAAGAATAATATTAAACCTATTAATATATTTTTTATTGTTTTATGTTTCATATTACATTCCTCCTAAATCATCAAGTTTTCCACCTAATTTTTTATATATCCAAACAAGGAAGAATGTTATTACTATTAAAAATATTGATATTGCAGAACCAAATGGCCAATTTCTTGCAGTTAAGAATTGATTCTTAATCAAATTACCTATTATCATGGCTTTTCCACCACCTAATATATCTGATATAAAGAAATATCCTATAGCAGGAATAAATACCATTAGAGATCCATTAAATACTCCTGATATTGTTTCTGGTATAATTATTTTTCTAAATATTGCAAGTGGTTTTGCACCTAAATCTCTAGCAGCTTCAATTAAATTATTATCTATTTTAAATACTGCACTACAAACTGGAAGCATCATAAAAGGAAGTAATGTATAAGTCATTCCTATTACTATACCTAGATTGTTATACATTAAGCTAAATGGTTTATCAATTAATCCTATATTTATAAGTCCACTATTAATTATTCCATTTTTTCTTAGAAGTACTATCCATCCATAAGTTCTTATAAGTGAATTAGTTAAAAATGGTATCATTATTAATTTTGTCATTAAATTTTGTAATTTTTTATCTCTTTCTCTTAATATAAGTGCGAATGGATATGATATTAATATACATAAGAAAGTTGCTACTAAAGCTATTAAACTTGATTTTAAGAATATACTTATATAAGTCATATCAAATATAGCTGTATAATTTGATAATGTAAAATTATATATTACTCCTCCATATGAATCATTTTCAAAAAACGATAAAAATAATATATAAATTAAAGGAAGAAATATTAATAATAATGCATAAGTAATTATCGGAAATAATGTTATTACTTTAAATAATTTATCCCCTTTTTTCATTTTTTCTTCCCCCTTATAGCAACTATATCTTTATCTTCTACAATTATATAGGCTGGATCATTTTCTTTATAATCTACACTTCCTTTTACAGTTACTTTAAGATCAAAATCACCTTCATTATCAATAAACAATTTTGTTATACTTCCATCATATACAACAGTTTTAACAATTCCTTGTATAGAATCTTTTGAAGGTCTATGTGATATGTATATATTCTCAGGTCTTATCATTAAATTAATAGTATCATCTAATTTATCATTTTCTTCTTTTTTTATTGTAAATATTCTCTTATCAAATTCTACATCTATTGTATCTTCTTTTACTTTTACTATCTTAGATTTAAATATATTAGATTCACCTATAAAATCTGCGACAAATGTTGATTTTGGATTTTGATATATATCTTGTGGTGTTCCTTCTTGTTCAATTACGCCTTTTTCTATTATTATAATTCTATCACTCATAGTTAAAGCTTCATCTTGATCATGTGTTACATATATAAATGTTATTCCAAGTTTTCTTTGGATTTTTTTAAGTTCTATTTGCATCATTCTCTTTAATTTTAAATCTAGAGATGCAAGTGATTCATCTAAAAGTAATACTTTTGGATTCATTACTATTCCTCTAGCTATTGCAACTCTTTGTTGTTGACCACCTGATAATTGTGAAGGAAGTCTATCTTCAAAACCGTCTAATTCAACTAATTTTAATACTTTTTTTACTCTTTTTTCTATTTCTTCTTTATTTACTTTTTTCATTTTTAATCCAAAACTTACATTTTCAAATACACTCATATGAGGAAACAAGGCAAAATTTTGAAATATTGTATTTACTTCTCTTTTTGTAGGATCTACTTCTGTTACATCATTATCATCAATATATACTTTACCGTCTGTTACATGTTCTAATCCAGATATCATTCTAAGTATAGTAGTTTTTCCACATCCAGATGATCCAAGTAATGTCAAAAATTCACCTTCATATACATCTAGTGATAAATCTTTTATTACATATTTTCCTTTTTCATAACTTTTACTAACATTTTCTAGTCTCACAATAGTCTTCATATAATCCTCCTATTATCCTAATATAATATTATCATAATTAATAAAAAAATAAAAGAGAATTACTTCTCTTTTATTAAACTAATTCTAACGTCTGATTATTATATTTTTTCCAAAACTTTTCATTATTTTTATTAGTTTTTTCAGCTTTTTTATTGTATTCTTCTATACCCATTTTTACACTTTTTTCTACATTAGTTCTATCATCATAAACTTTTTCAGAAACACATACATTTAATATTGCATTTGTTAATTCATTTTTGTCTATTCCATTTGATATTTCTTCATATTTTTTCTTTAGTAGTCTATATGCTTCTTTTATTTCTGATTTTGTACTATTTTCATTTAAATCTAAATCAAATTTAAAGAATTCATTTAATTTAATTATTCTTTGTCTTAAATTATCATATCTTGTTTGAATTATTTCATCTTTTGGATTAAATAATGTATATACTTCATCAACAAAATCCATTTTATTAATATATATTTCTATATTAGACATTAAGTCCATATAAAAGCCAGTATCCCCTTCTCCTTCTTGAGTGTGATAATATGAATTTATTTCTTTATCTTCTATAAGAAATGCATTATAACTAAGTACATCTTCTTTTGTTTTAGGACAATCTATAGTAGGATCACAATGAAGGCAATGTTTATTACCATTATTATCTTGCACTATTACTTCAAAATTACCATGTGAACCTATAGCTTTATCATTTTCATCATACGTATATACATTTTTATATAAAAACGGAATATTTTCTCTTTTACAAATAAATTCCATTAATTGACAAAATCCTTGGCATACTGATTTATCAGTTAATAATACTCCTATTAAATCATGACTAGATCCTTGTTCTTTATACACTCTATTGCCTACAAAATTATATATTTCTATAAATCTTTCTAATTTATTTAATTTTCTATTATTTTCTTTATATATTCTCATATTATCTAATTTATCAAAAAATTCTGATAATATAGTCGCAGCTTTAATGTATTCTTCTTCACTGTATTTAGATGTAGGATTATTTTCATTCATATATTTTTTTAATTCTTCAATTATTTTTTCCATAGATTCTCCTTTTCATTGATATTATAGCATAAAAAAAGCATAATATATTATGCTTTATTTTACTTTACCAAATCTGTTAAATGGCCAAATAATAAATCTAGCTCTTCCAAGTATATGTTCTTTTTTAATAACACCTACAGAAGGATATCTACTATCTAAAGAATCCGCTCTATTATCTCCCATTACAAAATATGTATCTCCAGGTATTTTAGTATGTCCTACATCTTCAATAGAAAAATCATCTGTTTTAGTTGAAGGATATGGATCTTTTATTTTTTCTCCATTTATATAAAGTTCATTATTTTTATATTCAATAGTTTCTCCAGGTAAACCTATAACTCTTTTTATTATATATTTATCTCCTTTATCTACTACTACAATATCAAATCTTTTTATATCTCCCTTTTTATATACAATTTTATTTAATAATAATATTTCTCCATTTTTTAATGTTGTATTCATACTTGGTCCATCTACTCTTACTGGATCAACAAGAAATATTCTTATTAAAACTACTACTACTATAATTCCTACATAAGTTAGGAATGTTTTTAATAATTCTTTTCCCTTTTCGTTCATAAATCCTCCATAACAAAAATAAGGCAATTAAAGCCTTATTTTCTTTCTTTGATTCTGTATGTACCAACTAATCCTCTTAAGAAAGTTAGTTTAGCTCTTCTTACTCTACCTTTTCTTACTACTGTTATTTTATCAATCTTTGGTGAGTTAACTGGGAATATTCTTTCAACTCCTATACCACCAGACATTTTTCTAACAGTGAAAGTTTCTGATACACCACCGCTTCTTTTAGCAACTACTGTTCCTTCAAAAGCTTGAATACGTTCTCTTTTACCTTCAATAATCTTAACATCTACTCTTACAGTATCTCCTACTCTAAATTCAGGAATGTTAGGATTAATTTGCTTAGCAGTAATCTTATCAATAATATTACTCATACGACTATTCACTCCTTTTCTACCCAGCAATCATATACAAAATAGCGGATTGCTTTCATGCAATATCAATTCTATCATAATTTATATTAAAAATCAAGCATTTTCTATTTAAAAGTTGGCTCTTCATATATATAATATTTATCAGAATTTTTATATTTAATTAATTTTATTTTTCCTCTAGTTGTTCCTCTTTCTTCTACCTTATTTGTACCTGCTTCATATTTACAAGTAAGTTTATAATTATATATATAATCTTCACCTTTTTTATACTTACTTACATATTTTATTACTGGTTTTTCATATGTATAAAAATATCCAGTATCCCCAATAGTTGTATGATTTTTTATAACATAATCTCCATAAAAACATTCACTCATTGTTTTTGCATCATATGATTTATATCCATTCCAATATTTTGTTATAAGTTTTATAGCATCTTTATCACCATTGTTATTTTGAAAATTTATATATAATAAGAAAGATAATATGCCTATTCCTAAAATTATTAATATCATTACTATACTTTTTTTCATTTTATCACCTCTATTCTAACGGATTTTTAATTTCATATTTATTTTTTAATGATAAGAAATTGAAATACAAATTTATAAAATTAATCTTAATTGTTCTTTTTATTAATTTTTTTATTTTATCTTCATTAGTTAAATATAATTTTACTTTTTTCTTTATTAATTTACTAATATTTTTATTTTCTTCATAATTTGGAAATAATTCTACTAATTTATTTAATGTATCTTTTACTAATTTTACATTATCTTTAATTGGATCATCGTTTTTTATTATTTTAGAAACAAGTGTTAATACCATAGTATTAAATAATATTGCTTCTACTTTATCCTGTAGTTCTTTTTCTGAATCTTTATATATTTCTTTTACTTTTTCAGCTGCTTCTAAATAACATAGATGTTTTTTTCCTAATGTATTAACTAATGAATCTTCTCTTTGATAATAAAAATATACTGCTTTATTCATAAATACATAATTTTTTATTCGTTGTTTTAATTGATGTTCTAATACTAAATCTTCATATCGTTTTAAACTTTCATCAAATTCAAGTCCATCAAGTAATTCTTTTTTTATTAACTTTCCTGTTACATAATTATACATATCCAATATTTTTATATTATCTTTTAAAGATCCCATTACTAATACTTTTTTAGGAACTTTCTTTTCAGTAAAGCTTACTAATTTACCATTTTTCTTTTTAAAATATAATAAGTGATATCCATCTATAAAGTCTGAATCATATTTATCTGCTAAATCAATCATTCTTCTAATAGCATCTTTTGTTATTTCATCATCTGAATCAACAAACATAATATAATCACCTGTTGCTACTTTTAAACCTACATTTCTTGCTGCACTTACACCTTTATTTTCTGTTTGATAAAAAGGTATTATTCTATCATCATTATTAGCATATTCTTTTATTATATTTTTTGTATTATCAGTTGATGCATCATCTATTACTATTATTTCTAAATTTTTATATACTTGATTAACTATACTATCAAGTGATTTAGATAAAAATTTTTCTGCATTATATGCTGGCACAATTATAGATACTTTCATACTATCACCCATTTAAATATAACATATTTACATATAAAAAGTAAAGGTTATTAACCTTTACTTTACAATATCATTATATTCTTCTTCATTTAAAATAGTAATTCCAAGTTCTTTAGCTTTCGATTCTTTACTACCAGGATTATCACCTACTATAACATAATCTGTTTTTTTAGTTACAGAACTTGTTACTTTAGCTCCTAATGATTCTAATTTTTCTTTTATTTCATCTCTTGGAACTGATAAAGTTCCTGTTATTACAAATGTTTTACCATTAACTTTTTCATTGCTTGTATTTATTTCTTTGCCTAAATAATTCATATTTATATTTAGTTCTTTTAATCTATTTATTAAATTAATATTATTTTCTTCATTAAAATAATCTACTATAGATTTTGCTATTTTATCTCCTATTTCATCTATAGAATTAAGTTCTTCATATGTTGCTTTCATGAAATTATCCATAGTTTTATAATGTTCACATAAAATCTTAGCTGTCTTTTTACCTACATATCTTATTCCTAATGCAAAAACTAATCTTTCTAATGAATTATTTTTACTTGCATTTATTGATTTAAGTAAATTATCTATACTCTTTTCCCCAAATCCTTCTAATGTTTGAAGTTCATCTTTATATTTATCTAATGTATAAAAGTCTGGGATTGATTTTATATAATTCATATTATAAAAATCTTCTATTATTCTTTCTCCGAATCCCTCTATATACATTGCATCTCTAGATGCATAATGTATTAAACCTTCTATTTTTCTTGAATCACAAGTTTCATTTACACAATAATGATTTGCATCTTTTTTAACAAGTTCACTATTACATATAGGACAATTAGTAATCATTATTGTTTTTTCTGAATTTTCATTTCTTCTATCTATTTTTACTTCTACAACTTCTGGAATAACATCTCCTGCTTTTCTAACAGATATTATATCTCCTATTCTTATATCTTTTTCAGTTATGTAATCGAAGTTATGAAGAGTTGCCTTTGATACGAGTGATCCATCTACATGAACTGGTGAAAATATAGCATTAGGAGTTATCTTACCAGTTCTTCCTACTGTATATTTTATTTCTTTTAAAGTAGTTAATACTTCTTCTGCTGGAAATTTGTATGCAATTCCCCATCTTGGAACTCTTGATGTAAAACCTAATTTCTTTTCATCTTCTAAACTATCTACTTTAAGAACAACTCCATCTATTGCATATGGTAATTCTTTTCTTACCTTTGATAATTCATCTATATATTTTATTATTTCTTTTACATTATGAGCTTTTGCATTCAATTTATAATTTGTCTTAAATCCTAATTCTTTTAAAAATTCTAAAGATTCTGATTGATTTTTTATACCATAATCTTCTGGATCAGGTATGAAGTATGCCATATAATCTAGATTTCTTTTTGCTGCGATACTACTATCTAATTGTCTTACAGATCCTGCGGCAGCATTTCTTGGATTAGCAAATTCATTTTCATTATTTTTTCTTCTTTCGATATTTGCTTTTTCAAAAGAAATCTTACTCATATAAATTTCTCCTCTTACTTCTATATCTATATCTTTAGTAAGTTTAAGAGGAACTGATTTTATTGTTTTAATATTTTCAGTAATATCTTCTCCTGTAACTCCATCACCACGAGTTGCACCTCTAACTAATATTCCATTTTTATATATTAGTGATCCTGATAAACCATCCATTTTTGGTTCTAACGTATATGTTGGATTCTTAACTGTCTTTCTTATTCTTTCATCAAAACTTTGTATTTCCTCTTCATTAAATATATCATCAAATGAAAGCATCGGTGTTTGATGAGTTACTTTTTCAAATTTATCAAGTACTTTTCCACCTACTCTTAATGTTGGTGAATCTTTTCTTTTAAGTTCAGGATATTTCTTTTCTATTGCAAGAAGTTCCATATAATAATCATCGTATTCTTGATCTGTTATTGTTGGCGCATCTAAAGCATAATATTCATAACTTGCTTTATTGATACGTTCTATTAATTCATCCATTCTTTTTTTAACATCCATATTATATAAACTTCCTTTCATAAATATTTTTTAATTCCATAAATTATTTGGATATTCATTTTTTAAAGTTAAAGTTTTTAATGCTTCTTTTACTTCAGGCGCATCTTCTTTATATGTTACACCATACCATGTAGCATTTGTATCTAATACTTTTACTTCTCTTCCTTCATCTACTGCTTTACCAAGTTCTGTTGGTATTAAGAATTCGCAATTATCTAAATTTCCTTCATGTTCTTTAAAGAATGTATCCATCTTTTCTTTTAAAAATGGAAATATAGATAAATCAAATGTTAGCATATTCATTGATACTAAATCATCTGGATTTACTTCAAATGATTCTCCACCTTCTAGAGGTGTTGCCATTATCTTTCCATCAACATATTCAAGTTTACTTTCTACTATTGATTTTAGATTACCATTTTCGGAATTTATTACTCCTCTTTTTACAGAACCATTTTCTGTCATTGTATTTTTTGCCTTATATCCTATAGTTGCATATTTATTTTCTCTTTTACTTTCTAAGAAATCTTTAGCTACCATAAATGCATCTCTTCCATAGAAATCATCTGCATTTATTACTAAAAATGGTTCAGTAATTGAATCTCTTGCTGCATATATAGCTTGTGCAGTTCCCCAAGGTTTTACTCTTTCTTCTGGTATATTTACAAATTCTGGAATATCTTCCATCTTTTGGAATACATAATCTACTGGAATATGAGGTTCTACTCTCTTTCCAATTGTATTTTTAAATATTTCATAGTTTTCTTCTTTAATAATGAAAACTACTTTAGAAAATCCTGCTTTTAGAGCATCATAGACTGAGTAATCTATAATAAATTCTCCATTTGGACCCATAGGTTCTACTTGTTTTAATCCTCCAAATCTACTACCCATTCCAGCAGCCATAATCAATAATTGCATATTTTACACCTTCCTTATACTTTTATGATTTTTCATCAATTTTTTTAATCCATCTCTCTTAAATGATATTGTAGCGATAGATCCATCTATTGATACGACAACACCCATTCCATACTTTTCATGTTCTATTATATCACCTGGATGTAAATCGTTATCATCATTATACATTTTATTTTTATCTATTTTAGGTTTTAATAAAAATTCATCTTTCTTTCCAATTTTTTCTAAGTACTCATCACCTATTTCATTTACAAATCTACTAGGTATATTTGATGATACTTTTCCATAAAGTACTCTACTTCTTGCATTTATTAAGAATAATTTCTTTTTAGCTCTTGTTATTGCAACATAACAAAGTCTTCTTTCTTCTTCCATTTCATCATTTGATTCAAATGAATTCATATGTGGAAATAATCCTTCTTCAAATCCTATGACAAATACATAATCAAATTCAAGTCCTTTTACTGCATGCATTGTCATAAGTGTTACTTTATCTTGAACTTCATTTTTTGTTTCTGATGCATCTGATATTAAAGAAAGTTCATCTAAAAATTCTCCTAAGGTTGCTATTCCTTCTCTTTCTTCAAATCCTTTTGTAATAGACTTAAATTCTTCTAAGTTTTCTAATCTTATATCCGCTTCTATTGATTTTTCACTTTCCAAATCTTGTTTAATTCCTGAATCATTTAATACTACATCTATTAATTCAGTTAATGATAAAGTCTTTTCTTTTTCTATTAATGAATCAATTATTTCTTTAAAAGTTAGTTCTTTTCCTGAATCAATAACTTCATATAATGATTTATTATCTATATTTGCTTTTATAACTAAATTTTCTATTGATTTATTTCCTATTCCTCTTTTAGGATAATTTATTACTCTTAAAAGAGATACATCATCTTTAGGATTATAAATTAATTTTAAATATGCGATTAAATCTTTTATTTCTTTTCTATTATAGAATGCATAAGATCCAACTATATTATATGATATATTACTTGTTAAGAATGCTTCTTCTATAGTTCTTGATTGAGCATTTGCTCTATAAAGAACACATATATCATTTGGATTTACTCCATCATTAATTAATTTTTTTACTTCTGTAACTACAAAATTAGATTCATCTTTTTCATCGAATGCTTTATAATAAACTATTTTATTCCCTTCATCATTTTGTGTCCAAAGATTTTTTTCTTTTCTTATTTTATTATTTCTTATTACATTATTTGCAGCATTTAATATTGTTTTTGTTGATCTATAATTTTCTTCTAATAGAACTGTTTTTGCTTCTTTATAATCTTTTTCGAAATTTAATATATTTTTATAGTTTGCACCTCTCCATGTAAATATAGCTTGATCTGCATCTCCTACTACTGTTATATTTCTATATTTAGCACTTATCATCTTAGACAATAAATATTGAGGTTCATTTGTATCTTGATATTCATCTATAAATATATATTTATATTTTTCTTGATATTCTTGTAATACTTTTGGATTTTCATTAAATAATTTAAGTGGTAATATTAATAAATCATCAAAATCCATCGCATTATTTATTTTTAAGCTTTTTTCATATTTTTGATAAACATCTTTTACTACTTCGTCAAAATCTGTATGTACGAATTTTTCAAAAGATTTACTATCTACCATTTCATTTTTATTTGAACTGATAGCATTTTTAACAGCTTTTGGATTATACTTATTAGAATCAATATTTAATTCTTTCATTATTCTTTTTATTACTGATAAAGAATCATCTGAATCTAATATAGTAAAATTATTTTCGTAACCTAATAATTTACAATTTTCTTTTATTATTTTAAGTCCAAATGAATGGAATGTTGAAATTTGTATTTTAAATGCATTAGGTCCTACTATTGAATATATTCTTTCTTTCATTTCTTTTGCAGCTTTATTAGTAAATGTAATTGCTAAAATATTTTCAGGATATATATTTTTTTCATTTATTAAATATGCCACTTTAGTAGTTAATACTCTTGTTTTACCAGATCCTGCTCCTGCAAGTATTAACATTGGGCCAGTATAATTTACTACTGCTTCTTTTTGTTTTTCATTTAAATTGTCTAAATTCATAAATAATACCTTCCTTATAAATATTTTAACATATATTGATTTTTAATGATAGTAAAAAAACTCCTATTTTTTAGAAGTTTTTTCTATTAAACTAATTGCTATGTAAAGTAATATTGTTAATACTATTAATAATATTATTCCAGTTATCACTAAGTTCATATTAAATACTTGAGAACCATACATTATTAAATATCCAATACCTTGCTTTGATACTAGTAATTCCCCCATTATTACTCCTACAAAGCACATACTTATATTTAATTTAAATGATTCTATTATTTTAATATAATTATCTTTTAATACTACATTATAAAATATTTGAAATTTATTTCCACCCATAGATTTAATTATTTTAATTTTATTTTCATCTGTAGAATTAAAACTATTTGTTATATTTATTATACTTATTATAGATGATATAAGAAGAGACATTACTATAATAGATTTTATATTAGCACCCATTACAATTATTATAAGTGGTCCTAATGCTACTTTTGGAAGAGAGTTTAATATAGTTAAGAATGGATCAAATACTTTAGATATAAACTTATTAAACCAAAATATACTTGAAACTAATAAACCAATTAAATTACCTAAAATAAAACTTATTATTATTTCATATATTGTAGTAAATATATGATTAAAGAAATTATTTTTTCGTATTAATTCAATAATTGTATTTAATACTTTTTTTGGACTTGATAATAAAAATGTATCAATTATTTTTTTATCTGAAAGATACTGCCATAGTAAAATAAAAATAACAATTAATGAAATTTGAGTTGCGATTATTAAAATATTATTCCTTTTTATTCTTTTTAAGTATTCTATATACCCTTTACTCTTCATCGTTAAGATCTTCCCAAATTTTGTCATAATATTTTGTATAATCATCACTTTTTATATCATAAATATTTTTTATTTTTGATGGTCTTTTAGATAATACTATTATTTTATTACATAATCTGATTGCTTCTGGTATATCATGTGTAACTATTATTAAAGTCTTATTCTCATTTTTTATTATATTTAAAACATCATTAGATACATTTATTCTCATTTGATAATCTAGTCTTGAAAAAGGTTCATCTAGTAAAAGTAAATCTGGTTTTAAAGCAAGTGTTCTTATTAAAGCAACTCTTTGTTTCATTCCACCTGATAAATCTTTTGGATAATTATTCATAAATTCTTTTAAGTCATATTTTTCTAATAATTTTTTTACATTATTAATGTTTTCTTGTGTATAAGATTTAGTTATTTTTAAACCTAATATACAATTTTCATATATTGTAAGCCATGGGAATAAACAATCATCTTGAAGCATATATCCAATTTTTAAATTTTCTTTTTTTATTATTTCTCCTTTTGTTGGTTTTTCTAAATTACCTATTATTGAAAGTAAAGTAGATTTACCACATCCAGATGGACCTATTATCGCAACAAAATCTTTATCTTCTACTTTAAAATTAATATTTCTTAATGCATCTATTTCTCTTTTTTTAGTGTAATATGTTTTATATAAATTATTTATTTGTAAAATCATTTTATTTCTTCTTTGAAAATTTTGTATTTACTAAATTTTTATATGGAACTTTTTTATCAAGTTCTTTTGCTTCTATCATTATATCTTGTAAATGATCAAATGATTCTTTAGTAAAATATGTATTTTTCATCCAAGCATCATTATCTTTATATCTTTTTATCATCTTAGAAAGTTCATTAATAGTTAAATCTGGAAATTGATTAACTATTGCTTTTGCAATTGTTTCTTCATCATTATTCCATACAAACTTTAATCCTCTATCAATTGCCTTTGTAAATTTTTTAATTGTTTCTGGATTTTTCTTTATATAACTTTTTCTTGCATTATATGCAGTGTATGGTACTGACCCTCCATATTCTCCTATGTATGCAACTACATAACCATGACCTTCATTTTCTATTTGAGTAGCGGCTGGTTCAAATAACGTTACATAGTCTCCAACACCTGAAATAAACACTCCTGCCATAGATGCAAAATCTACACTTGTATCTATTTTTAAATCATCTAGATTTATTTTATTTTCCTTTAATGTATATTCAAATGTCATTTCAGGCATTCCACCTTTTCTACCACCTATAACATATTTTCCTTTTAAATCTGATAACTTAAAATTATCTTGTTTTTTTCTTGATACTAAAAATGCACCATCTCTTTTAGTAAGTCCCGCAAATGATACTATATAATCTTTATTACCAGAATTATATACATATATAGATGCTTCACTACCACAAAATCCTATATCTACATCTTTAGAAAGTACTGCTGAAGTTACTTTATCTGCTCCTGGTGTAAGCATAACTTCTACATCTAATCCTTCTTCTTTAAAATAACCTTTTTCAAGTGCTACATACCATGGAGCATAGAAAATAGTATGTGCCACTTCTGCTACTTTTATTTTTTTCAATTTATTATCATTATTATTAGTAATTATTAATATAGCAACTAAAATAATTAAAAACAAACTTAAAATTATTGATAATATTATTTTTTTCATATTTCCTCCTCTTCATAGACATTATATGCATAAAATAATTTTAAGTTAAAAAAAACTAAAGCTATTGCTTTAGTTTAAATTAAATTGTATTTTTAATGGTATTGCTTTATTACCTGTTACATCTTGAGCAGTATATTCTACTAATTTTTTTGTTACTTCATTATTATCATTTACACTTTCATAAATACTTGGTTCATTAAGTCTAATTGATCCATCTTTATCATCTGTTACTTTTACTTCACAATATTTTTGAAAATTTTCATATGTAGTATTTACTATAGTAGAACATTTAAGTACTGATTCATTTAAATTTTCTGCTGTTGGTGTTATAAATATTACTGGTGGTATAAAATCTACCCCATTTGGGATTTCGTTTACAAGTGATGTATCGTATTCATATACTGTCTTTCCATTACGTGTTGTTTTAGAAACATTAATACATTTTTTTTGTTCTATTTCTTTTCCATCACCTGTTTTTAAATCTGCATCTATAAATTCATATGCAATTAATTTTCCAACAGGTATACACATGAAACTATTTGAACTTAAATAGTCATCAACATCTTCTTGAAAATTATCAACGTATATTTTTGCAGCACTTTTTAAAAGTACTTTTGTACTTGCATCTATTTTTAATTTTGCTTGTTTTGAAAGACTAGCAAAATTTGGAAATGCTAGTAATAATATTATAGACAGTACTAATAATACTGCTAATAACTCTATTAAAGTAAATCCCTTATTATTTTTCATATTCAACACCCTTTTCTAATTTATTTTATCTGTAGGTTTTATTTTTAAACTTAGATCTGAGAATCTTTTATCTAAATACATATAATATGCTGCTGCTCCTATCATTGCAGCATTATCTGTACAATATTGTAATTTTGGAACAACTAATTCTACATTTTCTTTTTCACATAATTCTTTTAATTTATCTCTTACTCCGCTATTAGCAGATACTCCACCTGCTACTAATAATTGCTTTACATTATATTCCTTTACGGCTTTCATAGTCTTTTTTGTAAGAACATCTACTACTACATCTTGAAATGAAGTAGCAAGGTCATATTTATTTATTTCGTTTCCTCTTTGCTTTTCATTATGAACTAAATTTATAACTGCACTTTTTATTCCACTAAAACTAAAGTTATATGAATCATCATCTAATGGCACTGGAAGATTATATGTATGTTTTCCTTCGTGTGCATATTTATCTATTGTTGGTCCTCCTGGATATGGAACATCCATTACTCTAGCAACTTTATCATATGATTCACCTACTGAGTCGTCTAAAGTTCCTCCTAGTTTTTCAAAAGAATAATTTTCTTTCATATAAATTATTTCAGTATGTCCACCACTTATTACTAAACATATAAGTGGAAATTTCAATTCTTTTTCTAATCTATTAGCATATATGTGTCCTGCAATATGATGTACTCCTATTAAAGGTTTATTATATATCATAGCAAGTGTTTTAGCTGCTTCTACTCCTACAATTAATGATCCAGCAAGACCTGGTCCATATGTAACAGCAATTGCATTCATATCTTCAATTTTCATATTGGCTTTTTGAAGACATTCTTCTATAACAATAGTTATATTTTCCACATGATTTCTACTTGCTATTTCAGGTACTACGCCACCAAATTTTTTATGTATATCTATTTGTGATAACACAACTGTACTAATTTCAAAATTACCATTTTTTATAATTGATACACTTGTTTCATCACAAGATGATTCTATTGCAAGAATATATACATCATTCATGTAATTCACCTTATTTCTTTTAACATTAATAATCCATTAGTATCTTTATAATAATTTTTTCTTATTGATACTTTTTTAAATCCTATTTTTTCATATAGTTTTATGGCAGGAATATTATCTTCTCTAACTTCTAAAGTTATATTTTCTATCGAAAAGTCTTTTTCTATTTCTTTAATTAATAAGATTGCTATTCCTTTTCTTCTATAATTTTCTTCTATAAAAATATCTATTATTTCACATTTTTCATATATTATATCAAATATAATAAAACCTACTATTTTCTCATCAACTATATACGTATATACTTTTGTAAATTCATTAGGTTTAAAATCATAATCTTCTTTATAATGACTAAATATATTTGATAAAAATTTTATATCTATATCTTTTTCAATCATAATTTTGATTCAGCCTCAATCTTTTTAATATAATTAGGTTTTAATAAATGAGGATTTTCTTCTTTATTATTTACTAATATATTTTTGTTTATTTCAATTGGGTCTATTTTTTCATTAGTATATTCATACTTTTCATATTCTGATGAATTATGTGATATTAATAAAATTTTACCTTCATACTTACTTAATATCTCATATAATTTTTCTTTACTTGTATATGAATCTTCTACTATTCTTTTTTTATTCTTATCATATATTCCATAATATAAATTATCTTTTTTCTCTTCTATTATTGGTACATAATAATCATAATCTTTATCACCATATATCATCATTTCTAATGAAGATATACCAAATATTGGAATATTAAACATAGCAGCATATACTTTTGCGACAGTGATTGATATTCTAGTACCAGTAAATGAACCTGGTCCTATTCCTACTATAATTCTATCTAAATCTTTAAAATCTATATTATTTGATTTGAATGCCTCATCTATAAATGGCACTAAATAACTTGAATGATCATTTTTATTTATCATTTCTTTATCGTAAATGATTTCATCATTTTTGATTAAAGAAACTTTTAATTTCTCAGATGCTGTATCGAAAAAAAGACAGATCATAGAACTGCCTCACAAAGTTCTTCATATTTTTCACCATATGGAATTATTTTTATAACTCTCTTATTTTCATCTAATACAGAGAATTTAATTTCTAATCTTTCCTCTGGTAAATATTCTTGAATCATATCTGCCCATTCTATAATAACAATTCCATCTCTTCCAAAGTAATCTGGAAGTCCTATTGATGCTGCATCTTTTTCAAGTCTATATACATCCATATGATATAAAGGCAATTCTCCACTGTAATATTCTTTAATTATATTGTATGAAGGAGATGTTATTGTTTCATCTATTTCAAGCGATGCTGCAAAACCTTTAGTAAATAATGTTTTACCACTTCCTAAATCACCTTCTAAACATATTACCATTCCTGAAAATTTTTCAGATTCTATATTTTCAGCTAACTCTACTGTTTCTCTTTCAGATTTTGAAACTATTTTATATTCCATATCTATCACCCTAATAATATTATACCGATATTTATTTTTATTTACAACAAATTTTAAAATAAATATAAATAAAATGTAAAAATAAAACAACATTAATGTTGTTTATTTATCATTTTCTTATATTGTAGTGCAAATTTTTTATGAATATTTGCATTATCTCTTTCAAATTCTTCTTTAGTTCTTCCTGTTCCATTTGGGAATAATTCATTTAATGATAATAAATGTTGTTCTGATGACTCAGGTTCAGTTCTTGTAGAACATCTTTTCAATTTGTCGCTATATTCAATTTTAGATAATACTTTTTTTGAAAAAGCTTTTTTACTTGCTAAATATTCTATTTTTTTTCTTAATTCATGAATACTTTTTTTTGATAACGAAACGTCCTCATTATTAACTGATGATGAATTTACGTCCATTACATTTCTTGCATTTACGTAATAAAATCTTTTAGATTTAAGTTTTGTTTTAGGAATTACTAGATATCTTTCAGGATCTCTTTTAAATTTTTTTAATTTTCTTTCAAATGTTAATCCATGAATATAACCATCAATATCTGATATTACAACCAAATAAATATTTCTACCTGAATTCTTTGTTTTATATGAAATTATATCGCCAAATTTATACATATCATCACCTTTTCAATCTATTATAACATAATTTTAAGCAAAAAAAAATTAGCGACGTCCTATTTTTGCTTACACTATTTTCGGCTCTGAAGTGCTTGACTTCTGTGTTCGGGATGGGAACAGGTATTTCCACTTCGATATCGTCACTAATAAATTATAGAGAAATTATTCTCTGAAAACATGATAATGTGGTTGCAACAAATTAGTTATGGTTAAATCCTCGATCTATTAGTACTGGTCAACTCAATGTATCACTACACTTCCATCTCCAGCCTATCAACCTGATAGTCTTTCAGGGATCTTACTATTATAAAAATATGGGAAAATTCATCTTGAAGTTCGCTTCCCGCTTAGATGCTTTCAGCG
>JAGBNN010000010.1 GCA_017634385.1 Bacilli bacterium
TCTTGATGAAAAAATTGAAGAATTAGAAAAAGAAAAATAATTATATTCAATTTTAAAGATTTATGTTATAATGTTTATACTGATTGATATTTATCAATCGTCTAGGTAAAGAGTTTTCAATTTGATTGTTACTCGTACCATTAAGTATTTAAACTCTAACTTAGTCGTTAGAGTTTTTTTATGTTATAATATACCTAATTTAAGTGGGGATAATATGGAAAAGAAAATTACTAAAGAAATTTTAGATTATTATGATTCAAAAAGAAAATTAACAGAATCATTAGGATTTAAAAAATCAACTGACGAACAAAGAGAAGCAATGGATATTGTATCAAATACTTTAAAAAAAATTGATATAACAGAAACAGATGAAACAATTAGTTTAGATAATTCAACATCAAAAGCATTAGAAAGTTTATCTTTGTTTGATAAGAAATATATCAATAAGATTTGTAAGTTTGAATATATGCAATTGGATGATTTACCAGAAGATGAATATACTACAAGAATAGCTTTTAGACAATTAAAAGGAAAAGTATTAAAACATTCAGGAAAAGTATTTAATATTGAAATACCACAAAAAATAACAACTATATCTCCAATATGGCTAGGGCATGAATATATACATGCATTGAAAGAAACTAATTATAAAGAATATATTCTAAAAAATAGAACATCAGAAATATTAACTTTCTTTTATGAATTTTTAATAGTTGAAAAATGTTTCCCAAAATTACATGATTTATGGAAACAAAAGCGATTAAGTTTTTTAAATTATGATAATGTATATTACAAAGAAGCAAAAAAAAGAAAAAATGAGAATCCAAAGACATTTGAATATATACAAGATACATATGGACAATATTTATCAAGTTATTATTATGCACTAAATTTATATTATTTATATAAACAAAATCCAAAAGAAATATTAAAATATATAAAAAAAGTATTAGATCATAAAATGACAACAGAAGACTTAATAAATAGATTAGATATATCACAAGTAAATCGAAATTCTAATAATGTATACATATTAGGTCATGAAAGACTTTAATATATATTAAATATGTGATAAAATTACAATAGAGGTGAACGAAATGAATGAATATAAAGAAATTGATGAAGAAGAAAAAGAAGAAAGTAAAGTAATCCCATTTATTCAACCAAAGGAATCTGAAGATGTTGCTAAATCGGAAGATTATAAGAAAACAGCAGCATTATATCAAAAAGAAACAGAAAAAATGGATGAAGATTATGATCTTTTAAAATATACAAAAGAGTATATAAAAGCATATAATAAAATTCAAGAAGCATTAAAAAAGAGTAGTAATTTAGCTTTAGCGGGAATTATTGATTATTTAAATAAATTATATACAAGTGAACAATCAAATAAAGCATGTGAAGATGTAAGAAATATGATAATTAGTACATTAAGTTCAAAAGATCCAAAACAAGAAGATGATGTAATTGAAAGATTTCCAAAAGAACCAGAAGAAAATAATAAAATAAAAATGTAAATAAGATATTTTATATCTTATTTTTTTTGATATAATATTTATAGAGGATAGATATGAGAAAAACAATAAAATTAAATAATACAATATTAAAACAAATGAAAAAAATATATTATCCAAAAGGTAGTAATTATATTGATTGGATGGGTTTTAAAATAACTGAGGACAATAAACCTAGTTACCATCATATAGAAAAAGCTGAAAATTTAAGAAAAATAAATGAAAATGATGATGCTACTATGGAAAATGGTGCATATTTAGGAAAAAGAAGTCATGAATTATTACATAGGATAGAAACAAAAGATTATGAACTTTATGAATCATGGAATTATTTATTCTCATTAATTAATAAAATGAAAACATATCCAATAGATGATGTATGGAATTTAGTGAATGAATTAAAGGAAAAAACATTAAAATTAGATAATGAAGAGGTTAAAAAATTATGAAAAAAATATTAATATTAATTTTTATATTTTTATTATGTGGTTGTTCTTATGATGAATATAAAATGCCAAAAGATGCATATATAAATGTTGAAAATAAAACATTTGATATATATGACACTCATGCAAAAATAAGAAATGTAATAAAAGATACAAATACAGAAATATTAAATAAGAAAGAAAAAATAGATACAACAAAACTAGGAGAAAATACATTAACAATAAAATATAAATATAAAAATAAAAGAAGAATATATAAATATGATGTGAATTATAATGTTGTTGATACACAAGTACCAATATTCTTATCGGCAAGCACAACAAGAACTATATACAAAGGTGATCAAGTAAATTTTTGTGAAAAAATAAGTTACATAGATAATTATGATAATAACGTAAAATGTAAAATAGATGGTGAATTTGATTCAAATATACCAGGAACATATAATTTAAAATATGTATTAGAAGATAATAGTAATAATATATCAGAAAAAGATCTTATAGTTTATGTAATAGAAAAAAATACTACTAGTAGTAATAGTAGCAATAAACCACAAACGAATACTAATTATACACCAGCAATTACAGGTATACAATTTATGGATATAGTAAAGAAACATAAAAATACAAATACAATGGTAGGAATAGATGTTTCATATTGGCAACAAAATGTAGACTATAAAAAGGTAAAAAAAGCAGGGTGTGAATTCGTAATAATTAGATTAGGAGTTAATACTGATAATGACAAAGATATATCAGAAGATTCATTTTATAAAAAGAATATAGAAAATGCTAAGAAAGCAGGTTTAAAGGTAGGAGTATATATATATTCTACTGCAGCAACAGAAAAACAAGCAAAAGAACATGCAAAGTGGACTAAAAAAATATTAAATAAAGAAAAACTTGATTTCCCAGTAGCATTTGATTTTGAAAATTGGTCAAGTTTTCCAAAATATAATTTAAGTAGATATAGTGTAACTAAAAATTATTTAGCATTTGATAAAGAAATGAAAAAATCAGGTTATAAAACAATGCTTTATAGTAGTATGAATTATTTAGATAAAGTATGGATGTTTAATGATACATATCCAGTATGGCTTGCACATTATACAGATCAAACAACATATGAAGGAAAATATATAATGTGGCAAATGACAGATAGAGGAATAATAGATGGAATTAATGGAAATGTTGATATAGATATCTATTATAAGGAGTAGTATATGAATGAAGAAATGAAATCAAAAATAAAATATTCTATTATTATGTCAATAATTGGAATAACTATATCATTAGGATTTTTAATTTTTGAAATAGTACAAAAAGGAGACATTATATTTTGGTCAGCATTATTAATATGTAATTTAATATTATTAATAATAAGCATTATAAATAATAAAGGAGAATAATATGAATTTTAACAATATATATAAATACAACAAACAAATAGAAGAATACTATAAATTGTTATCTGACGATATACCAGATTTTATATATGAATATGTAAATACAAAAGAAGTATTAAAACAACAATATATAAGTGTTTCTTGTTCAATGATATATACAGATTTATTAAAAGATGGAATGTATTTTTCAAGTTTACATCATTCAATAGCAGTCGCACTTATAATATGGCATTTTACACATGACAAAAAACAAACGTTATCAGGTTTATTTCATGATATATCTACGCCTGCATTTAAACATTGTATAGATTTCTTAAATGGAGATTATATGAATCAAGAATCAACAGAAGATTTAACAGAAACAATAATAAAAAATTCTAGTGAAATAATGAATTTATTGAAAAGAGATAACATAAAATTAGAGGAAGTATGTAATTATCATATTTATCCAATTGCTGATAATGATACACCTAAATTATCTGCAGATAGGCTAGAATATACTTTATCAAATGCATTATATGTATATAATGAAGAAAAAGACATAAATATAATAAAAGAAATATATAATGATATATATGTAGGTAAAGATGAAAAAGGTAATATTGAGTTAAATTTCAAAACTAAAAAATATGCTAGAAAATTTGTAAGTATATCAAGTAGATTATCAGTAAGATATAGAAAAGATGAAGTTAGATATTCTATGCAATTAATTGCGGACATAATAAAAAAATTAGTAGAAGAAAAAGTTATAACAATAGATGATTTATACATAAAAAAAGAAACAGATATTATAGATATAATAAAAAAGTCAAAATATAAAGAAATATATAATAAATGGGAAAAAGCAAAAAAAGTAAAAACATCCAAAGAAGAACCTAAAAATGTATATTATGTACATCATGGCGCAAAAATTAGATATATAGACCCACTTGTTAATGGAGAGAGAATATCAAATATTTGCAAAATAGCAAAAAATATGATAGATAAAAATTTATCTTATGATATGAATAATTATGTATATTTAGATTTTGAATTTTAATTAAAGAGGTATATATGCATAGTCACGAAATACAAAGGTTATTAGAATTAAAAAAGAATTTAATAACAAATAAAGAATATTTTATGATAATATCAAGTCCACAAATAGATCATATAAAATATGAAAATGAAGTATTTAATATTTGGACAACAGATGGATATAAATTTGAATTAAAGATTAATAATGAAAATAAATCATAAATATTGATTTATTTTTTTAATTTATGCTATAATTAACTTGTGAAAATAAGAAAGGAAGTACAATATGAAATATATAAAAAAGATATTAATAGTATTAATGATTGGTTTAATGATATTACCAATAACTGCATCAGCAGATGAAAAAAAATATCAATCAACAAATCTAGATGAAGCTTTAACTGAAGAACAAATTGAACATGATTTTTCTAATTACAAAGAAACAGATGATCAAGCAGTAATTTATTTATTTAGAGGTAAAGGATGTGCTTATTGCCGTAAGTTTTTAACATTCTTAAATAGTATAGTAGGAGATTATGGTCAATATTTTAAAGTAGTTTCTTATGAAGTTTGGTATAACCAAGATAATGGTGAATTAATGAATGATGTTGCAGAAACAATGAATGAAGAAGCTGGAGGAGTACCTTATATAGTAATTGGAGATAAAGTATTCGCAGGATATTCTGAATCATATGATGATGAAATAAAAGCACAAATTAAAAAATTATATGAAACTGAAAAAAGTAAAAGATATGATGTAATGGAAAATTTAGGAAAAGATGATGAAAAAGAAAAGAAAGAAGGAAACAATATGAGTTTTGGATTACTTGCATTTATAGTTATCTTTCCACTTGCTTTAGCAGCTGGTGTAGTAGTATATGAAAATAAAAAGCATTTAGATTTAGAAGAAAGAATTTCAAACTTAGAAAACAAAAGTAAAAAAACAAAATAAAATACCATAAAGGTATTTTTTTTATGTTATAATTGATTATGGAAGTGTTTATGTGAATAATAAAATAATAAATGATTTAGATAAGAATATAGGAGTGATAAAATGGTATATTTAGATTATGCAGCAAATGCACCAGTAGATGAGGAAGTATTAGATGTATTTTATGACACAACAAAAAAATATTTTGCAAATCCAAATGCTACACACAAATTAGGATTAGAAGCAAAAGAAATTATAGATAAATCTTCAAAAAATATAGCTAAAATGTTAAATGTATTACCAGAAGAAATAATATATACATCTGGAGCTAGTGAATCTAATAATTTAGTAATAAAAGGAGTATGTGAAAGATATAAAAATGTAGGTAAGCATATAATAACAACTCCACTTGAACATAATTCTATAACAGCACCTTTATCAGTTATGCAAAATGAAGGATTTGAAGTAGATGTACTTCCTGTAACAAAAGAAGGACTAGTAGATATTACTGAATTAAAAAACATGATTAGAGAAGATACAATACTTGTAAGTGTAATTGCAGTTGATAGTGAAATAGGATTAAAACAACCAATTGAAGAAATAGGAGAAATATTAAAAGATTATCCAAATGTAATGTTTCATACAGATGCATCTCAAGCAATAGGTAAAGTAGATATTGATTTTACAAATATAGATTTAGTAACAATCGCACCTCATAAGTTTTATGGAATTAATGGATTTGGTGCACTTATTAAAAAGAAAAATGTATCTTTAGTACCAATAATAAATGGTGGAAAAAGTACAACTATATTTAGAAGTGGAACACCAGTAACAGCAAGTATAGTCGCACTTGATAAAGCATTAGAAAAAGCATTATCTAATATGAAAGAAAGATATAATTATATAAAAGATTTAAATGAATATTTAAAAAAAGGATTATCAAAGTATGATAAAGTTCATATTAATAGTACAAAAAATTCAGTACCTCACACATTAAATATATCTATAGAAAATGTAAAATCAACTGATTTTGCAAAAGCCCTAGAAGATTATGAAGTATATATATCAACTAAAACATCATGTTGTCCATCAGAAACTCCATCTAAATTAGTTTATGCTTTAACAAATAATAAACAACTTGCAACTACATCTTTAAGAATAAGCTTATCTCATTTAACAACAAAAGAAGAATTAGATAAATTCTTCGATGCATTTGATAAATGTTATAAAAGGTTTAACTAATGGAAAAGTATAAAGAAATAGAAAGAAGCATAATAAAAAAATTTAGAAAAGATATATGGAGTAAGTTTGTAAAGGCAATAAGTGATTATGAATTAATAGAAGAAGGAGATAACATAATGGTATGTATCTCTGGAGGAAAAGATTCATTCCTAATGGCAAAATGTATACAAGAACTTCAAAGACATGGAAAATTTCCCTTTGAGGCACATTATGTAGTAATGGATCCTGGATATAATGAATATAATAGACAAGCAATTATAGATAATGCAAAAATATTAAATATACCAATAGAAATATTTGAAAGCGATATATTTGATGTAGTAGAAAAAATGGATAAAAGTCCGTGTTATATGTGTGCTAGAATGAGAAGAGGATTTTTATATAGTAAAGCAAAAGAACTTGGATGTAATAAGATTTCACTAGGACATCATTTTGATGATGTTATCGAAACAACTTTACTTTCAATGTTTTATGGATCAGAAGTAAAAACAATGATGCCAAAACTTCATAGTGATAATTTTGAAGGATTACAATTAATAAGACCAATGTATTTAGTAAAAGAAGAAGACATAATATCATGGAGAAATTTTAATGAACTAACATTTTTAAATTGTGCTTGTAGATTTACAGAAGGATGTTCACTTATAAATGATGGTACAAGTAAAAGACTTGAAATGAAAGAATTAATTAAAAAAATGAGAAGAGTAAATAAAGATATAGATCATAATATATTCAAAGCATTGGATAATGTAAATTTAAATTGTGTATTAGGATATACAAAAGGTGATACAAAACATAGTTTTTTAGATGAATATGACAAGTAATGTGTAAACAATAAAAAAATATATTGAAATATATAAATATAAATGGTATACTTTAAGTACTTAATAGAAAATAAAGAATCTATTAATTTATAATCATTTTATATATTTTTATAATATATAGTGATTATTTATATATAATTATATAATATAATAATCTAAAGTATTATTAAAAAAATAATTATATATGACTAGATTATTTCGAATGCCTTTAGGGGTCTTATTTCTATTAAGTATATGATCATATAGAAGAAAGAAAACTTCAAAATAAGCAATTTATATTTCGACTAAAGTATAAATTGATTCGAAACTAGGATAACATCTTGTCAGTGTTATCTTTTATTTTAGGAGAATGTTATGAAGAAAAATATTATTGACAAATATGTTACTGAAACATCATTTATAAGTGCATTTGTAGTAATGATTGCAATGTTTATATTAGGGGTTAAAAATGATTATTTTTATAACTATATAATAACAGCATCGTGTAGTGCAGTTTCAGCATTAATAACAAGCATTGTGTTTTCAGTAAAAGTACATGAAACTCAAAATACATCAATATATAAATTAGTTATAACTTCTATTTTATGTACGGTAATATCTTTCTTGATAGGATATCTATTTGAATTTTTAATATTAAATAAAATGTTAAAAATAAATATATGTGCTATTGAAAAGATGGTTGCAGTCATTTATAAAACACTTTTCGCAGTATTAACATCGACAATAATTTGTCAAAAATCATTCTCAATATTTCTAAAAAAGAATTAAATTAATTCTTTTTTTTTGTGCTATAATTTAAATAGGTGAAGTATATGAACATAATAGTAAAAAGTATAAAACATTTTAACACAATAAATAAACATAGATGGTATGTATTTAAATATTCAATAAAAGCAGGAATTCCAATAAGAGGTTTATTACATGATTTATCAAAATATTCACCATCAGAATTTTTTGAAAGTTCAAAATATTTTGTAGGTTATAGAAGCCCAACACACCTTGCTAAAATGGATAAAGGATATTCAAAAGCATGGCTTCATCATAAAGGAAGAAATAAACATCATTTAGAATATTGGGAAGATGTAACAGACGAATACTCTAGTTATTATGCAGCATTTATTCCATATAAATATTTAGTTGAATCACTTTGTGATAGAATAAGTGCAGGAATGACATATAAAGGAAAAGAATTCACTCATAAAGAACCACTTAAATATTGGAATAATGTAGAAAGAAATAATAAAGTAGCAAAACATCCTGGAGTAGTAGAATTTTTTGATATAGTATTAAAGAAAATGTCAGATGAAGATATAGATTCAGCTTTAAATTCAAAATATTTAAAAGAAACATATAATAAAATATATAATAAATATCATAAGGAGAAATAATATGATAAGTATTAATACACAAAGTAGTATAAAAATAACAGGTAATAAAATAATATATTTTGACCCATATCAAATAAAAGAAGAATTACATGATGCAGATTATATATTTATAACACATGATCATTATGATCACTATGATATTGATTCTATAAATAAAATAAAAAATGATAATACAAAGTTTATAATACCAGAAGTAATAGATATAGATGGATTAAAAGTATTACCAAACAAAGAATATAAAATAGATGATATATATTTTAAAACAATACCTAGTTATAATATAGATAAATCATTTCATCCAAAAGATAGAAATTATGTAGGTTATATAATTAACATAGAAAATGTAACATATTATATCGCAGGTGATACAGATATAACTGAAGAAAATAAAAAAGTAAAATGTGATATAGCACTAGTACCAATTGGTGGAACTTACACAATGGATTATAAAGAAGCAGCTAATCTTATAAATGAAATAAAACCAACACTTGCTATACCAACTCACTATGGATCAATAGTAGGTTCAAAAGAAGATGGAGAAAAATTTAGAGAGTTATTAAATGAAAAAATAAAATGCGATTTATTAATATAAATACGCATTTTTTTATATTGTAACCATATTTTACACATATTTTTAAATTATTATTAAGTCAAGGAGGGAGATAAAATGAATGAAAAAACAAAAAATATTATTATAATTGTTCTAGCAGTTTTATTATCAGCATCAGTAATGCTTAATATAATAAATATAAGACCTAGTATGAGTAGAATGCAACATGATAATATGATGCAAAGAAGCATGAATGGTCCAATGAATGATAATAGACAATTTAATAGGCAAGATAGAAATCAAAACATGCCACAAGATAATCAAAATGTACCAGAACAAAATCAACAACAAGAAAATAATAATATAGACCAACAAAGTAATGAAATGTAATATAATATAATTATGATAAGGAGATGAATCAATGAAAAGAAGTATAAAAAATATTATCATGATAATAATTATAATATTATTATCGGTAGGAATGTTTTTTACAACAAAATATTTAAAGCCAGTAACACAAAATAGTACAATGTCTCAAATGGGTACACCACCAACTATGCCATCAAGTGATAATAACTCAAATAGTTCGCAAAACACACCACCAGAAAAACCATCTGATGATAGTAGCTCAGAAAAATCATCAGATAATAGTTCACAAAATACACCGCCTCAAATGCCAACTGAGAGTAATTTACAAAGTGATAATTCATCAGTATTATTTTATGTATTAATAATATGTGAAGGATTAGCACTTGCATCCATAATATCATATTTAATTTCTAGTAAATTTAATTTAAAAACTAGAAAAGAAACATTTGAAAATGGAGATAAAATAGTTATATACGTATTATTAGTAACATTATTAACAACCTCTATATCATCAATTCCAATATTATTAAATAATAAAGAAAATAGTAATAATTCACAGAATAATCAAATGAATCAAGAAAGTAATGCAACTTATTCTGCAAAAGAAGAGATAACAGAAGATAAAACAATAACATCTGGAAGTTATTCATCTACTACTAAAGATGAAAATGCAATACTTACAACAGGTGATATAAAAGTAAATATATCTAATGTAGAGGTATCCAAAACAGGTGATTCAAATGGAGGAGATAATACTTCATTTTATGGTACTAATTCAGCTATACTTGCTAAATCAGGAGCAATACTAACTTTGAAAAATATAACAGTTAATACAAACGCAACTGGTGCTAATGGGGTATTTAGTTATGGAGGAAGTGCTACAACTAGTAATTCTTCTAGTGATGGAACAACAGTAAATATAAGTGATTCAACTATTACTACTACTAAAGATAATTCAGGAGGAATAATGACAACTGGTGGTGGAGTAATGAATGCTAATAATTTAACAATTAATACCTCTGGTATTTCATCAGCGGCTATTAGATCTGATAGAGGTGGAGGAGATGTAACAGTTAATAAAGGTACATATACAACAACAGGGCAAGGATCTCCTGCAATATATTCAACAGCTAATATAAAAGTAAGTAATGCTAAATTAATATCAAAAGCTTCTGAAGGTGTAGTTATAGAAGGAAAGAATTCAGTAACACTTGATAATGTAGAACTAATTGATACTAATAATAAATTAAACGGACAATCTACAACATATAAAAATATATTTTTATATCAATCAATGAGTGGAGATGCAGATAATGGGACAGCAGAATTTACTTCTAAAAATAGTACAATTATTACTAATAAAGGTGATACATTATATGTAACAAATACAACTGCATCAATAACTTTAGAAAATAATATAATAACTAATAATGATAATACTGGTAATTTCTTAAGAATACAAAAAGATTCTTGGGGAAATTCTGGAAATAATGGTGGAGTAGTAACACTTAACTTAACTAATCAAAATATAAATGGTAATATAGTTGTAGATTCAATATCAAAATTAACAATGAATATGAGTAATAATTCTTATTATGAAGGAAAAATAAATACTGATAATACAGCAAAAGAAATAACATTAAAACTAGATAAAACATCTAAAATTAAATTAACTGGTGATACATATATTACAAGTTTAGAAAATAGTGATTCATCAAATAGTAATATTGATTTTAATGGATATAAATTATATGTAAATAATAAATCAATAAATTAAAAAAGGAACTTTAAAAGTTCCTTTTTATTTTATTATATTAACCGCAATATTAATAACTTCTTTTTTCATAATATCATAATTCATTTCACTATGATTATGATAAATAATCTCATGACATAAATTATCAATCATTCCATATATAATATGTACTTTCTCAAAAGCATTATCAATATAAATATTATTATTTTCTAAAATAGTAACAATTTTTTTAGTAACATCTAATTCTTGATCTTTATAATAATGATCAACTTTACTATTTAAATGGGACATAGCAGTTAATTCATTATGAGCTTTTTTAGATATGTTATGCCCTTTAATTAATAAATCAATAATATCATTTAAAATCTTATCTATATTATCTTTATTAATTTCACTATTTTCTAAAAATTCAATTAAAGTATTTATAAGATTATCAAAATAATTTTTAACACCTTCTAAAAAGATTTCTTCTTTATCATTAAAATATTGATAAACAATACCTGTAGATACACCAGCATATTCAGCGATTAAAGCAGTATTAGTATTGTAATATCCTTTTTCACACATTAATTCAAAACCTTTTTCAATAATTCTATTTCTTTTCTCAATAGATCTTTTTTGCGTTGGTATTCTAGTTTCTGACATAAAACCACCTCGTTAATACAATTATACATAAAAAATAAAAAAAGTAAAGAAATGTGAAAAAATATTCATATTTTATTGACAACAACATATAAAATAGTATAATTGATAATGTGAAATAAAATTCATATTTTATAGGAGGTATATATGAAAAAAGAAGAAAACTTTATAGTTTTTAAAGATGTTACAAAATCATATAATGTAGGTGAAAAAACATTCAATGCATTAAATAAAATAAATTTTAGTATTCCAAAAGGAGAATTTGTAGTAATATTAGGACCATCAGGTGCAGGAAAATCAACACTTCTTAATTTACTTGGTGGAATGGATAATGTTACAAGTGGAAATATTATAGTAGATGGAGAATCTATTGAAAATTATTCTAAAAATGAACTTGCAACTTATAGAGCAGAAAATGTAGGATTTATATTTCAATTTTATAATATATTACCAACATTAACAGTTTTAGAAAATGTAGAAATAGTAAAAGATATAGTTAAGAAACCAAAAAGTTCTAAACAAATATTAACTGATGTAGGACTTATTAAACATGCTAATAAATTTCCAAATCAATTATCTGGTGGAGAACAACAAAGAGTATCTATTGCAAGAGCAATTGCTAAAAATCCAAAAATACTTTTATGTGATGAACCAACAGGAGCACTTGATTCAAAAACAGGTGTAGAAGTATTAAAACTACTAAAAAAACAATGTGATGGAGATAATGGAAATAATACTGTAATAATAGTTACTCATAATGCATTAATCGCAGAAATAGCAGATAGAGTAATTAGAGTAAAAAATGGTCAAATTGATAAAATAGAAATAAATAAACATCCAAAAAATATTGATGAGGTAGTTTGGTAATATGTTAATAAGAAAAATGTTTCGTGACATAAAACGAAACTTATCACAATTTATCACAATATTTTTAATGGTATTAATAGGAGTAATGGCATACTCTGGTATTGAAGCATATATGGATGGTATGACAAAGACAGCAGATGTATTTTACTCTGAAAATAATTTACAAGATTTAAATGTAATAGGAGCTAATTTTACAAAAGATGATTTAAATAAAATAAAAGAATTAGATAATGTAGTAGATGCAGAAAGAAAACTTAGTTTAACTGCAACTACAGATAAAGATAAAACATTATTACTTAATTTTATAGAATCAAATAACATATCAAAATTTTATGTAGTAAAAGGTGAAAAATTTAATAGGGAAAAAAGTGGTGTTTGGCTTGATCAATTTTATGCAGATGAAAACAATATTAAAATTGGTGATGAAATAACTGTTAAGTATGAAACATTAAATCTAAAAGAAAAAGTATTAGGTCTTATAAATGTGCCAGATCATTTATATGATGTAAGAGATTCATCAGAATTATATCCAGACAGAAAAGAATTTGGATTTGCATATTTATCTGTTGATGAAATAACAGAAGATTATATAAAATCAAAAGTTATGGATGAAATGGGTATAAAAGATGAAAAAATATTTGATTATTATGTGAAAGATTTTAATTATAAGGATTATATAGTATATAACTATGTAATGGTAGATGTAGATAAAAAGAAAAATGTAGAAAAAGTAAAAGATAAAATAGAAAAAGAAATAGAAAATGCCGTAGCAATAATTAAAATAGAAGATACTTCATCATATGTAACTTATCAAGGCGAAATAGATGAAGGTAAAACTTATGTAGGAGTATTTTCAGGATTATTCTTATTTATAGCAATGCTTTCAGTAATAACTACAATGAATAGAGTAGTTAAAAAACAAAGAATACAAATAGGTACTTTAAAAGCAATTGGATTTAAAGATAGAAAAGTACTTTCTCATTATATGAGTTATGGCTTCTGGATATCTTTAATTGCAGCTATATTTGGACTTGTTGCAGGATATTTCTTTATAGGAAATACATTCTTATCACTTGAAATGGCATTCTTTGAAATACCAAATGGTCATCCTGTAATGAGTTATAAAAGTTATGTAGTCGCACTTATTGTAGTATTAGTAGTAACAATAATTTCTTATATAGCATGTAGAAGTATATTAAAAGAAAATCCAGCAGAAACACTTAGAAATAAAATTCCAAATGTAAAAAAGAATTCACTTAATATAACTACAAAAGGAATATTTAAGAAAATGAATTTTTCAAGTAAATGGAATGCAAGAGATATACTTAGAAATAAAATGAGAACAATAATGGGAATTGTAGGTATTACATCTTGTTGTATGCTTATAGTATGTGCATTCGGTATGCTTGATTCAATGAATTACTTTGTTGATTTACAATTTAATAGATTATATAACTTTGATTATAAATTAACATTAAATGAATCAATAAGTGATAATGAATTAAAAGCATTAGAAGATAAATATGGAAATAAAACTTCTAAATCATATTTAATAGAAATAAAAGAAAATGGTAAAAAAGAATCAAATAATATATTTGTAACAGATGCAGGTAATTTAGTTAGATTTGTAGATGATAATGGTAAATTTAAAAAAGCACCATCAAATGATGGAGTATATGTAACTTATAAACTTGCTCAAACTAAAGGTTATAAACTAGGAGATAAAATAAAATGGCATATAACTGGAACTAATAAATATTATACTTCTAAGATAGTAGGATTTAATAAAGATCCACAAAATCAAAATGTATCAATGACAAGAAAATATTTAGAAATTTTAGGTATTGAATATAAACCTGATTCACTATATACAAATAAAGATTTATCTAAAGTAAAAGAAATAAAGAAAGTAGAAGTTATACAAGATATAGATGCTCTAGAAGAAGGTATGACTAATATGCTTTCAATGATGAAAACAATGCTTATATTAATAATAGTAATAGCAATACTTTTAGGTTCAATTATAATTTATAATTTAGGTATATTATCATTTTCTGAAAAACAATATCAATTTGCTACTTTAAAAGTATTAGGATTTAAAGATAAACAAATAAAAAATATATTTATAAAACAAAACAACTGGATAGCAATAGTATCAATAATATTAGGATCACCACTAGGATTCTATTTAACAGATTGGTTATTTAAAACTGCTATAGAAGAACATTATGACTTTGGAGCTAGTATAACTATTAGAACATATATAATCGCAGCTATTGGAACATTCTTAGTATCTTATTTAGTATCAAAATTCTTATCTAGAAAAATAACTAATATAGATATGGTATCTAGTTTAAAAGGAAATGAATAATATGAAAACAGAAAAAAATATTTTAATAGCATTTATATTAAATTTATTATTTTCATGTATAGAATTCATAGGTGGAATGTTTACTGGAAGTATTGCAATACTTTCAGATTCCATCCATGATTTAGGTGATGCGCTTAGTATAGGATTATCATATTTCTTAGAAAAGAAAAGTAAAAAAAGTGCAAATAATAATTATACATATGGGTATATTAAATATTCAATTATAGGAAGTGTAATAACAACAGTAATACTTATAATAGGATCAATATTTGTAATAATAGGTTCAATAAAAAGAATAATTTATCCAGTAGAAATTAATTATAATGGAATGCTATTATTATCTATATTTGGAGTAGTAATAAATTTCATCGCTGCTTATTTTACAAAAGAAGGGGATTCATTAAATCAAAAATCTGTTAACCTTCATATGATGGAAGATGTATTAGGATGGTTAGTAGTATTAATAGGATCTATAGTAATGAAATTTACTGATATTTCCATAATAGATTCAGTACTATCATTATTAGTTTCAATATTTATACTTTATAAAGCTGTTATAAACTTTAAAAAAATATTAGATGTATTTTTAGAAAAAACACCATCTAATATAGATATAGAAAAATTAAATATCCATTTATTTAGTATTAATGGAGTAAAAGATATACATCATGTTCATATAAGAAGTATAGATGGATATAATAATATAGGAACATTTCATATAGTAGTAGATAAATATGATAAAGAAATAAAAGATAAAATAAAAGAAGAACTATTAGAATTTGGAATAAATCATTCCACTATAGAATTTGAATTACCAGAAGAAAATTGTCATAGTGAAGAATGTAAAATAGAAGTTAAAACTCATCATCATAATCATCATCATTAAAAAAAGATATGATTAAATACTCATATCTTTTTTATTTTCATTTATTTTCCTTTTTGAAGAAAATACTAAAGTTCTATCATCACCATCTTTAATAAGTTCTTCTTCTAAATTTTTATTTTCTTCAAATCCACAAGACTTAGCTAAATTAATAGAAGCTATATTATCTTTATCTATTGACAAGTGGACATATTCACAAGCATTATCAGTTTCAAAAATATTATTAGTTAAAGTAGAAAGTACATACTTAGCAATACCTTTTCCTCTAAATTCTTTTTTTATACCAATATATATTTCTCTATCAGGTAAATCATCATCTCTAAGCATAGTCTTAAAGCATCCTACAAAAGTATCATCTAAAAAAATAAATCTAGAATCAGAAGGATTAAAAGAAACAAATTTAGTTAATGATTCATCTGAATTTATTTCAGATAAATATTTATCATAACTAGGAACAAATCCCTTAAAACTAATATTCATATTATCACCTAAATTAATAATACAATTATTTTATTTTTTTATCAATACATGTGTTATAATATTGTGACAGGTGATAACGATGAATGTAATATTTTTAGATTTTGATGGAGTTATATCAGGACTACATGATTTTTATGATAAAAATTTTAATCGTGTTGATGAGTCTATACGAAAAGCAAATATTGAAAAAAGAATTAAAATATTAGGAGATATTTGTAAAAAATATGATTGTAAAGTTGTAATAGAATCTTCACATAAAGATTTTATAGATGAAGAAACACTAGAAACTGATGTAGATTGGATACAAGATGTATTAAACTTATTAAAAAAATATAATATAGAATGTATAGGAAGAACACCTACTGTAAAAAAATATTCATCATTTGGTGGGTATTATCCTATATGGAAAGAATATGAAATAAGATTATATTTATTTAGGCATCCTGAAATAGATCATTATGTAGTAATAGATGATGATGATGCACCACATTGGCTTGGTGGAAAATCAGATTTAGATAAAGTTAGAAATCATTTAGTAGAAACAGAAGATTTTAATGAAGAACATCCAGAAAAAGAAGGACTACAAGAAAAACATATCGATGAAGTAGGAGAAAAATTACAAGGAGAAAATGAAATAAAGAAGTTTGCATTAAAAAGGAAATCTCAAGAATCTTGAGATTTTCTTAATTATGTATTAAAATTATTAAAGGAGGTAAATATATGAAACTAATAATCGCGGAAAAGCCATCACTTGCTAGAAACATAGTTAATGCTATTGGTAACATGAATAAAAAAGATGGATATTTTGAAAATGATGAATATTTAGTAACATGGGCTTTCGGTCATTTATTTACCCTTTACGATATAGAAGATTATACAAATGAAGAAGATAGAAAGTGGAAAATGAATAATTTACCATTTTTTCCACAAGAATTTAAATTTAATTTAAAAAAAGATAATAATAAACAAATAGATCAAGGAGTATTAAAACAATTTAATATTATAAAAGAACTTTCTAATAGAGAAAATGTAGATACTATAGTAAATGCAGGAGACTCGGATAGAGAAGGAGAGATAATAGTTAGATTATGTATTAATAATGCACTTAAAAATGATAAAAAATTAGTTAGACTTTGGCTTCCAGATCAAACACCAAAGACAGTTAATGAAGCACTTTTAAATATGAAAGATGAAGAAGAATATGATAATCTAGCTAATGAAGGATTTGCAAGAACTTATGTAGATTGGCTTTATGGAGTTAACTTAACAAGATATGCAACTTTAAAGACAGGAACTCTTTTAAGAGTAGGAAGAGTAATAGTGCCTATAGTAAAAGCAATATATGATAGAGATAAACAAATAGAAGAATTTGTACCTGATATATATTATGGAATAACATCAAATGAAAAGACAAATGATGAAGAAGTAGAACTTACTTCAAAAGAAAAATTTGACAAAGAAAAACTAAAAGAAGCACAACAATTATGTGAAAAATATAATAAGGAACAAGCAATAGTAGTAGATAAAAAGGTTAAAAAAGATATACTTAATCCACCTAAATTATATTCACTTACAAAACTTCAAAATTATTTGGGTAAAAAGTATAAAATGCCAATGGATAAGTCACTAGCTATAGTACAAAAATTATATGAAGAAGGATATTTAACATATCCAAGAACAAACTCAGAATATTTAGCAACTAATGAAAAAGATAAAATAAAAGAAATAATTAATATAGTTTCTAAACTAGGTTATAAAGTAAAATTTAAAGATAAAAAAACTATCTTTGATGATTCTAAAATAGAATCACACTCAGCACTAACTCCAACTTATAAAATACCTAAAAAAGAAAATATGAGTGAAGATGAAATAAAAGTATATACAGCAGTTATGAGAAGATTTGCAGCAGTATTTTCTATGGAAGATTGTAAAATAGAAAAAACTGAAATAAAAATTAAGTTAGGAGATTTAGAAGAATTTACATTAAAAGGAAATGTAATAATAGAAAAAGGATGGACTAAATACGATGAATCATCTAAAAATGATAAAATACTTCCTAACTTAAATATAGGAGATATAGTAAATATAAAATTTGAACCAAAAGAAAAAAAGAAAAGTCCTCCAAAACATTATACAATAGAAACATTAAATAATTATCTAAAAAATCCTTTTAAAGAAGATAAACAAAAAATAGATGAAGAAAATGAAGATGACACTGAAGATTACAAAGCAATATTTGAAGGATTAGAATTAGGTACAGAAGCTACAAGAACAGGTATAATAAACAATGCTATTAATAGTAAGTATATTGAGCTTAAAAAAGATGTTTATTATATATTACCAGGTGGAAAATATTTAATAGAAGAATTATCTAATATGAATATATCTATGGATAAATATAAAACTAGTGAACTAGGTAAAGGTCTTAAAAATGTTTATAAAGGAAATATAAAAATAGATGACGTAGTTAATTTAACAGAAGATGAAATAAAAGAAGTATTTGATAATCATAGTAATGATACAGGATTATATATGGAAAAAATAGGAACTTGTCCATTATGTGGAAAAGATGTAGTAAAAGGAAGATATAATTATGGTTGCCTTGGATATAAAGAGGGGTGTAATTTTAAAATAAGTTTTAATATATGTAAAAAAATAATAACTAAAGAAATAGCAAAAGAATTATTAACTAATAAGACAACAAAAGAAATAGAAGGATTTATATCTAAAAATAATAAAGAGTTTAAAGGAAAGTTAAAACTAGAAGAAGATGGTAAAACAAGTTTTGTTTTTGATTAACTTGACTCTCCAGTTAACTGTAATGTTATACTCGTGATGAAAGGAGGAAGAAATGCTATATAAAATAGGAGATTTCTCTGATAAATGCGGTGTTAGTGTTAAAACGCTTAGATATTATGATGAAATAGATTTATTTAAGCCAATTGAAATAGATTTGTTCACAGGATATAGATATTATAGTGATGAGCAATTGGAAGATTTAAATATAATCTTAAAACTAAAAGAAGCATCGTTTTCATTAGAAGAAATAAAAGAATATTGGAATAATTTTGATAATGATATTATGCTTAAAAAGAAACAAGAATTATTAAATCAAATAAATATATACGAAGATAAAATAAGAGAAATTGACTATTTAAGAAGTAATATTGTTAAGGGGAAAATTATTTTAAATAACAAAAAAGAAGTTAATAATATTAGAAAGAAAGTTATAGAAAAGAGGTAAATTATGAAAAATACAAATTTAATATTAGGAAAAATAGGTGTAGGTAAAACTACAGGAATTATGTTTAATGAAATAAAAGAATTAATTCAAAAGGAAGAAAATTTATTAATTGTAGATAATAAAGAAGAATACTATAAGACATTTGGGAAAGAACTAAAAGAAAAAGGATATAATACATTAATTATAAATTTAAAAGATACCACTAAATCAAATGGATTTAATCCACTTTTACTTCCATATAAATTATATAAAAATGGAAATAAAGATACAGCTATTAAAATAATAAATAATTTTTCAAGAAGTATAATGCATAATGAAAAAGCAATGGATCCATTTTGGACAGATTCAGCAGCAAATTATTTAACAGGATTAATATTAATATTATTTAAAGAAGGAAACGAAGAAGAAATAAATTTAGGTAGTGTACAAATGATGATGTCACTTGCAGATAAAAATGGTGATAAATTCAAAGAATATGTTAATAAATTAGATGTTATATCACCAGAATATACATTTGTAAGTCCAACAGCGCTTGCACCATTAGAAACAAAAGGTGGAATAGTTTCAGTATTAAAAATGGAACTTACTAAATATACATCTACTGAAAATTTATTAAATTTACTTTGTACAAATGAAATAGATTTAACTAATATAAATAATAAAACAGCAATATTTATAATAAGTAATAATGAATATAGTAAATTAACTAGTGTAGTAATAAGTGAAGTTATTAATTCTAATAATAAATATACTTATATATTAGATAATTCTGATTCATTTGGAAAAATTATAGAATTAGATGATTTACTTGAAAATGCTACAGTAGATAATCAAAAAATATATATGGTATCAAGAAATATAGAAAATATAACTATTAAATATGGTAAAAATATTTTAGATAGATTTGAAAATGTAATGAATGTTGAAGTGGGAACTTCATTAGAAACAGTAGGAGAATTTAATGAACATCCATCATTAAATAAAAATAATAATTCTTACTTTAATCTAATGAATATATTATAATGAATAAAATACGAGTAAAAAAATATTATTTATATAATTTAAAAAGAGATTTGTTAGAAGAAAAAAGAAAAACTTTAGTAAAAGAAGATGTAAAAAAATTAATATTAAAGATGTAATTTTTTACATCTTTTTTAATATAATTAAATTAAAGATAAAATAAATTGTTGAAACTTGATTAATTTATGATATACTTAAAAATAAGAGGAGTGTATAAATATGGCTAAAAAAGAAAAAAAGGAAGAAATAGTTGAAAAAACTGAAGAAAAAGAAGAAAAAGTTGAAACAACTAAAGAAAAGGAAGAAAAAGTAGCAGAAATAGATGCTGCTATAACTAAATTAGAAAAAGAAAAAAATAATAATTTAAAAAATTTAGTTATTAAAATTATAATCGCTGCTATAATTATTTTTTTAGTGATTATAGGAGGTAAATGTTTATTTAACAAATTAAACAAAAACGATGAAATATCTGGAGTTAAAAAGATATTAAGTCCAAAATATACTGATGTAAGTTGCTTAGATACATCATGCAATGGAATTATGGCGATAGAAGGAAATAAATTAAGTGACTATAGAGTATTATTATTTAATTCAAAAGGTAAAAGAATTGCAAATTATAAAACTACTTATGATAATAAAAATAAAATGGTTGAAACACCAATTGAAGTAACAGATAAGTACTTTATAGCAACTTCATCATTAGAAGGAACAACAAAAGTAAATAAATATATTATAAAAGATTCAAAAGGTAAAAATTTATTTAAAACATCAAATAAATTAAAAGTAGTTAATGAAAATTTTATATCAATGAAAGAAGAAAAGTCATATTCGTTAATTACAAGCACTGGAAAATCAGTATATAAAAATATAAAAGATATATTTACTTATGTAGATGGAGATTATATAAGAGTTGAAACATCTGATTCAGCAGTTATCTTAAATAGAAAAGGTGACGTAGTATTAGATGGATATAAAGTAGCAAAAGTATTATATGAAGATGATTATAAAACAGCATATGGATTTATAGTAAAAAATATAAAAGAAGATGTATATAACTATTATTTATTTAGTAAGAAAGAAATAGTTGGTGATTCATTTTCATCTTATTCACAAATTGCTTCTACACAAGATTATAGAATAACAAAGAAAGAAAATAATAAAACTGTTTCATATATATTACATAAAAATGGTAAACAAGAACAAACAGAATCAGTAACAGAATATGTAGAAAATATAAAATCTAAATTAGATAGTGATAAGTATACAATATATGAAAATAGTATATATGATGCAAAACAAAAAGAAATTGCAGTTGATAATAAAGAAACAAAAGAATTTGGAATATTAAATGTAGATTCAAATAAATTTACTAAAATATATAAATATAATAAAGATAAAAAATATTTCTATTCATCAGTAAGTAAAATAAGTAATGAAGATCAAAAATATTCATACTTAAAAATAACTTGCTCAAAATATTATTGTGATAAAGCAACAACTATAATATATAATTTAAATGATAAAAAAATAGCATATAGTGTAGATGATTTAACTATAGGAAGTTATAAAGAATACAAAGATGGATATAAAGTAGTTAGATTCTATTCATTAACAGGAAATAAATATTCAAATAAATATGTAGCATTTGATAAAAATAATAAGGAGCTTACAATATCTGATAATAATATAGTTATTATTGATAAAGACTTATTAGTAGGTAGTGAAGCAACATATTATTTAGCATTATATTCAGTAAAAGAAAATAAAATTATAAATAAAGAAAGAGCAACTGTAATAGATGCAGATGGCGTAATTGCATATAGAGAAACAGATAAAAATGAAAATATAATAGTATATAATTCAAAAGGAAAACAATTGATTAAAATTATGTCATCAAGTTATATAGGATTTAGTAATAATAATTATATATATACTGAAGATAAAGATTTAAAAATATTAAATATTAAAAAAGGTAAAGTATATAAATATAGATTAAAAGATAATGAAAAATTAAATAATATTGCTGGAGAAATAATTAAACCATTTAATGGAGCAATATTTATTAATAATACAAATGATAAATATACTAAAGTACTTAATTTTAAAGGTAATACTATGAAAAAAATTGGTAAAGCAGAAATTTCTTCTGTAGGATATAATTCAAAAGAAGGAAATGCATATATAATTGTAAGAAGAACATCTGGAAAAGGAAGTCAATACGGTTTATATATTGCAAAATAAAAAGTTCTAGTTATAGAACTTTTTTTTATGTTATAATTAAATAGGTGATGAACATGTTACAAGTAAATAATTTATCTTTAAAATTCAATACTAGAGTATTATTTGAAGACGTTAATTTAAAATTTGAAAAAGGAAATTGCTATGGAGTAATAGGAGCAAATGGTGCAGGAAAATCAACATTTTTAAAAGTACTTAGTGGAGAACTTGATTCAACAACAGGTGATGTAATTATATCTAAGGGTGAAAGAATGTCTGTTTTAAAACAAGATCATAATGCTTATGATGAATATAATGTTATAGAAACAGTAATCGCAGGTAATGAAAAATTATATCAAATTATGAAAGAAAAAGATGCAATATATGCTAAAGAAGATTTTAGTGAAATGGATGGAATAAAAGCAGGAGAATTAGAGGCAGAGTTTGCAGATTTAAATGGATGGAATGCAGAAAGTGATGCAGCAATATTATTAAATGGATTAGGTCTTGATAATAGTTATTCAACTAAATTAATGAAAGAATTATCTGGTGTAGAAAAGGTAAAAGTACTACTTGCACGTGCCCTTTTTGGTGATCCAGATATACTAATATTAGATGAACCAACTAACTATCTTGATATAGAAGCTAAAATGTGGCTTGAAGAATTTTTAATTAATTTTAATAATACAGTAATAGTAGTATCACATGATAGACATTTTTTAAACAAAGTATGTACTCATATGCTTGATATAGATTATGGAAAAATTACTATGTTTATAGGTAATTATGACTTTTGGTATGAATCAAGTCAGTTAATATTAAAACAAATGAAAGAATCAAATAAAAAGAAAGAAGAAAAAATAAAAGAATTAAAAGACTTTATTGCGAGATTTTCGGCAAATGCATCTAAATCAAAACAAGCAACATCTAGAAAAAAATCTCTAGAAAAAATAGAACTTGAAGAAATGAAAGCATCTTCAAGAAAATATCCATATGTAAATTTTGAAATAGAAAGAGATTTAGGTAAAGATGTATTAGAACTTAAAAATATAAGTAAAACTATAGATGGACAAGTAGTATTAAAGAATATGAATCTTATTATTAATACAAATGATAAAGTAGGTTTTGTAGGACAAAATGAACTTGCTATAACAACTTTATTCCAAATAATAAGTGGAGAATTAAAGCCAGATTCAGGAGAAGTTATTTGGGGAACAACAGTAAAATATGATTATTTTCCTAAAAATCATGATAAATATTTTAATAATGATTTAGACTTAATTGATTTCTTAAGACAATTTTCAAAGAATCAAGAAGAACCTTTTATAAGAGGCTTCTTAGGAAGAATGTTATTTACTCAAGAAGAAGTATTAAAAAAAGTAAAAGTATTATCAGGTGGAGAAAGAGTAAGATGTATGCTTTCTAAATTAATGCTTTCTGGAGCTAATGTACTTATATTAGATGATCCAACTAACCATTTAGATATAGAATCAATAACATCATTAAATAAAGGAATGAATGAATATAAAGGATCAATCTTATTTTCATCTCATGATCATCAACTTTTATCAACAGTAGCAAATAGAATAATAGAATTTAAAGAAGATGGAAAATATATAGATAAAATGATGAGTTATGATGAGTACTTAGAAAGGGAAAATAAATGAATTTAGAAGATCAATATAAATTATTAGTTGAAAGTTATTACGGAATAGAATTAATAGATGAATATGACTTAAAAGTATATATGTTAAAGCAAATAGATAAAATGATAATTGATTTTAAGAATGCATATGATGTTGATAAAGATAATAAAATCAAAGAATATGTAATAAATAAAGTTAGTGATAAAACTAAACTTCAATCAAGTCTAATAACATTAAATCAAATAAATGGACCTATGGATTTAATATTATTAATTAGAAAAAGATTAAAAAATTTGCAAAATTAATAAAAATGTGTATAATATTTGCCCGAAAGAAAGGGATATTATGACATTAAATAGTATTTATCCATATATGGAGAACATAGAAGATATTACAACAGCAAAAATAATATTAGAAGCTTTAAGTGATCCAAATGGATATTATTTTGGAATATATAATGATATTAAAAAAGGTATCAAAAGTAATGTAAAAGAATCTAAAATAAGAAAAATGATTAATAAATATTATGAAGACTCATTAATTGATCATTATGAATATTTAAAAGCAATATCATTTTCAAATGAAGAAAATTTATTTAGAAAACTTTTAGGACAAGAATCTTTTGCACAATCAATATCAAAAATAAAGACAACAGATGAATTAAAAAAATACTTAGAAAAAATAAAAAGTAAAAAAGGTGAAGAAATAATATCTTATGATACATATGTACCAAGATATAAACCAAAAAAATAATTTTACAAACAAAGCAAGAAAATTAAAATTTTTCTTGCTTTTTTCTTTATAAGTTAATAAATAATTGATATAATTATATATACAGGATGGGTGGTAAGTATGGATAGTAAATTAGAATTATTATTAGACAAAATTAATTTAGACACAGAAGATTATAAAAATTTTAAAGACGGAAAAATATTAAAAATAATATCTTCTAAAGATAAATTAAATTGGAATTTTATATTAGAATTAAATAACTTACTACCTATAAGTTCTTTAGAAAAATTAGACAATATAAAAGAAGCATTTCCAGATTTAAAAACAGTAACTTATACATTAAAAATTGATGGTATTACAAATGCTAAAGTAAATGAATATTATACTTATGTTATAAACAGTTTAAAACTGGGTAAAGCGATATCAATGATATTTTTAAATAAAGAAATAAGATTTACTACAAATGGAATGGTATTAGAAGCATCTAATAAAGCAGAAGAAAATGTTATTAATAATAAAATAAAAGATATAGAAAAGAAGTATAAGCAAATAGGATTTAGTAAATTTTCTCTAAAAACTGAATTAGTAGAAGAATATCTTAATAATGAAGAAATAGATAAAGAAATAAAAGAAGAAGCGAAAGAAGCTATAAAAGAATATAATAATAAACCAAAAATTCAATCACATGAAAGAATGCCAATGGCTTCTACTAAAGAAAATCCTGATAGTAATGCAATACTTGGATTTGATATAACAGGAGAAGTATCTAAAATAGAAACAGTAACTGGTGAAATGCAAGATGTTACTATAGAAGGGTATGTATTTGGAAAAGAATTATTTGAATCAACTAAAAGTGCATTTAAAATAATTACTTTAAAAGTATCAGATTTATCAGATAGTATACTTGTAAAAGTATTCTTTAAAAATGAAGATGATTTTCATAGAATAGATGGACAATTAAAAGAGAATAATTGGTATAAAATAAATGGTAGAGTATCATTCGATAATTTTGCTAATGACTTAGTATTAAGTGCAAGAAATATAGAAGAAATAGAAAGTAAATTTACAGAAGTAAAAGATACAGCAGAAGAAAAAAGAGTAGAATTACATACACATACACTAATGAGTCAGATGGATGGAGTAGTATCTATAGAAGACTTAATAAAACAAGCTAAAAAATGGGGACATAGAGGTATTGCTGTAACAGATCATGATGGAGTACAAGCATTTCCTAATGCATTTAATTTAGTAAGAGGAATGAATAAAGAACTTGCTGAAGGGGAAGAACCTTTTAAAGTAATATATGGATGCGAACTTGTTATGGTTGATGATAATGTAGATATCGTAATAAGACCAACAGATGATGATTTACTTGATACAACATATGTAGTATTCGACCTTGAAACAACTGGTTTTAATGCAGGCGGAGCAGACTCTATTATTGAAATAGGTGCAACTAAAATAAGAAATGGTGAAATACTTGAAAGCTTTGATGAATTAATTGATCCAGGTAGAAAATTACCAGAAAAGATAACAGAACTTACACATATAACAGATGAAATGTTAAAAGGAAAAATGAACGAAGAAGAAGGTGTTAAGAAGTTTATTGAATGGATAGGTGGAGAAAATGTACCTATGGTTGCACATAATGCTAAATTCGATGTTTCATTCATAGAAATGGCATATAAAAAATATAACTTAGGAGAATTTAAAAATCCAGTAATAGATACATTAGAATTATCAAGAGCACTTGATTCAGGAGAAGCAAGACATTCTCTTTCTGCAATAACTAAAAGATATGGTGTAGAATTTGATGAAGAAGGACACCATAGAGCAAATTATGATGCTGAAGGAACAGCAATAGTTCTTCATAAGATGCTTACTAAAATGCATAATCAAAATTTCAAAAAAATAAGTGAAATGAATAACTTAGTTCCAAAAGATGAAATATATAAATATGGTCGTACTCATGATATAAACATACTTACATTAAATCATGATGGTCTTAAAAATTTATTTAAAATAGTATCACTTGCTAATACTAAGTATATATATAAAACACCAAGAATACTTAGAAGTGAAATAGAAAGATTAAGAAAAGGACTTTTAATAGGAGCAGGTTGTTATCAAAGTGAAGTATTTACTTCCGCATCAACTAAATCAGATGAAGAACTTGCTAATATAATTAAGTTCTATGATTATGTAGAAGTTCAACCAGTAGATGAATATTGTCATTTAGTACCAAGCGTATTTGAAAATGAAGCACAGCTTATTAAAAATATAGAAAAAATAGTAAGAGTTACAGAAGAAGCTGGTAAGATAATAGTTGCAACTGGTGATGTACATCATATGAAAAAAGAAGATAAAATATATAGAGAAATAATTATTAATCAAAATGTACCAGGTAGAGGAAGACATCCACTTATAAGAAATTCTAAAGGTGGACAAATTCCTTCACAACATTTTAGAACAACTGATGAAATGCTTGAAAACTTTGAATTTTTAGGAAAAGAAAAAGCAAAAGAAATAGTAATAACTAATACAAATAAAATATTAGATATGGTATCGGTATTTGATGTAATAGTACAAACTGGTGGGGTACCATTTTCACCAAGAGTAAAGGCGGATGATGGAAAAACTTATCTAGATTGTCCAAGAGTAGTAACTGATTTAGTATATGAAAAAGCAAAAGATTGGTATGGAGAACCACTTCCATATAATATTGAATCAAGACTAGGAACTGAACTTTACGGTGATATAGTTTTAACTTCTGTAAAATATTATTTAGATAAAAATTTATCAGAAGAAGAAAAAGAAAAGAAAGCCTTTGAAGGACTACATAATGTTATACTAGCGGGATCAGATGCTGTAAAAGATTTAGTAAGAAAATATTTGATAGATACATCAGAAGAAGAAATAGATGACATAGAAAAAGTACTTAAGAAAAACTTAGGTGGAGTAATAGGTGCAGGATTTGATCCAATATATTTAATTGCACAAAGACTAGTTAAAAAGTCTAATAATGATGGATTCTTAGTAGGATCAAGAGGATCAGTAGGATCTAGTTTTGTTGCAACAATGATGGGAATAACTGAAGTAAATCCACTTTCAGCACATTATAGATGTCCAAAATGTAAATTAAGTATATTTGAAGAAGATGGTAAATCACTAGGAGCCACTTATTCATCAGGATTTGATTTGCCAAATAAAAAATGTCCTAATTGTGGCACTAATATGATAAAAGATGGACAAGATATACCATTTGCAACTTTCCTTGGATTTAATGCAGATAAAGTACCAGATATAGATTTAAATTTCTCAGATTTAAACCAAGCTGCAATACACGAATATACAAAAGTATTATTTGGTGTGGATAATGTATATAGAGCAGGTACAATAGGAACAGTCGCAGAAAAAACAGCATATGGTTATACAAAAGGTTATTTTGAAGATAGAGGAATAGATAAAAGAAGTATAGAAATAGAAAGATTATCAAAAGGGTGTACAGGTGTTAAAAGAACAACTGGACAACACCCTGGTGGAATAGTAGTTATACCAGATTATATGGATGTATATGATTTTACACCATATCAATTTCCAGCAGACGATCCAACTTCAGCATGGAGAACTACTCACTTTGATTATCATAAAATAGAAGAAGATGTATTAAAATTAGATATATTAGGTCACTCAGATCCTACACAACTTAGAATGATACAAGATATGTCAAAAACAGATGTATCTAAAGTACCACTAGATGATAAAGAAACAATGGCTATATTCTTAGGACCAGAGCCATTAGGTGTTACTACAGAACAAATAATGTGTAATACAGGAACACTCGGTATACCAGAATTTGGAACTAAGTTTACAATACAAATGGTAGAAGATACTAAACCTAAAACATTTGGTGAACTTATTAAAATATCAGGACTTTCTCATGGTACTGACGTATGGCTTGGTAATGCACAAGAACTTATTAGAAATGAAATAGTACCATTTTCTGAAGTTATAGGATGTCGTGATGATATAATGGTATATCTTATGTATAATGGACTTAAACCAATAACAGCATTTAAGATAATGGAGTTTGTAAGAAAAGGAAGACCAAGTAAACCTAAAGATCATGATCAATGGGTAGAATATGAAAATACTTTAAAAGAAGCAGGAATTGCTGATTGGTATATTGAATCATGCCATAAAATAAAATACATGTTCCCAAAAGCACATGCTGCCGCATATGTTACAAGTGCATTTAGAATAGCATGGTATAAAGTACATATGCCAGTATATTACTATGCATCATGGCTTTCTTGTAAAGCAACAGATGTAGATGTAATTACAATGATAAAAGGTTACGATGCAATAAAGAGTAAAATAATAGAAATAGATGAAAAAGGAAGAGATGCTTCTAATAAAGAAATAGGTACTAGAGAGTCACTTCACTTATGCCTAGAAGCAACCGCTAGAGGAATTAAATTTCTAAATGTAGATTTATATAATAGTGAAGCAACTACTTATAAAAATGCAAATGATACAGATATAATCCCACCATTTAATTCAATAGAAGGACTAGGTGATACTGTTGCTAAGAATATAGTAGAAGAAAGAAATAAATCTCCATTTATATCTATAGAAGAATTCCAAAATAGATGTAAAGTATCAGCAACATTAATAGACAAAATGAGATTAATGGGAATATTTGGAGATATGCCAGAAACCAGTCAATTAAGTTTATTTTAAAACATCTGTAAAACAGATGTTTTTTTATTTGATAAATGCTATACTATAGTTAGGTGATATTATGAAAAATATTATTGAAATCGCAAACAAAATAAAATTAACAGAAGAAGATCTATTTTGCTATGGAAAATATATGGCAAAAATAGAAAAAAATTTGAATAATAAGAAAGGTAAATTAATACTTGTAACAAGCATTAATCCTACACCACTAGGAGAAGGTAAAACAACAATTAGTATAGGACTTACTGATTCTTTAAATAAACTTGGATATAGTGCAATAGCATCATTAAGAGAACCATCACTTGGACCAGTTTTTGGAAGAAAAGGTGGAGCAATTGGTGGTGGAAAATCTATAGTAGAACCATCTAATGAAATAAATCTTCATTTCACAGGAGATTTTCATGCTATAACAAGTGCTAATAATTTACTTTGTGCAATAGTAGATAATCATATATATCAAGGTAATGAACTCCAAATAGATAAAGTTGTAGTAAAAAGATGCTTAGATGTAAATGATAGATCTTTGCGAGGTAATTTTGTAATAACACCAGCATCTGAAATAATGGCTATATTTTGTCTTTCGAAAGATATAGAAGATTTAAAGAAGAGAATAGAAAATATAATTGTAGGTTATACAAAAGATAATAAAGAAGTGTATGCTAAAGATCTAAATGCACAAGATGCTATAACAATATTATTAAAAGATGCAATAAAACCAAATTTAGTCCAAACATTATATAATAATCCAGTAATTATACATGGAGGACCATTTGCTAATATAGCACATGGATGTTCTTCAGTAATTGCAACAAAAACAGCACTTTCATTATCAGATTATTGTATTACAGAAGCTGGTTTTGGTAGTGATTGCGGTGCTATTAAATTTTTTGATATAAAATGTAAAAATAATGACTTATATCCAGATATAGTAGTACTAAATTGTACTATTAAAGCACTTAAATATAATGGAAACAATAATTTAAAAGAAGGTATAAGTAATTTACAATTTCATATAAGTAATATGAAAAAGTATACTGATAATTTAATAGTAGTTTTAAATAAATTTAATGATGATACAAAAGAAGATATAGATTTTATAGGAGAATATTTAAAAAATCAAAATATAGAATTCTCAGTATGTACTAACTATGAAGATGGAGAAGATGGATGTCTTGATTTAGCAAATAAAATAATAAATATGAAAGAAAATAAAAAAAGATATTATATGTATGATAAGAATGACTCATTAAAAGAAAAAATAGAAAAAGTATGTAAAAATGAATTAGGCGCTAAAAATATTAATTATTCAAAAGAAGCAACAGAAAAAATAGAAAAATTAAATAATAGTACACTAGATATATGTATATCAAAAACACCTATGTCGATAACTGATAATCCAAAAATATTAGGGTATCCAAAAGAGTTTAGTGTAAATATAACAGACATTAATATATATAATGGTGCAGGATTTATTACAATATTACTTGGTAATGTACTTACTATGCCAGGACTTGCTAAAAAATCAAATTATTTAAATATGAAAATAGAAAAAGATAAAATAACAGGAATTAAATAGGAGGGTTTATGAATAAAAGAAAAGATTATATTAATTGGGATTCTTATTTTATGGGAATAGCAGAACTTTCTGCTCAAAGAAGTAAAGATCCAAATACTATAGTAGGAGCGTGCATAGTATCTAAAGATAAAAAAATACTTGCAGTAGGATACAATGGTGCACCTAATGGATATAATGATGAAGATATGCCTTGGGATAGAGAAGGAGATTTTATAAATACTAAATATGCATATGTATGCCATGCTGAATTAAATGCAATATTAAATAATAAAGGATCTAATTTAGAAGATTCAATATTATATGTAGATTTATTTCCATGTAATGAATGTGCAAAGGCAATTATACAATCAGGAATAAAAGAAATAGTATATAAATCAGATAAATATGAAGGAACTCCTGGAAATATTGTTGCTAAAAAAATGTTTGATTATTGTAATATAAAATATAGAAAATATAAAAAAGAAAATAAAAAAATAGAATTAGATTTATAATTCTATTTTTTATTTACAAAAAAAATTATTTTTGATAAAATTTAAATGTAAAGTAGCAGGAGGTTTTATGGGAAGTAAAGAAGAAAAATTAAAATTAATAGTATTAAAAAGTGCTTTGGAATTTGGAAAATTAGTAGATGAAAACTTAAAAGATTTATATCAAACAGATAAGTCATTTATAATACCAACAAAAGAAACTTGGTTTTCAGATGGACATGGTAAAGTAGAACTTTTAGATACAGTAAGAGAAGATGATGTATATATATTTCAAGATATTGGAAATTATTCAATGGAATATAAAATGCATGGAATAATTAATCATACATCTCCAAATGATTTAAATCAACAATTAAAAGATACAATAGGATCTTGTAAATGTCATCCAAAATGTTTATCAATAATAATGCCACTTTTATTTGCAGGAAGACAACATAGAAGAATAGGAAGAGAAGCACTTAGTTGTGCAGCTAATTTAAGAGATTTAGATATAGATCCATATATAAAAAGAATAATTACATATGATGCACATGATGTAGGAGTACAACAAGCACTATCTTATACAGAATTTGAAAATATATATGCAACAAATGAAATACTTGAAGCATTTATAAATGAAACAGATATAAATCAGTTAAAAGATGTAATATTTGTTGCACCAGATGCAGGAGCAGCAAGTAGAAGAGATTTCTTTTTAAATTCATTTAGTAGTGAATATATTAAAAAAGATGCAGGAAGTTTTTATAAAAAAAGAGATTATAATAAAATAGTAGATGGAAAAAATCCTATTATAGAACATTCATATTCAGGTAATCCAGATGTAGAAGGAAAAACTGCTATAGTAATTGATGATATGATCGCATCAGGTGGATCCATGTTTGATGTAATAGATGAACTTAAGAAAAGAGGAGTAGCGCATATATATGTAATCGCATCATTCGCTCTATTTACAGAAGGAATAGATAAATTTAAAAAATATTATGAAGATGGTAAATTCGATGGAATATATACTACAAATGTAAGTTATATAGATCCAAAATATAAAGAAGAAAAGTGGCTTCATGTAGTAGATTGTTCTAAACATTTAGCAAGAGTAATTCATAATTTACACGAAGGAGAAAGTATATCAGAATTAATGAAAGATAGAAGTTATCCATCAAAAGTACTTGCTAAAAAAATTGAAGAAGAAAATAAAAACTAACAATAGTTAGTTTTTTTGTTTACATTTTATCTTTACATAAATGATTTTTAAATATATATATTATGTTATAATAATAATAATAAGGGTGATTGTAGTATGAGTATTGATATTATTAAGCGTATATTAAAAAGAAATAAAGTAGAATTAGATATGTTTACTAATAATGATAGTGATAATTGTAAAGATAAATATAATAATTTAATATATTTACTTATAGAATTTATTTTAGAATCAAAAAAAACAAATATGGATATATTGTCATCGATTAGATATAGTAAAATATTAAATTATAATAAAGATGCTATAACATTATATTTGAATTTAATGCAAGATGTATTAACAAATCAAACAATCAATGAGACGGCTTTAGATAATAAGGATATATCATTCATAGCTGATTTAAATGGAAATTTAGATTATAATACGCTAGAAGGAAAGAAAAATATACTTAGTCAAATACGAAATGCATATGCTCATAAAAGCGGTAAAATATATTTTTTTGAAGATAATGGTGTCAAAAAAGTTAAAATTGATAATAAAAGTTGGTTCAGCATAGAAGTAAAATTAGATGATTTAAATAAGTTGTTTAAAGATATAACTATAGTAGATTTTAATAATGAAATACAAATGAATATTGTAAAAACAATAGAGTGTGTTCAAAATGGAAATTATAAAAATATTCCAGAAAATGCGGCAATAATATTAAAATTAAATTTATTAATGTGCTATAACAAAGAAAGTATATTCGATAGATTTATGCAAACTCAGACATCATTTATAGATGCATCTAAATTCGAAATTAATAGTACTTCTAATTGGAATTATACAGAAGCAAGTTTAAGACGAAGTTTTTTTGATAGATTTGATATCTTTTTTCATTCTGATTTCGACAAAGAATCATATATAAATGAATGGCAACAAATAGTTGATATTTATAATAATGTAGTTTTATCTGGTATAAAATATACATATAATACAAAAAATATGCCTTTTGATATTTATACTCAAAAACACATACCAATTCCATTATTTTTAAATGCTCTAAGAAATTCAAATTGCCATGGAAGAATACAAATAAATGGTGATAAATTTGTATTTTATGATCAAAATAATGGAGCAACTTCACAACCATATTTCTATATGAGTATAAATAAAAAAGATTTGATAGAATTTTTATCAAACGATTATTTTGATGAAAGTATTTTTACAACTATAGATAAACATCAAAATGAGCATAATTCAAAATTATATCTTTTGGAAAGAGCAGAATCTGCAAATAATTTTTCAAATTACATGGATATTTATAAAGCAAGATTACAAAGTTTATCTGAAATGGATGTTGTAAAATTTATGTACGATAACAATAAATTTTCAGCATATTTAATGGAATATCCTAAACAAATAGAGGAATTTTTAAATTATAAATTAAGTGATGGAACATTATTGATGGACTTACTTGAAAGTTTTTATACTGGTCCAAATATGAATAAAAAAAGAGTAAGACGTGATAGCATTCATTATTTTAAAGATGGAGTAATAATATATAATAAAGTATTAACAGATGAATTAGAAGAAATTAAAAATATAGAGGATAAAATACCAAATGATTATGATCCGTTACCTAAAGTATTTTTTAAATATAAAGGATCATATAAAATTTCTCTTGATAAAAATTATGAATTCTTTAATTTGTATTATTCATTTTTAAGAAATTTAAAAAATATTCAACCTAATATAATTCCAATAAGTTTGGATGAGTTAACAGAAGAAGAAAGAAATATTATTTTATCAGGATCAGAAGCATTAAAAGAAGAATTTTTAGATAATAAAATTATGCTTGATGACACATGTGCTAGTGATATTACTACCCTTATGGAAGTAGGTATGCAACAAAGTAATCGAAGTGAATTTAGCAAAATTAAGGTTGCTTGTGCATATGCAAATGTAAACAAAAAAGAAGAAAAAGATGAAAAAAGATATACAATAACAAATGTAGAAAAAAGAAGTAATTTGTCGAGTGTCTATAAATTTGGGGTAGCTAAGAAAATTGTTTTAGGAACAGAAGAGGCTAAAAGAGTAGGAAAATTAGTATTGATAAATCTTGGACTTATGGCATTTAGAAATGTGATTTTAGAAATTTTAAAAAATACTCCTTATATTGAAATGCCATCATTTCATTATTTCTTTTCAATAGCATTTGGTACTGCAATGTTTAGTAATCATTTTAATTTGATTAAGGCAACAATTAAACTAAATAGAAAATTAGATGCAATAAGGTCTGATTTTAAATCATTAGAAAAGTATAGTGATGGAGGTGATTTTGATGTTTTTGGAATTGATGGACAAGATAACATTAAACGAAAATGATGAATATATAGTTGTTAATATAACTGTTGTAGATGGGGTAAAATATTATCTATTAGCGGATGAATATAATGATATAATGATTGGGTATATAGATGGTAATGATTTTGTTTCAATAGAAAACAATTTAAAATTTGGAAAGATATTATTGAAATTTGATCCAAATGAAGTATTAAAATATTTTAATGAAAGTGAAATAGAACAATTATTAGATGAAAATAAAAATTAACTTTACAGTTAGTTTTTTTATGTTATAATATCAAACGGGTGAATTAATATGAGTAAATTTATAGATCAAATAAAATTTAAAATGATAGAAAGACATATTTCAACAGAAAAACTTTCTAATATGATAGGATGTCCAAAGACATCACTTGATACATGGCTTAATGAAGAAGAGGAAATGCCTGTTCTAGTTGCAACTAGTATCACTAAAGTATTAGGTATCAACGAAATGGAATTAAGATTAAGAGATAGATTTGATAGATTAAATGATGAAAATAAAGTTAAAGTTCTAGAATATATTGAGTTTTTACAATATAGTGAAAATAAACTAAAATTAACAGATAAGACTAACAATAGTTAGTTTTTTTATGTTATAATACCTACCAGAGGTGTTAATATGATAAAACATACAAAATTAAAACCATCATATATACAAGCAAAAAGAAGAACTAAAGAAGAAGTTAAAATATTAACTGATGAGTATATAATGACAAATGAACTTAAAAAATTAGGACTTGGTAAAAAATATCATATAATTACATACGGGTGTCAAGGTAATGTAAGGGATTCTGAAACAATAAGTGCAATATTAGAAGATATGTCTTTTGTAAATACAGAAAATATGGAAGATGCTGATTTAATACTTTTAAATACATGTGCTATTAGAGAAAATGCTCATAATAAAGTTTTTGGTATGCTTGGAAGAATAAAACATTTAAAAGAAACAAAACCAGAAATAATAACAATTTTATGTGGATGTATGGCACAAGAAGAATCAGTTGTTAATGAGATAGAAAAAGATTATAAATGGATGGATGTAGTTTTTGGAACACATAATATTCAAAATCTACCAAAATTACTTTCAGAAGCAATGGATTCAAACGAACTTATAATAGAAGTATTTTCTAAAGAAGGAGATATAATCGAAAATCTACCTGTAAAAAGAGATAATAAATATAAAGCATTCGTTAATATAATGTATGGTTGCGATAAATTTTGTACATATTGTATAGTACCATTTACAAGAGGAAAACAAAGAAGTAGAAAAGAAGAAGATATATTAAAAGAGGTAAATGATTTAATTAAAAACGGATATAAAGAAGTAACATTACTTGGACAAAATGTTAATGCATATGGTAAAGATTTATCTGATGGAAGCAGTATGGATAAATTACTTGAAGATGTTGCTAAAACAGGTATTGAAAGAGTAAGATTTGTAACATCTCATCCATGGGATTTTACTGATGAAATGATAGATATAATAGCTAAATATCCAAATATAATGCCATATATACATTTACCACTTCAATCAGGTAGTAATGAAATACTTAAATTAATGGGAAGAAGATATACAAAAGAAAGCTATTTAGCCTTAGCAAAAAAAATAAGAGAGAAAATACCAAATGCATCAATAACTACAGATATAATAGTAGGATTTCCTAATGAAACAGAAGAAGATTTTAATGAAACTTTAAAGGTAGTAGATGAAGTAAAATATGATGGAGCATTTACATTTATATATTCACCAAGAGAAAATACACCTGCTGCTAAAATGAAAGATTCTATAGATTTAAAAACTAAACAAGAAAGATTATATAAATTAAATGAACTTGTTAATAAATATTCAAATGAAAGTAATAATAAATTACTTGATAAAGTAGTACCAGTATTAATAGAAGGACCTTCTACAAAAGGTGATAATATATATTCAGGATATACAGATACAATGAAACTTGTAAATGTAAAATGTGATAAGGAAGATTTAGGAAAAATAATAAATGTTAAAATAACAGATGCTAAATCTTGGAGCTTAAATGGAGAAAAAGTTAATGAATGATATTATTAATGATGTAGAAAAACTAAAAGAAAAAATATTATTATCTAATGAATATAAAAATTTTAAAGAAGCTGAAAAAATATTAGATTCAAATAAAGAAATAAATAAAATAATAGGTAAGATAAAACAAGTTCAACAACAAATAGTAAAAAAAGAAGATAAAAATGAAGAAACTGATAAAGAAGAAATTGAACTTCAAAGTTTATATAAACAGTTAGATACATATAAAGAATATACAAATTATATACAAGCTTCTAAAATATTTAATGAACTTATAACATCTATTCAAAAAGAATTTGAAAGTTATTTTAATGGATTTATAATTTAAAGAACATTTTGTTCTTTTTTTCTTTACAAAACTAATTCTATAAATATAATATAATTGTTATCAATAAGGAGAAGTATCATGAAAAATAGAAATGAACAGCTTCAAAAGATAAAACAATTTTGTAAGCTTTCAGGAATATATTATGGAAGAATGAAAAGAGGAATGACTGTAAGTCAATTAGTTAATCAATTAGATAACGAACAATTCATTTATGAATATTATAAAGATAGCAATGATATAGAACTTTTGTCATATACAGGTTTTATTGAAAAAGATGAAGATATAGAAGAAAATTGGTATGCACTCGCAAAAGCTGCTAAAGATTTTTATAACACTAATGAAACAGGTAATAAAATAATAGATGAATATATTTTAAAAATGTCAATTAGAGAAAATATATGATAAAATATAGATGGTGATGATATGAATTTTAATTATAATGGAGAAAATTACGAAGTAGTAATTGAGAAGAAAAATAATAAAAATACTTATATAAGAGTAAAAGAAGATTTAAAAATACATGTATCAACATCATATTTAACACCAAAATTTGCAATTAAAAGTTTAATAAATAATAATAAAGATCAAATAATTAAAATGATAGAACATCAGAAAAATAAAAAGAAAAAAGGTTATTCTTTTTTAGGAAGAGAAATAAATATAGTAAAAAAAGATATAAAAAAACCATATTTAGAAGAAGACACTTTATATGTAAGAAATAAAGAAGATATAGATAAATGGTATTTAAAACAAGCTAAAAAAGTATTTAAAGAAAGATTAGATACTATATATAATGATTTTTCAGAGGATGTACCATATCCTAAACTTGTTATAAGAACAATGAAAACAAGATGGGGAGTATGTAATAAAAAATTAGAAAAAGTAACACTTAATTATAATTTAATATATATGGATAGAAAATATTTAGATTATGTAATAGTACATGAGTTATCACATTTTATCCATTTTGATCATAGTAAAGAATTTTGGAAATTAGTTTCAGAAAATGAACCCAACTATAAACAAATAAGAAAAGAGATGAGAGAATAATGGTAATAGAATCAGTTGATAATAAAAAAATAAAAGAACTTAGAAAATTAAAAACAAAAAAATATAGAGATGAAGAAAAGAAATTTTTGGTAGAAGGTATACATTTAGTAAAAGAAGCATATGATAGTGGATCTTTAATAGAAGTATTACTTTTAGAAGGTGACGATATAGATTTTAATGCAAATGTAACATATGTATCAGAAAGTATAATGAAATCATTATCTGATTTAGAAACACCATATAATATAATTGGAATATGTAATTATCCAAAAGAAAAAGAAATTGGTAATAAAGTACTTATGTTAGATGAAATTCAAGATCCAGGTAATTTAGGAACTATAATTAGAAGTAGTGTAGCTTTCAATATAGATACAATTATTTTAAGTAAAACATCTGTAGATGTATATAATTCTAAAGTATTAAGAGGATGTCAAGGAATGAATTTTCATATAAATATAATACGAGATGATTTAATCGAAAATATTAAAAATTTAAAATCAAAAGGATATAGAGTATATACAACAGATGTAAATGGTGGAAAAGAGTTAAAAAGTATAAAAAGTCCCGATAAATATGTTATAATAATGGGTAATGAAGGAAAAGGTGTTTCTTTTGAAGCATCAGATCTATCAGATGAGAGAATATATATTAATATGAATGAAAACTGTGAAAGTTTAAATGTCGCAGTCGCAACATCAATAATTTTATATGAATTTAAGTAAGTAGGTGATAATATGAAGTTTATAAGAATTGGTAAAATAGTAAATACACATGGTCTTAAAGGTGAACTTAGAATATTATCAGATTTTAGACATAAAGAAAATGTATTTATAAAAGGAATGAAACTTTATGTTGGTAAGAAAAAGGAAGAATTTACTATAAATACTTATAGATTTCATAAAATATATGATATGGTTACTTTTGAAGGATTTAACAATATAAATGATGTTGAATATTTAAAAGGATTACAAGTTTATATTAATGAAGATGATTTAAAATTAGAAGATGAAATATATTCTGGTAAATTACTTGGATTTAAAGTAATAATAAATAAAAAAGAAATTGGTGAAATAACTGAAATAATAGATACTCCTGCAAATGAAGTATTAAGAGTAAATGAAAAAATATTAATACCATATGTAAAAGATTTTATAGAAGATATTAATATTGAAGAAAAGACAGTTTATGTAAAAGAAGTAGGAGGTTTATTATAATGAAATTTAAAGTATTAACATTGTTTCCAAAAATGTTTGATGGATTCTTATCAGAATCAATTATAAAAAGAGCAATAGAAAATAAACAAATAGATATAAGTATTCATAACATAAGAGATTATGCTAATAATAAACATAATCAAGTAGATGACACTCCATATGGTGGAGGTAAGGGAATGCTACTTATGTGCGAACCAATATTTAATGCAGTAGAAGATGTTAAAACTTCAAAATCAAAAGTAATTATGATGAGCCCAGATGGAGAAAAATTAACACAAAAAAAAGCATATGAATTATCTAAAGAAAAAGATTTAATATTAATCTGTGGACACTACGAAGGATTTGATGAAAGAATAAATTCAATAGTAGATGAAAAAATATCAATAGGTGATTATGTATTAACTGGTGGAGAACTTCCTGCTATGGTACTTATGGATTCAGTATCAAGATTAGTAGATGGAGTAATAAAAGAAGAATCTCATCAAAATGATTCATTTAATAATGATTTACTTGATTATCCACAATATACTAAACCTAGAGAATTTAAAGGTATGAAAGTTCCGGATATTCTTTTATCAGGAGATCATAAAAAAATAGATGAATGGCGAAAAGAAGAAGCTTTAAAGAAAACAAAAGAAGCAAGACCAGATTTAATAGAAAAGAAAAGAAAAAAAATAGGAAAATATACTCTAATTGAAGACAATTCAAAAAAGAAAATAGAAACAATTAATATAAATGATACATATAATTTTAAACCTAAGAATAATGTAAAAAAAGAAGATTTAGCATCTATTAGTAAAATAGTTTTAGTAGAACCTACTTTTATAGAAGCAATTGCTAAAAAGAATATTAATAAAAAATTAAATGTACTTCTAAAACAAGTTACAATAGTACTTAATGATGAAACTGATGATGAAGGAGCAAATTATGTATTAGGTGAATTAGATAGATTAGAAGATATGATATTAAGTAATTATTCTAAATATTTAAATTCAGATTATATAAAACTTGTAAGAAATAAATTAAAAATATTAAGAGAAGAAATAAAATATAAACAAATGATGAGATTAAAAACAGTAGAATATAACAAAGAAAAGGGGAGAAGTTTATAATGGGTAATGTAATTTTAACAGGAGATAGACCTACAGGAAATTTACACTTAGGTCATTATATAGGATCACTTCAAAATAGAGTTAGACTACAAAATGAAGGTAATTATGATGAAATGTATGTTATGATTGCTGATGCACAAGGACTAACAGATAATTTTGATAATCCTAAAAAAATAAGAGATTATGTAAAAGAAGTAGCAATAGATTATTTATCAGTAGGAATAGATCCAAGTAAAGTAAATATATTTATTCAATCAGAAGTATCTGAATTAACAGAATTAACATTTTATTATATGAATTTAGTAACTGTATCAAGACTTCAAAGAAATCCTACAGTTAAATCAGAAATAAAACAAAAAGATTTTGAAAAATCAATTCCAACAGGTTTTTTCTGTTATCCAATATCTCAAGCAGCAGATATAACAGCTTTTAAATCAAATATAGTTCCAGTTGGTGATGATCAACTTCCAATGATAGAACAAACTAATGAAATAGTAAGAAGCTTTAATAGAATATATGGAGATACTTTAGTAGAAGCAAAAGCAGTACTTCCAGAAAAAGATATACAAAAACGTTTACCAGGATTAGATGGTAATAATAAAATGAGTAAATCACTAGGTAATTGTATATATTTATGCGATGATAGTGAAGAGGTAAGAAAAAAAGTAATGAGTATGTATACAGATCCTGATCATATAAAAATTGAAGATCCAGGAAAAGTAGAAGGGAATATGGTATTTACTTATTTAGATGCATTTTCTAGTGATGAACAAATAAAAAAATATTCAGATTTCAATACTTTAGATGAAATGAAGAAAAAATATTCACAAGGTGGACTTGGTGATGTAGCAATTAAAAAAGTACTTTATAATATAATAGAAGAATTACTAACTCCAATAAGAGAAAAAAGAAAGTATTATGAAGAACATAGTGATGAAGTAATGAATATATTAAAAGAAGGAACTTTAAAAGCTAAAGAAAAAGCAAGTCAAACATTAAAAGAAGTAAAACATGCAATTATGATAGATTATTTTGAATAATAATCTATCTTTTATATAGGAGAACTTTATGATATTAAATGTAAGTGGTAGATGCGATATATGTGCATTTTATTCAGATTGGTTTATGAACAGATATAAAGAAGGATATGTAATGGTAAGAAATCCATTTAATGCAGACTTAGTATCCAAAATATATTTTGAAGATGTAGATGGAATAATGTTTTGTACAAAGAATCCAATACCAATGGTAGAAAAGTTAAAGCAAATAGATAAACCAATAATATTTCATGTAACACTTATGCCATATAAAAAAGATATAGAACCAGGTGTTCCTCCTAAAGGAAAAATAATAGAAGCGATTAAAAAAATTTCAAAAATAGTAGGAATAGATAATTTATATATACGATATGATCCGATATTTATATCAGATACATATACATTAGATTATCATATAAAAGAATTTGATATGCTTTGTAATTTGTTAGATGGATATGCAAAAAATATAATTATTTCTTTTATAGACATTTATAAAAATGTAAAAAAGAATATGAAATATATAAAATTAAAACCATTTACAGAAGAAGATTACAAAAAAATAGGTATTAATTTTAGTAAAAGCGCTAAAATGCATAATATGACAGTACAAACATGTTTTGAGGAAAGAAATTTAGTAGAATATGGATTTATCAAAAAAGATTGTATAAATATAGAAATAGCATATAAATTAACCGGGAAAGACGATTATAAATTATGGAAAGCAAGAAAAGGTGGAAAATGTTCTTGTATTGAAACTGTTGATATAGGAGTATATAATTCATGTAAGCATTTTTGTAAGTATTGTTATGCAAATTATGATGAAAAGAATGTAAATAAAAACTTTTTAAATCATAATCCTAATTCTCCACTTTTAATTGGAGAATTAAAAGATACAGATATAATAAAAGTAAGAAGAAAATAATTTTATATTTTCTTTTTTTATTGTATAATGATGATAGAGGTGTAAAAATGAAAACAGATCCAATAGTAGAAGTAATTTCAAAATATGGCGAAAAATATAAAAATAAATTAAAAAAAGAAACTGATAACACAAATGAAGTAGAAAGAAAACTTAATGAATGGATTAAAAAAGTATTAAAATATTGTGATAACAATCCAAATATAACAGAAGCTGAATTATCAGAAAAATTAGAAGAAGAAAAAGAATTTGATTTATAATAATAAGCCAAATAATTTTAATCCATCTTTTGAAGTTGTTAGTTGTTTTATTGAATATAATGGGGAAATATTATTATTAAAAAGGCAAATACATAAGCCACAGCCAAATACATATGGAGTACCCGCTGGAAAAGTAGAAAAAAATGAGAAATTAATAGATGCAATTACTAGAGAAGTAAAAGAAGAAACAAATATAGATATTGATAAAGAAAAGTTAGAATTTTTTAAAACAAAATATGTAGTTTATGATGAATATTCTTTTATATATCATAGTTTTCATTATAATTTAGAAAATAAACCAAATATTAAAATAAATAATGAAGAACATCAAGAATACATGTGGATAACTCCTAAAGAAAGTTTAAATTTAAATTTAATAGAAGATGAAGATTCATGTATACTAGATTATTACAAATTAAATTTAAAAGATAAGAAATAAATCTTATCTTTTTTATTGTTTTTATTCTATTAAAATGATATAATTAAAAATAGAATATGGAGGGATGACTTTGGATAAGAAGGTGTTGATTACTAATTCTCAGGGACAGCAAATACAAGCTGACGTAGTAATAGCTTTTAAATTAAAAAATAATAATCAAAAATATATTGTATATACGTTTAATGAAAAAGATAATGATAGTATTAAGACATATGTTTCAAGAATTAGAGAAGAAGAAAATGGTGTGTATTTTGATGCCATAACTGATCAAGAAGAATGGAAAATGGTAAGAGAAGCTATTATGAATGAGACAATTAATTAGGAGGTATATATGAGCTATAAAAATTATGCTGCAATAAATAAAATAAATAAGCTACAAAATGAATTAGATGAGTATAAACAAAATAAAATAGAAGTAAAAGAAGAAAAAGAAGAAAAAGTAGTAGAAGAAAATCAAAATTTTATGACTTTAGATTCAATATTAAGTCAAAAAGAAGAACCAAAGAAAGTAACCAAAGTTGAAAAAGAAATAGAAGATTATCCAAGATTCGCTACCATAACAGGAGCTCAAGCATTAAATATAAATTTCTATGATTTAGGAAATCTTGTACGTCAATATGAAGAAGTTTTTCCTAACGAAGATAAGAAATTAGCTTGATTGATTTAGAGTTTTATATATGATATAATTGAATTTACGTGAGGTGTAAGAATGAAAGGTAAAATAAAAAGTTTAATAAAAAATAAAAGATTTATAATATTTTTAATATTATTAGTTGTATTCTTTATATGTATATTCTTTTTAAGAGGAGTATTTTTCACAGGAAGTGGAAGTAAGTATGGAAATAGATTAGATGGAATTAATAAAATTAGTTTCACAGATAAAGATCAAAAAAGTATAACTGATTCTATAAGTGCGGATGAAAAAGTATCTACAGCAAAAATTGTTATTCATGGAAAAATAATTAATGTAATATTTAATGTTAACAAAGATGTAAGCGTAGATGATGCAAAAGCAATCGCACAAGCTTCACTTGAAAAATTTTCTAATGAAGTAAAAGGTTTTTATGATATTCAATATATGATTACAAATACAGAAGAAGTAGGAGAAGAAGTTCAAACAACAAATCAAGATGGTTCTACAACTACTGAAGTAAAGAAAAAATTCCCAATAATGGGATATAAAAATTCAAACAAAGATAGTATAGTTTGGTAGGTTGATAATTATGAAAAAGAAAAATAAAAAAATAAGTGTTAAGAAAATTTTAATAATTATAATACTTTTAACAGTTATTTTTGGAGTATTAGGAATAGCAATATATTCTAAAAATAAAAATGATAGAAACGGTGTATTTTCTATTATTGAAAAAAGATGGATTGAAAAAAATAAATCTACTGTTATAGATGTATCTATTTTAAATGATTTACCTTTATTTGGTGATGAAGGAGATGGAGTATTTTTTGATTTCTTAAATGATTTTACTAAAGAAACAAATTTAAATTTTAATATGATTCCATACTCTAAAGCTAAATCATCAGATGATTCGGGATATACATTTGAAATAAATGATAATTCTGCATTAAAAGATAATGAACTATCATTTTATACTGATAACTATGTAATGATTAGTAAAGATAGTGAAAGAGTAAAGAAATTTTCTGATTTAACAAATTCAGTTATTGGCGTATTAGATACTGATTTAAGTATGATAAAAGAATATTTAAATGATAATTCAGGTGTTGTATATAATACATATAATGATATTGATACTATTGTAAAAGCATTAAATGACAATGATATTAAATATGCAATAGTTCCAAAAAATATATATATTAAACAAATATTAAAAAATAATTATTATATTGTTTATAATATTTCTGATATTTATACTAATTATGTATTAAAAGTAAATGGTAAAGAAAAAGTATTAAATAGTATAATAAAAAAATATTATATTAGATGGAAAAGAAATGGATTTGATAAATCATATAATGAAAGATTATTTGATTTATATATGGAACAAAAAGGATTAGATGAAATAGCAAAAGCTGATTTTACATCAAAAGATTATATATATGGATATGTAAGAAATATTCCATATGAAACAGAAATTAATAATGAATTTATTGGTTATAATAGTGAAATATTAGATGATTTTGCATCATCAATGAAAGTTTCATTTAAAGTAAAAGAATATACATCAATAGATGATTTAGCAAAAGCTATAAATGATGGAAAAGTTGATTTAGCATTTAATTATTATGATTTTAAAAATATAACAAATAAAGTTGATTATACTACATCAACATATAATGAAAAATTAGTTGTATTAACAAGCATAAATAATATAAATACTACAATGAATTCATTTGTATCTTTAAGAGATAAAAATGTATCAATGTTAGATAATAAAATAGCTAGTTATATTGAAGATAATACTAATGCTAATGTTAAGAAATTTAAAAAAGCATCTACTTTATTTAATTCATTAAACGATGATAGCATAGTAATATTAGATTATAATACATACAATTATTATAAAAATAATGAACTAGAATCATTTAAAGTAATATATGAAGAAGATATTAATGATGATTTCAATTTCATATTAGTAAATTCAAATAAAAATAAAACATTTAATAGTATATTTAAATATTATGTATCAACATTAAATACAGATTTATATAAATCAAGAGCATTATTAAAATTTAGTAATGATAGTAAAAAAATAGATTTATCTTATGTATATTTTATAATTGGAATAGTAGTATTAACTGTATTTAGTATTTTATATTTCAAAAATAGAACAATTTCTAGTAGAGTTAAAAAAGAAGATAAGATGAAATATGTAGATCATTTAACTTCATTAAAAAATAGACATTATTTAAATCAAAATTATTTAAAATGGCAAGCTAATAAAATATATCCACAAGCAATAATTGTTGTTAATGTAAATAAAGTTGGTCATATAAATGATGTTTATGGACATGAAGAAGGGGATATGGTTATTAAACAAGCTGCTAATGTATTAATAAATAATCAATTAGAACAAAGCGATATTGTAAGAACTAATGGAGATGAATTCTTAATATATTTAGTAGGATATGAAGAAACTAAAGTAATAACTTATATGAGAAGACTATATAAAGAATTTAAAAATTTACCATATAAATTTGGTGCGTCACTTGGATATAGTATGATTCTTGATGATGTTAAAACTATAGATGATGCAATCAATGAAGCAGTCTTAGAAATAAAAACAAATAAGGAGTCTCAAGACGAAAAATAGTAATAAATAGGTGAAAGTATGGAAAAAATAAACGAAACTAGAAGAAAAATTAACAATTTCTTTAAATATTTACTTGAACTTATAAGAAAGCCAGTTATGTCCATTTTACCAGGACAATTGTCTTTCTTTTTATTGCTATCTATAATTCCTATAATACTTATTATGGGTATTATTGCATCTGCAATAGGAGCAAATGTATTAGATGTAAAAAATGCAATAATAGATGCATTACCAGCGCATGTTGGAACATTAATAACTCCTTTATTAAAAGGAAGAGGATTAGATTACAATATAATAGTATTAATAGTATCCGCTTTATTATTAGTATCAAAAGGAACAAGATCTATTATAAGAGTAGCATCTGTTATATACGAGACAAAAGATATTAATAGTTTAGGAACATTTTTAAAATCAATAGCATTTTCAATTATATTAATTGTATTAATGGCATTTTTAATAGTTATACCTGTACTTGGGTCTAAAATATTAGAAATACTAGGTATTTACGGAATAGTAACCGAAAATATAATAAAACTATATTCTATATTAAAATGGCCATTATCAGTTATAGTTATATTTATAAATTTAAAGATAATATATATATATTCTCCAAATAGAACAATACCAAGTAAATCAGTAAATAAAGGTGCGCTATTTACTTCAATATTATGGGTAGTAATAACTGCTGGATATTCGTTTTATATAACATACTTAACAAAATATGATATTTTTTATGGTGGTGCTGCCAATATAATAATATTAATGTTATGGCTATATTTAATGAGTTATGTTTTTGTTCTTGGAATGAGTATTAATGCAAGTTATTTAAAAAGTCAAAATTAATTTACACTAATATAGTAAAAAATATAAGGGGTCTATATTTAATTGATAAAAAGTGATATAATTTATATGTTTGGAGGTAATTTTTGTGAAAAAGAAACTAAGCAAAAAATTTAACAAAATTATAAAACAAATAAAAGAATTTGATTATAAATATTATTTAAATACAAGTATATTGTTTTGTACGTTTGTAGTATCTAACTTAATTAATGGTATGTTACTTAGATTTATAACAGTACATAACTTTTTTGCAATTAAACCAGTAGTAGCGGATTTAGCATTAATATTATTACTTGGTTCATTTGTATATTTATTTAAACCTAAAACAAGATTTAAATATTTAATGATAGTATCAGTTATATTAAATGCTATATGTATTATAAATTCACTTTATTATACATATTTTATGTCATTTGCTTCATTCTCTTTAATAGCAATTTCATTAACAGTTATAGATGTAGGAGATGCTGTTACAAAGAATGTAATGGAATTTAAAGATTTTATATTTTTATGGCAATTAATCGCACTTACAATAGTACATTATAAATTAAAAAAAGCTAATCACTATAATAAAGTAGCTATGTCAGAAAATAAGAAGAAAAGATTTACAGGAACACTTACAAGTGCAATTGTAATATATGCTTTATTCTTTATGACTGTAACAAGCGTAGAATATAGTAGATTATCAAAACAATGGAATAGAGAATTCTTAGTAACTAAATTTGGTGTGTATACATATCAGTTAAATGATTTATTTAAAAGTTTAGATGCTAAATTCTATACATTATTTGGATATGATAATGCTGCAAAAGAATTTAGAGATTTCTATTCTGAAAAAGAAGAACACACTAATAATGATTATACAAATATGTTTAAAGATTATAATGTAATAGTTATACATGCTGAAAGTGTGCAAAACACAGCACTTAGAACATCATTTAATGGACAAGAGGTTGCACCTACATTAAATAGATTAAAAGATGAAGGAATATATTTTAGTAACTATTATGCACAAGCAAGTGGAGGAACAAGTTCAGATTCAGAATTCACATTTGCAACTTCACTTCTACCAGTAACAAATGGTGCAGTTGCAGTTAGTTATTGGAATAGAGAATACGAAACTATCCAAAAATTATTAAAAGAACAAGGTTATAGAACTATAAGTATGCATGGTAATAATGGTAGTTTCTGGAATAGAATTAATTTCCATAAAAGTTTAGGATATGATAAATTTTATAGTAAGGCAGATTATGATATAGATGAAGTAATAGGACTTGGACTTTCAGATAAATCATTCTTTAAACAATCAGTTGAAAAATTAAAGGAAGAACATGAAAAATACGGTAAGTTCTATGCAACAATGATAATGCTTTCAAATCATACACCATTTGATGCAGTTGATAAATATGGTGAATTTGATACAGATTTAAAAGAAGAAGTACAAAAAGATGATGGAACAGTTGAAACAGTATCATATCCATACATGGAAGATACTAAATTAGGTAATTATTTTAAATCTGTTCATTATGCAGATAGTGCTATAGATGAATTAATGACAGAACTTGATGAAGCAGGTCTTTTAGAAAATACTTTATTAGTAATATATGGAGATCATGATGCAAAACTTCCAAAAGCAGATTTTGCAAGATTGTATAATTATGATAAGGAAACAGATAAAACAAAAGATAAAGATTCAGAAGATTATATTGATGTAGATTATTTTAGATATGAACTTGATAGATCAGTACCATTTATCATATGGACAAAAAATAAAAAATTTAATTTAACAATAGATAAGGTTATGGGAATGTATGATGCAGCTCCTACAATTGAAAATATGCTTGGTGTAACACCAACATACAATTTAGGACATGATATAATGAGTACAGATAATAACATAGTGGTGTTCCCAAACGGTAACTGGATAACAAATAATATTTACTATAACAGTCAAAAAGATCAATATAAGATATTAAATACTGATTATGTAGTAAATACTGGAGAAATAGAAAAAAATAGTGAATATGCTTCGAAGAGACTTAGTGTTGCAAATGATATCATATTATATGATTTAGTAAAAAATGAAAAAAATGAAAAGAATAGATTACAAAGGGTGGAAGGAGAATAAAAATGAGTAAGAAACCAAGAAAGAAAAGTAAGAAAAAATTAATAGTATTTTTCTTATTACTTTTAATCGCAGGAGGCTTAGTATTCTTTACTTTAAAATTAAATAAGAAAGACGAACCTGCTGAAAAGAAAGCTAAAGTAGTAGATGAAATTAAAAACTTTGATTATACTGTTTCTGAAACAGATACAAAATTATTTAAAGATGAATTTAAAAAATTAAAGAAAGTATTATCTCAAAAAGAAGTCGATAACAAAGAATATTCTAATGAAATAGCAAAATTATTTATAATTGATTTCTTCACTCTTGATAATAAAATTACTAAAAACGATGTTGGTGGAGTACAATTTGTTTATAGTGGATATAAAACAACATTTATAGATAAATCAAGAGATGAATTCTATAAATATGTTAAAAGTAATGTAAATGGTGATAGAAGCCAAGAATTACCAATTGTAGAAACTATAGAAGTTGCTAGTAGTGAACCAGTAAGTGCATCAGCAGAATTATCTGGTGATCAATTTGCACAAATAAGTGAAGCATATAAAGTAAATCTTACTTGGACATATAAAAAGGATTTAGGTTATCAAAATAAGGCAACAGTAATAGTTGTTAAAGATAATGATAAATTCGCAGTCGCTAAAATGAATTAAGGAGGCTAAAATATGACACGTAATGAAAAGAATGAAAGAAAAAGAAGATTTAAAGGTTTAAATTTATTTACTGGTGTATTACTAGGAATGTATTTAGTAATATCAGGGTATCTAGTTTATAATTTATATAAGCTAACTGGAATAGAAACTTTAATAAGATATATAGTTATGGGAGCACTTATTCTAATAGCATTATTATTTGTAATAAGATACTTTAGAATGAGACATAGACCTACATTTAAAAGATGTATTATAACTATTTTATTATTATTAATATTTGGTGGAGTACAATTCTTTGTAGCATATACATTAAACAAAGGACTTGATGTAGTAGATAATATATCTACACAAAAATATAAAACATATAAGACAAGTTTAATTGCTATGAAAGGAAAACTTTCATCAAAATCTGATATAAAAGATAGTACAAAAATAGGTAGAGTAAAAGATGAAGAAGATATAGAAAATTATGTATTATCTAAAGAAATAATGGCTAATAATAATATAAAAGATAGTCAAATAATTGATTATGAAGATCCAATAACTTTATTATATGAATTATATGAAGGAAAAATGGATGCAGCATTTATATCAGGAAGTTATGTAGATATATATAAAACAATGCAAAAATTTGAAAATATAGATACAGAAGTAGTAGAACTTGACAGTTATTCAAAGAAAATGAAAGTTCAAAAAGATAAAACAACACAAGCATCAACTAAAAGTATTACTGAACCATTTACAATACTTTTAATGGGTGTTGATTCAACTGCAGAACAAATAACACAAACAAGTGGTCTTGGAGATTCATTAGTAGTAATAACATTTAATCCAGAAACATTAAATGCTACTATATTAAGTATTCCTCGTGATACATTTGTACCAATATCTTGTTATAGAAATGTAAATAGTAAAATAACACATGCAGCATCTGGTGGAGATAGTTGTATGATAAAAACCATTCAAAATTTCTTAGATGTAAAAATAGATTATTATGCAAAAATAAACTTTAGAGGACTTATAAAAATAGTAGATGCACTAGGTGGAATTGATGTAGATGTTCCATATGCATTCTGTGAAACAGATGAAACAAGATCATCTAAAAATATTATTACTGTTGAAAAAGGATGGCAACATCTTGATGGAAGACAAGCACTTGCTTTATCAAGAAACAGAAAAACAATTGATTGGTGTGGTAAACATTATAATCAAGGAACAAGAAATGACTTTGTCAGAGGTCAAAATCAACAACTTGTTATAAATGGAATAGTTAATAAAGCTAAAACATTAAGAAGTGTTGATCAATTCTATTCATTACTTGATGCAGTTGGTGGAAGTATGACTACTAATATGGATAGAAAACAAATATTATCATTCTATAATTTATTTAAGAAAATATTAGCATCTAGTAGTGATTTAACTGATACAAATAATATACTTGATATGCAAAGACTATATATAAATGGTAGAGGAGCACTTATTCAAGATGGTATTATGTCTAGTATGAATTTATATGAATATGTTCCATCTAGTCAAAGTGTATCTGCTGTTAAAAAAGCTATGAAAGAAAATTTAGGTATAGTAAATGCTACACCTGCTAAAAACTTTAGTTTCTCAGCAGATCAAGGATATGAAAAGAAAGTAATAGGTAAAGATCTATATGGTGGAATACCATCATATCCAACAGTACCTGAAAAGAAAACAGAAGAAACAACTGAAGAAAATCCATGTACAGGAGATAATGAAGAACTTGGTGCAGATAAAAAGACTTGTGTATGTAAAAATGGATACAGTAAAGTAGATGGAAAATGTACTAAGAAAGAAGCAACTTCAGAATGTACAGGAGCAAATGAAGAATTAGGTGCAGATAAAGTAACATGTGTATGTAAATGGGGATATGAAAAAGTAAATGGAGTATGTACTAAAAAAGATTCTGGTGGATCATCATCAGGAGGCTCTGGTAGTGAATCTGGCGGAAGTGGTTCTGGAGAATCCGGTGGAGGATCATCAGGAGGTTCTGGTGGAGAATCTGGTGGTTCCGGTGGTGAATCTGGCGGAGGTACTTCAGGAGGATCAACAGAATCAAATACAGAAGGAAATAATTAAAAGTAACAAGAAATTGTTACTTTTTTTACGCTCTTTTTACACAATGAAATAAAAAAATTATTGAAATATTTAATCAAAAATGTTATTTTGTTATAATTATAGAAAGAATAGGAGGAATAGTTATGAAAAAAATATTATTATTTATAATAACATTAGTTATGATTATTTTTCCTTATAGAATTGTAAATGCAGAAGCAAAAACATTTACTAGAGGTGTAATAATAGCTAATGGAGTTTCTGTAAGAACAGGACCATCGGATAGTAATTCTTTAGTTACAAATGATACAGGAAGTGGAATTACACTATCTCATCCTGAATCAGTAGAAGTAATTGGTTCAACAAATGGTTGGTATCAAATACAATTTTTATATAGCGGATTTATTTATAAGGGTTATGTAGCAAGTAAGTACGTTAGTACTTCAAAAATTACTATAGATGAAAATTATAAAAATACATTAAGAACAAAAGGGTTTCCTGAATCTTATGTAGAAAAATTAGCAATTTTACATGGATTACATCCAAATTGGGATTTTAAAGTTTCAGGACCTAATTTAAACTTTAATGATGTAATAAACGGAGAAGCATATCCTGTAAATAAAAATTTAATACAATCATCTAATGCATCACTTAGATCAACAGAAGATGGTGCATATGTAAATGGAACATATACTCAATATGGTACTGGCTGGTATGCAGCAAGCAAGCAAACAATAGGATATTTTATAGATCCAAGAAACTTCTTAAATGAGGGACATATATTTATGTTTGAAGCACTTGATTATTCATCAAGTAGTCAAGATGCATCAACTATTCAAAATATGTTAAATGGAAGTTTTATGGCAGGTAATGTAAATTACAATAACCAAACATTTAGTTTTGCTAATATATTCTTAGAAGCAGGAAGACAAAACAATGTTAATCCAATTCATTTAGCAAGTAGAGTATTACTTGAACAAGGTAAAAGTGGATCTGTATTAACTTTAGGTAATGGATATAACGGAAATTATGTAGGATACTATAATTTCTTTAATGTAGGTGCAAGTGGTAATAATGATTATGACATTATAATGAGTGGATTATCATATGCCAAAAACAAAGGATGGAATAATCAGTATCCATCTATAATGGGAGGAGCGTCTACCATTGGTAATAATTATATAGCACAAGGACAAGTAACAAATTATTATGAAAAATTCAATACGATAACACCAAGTTATTATACAAATCAATACATGCAGAACGTAAAAGCTCCATATACAGAATCTTATTCAACATATACAAGTTATTTCAATGCTGGTTTAATGGATGGGTCATATGTATTTAAGATTCCGGTATATAATAATATGCCAGAAGCAACAACATTAAGTACAACTGAAAATGGTACAAATACATTAAGTAGTTTAAGTGTATCAAATTGTAATTTAAATCCATCATTTACTTCATCTGCTAGTAACTATACATGTACAGTAGCTGCTACAGTAAATTCTGTTGAAGTAAGCGCAAATAAAACTAGTGTGTATTCTAGTATTAAAGGAACAGGAACATATAATTTAACAAGTGATAATACAACTATAACAGTATCAGTAATAGCAGCTAATGGAAGCGTTAGAAATTATATAATAACAGTTAATAGAATAGGTCAAGCAACATCTACACCAAATGAAATAATAAGTGCAATTGGTTATAACAATAATAATGGTGTTATAAGTAAGATAAATGTTGGTGATGATGCTTCAAATATAATAGCTAATATTAAGAATAGATTCCCAACAGCAACTGTATCTATGAAAGATAAAGAAGGAAAAGCAAAAACAAATGGAATTATTGGAACAAATGATAAGGTATCTATTACAAATAATAATCAATCAAAAGAATATTCAGTTGTAATATATGGAGATACTGATGGAAATGGAAAAATAGATATAATAGATTTACTTAAAGTACAAAAAAATATAAAGAAAGCAAGTATGTTATCAGGAAATTATGTAACAGCTGCTGATACAAATAAAGATGGAACAGTAGATATAAGTGATTTATTAAAAGTACAAAAACAAATTAAAGGAGTTGCTACTATAGAACAATAGTAGCATTCCTTATTAATAGAGGTGAAAAATATGAAAATATTAAAAAGATTATTAGTATTAACATTATTATTTATACCATTTATAGGTATTAAAAATGTATATGCAGCATCAGCTAGAGTAAAACTTACAACTAATAATGAAACAGTATCATTAGGAAGTACATTTACAGTAACTGTATTAGTTGCTGAAGATGGTGGAAAACTTGGAAGTTTTGAATATCAAATAAGTCATGATAGTAGTTTCTTAGCACTAGAAAGTGGAGAAGAGTATCAAGCAGATGTAGGAGATGGTAATTCATCAACAAAGGCGTATACATTAAAATATAAAGCAATTGCTAATGGATCAACAACAATAAAAGTAACATCAGCAAGAATCTTAGATTTTAATACAGAAAAAGAAGTAGAATCATCAAAAGGAAGCCTTAATATAACTGTAGGAGGAACTTCAAGTAATAATTCAAAACAAGATAATAAAAGTTCTGATAATAGTTTAAAATCATTAACTGTAGAAGGAATGAAATTAACACCAGAGTTTAATAAAGATACCTTAGAATATAGTGTAGATTTATCAAATGATGTAAAAGAAATAAATATAAAAGCAGAAAAAAATGATGAAAAAGCAACTGTATCAGGAGATGGGAAAGTAGAAGTTAAAGAAGGACAAAATATTATATCAATAACAGTAACAGCAGAAAATGGTGCATCAAGAACATATAAGATAAATGCAAACGTAGTAGAAGCAAGTCCTATAACAGTAAAAATAAATAATAAAGAATATACAGTATTAAAAAAATTAACTGGTATAGATACACCAAATGGTTTTGAAAAAGAAACTATAATGATAGATAATAATGAAATAGAAAGTTTCTATAACAAAAAAATAAAATGTACTTTAGTGGCACTAAAAGATCAAATAGGAAATATATCATTATATGTATATAATTCAAAAAATAATAAATATACAAAGTATTCACCAATAGTATCAAATAGTATAAATATAATCGTACTTGATGAAGATATAAATATACCTCATGGATATAAAAAAGATAAATTTGATTATAATGGAGAAGAAGTAGTAGGATATTCTATAAAAGATAATTCAAAATTTAGATTAGTATATGGACTTAATGTAGAAACAGGTAAAAAAGGCTTTTATTTATATGATATGCAAGAAGGAACAATTCAAAGATTTGATAATGATCAAATCAAATCATACGAAAATTTAGTAAGTAAATTAAAATTAGCATTTATAGTACTAGGTGCAGTAATATTATTCTTACTAATAGTTGTATTAGTATTACTATCAAAAAATTCTAAATTTAAAAGTAAATATTTAGAATTAAAAAAAATGCAAACAGATACTCCAAGTAGAAAAGTAAAATATCAAGATTTAGAAGGAACAACAGTTATGAAGAGTATAGAATTAAAAGCAGAAAAAAAGAAACATAAAAAAGAAAAAACATTTTTAGATGAATAAAAATGTTTTTTTTAACCATTATATAAATGACATGATAGTTTATGTGTTAGACTTAGAAAGTATGCGGGATGCTACTTTCTTTTCTTTTTTTAATATATATGAAATTATAAAACAACATATATATACTAAAATTACATTTATAAATAACATAATAATATTATTATATTTATATACATTAATTATTTTTAAATATTGAAGACCACCTATAACAAAACCATGAAATAAATAAATATTAAAATTATGAATAGCTTCAATATCTAAGAATTTACTAATTTTATCATATTTAAAATGTTTAGCAAGTATAAATACAAATACTGCCATCAATAAAATATTTATTCTTTGATACCCTAAATATTCTTCATTAGGCATATTTAATTTTATACATAAATTAATTGTATTAATATATGTATAAATAAGAGATATAATACTCAATATACAAAAGATAATATTTTCAAATTTAAACTTATATTTATCAAGATAAAAACCAAGATAAAAATAAAGTAAATATCCAAATGATCCACATATATAAATAAAATGACTTTCTTTAATAAACATTGGTAATATAGTAAATGTTATAAATAATACAAGTAATATAATATGATTAATATATTTATTCTTATTAATTAATAGTTTAAATAAAGGAATAAATGCATACATAATAATAACTATTTTTAAATACCATAAATGATATATACTTCTTAAAAGAAAACTATCTTTTAAAAATGAAAGTAATATATTCATATTTAAAATACCATCTTTATATATAAATAAATCAACTAACTTGTATGAAAAATTAAAAATTATAAAGATAATATAAATTTTTAAAATATATTTAAAAATAATCTTCTTAATAGAATCATCTCTATTTAAAAATATAGCACCGCTACACATTGCAAAAATAGGAACACATACTCTTGCTAGAGAATCAATAAATGTAAGAACTTTAAACATATTAGAATTTACATCAGATGCATTCCATGCTTTAGATATACAATGTATAAATATTACAAGAATAATTGATATAAATTTTAAGAAATTAATATATTGTTTTTTCATATAATCACCTACAGTATGAATTATATCATAATTATTGCAAAAATACCTTAAATAATTTATAATTTATTTAGAGGGTAAATTTATGAAAGATATATTAAAAACACTATTTTTATATTTAACAATAGCAGTATTTTCTGTTATAACAATACTATTTTTAGTAAACAATTATTTTATATTATCGGTATTAACATTTATTGGAGTAATATTAGTATCATTCAATACTAAAATAAAACATTTTCCAATATTTTTATTTATATTAAGTCTATTAATAAGATTTGTAGTAATAAAAGTAGGTAAATTTCCACAAGTCGCAGACTTTTGGATAATGATGGATGCTGCTCAAAAATTTGCAAATCATGATTATTCATTTGGAAATACTTTATATTTTCAAACATGGGCTTATCAAACAGGATTTGTAATATATCAAGGAATATTATTTAAATTATTTAAAACAGAATTTGCATTAAAAGTATTTAATATAATATTTTCATCACTTCAAGTATTATTTATATATTATATGAGTAAAAAATTAACAAGTGAAAAATCTGCCAGAGTAGTATCATTATTATATATGATACTTCCAATACCACTTATATTAAATACAGTACTTAATAATCATATATTATCAGCGCTTTTAATGTATGCAGGAATATATTTCTTAATAAAAAAAGAAACAAAAATAAAAGATTATATAATCGCAGGAGTATTAATATCAATAGGAAATATATTAAGACCAGAAGGAATAATAGTAATATTTTCTCTTATAGTATTTGAAATATTAAGATTAAAGAAAGATAAAATATTAGATATATCTAAAAAGTTAGTGGTATTTTTAGTAGTATACTTCTTAATAGGAAATATATCATCTCTATTAATAATTAAAACTGGAATAAATTCAAAAGGATTATCAAATGCAAATCCTACATGGAAATTTGTACTTGGATTTAATTACAATACATGTGGATATTATGACCCAAATGATGAAAAATATCTAGGAAATATAGAAAAAGAAAAAGAAAAAGAAGTAGTAAAAGAAAGACTATCTCATACAGATAAAATTGCAGGACTAATGATATGTAAGATAGATAACTTTTGGTTGATGGGAGATTCTAATACTAAAAGTGAAGAAATAAAATCACAAACATATCAAATAATGGGGAAAAATATTAGCTATGATACTATTGAAAATATAGCACTTAAATATAATAAACATATTTATATAGTTACACTTTTTATGTGTATAGTAGGAGTAATATTAAATAGAAAGAAAATAAAAGAAAATAATTCAATATTCTTTGTAATAATGATAATAACAACATTCTGTGTATATCTATTAATAGAATTAAGACCAAGATATTCATATTTTATACAAATATCAATATTTATACTTTCTAGTTATGGATATAACTATATAATAGAAAAGATACAAAAAAGAAAAGAAGTGATAGAGTGAATAAATTATTAGAAAAAAATATAGTAAAAATATTTAATATATTTATACTTAGCATTCCAATATTAGATGCATTATATGGATTATTTAATAATAATATAATGACTTATATAGATTATACTTTAAAAGCAATTTTTACATGTATAATGGTATATTATTTAATATTTATAAAGAAAAAATATAAAAAATATTTATTATTTTTATTACTTTATTCAATAATATACATACTCATAAATGCAATATCTAAAAATAGAATAGATATGATATATGAAATAAAAGTGTTACTTAAAGTAATGTTTTTTCCAATAACAATATTATTTGCATTAAGTATTAAAGATAAAATAAATATAAAATATCTATCACTAGCATTCATTATGTATTTACTTTTAATATTTATACCAAATATATTAAATATAGGACATAATAGTTATGCAATTACAAAAAAGGGAAGTGTAGGTTTTTATGTAGCTGCTAACGTAATTGGAAATATACTTAGTATACTTTTTCCAATATTAATACTTTTTCTAATAAAAAATAATAAAAAAATACCTATTATATGCTTTACAATAATATATATCTATACACTATTAACAATGGGAACAAAAGGACCACTTATATGCATAGCATTAGTATTTATGTATTTTGTAATATATGCAATTATAAAATTAATTCAAAACAAAAAATACTTAATATTAATAACAGGATTAGTGGTAATAACAATAATTACCATATTATTTATTAAATTATTACCAACAACAGCATTCTATAAAAACTTATTAACTCACTTAGAATTTTTAAATATACATTCATTTAAAGATTTATTAACATTTAAAAATATAGATCATTTCGTATTTGGAAGTAGATTTACAATGCTAGGTGATTCATTTAAAATATTTAAAGAATCATCATTACTTCATAAATTATTTGGAATAGGGTATACAAATAATGGAATATTAAAAACTTGTGAAATGGATTATTTTGTATTATTAATTCACCAAGGAATTGTAGGATTTATAATTTTATTTAGTGTATACCTAGTACTTATAATAAACATAATAAAAGAATATTTTAAAAATTTTAAAGTTAATTTTATGAATTTAGAAAATTCATTATTATTTATATCTGTAATAACATCAATATTATGTGCATTCTTTGTAGGACATATATTAGATGTACCATCAGCAGTAATATTTGTCTCTAGTATCATTTTGATATCATATAATAAATTTAATGAAAGTAGGTAGTAATATGAAAGATAACTTATTAACAAAATTATTTTGGTATTTTACAATATTAGTATTTTCAATAATAACAATAATATTTACAATAAAAAGTTATTTAATATTTGCAATACTTGCATATCTAGTAGTATTATTCATAGCATTAAAGACAAATATAAAAAAATTTCCAGTAATATTATTTATAACAAGTTTAGTTATAAGATTAATCTTAATTAACGTAATAAATTATTCATCATTTGATGATTATAAAACTTTAATAAAAGCATCATGGAAATTTGCAAATCACGATTATACATTTGCGAATACTACATATTTTAAAATGTGGGGATATCAAACAGGACTTGTAATATATCAAGGAACAATACTAAAAATATTTGGAACTGAAATGGCAATAAAAATAATAAACTCAATCGTATCATCATTAACAGTATTACTAGTTTATTATGTAAGTAAAAAATTAACAAACGAAAAAGTTGCTAAAATTTCGTCAATACTTTATATGATATTACCTATATCACTAATAATGAATGCAATGCTTAATAATCAAATATTATCTGCAGGATTAATGTATTTAGGAATATTATTCTTAATAAAGAAAGAAACGACTATAAAAGATTATATAGTAGCGGCAGTACTTATTTCACTTGGTAATATAATAAGACCAGAAGGAATAGTAGTAGTATTCTCATTACTTGTATTTAGCATTCTAAAACTAAAAAAAGAAACTATTATTAATACAGGTAAAAAATTACTAGTATTTATAGTTATATATATGTCTATAGGAACAGTCGCATCAATGATAGTACAAAGATTAGATATAAATCCAGTAGGACTTAAAAATACAAATCCATTATGGAAATTTGTACTTGGATTTAATCCTGATCATTGCGGATATTATAATGAAGATGATGAGGCAATAATACAAGATAAAGAATTAGAAAAGAAAGTAATAGTAGAAAGAATAAAATCTAAAAAAATGCCAAAATTAATGGTATGTAAAGCTAGTCATTTTTGGCTTCTTCCAGAAGAAAATAGTAGAAGTGAATCTTTAGAAAACAAAACAATAACAATAATGGGATATACAATAAAATATTCATTAATAGAAAATATATCGTTAAAATTTAATAATTATGTATATTTCATAACATTATTTATGTGCTTTATAGGAGTAATATTAAATAGAAAGAAAATATATGAAGATAATTCAGTATTCTTTGTAATAATGCTTGTAACAACATTCTTTGTATATTTACTTATAGAAATTAATCCAAAATATATTTATTTTGCATTAATCTCAATATTCATATTATCTTCATATGGATATGATTATTTTCTCAAGAAAATAGAAAAAGGTAATCATTGATTATCTTTTTTATTTTATGATATAATTATTTAAAGGTGATTATATGAAAAAGGTATCAATATTATCATTACATTTAGGTTATGGTGGAATAGAAAAATGTGTATGTGCACTTGCTAATATGCTAGTTAAAAAATATGAAGTAGAAATAGCATGTGTATATAAATTATATGATAAACCTATATTTGATTTAGATAAAAATGTAAAGGTAAAATATTTAACAAATGTAAAACCTAATAAAGATGAATTTAAAGAAGCAATAAAAAACAAAAATATAAAAAATATTTTTAAAGAAGTCTTAACAAGTATAAAAGTATTAAGAAAAAGAAAAAATTCAATAATTAATTATATAAAAGAAACGGATAGTGACATAATAATATCAACAAGAGCGTTATTTAATAATTGGCTTTCAAAGAATAAAAAAGATAATGTATTAACTATTGGTTGGGAACATAATCATCATCATGGTAATATGAAAATAGCAAATGAATTAATTAATTCATGTAAAAATTTAGATTATTTAGTATTAGTATCAAATAATTTAAAAGAATATTATCAAGATAAATTTGATAATACAAAAGTAGTATATATACCTAACGTACTTGATAATATACCTAGTAAAGTATCAAATTTAAAAGAAAAAAGATTTGCTTGTGTAGGAAGATTATCAAATGAAAAAGGACAGTTAGATCTACTTAAAATAATGAATAAATTAAAAGTTACTCATCCAGATTGGACACTTGAAATAATCGGGGATGGAGACGATAAAGAAATATTAGAAAAATATATAAAAGAAAATAATTTAACAAATGTAGTAATGCATGGATTTCAAAATAAAGAATATATAGATAAAATACTAAATAAAACATCCATATATTTAATGACATCTTATACTGAAAGTTTTGGGATAGTATTAATAGAAGCTATGAGTCATGGAATTCCTGCAATCGCATATTCATCAGCAGAAGGTGCTAATGAAATAATAGAAAATAATAAAAATGGGTATTTAATTGAAAATAGAGATGAAGATAAATTTATAGAAAAAATAAATCAATTAATAACTGATGAAGAATTAAGAAAAGAACTTGGAAAAAATGCAAGAGAAAGTATTTATAAATATTCATCAGAAACAGTAGAAAAATTATGGTTTGAAATATTGGAGTGATTATATGAAAAGAGTATTATTTATATCATCAACAGGTGGACATCTATCTGAATTATTACAATTAAAAGATATGTTTAATAGATATGATTTTTTACTTATGACTGAAAAAGTAAAATCTAATTTATATTTAAAAGATAAATATAAAGGAAAAGTAAAATATTTAGTCGCAGGAAGTAAAAATACAAATAAGTTAGTTTATCCATTTAAATTATTATTTAATAGTTTTAAAAGTTTATTTATATACTTAAAATTTCATCCTGAATATATAATAACAACAGGAACCCATACTGCAGGACCAATGTGCTACATAGCAAGAATATTTGGTAGTAAAGTAATATATGTAGAAACATTCGCAAATATGAAAACAAAAACAGCAACAGGGAGATTAGTATATCCAATAAGCAACTTATTTGTAGTGCAATGGGAATCATTAACTGAATTATATCCTGATGCAGTAGTAGGAGGTTGGATTTATTAATGATATTAGTATTAGTAGGAACAAGTGATTATAATTTTAAAAGATTATTAAATGCAGTAAAAAAAGAAGTAGAAAACGGAAATATAAAAGATAAAGTAATAATGCAAGCAGGATGTAATAAAATAGAATCCGATAAAATAGAAGTATTTGATTTAATAGAAAAAGAAAAATTAGATAAACTTGTAAAAGAAGCAGATGTAATAATTACTCACGGAGGAGTAGGATCTATACTTCAAGCACTTGAATATAAAAAACCAGTAATTGCCGCAGCAAGAGAAAAGAAATATGAAGAAGCTGCAAATGATCATCAACATCAAATAATTGATGAATTTGTAAAAAGAGGATTTATATTAAAATTAGATGATTTTGATAAATTAAGTGAAGTATTAAAAAATGCAAAAACATTTAAACCAAAGCAATATAAATCAAATAATAAAAATTTTGTAAAAGTATTAGATAATTATATTAGCGAAACAGATAATATAAGTTGGTATAATAAATATAGAAATATAATGTATTATGGATTTCCAGGAGTAATACTTAGTATATTAAATGTAATTATATATAATTTATTAAATTTTAATTACATGATTAATACACTTATTTCTTTTGGAATAACTTTTATAGTCGCATTACTTATAAATAAATTAATCGATATAAAATTAAATAAAAATTATTTAATAACAAAATTATTTCATTTAACAATGGATGTATTATTTATGTATATATTAATAGATAAATTTAATTTAAATAATAGTAAAATATATACAAATATAATAATATGCATAATTATATTTATCATTATAAAATTGAGAGGTAGAAAATGAAAACAGGTATAGTTATATTAAATTATAATGATTATGAATCTACTAAAAAAATGATTGATAAAATTAAAAATTATAAATCATTAAATCATATAGTAGTAGTAGATAATAATAGTAGTGATGATTCATATGATAAGTTACAAAAATTAAAAACAGACAATATATATGTAATAAAAACAGATGAAAATAAAGGTTATGCATATGGTAATAACTATGGTATTAAATATTTAACAAAGAATTATAAAATAGATAATATAATTATATCAAATCCAGATATTATAGTAGAAGAAGAAGTAATAAAAGGACTTATAAAAGATTTAAAAGAAAATAAAGATATAAGTATAATCGCACCATTAATTAAACAAAATGGTGAAGAAGCAAATGGTTGGAGAATACCAACGTTTAAAGATGAATTACTTTCTAATATAAATTATGTACATAGATGGGCAAGAAAGAAAATGTTCTATCCAAAAATAGATGAAAAATTACAAAAAGTAGAAGTAGTATCAGGATGCTTCTTTATGATAAGAAAATCAGATTTTGAACAAATAGGTTATTTTGATGAAGGAACATTCCTTTATTATGAAGAAAATATAATTAGTTATAAATTAAAAGAGTTAAATAAAAATGTATATGTTGATAATGAATTATCTGTTATACATAATGAATCTGTTAGTGTTGATAAAAATATAAATTCTATTAGGAAATATAAAATATTAAAAACAAGTCAAAAATATTTCCAAAAGAAATATGTTAAAGCAAATATATTTAAGATATTTATACTTAGAATGTTTTACTATATAAGCTTATTTATCGCATATATAATATATTTAATATCAAGAATAAAAAAGAAAATTTAATTTTCTTTTTTTATGTTATAATTTAAATAGGAGGAGTTATGAAAAATATAATTATTATAGGTTCAAAGGGATACAAAAAAACACTTGGCGGCCATGAAACATTTATAACTAACTTAATAGATAATTATGATGATAAGAATGTAAGATTTTATGTTCCAGAAATAACTCAAGATATAAACGCATCAGAATATATAAATAATGGTGTAGTATGTAATCCAATATATGCAAAAAATTATAATAGAAAAGATTTTATAAAAAAAGCAATTAAATATTATCAAAAATATATAAGAATATATAATATGAATAATGTAATATTATATATAATAGGATTTAAACCAACAAAAAAATATTCATCTATATTAAAAAAGATGAATGCAAAAATAATAATAAATCCAGGTAATATAAAATTAAATAAATCTAATTTAAAAAATATAGATCATATTGTATGTGATTCTAAAGTTACAGAATCTAACATGAAAATATATGATAAACCAATAACTTATATACCATATGGTGCATATCAAAAAGATATAAAAGATATTGATAAAAAAACAAAAAAATTTATGGATGAAAATAATATAATTCCAAGAGAATATTATTTGGTAGTTGGAAGATTTACAAAAGAAAATAATTACGAATTGATAATAAAAGAATATATGAAGACAAAAACTACTAGAAATTTAGTAATAGTATCCGATATTGATAATAATAAAAACTATTATCAATCTTTAAAGAAGAAAACTAAATTTCCTTCAGATGAAAGAATTAAATTTGTAGGACCTATTTATGACGATGAAATACTTAGAAGAATAAGAAAGAATGCAAGAGGATATATTCATGGTCATACAAAAGGAGGAACTAATCCATCATTACTTGAAGCACTTAGTATATCAGATTTAAATATAGTATATGATAATCCTTCTAATAAAGAAGTATCAAAAGATTGTGCATTATATTTTAATAAAGAGGAAGATTCTTTAAAAGAACAAATAGAAAAGTGTGAAAAATTCAAAATGAAAGAAATAAATGAGTATGGAGAAAAAGCAAAAATGCGAATAAAAGAAAATTATACATGGGAAAGTGTAATAAAAAAATACAAAAAAATGTTTAATAAAATTACATAAAAGCAAGTAAATTACTTGTTTTTTATTTATTTTATACAAAAAATGTTGCTTTTTACAACATTTAAGAGTAAAATTTAATTAGGAGGAGAAAAAGTATGCAAAGATTAGATACAATAAATATTGGAGAAATATTAAGAAATGCAAGAGAAAATCAAGGATATACTCAAGAGGAAGTAGGAGAAAAACTTGGTCTTGGGAGAGATGCAGTTATTAAAATAGAAAAAGGAACTAGAAAAATAACTATAGATGAAATAAAGATGTTAACAAATCTTTATAATATAAAAATAGAAGAAATATTATCTTATGGAGAAAATCCAAATGTTAATATGAAAGGAATAATACTTGCTGGAGGATCAGGTACTAGACTTTATCCTATTACAAAAGGAATTAGTAAACAATTAACTCAAGTATATGATAAACCAATGATTTATTATCCTTTATCAGTGCTTATGTTAGCAGGTATAAGAGATATACTAATAATTACAACAAAAGAAGATCAAGCATCATTTAAAAAACTTTTAGGAGATGGATCACAGTTTGGTATTAATCTAGAATATACTATTCAACCATCACCAGATGGACTAGCACAAGCATTTATATTGGGAGAAGATTTTATTGGTGATGATCCATGTGCTATGATACTTGGAGATAATATATTCTTTGGTAATGACTTTATTAAAATGCTTAAAAATGCAAAGACTAATGCACAAAATGGTATTGCTACTATTTTTGGTAATAAAGTTAATGATCCACAAAGATTTGGCATTATGGAACTTGATTCATATAACAATGTAATTGGTGTAGAAGAAAAACCAGAAAATCCAAAATCAGATTTTGCTATTACAGGATTATATTTTTATCCAAAAGGAGTTTCTAAAAAAGCAAAACTTGTTCAACCTTCTAAAAGAGGAGAACTTGAAATAACTACTTTAAATGATATGTACTTAAAGAATGGAAAATTAAAAGCAGAACTTTTAGGTGGAGGATTTACTTGGTTTGATACAGGTACATTTGATAGTATGTATGATGCTACTAGTATGATTAGAACAGTACAAAAAAATAATAATACTGTAATATCATGTCCAGAAGCAATTGCATATAAAAATGGATGGATTGACGAAAAAACAATTCTAAAAGCAGCTGAAGAAATGAAAAAGAATGACTATGGTAAATATTTAAGTAAAGTAGTAGAAAAAGTTTCAAAAGAAAATGATAAAAAATTAGAATATAAAATGGAGAGATAAAAATGGAAATAAAAGAAGAATTTATTAAAAGAGCAGAAGAAATACAAAAAGGGGAATTTTTTAGAAATATTAAAGTAGAAGCAACTAATTTAAAAGATTGCTATATATTAACACCAAAAAGATTTGGTGATGAAAGAGGTTTCTTTGAACAAGTAGATATAGAACCACTTCAAGAATTAGGATTTAAAGATTTTAAAAAGTTAAATCGTTCAAGAAGTGTAAAAGGAACAATAAGAGGATTACACTTCCAAAAAAATCCATATGCACAAACTAAAGTAGTTAGCTGTGTAGATGGTGGAGTATTAGATGTAGTAGTAGATATGAGAGTAGATTCACCTACATATGGAGAATGGACAAGTGTAGAACTTACACCTGAAAATGGTAGAGCTTTATATGTACCAAGAGGATTTGCTCATGGATTTGTAGCACTTAAAGATAATACTTATTTTGAGTATATAGTTGATAATGTATATAACAAAGAATCTGAAGGTGGAATTATTTGGAATGATCCAGATGTAAATATAGATTGGCAATTTGAAAAATATGGAATTGAAGATCCAATATTCTCAGAAAAAGACCAAGTACATCCAACATTAGCACTTTCACCAGAATATTTTAAAGAGGTGTTATAATGAGATTTTTAGTAACAGGAACAACTGGTCAATTAGGTTATGATGTAGTAAAAGAACTAAAAAGAAGAGGCTATAACGATATATTAGAATATGATAGAAATATCATGGATATAACAAATCCAAGACAAGTTGAACAATGTATAGTAGAATCAGAACCAGATGTAGTTATACACTGTGCAGCTTACACTGCAGTTGATCAAGCAGAAGATGATGAATCAAAAGCAAGAGAAGTAAATAAAATTGGAACAAGAAATATTGCTCAAGTGACAGACCTTATAGGAGCAAAATTAATATATGTTTCAACAGATTATGTATTTGATGGAGAAAAACCATATCCAGAAACATATGATGTTGATGATAAAGTTAATCCAATAGGTGTTTATGGTAAAACAAAATATGAAGGTGAAGAAGAAGCTAAATTTAATCCAATGCATTTTATAGTAAGAACATCTTGGGTATTTGGAATAAATGGTAAAAACTTCGTAAAAACAATGCTTAATCAAGTAGGAAAAAGAGAAGAAGTAAATGTAGTAGCAGATCAATATGGATCACCAACATATACTGTTGATTTAGCAAGATTACTTGTAGATATGGCAGAAACTGATAAATATGGAACATATCATGCAAATAATGAAGGATATACAACTTGGGCTGATTTTGCAGAAGAAATATATAAAGTAAATGGTGAAACAATGAAAGTAAACCATATTACAACAGAAGAATATCCAACAAAGGCAAAAAGACCACATAATTCATGCTTAAGCAAAGATTGTTTAGATAAAGCAGGATTTAAAAGATTACCAGATTGGAAAGATGCTTTAAAGAGATATTCAAAAGAATTAAAAGAACAAAAATTAGAAGATACAAAAAAATTAGAATTAAAATAAGGAGAACATTATGAAATATTTAGTAACAGGTGGGGCAGGTTTTATAGGAAGCAACTTTCTTCACTATGTAGTAAATAAATATCCAAATGATAAATATGTATGTTTAGATGCATTAACATATGCAGGAAATTATAATAATATTAAATCATTAGAAGATAAGGATAATTTTAAATTTGTAAAAGGTGATATAACAGATAGAGAGTTTGTTGATAAATTATTTGATGAAGAAAAATTTGATGTAGTAATAAATTTTGCAGCAGAATCACATGTAGATAATTCAATAAAAAATCCAGGGATATTTTTAACAACAAATATTATTGGTACACAAGTATTAATGGATGCATCGCTTAAATATAATGTAAAAAGATATCATCAAGTATCAACAGATGAAGTATATGGAGATTTACCACTTGATAGAAAAGATTTATTATTTACTGAAGAAACACCAATACATACATCAAGTCCATATTCATCTTCTAAAGCTGGTGCAGACCTTTTAGTAGGAGCATACCATAGAACATTTAACCTTCCAACTACTATAAGTAGATGCTCAAATAATTATGGAGCATATCAATTTCCAGAAAAATTAATACCAGTTGTAATAAGTAAAGCATTAAATAATGAAAAAATACCAGTGTATGGTAAAGGAGAAAACGTAAGAGACTGGATACATGTACATGATCATAATGTAGGTGTAGATATGATAGTTAGAAATGGAAAAGTAGGAGAAGTATATAATTTAGGGGGACACTCTGAAAGAACTAATCTAGAAGTAGTTAAAACTATATTAAAACAAATGAATAAACCAGAAAGTTTAATAGAATTTGTATCTGATAGACCAGGACATGATTTAAGATATGCAATTGATTCATCAAAAGTAGAAAAAGAACTAGGATGGGATAGAACATATACTTTTGAAGATGGAATAAAAGAAACAGTAGATTGGTATTTAAATAATCAAGATTGGATAGATGATATAAAATCAGGAGAATATAAAAATGCATATAAAAAATAAATTATATGCTTTTTTTATGTTATAATTATAAAGGTGATAATAATGAAAAAAATAAATTTAAAATTATTAATATATTTATTTTTAATTTCATTTATATGTATATTTATATGCAGTAAAAATTCTCCAATATATTGTTTTAATACTTGGGTTGATGAAAATGCATTTATGACAGTATCAAAAGGATGGCTACATGGAATGATTCCATATAAAGATTTATTTGAGCAAAAGGGACCATTCTTATATTTTATATTTTTAATTGCAAATATAATAAGTCAAAAAAGTTTTATTGGAGTATTTATATTAGAAGTCATTTCTATGACAATATCTTTATATATTATGTATAAAATAATAAAATTATATTTAGAAGATAAACATGCATATATTATACTTCCAATATATTCAGCATTATTTACTTCATCTGTATTTTTTGTTCATGGAGGAAGTGCTGAAGAATTTAGTATGCCATATTTTTTATGTGGACTTTATATATTATTAAAATATTTTAAAGAAGATAAAATATCAAGTAAAGAAATGTTTTTATCTGGATTATGCGCAGGACTTATATCAATGATAAAATTTAATATGTTGGGATTTTATATAGGATTCTGTTTAATAATCGGAATAAACTTTTTAAAACAAAAAAGAATAAAAGAATTAATAAAAAAAGCAATATTTTTCTTAATTGGAATGAGTATTCCTATTGTAATATTTATTTCATATCTTATATTAAATCATGCTTTTAGTGAATTTGTTGAAGCATATATAACTTATAATACTGGAAATTATACAATAGAAATGACTTTTTTAAAAAGGGTATTATTGTCTTTTAAAATATTTATCGAACAATTATTTAAAGATAAATTAATAGGGTTATTAATAATTGTAGGATTACTATATTTTTTATTTGATAAAGAAATATTAAAAAGTAAAATAAATAAAATTTTATTTGCAATATTGATTGTTTTATCTTTTATAGGTTTATTTTATGGTGGATTTACGTATGATTATTACTTTTTAATTATGACGCCATATTCTATTTTTGGATTGATTTATGCATTCAAAAAAATTTCATTAAATAAATATAAAATATTATTAACTTTTTCAATATTGGTAAGTTTAATTATTTTACCAACCTCAAGTAATATAGAATTTATAAATTTCAATAAAAAAGATTTAGTTCAATATAAATATGCAAAAATAATAAATAAAGATAAAAATCAAAAAATATTAAATTATGGTTGGTTAGATGGTGGTTTTTATATGATGAGTGATATATTACCAACTGCAAGATACTTTGAACGTCAAAATGGGCAAGTTCTTGATTATGAAGTTGAAATAGAAAAACAAGTTAGAAAAAAAGAATTTGATTATATAATTCAAACCAGACCAGTTCCTGAATTTCAAACACCAGAATACATAAAAGAAAATTATAATTTAATAAGAGAAGATACACAAAAGTTTGAACATATGAATATACAATACTATTTATGGAAAAGAAAAGGAGAATGATTTTATGGGATATGATATGAAAAAGATGGATATGGAAAAATGGAATTTTTATAATGAATTAATACGAAAAAATAAATTAAAATTTATTAATCCATTTTATACAAAGAAAAAATTTGTAAAGGATTTATATTATAAAAATATGAATAAAATATTAAATTTGAAAAATCCAATAACATTTACTGAAAAACTTAATAAAATAAAATGTGATTCTAAAAAGATGAAAGAATATTCTATATATGCAGCAAAAGATACTTCAAGAGATTATGTTAAAGAAAAAATAGGTGAAAAATATTTAATAGAACAATATTTTTCTAAAGAAAAAATAAATGTAGATGATTTAGAAAAATTACCTAATAGTTTTGTATTAAAATGTAATAATGGTAGTGGAACAAATTATATTGTTTTGAATAAAAAAGAAGAAAATTTACAAGAAATATGCGATTACATGAACAGTCTTGTGAAAATAGAATATGGATATATACATGGTGAATTTTTATATAATTATATAAAACCTAGAATAGTTGCTGAAAAATTAATCATTGATAAAAATAATGAAATTCCAGATGATTTAAAATGTTTTTGCTTTCAAGATAATGATGGTAACAAAAGAAAAATATTATATATTGAAAGAGTTATTGATGACGAACGTTATAGGATAATGTTTGATGAAAATTGGAAAATATTAGATTATGGAGGAAGTTTTGAAAAATTAGATATAAAAATTAAAAAACCAAAAAATTACAAAGAAATATTACACGTAATAGATAAGCTGTCTGAAGATTTTAATTTTGTTAGAGTAGATTTGTATGTAATTAATAATGCTATATATTTTGGAGAATTAACATTTATTCCAACCGCAGGATATTTAAAATTTGATGATAATAAAACAGATAAAATTTGGGGAGAATACATTGGAGATAATAAATTATAAAAGAACAAAATTGTTCTTTTTTTGTTGAATTAAAAAAAATATAATGATATACTTATTTTAGATATATACTTGAGAACATTCAGGGAGTGGGAATATGGCGAGAAGTAAGAAGATATGTGTATACACATGTATAACTGGTGAATATGATGAACTTCAACCAATTGAGGTAAAAGAAAAAAATGTAGATTATGTATGCTTTACTAACAATAAAAAAATAACATCAAATGAATGGAAAGTAATTTACATTGAAGATAACACACTTGATAATTGTAGATTAGCAAGAAAAATAAAAACAATAGGTCATCCGTATATATCAGAAAATTATAATATAAGCGTATGGATTGATGCTAGAATAATATTTAAAAAGAAAGTAACAGATTTTGTTAAAACATATCTTAAATATAATGCGTATGCTTCTATCAGACATCATGCTAGAAATTGTATTTATGATGAAGCCGAAGCATGTATGAAATTAAATAAAGATTCAAAAGAGAGTATTTTAAAAGCGGTTAAATTTTAAAAAAAAGAAGGTTATCCAAAACAAAATGGTTTGTATGAAACAACAGTAATAATTAAGAAGCATAATGATCCTGTAGTTATAAGAACAATGTTTATGTGGTTTAATATGATATGTAATTATAGTAAAAGAGACCAATTAAGTTTTAATTATTGTGTATGGAAAACAGGGCTAAAAATAAGTGATATAGATATAAATGTATGGAGTAATAGCTGGTTTTATCATATTCCGCATAATCCAAAAGGAGAAATAACTGGTTGTAGAGTTCATTTTCAAGATGATAGTAAACCTTTTGATTATGATACATTCTATGTTATAGATTACGAGATAAAGAATGGTAAATATTGCTTTGAAACAAAGATACCAGTAGACACACAAATTATAAAAGTAAATGTTACTGATGTTCCTTGTGTTGAATATAATGATGTAAAAGTTGAAGGTGTAAAAGTAGATAAAGCTGAAGTATGGAATAAAATAAATTATAATAATAAAAAAATATTTTATAGTGGATATGGCTATGTATTTTTATATGGAGATTTTAAAAAAAATGATAAATTAAAATTTTCTATAAAATTAAAAAAATTGAGTTATCCTGAAGTTTTGGATATTGTTGAAACATTTTCAATTGAAAGAAAAAAGACTGAAAATTCTATAGAAGATTATGAAAAAGAGATAGAAAAATTAAGACAAGAATTAAATAGAGTATATAATACAAAATCTTGGAAAATAACAAGACCAATGAGAAAAATAATTGGTATTATGAGAAATTTGAAAAAAAAGCGTAAATAAGTATATATCTATTGATATATACTTTTTTTTATGTAAAAAAATATGTTATAATAAAAAATAATAATGGAATTAATATATATAAAAGAGAATAATATAATAGGAGGAATATTATGAAAAGAATATATAAAATATTAAGTGTTTTCACAATATTATTTATAACTTTTTTTATTAATAAATATAGTGTATATGCTGCAAGTGCTAAAGTAGAATTGTCAGCAAATAAAACTACTGTTGATATAGGTGATACTATAACTGCAACTGTAAAAGTTTCTGAAATAGATGGAAAACTTGGATCTTGGCTAGTAAATATATCACACAGTTCAGAATTGGTTTTATTAGAAGGAGAAGAAATAATAAGCGAAGTTGGAGATGGTGAAATAGCTGAAAAAAGTTATGAACTAAAATATAATGCTACAAAATCAGGTACAGCAAGTATAAAAATAACAAAAGCAGAAGTATCAGATTGGTCTTCAGAAAATTATATAAATGCAACTACTAAGGATTTAAGCATAAATATTAATTCGTTACCAAATACATTTATTCAAATTGATGAACCATCTAAAAATATTGCAAGAAGTTCAAATATATTTATTAAAGGCTGGGTAATGAGTGAAACTTCAAATAAAAAAGTAAATATATATATAGATGATAAATTAATAAGTGATAATGATATAACTTTTGAAACAAGAGAAGATGTAATAAAAGCAATAACAGGGTATGGAAGCAGAGAACAAAATCCAACTCCAGGATATAAAATAGATATTAGCAATAATAAATATACAAGTGGAGCTCATACATTAAAAATACAAGTAGTAAATGCCACAAATGGAACTATAATAGCAGAAAAGCAAAAATCATTTACTATAGATCCATATAAAGCATTTATACAAGTTGATAGTACATATAATAATGATCTAGTAATTGGTAATAATGTAGAAGTTCGTGGATGGTCAATGAGTGATTCATCTAACAAAAAAATAAAAATATATTTTGATCAAAAAGAAATTACAAATATTGAAAATATAGTACGAGAAGATGTATTATCATCTATAACAGGATATGGAAGTAGAGAACAAAATCCAACTCCAGGATATAAAACAATAATACCTGCAAATTATTTGTCTGAAGGATCACATTACATAATAATAAATCTTGTAGATTTAGATAATAATGAGATATTAGGCTCTAAAAAGATATTAGTAAATATAGTTGGAACAAAATCTTTTATTCAAATTGAAAAACCTAAATCAAGTACTTTAATTCAAGAAAGCTTAACAGTGTCAGGTTGGTCAATGAGTAATATTACATCAAAAGAAATAGAAGTATATATTGATAATACAAAAGTAGAAAATGTAGAAAAAATAGTACGAGAAGATGTATTAAAAGCAATAACAGGATATGGAAGTAAAGAAGATAATCCAACCCCAGGATTTAAAGTGGTAGTACCAAAAAATTATTTACAGGAAGGAAAA
>JAGBNN010000011.1 GCA_017634385.1 Bacilli bacterium
ATAGTTTATATTGATGAATATTTTTAATAAAAAATATTTTATAATTAAAAAATCTATGCTATAATTGAATTAGTTGGTAAGTTTATTACTTACTATTAATTTAGTCCATTGGTTGTTATACTTCAACCACTCGGGCTCCATTGGGAAATCTGTTCGAACTTTTATGGTTTGAACTTAACATAGAAAATATCAATTTCTAAATGAAGTTGATATTTTTTTGTTTGAGAAAGGACAGATTTTATGATTAATATTATTACTAAACCATTAGAGTTTGAAGATGAATTAAAAAGAAAGATTGAGTTTATATGTGATTTTTGTAATACCAAACCAAAGATAATTAATGGAAACATAAGAAATATAGAACATAGTAATCTATCTTATATTGAACCACATAGAGTTATTATTAAAGGAATAACTTTTCTAGCTTTCAATTATTCTAAAACATTATATATTGGTAATTTATCGAACTCTATTGAAGTAAAAGATTTAGAAGAATATATAAAGAAACTTAAATAATTATTATAATATCAACTTCAACAATACTACTATTCCCTAAATAAGGAATTGACAAATCTTAAAAAAATGATATTATAAGTAACCAATGAGAGAGGTATACTCTAGAAATGGAGGTACATCTATGAAGATAAAACACAATATATCGAAAATTTATAATATTGAATTTATTGAGGAGTCAGTAGTATTTAGACTTTATTAAATACTATTGTCTCCTCTTTTTTAGTAAAAAGGAGTGATTGATTAATGAATGAAGAAAAGAAAGTTGCAGGTCTTTATATAAGAGTTAGTACCGAAGATCAAGCTCGTGAAGGATTTAGTTTACCAGAGCAAGAAAAACGCCTTAGAGCTATGTGTGAGTATAAAGGTTATGAAATATATAAAGTATATAAAGATGCTGGTATATCGGCTAAAACAGGCAATTCTAGGCCAGGATTTGAAGAACTATTACAAGACATTAGAGAAAAGAAATGTAATACTATTGTTGTTTTAAAATTAGATAGACTTACTCGTTCAGTATTTGATTGGGAAAAGATTATTAGATTTCTAGAAGAGAATGATGCATATTTAGATTGTGCTAATGATGATATTAATACAACTAATGCAAATGGTAAAATGGTTTCAAGAATACTTACATCAGTTTCACAAAATGAAATTGAAAGAACTTCAGAAAGAACTAAATTTGGTATGGCTGGAGCAATTAAAGAAGGACATATTCCACATAAAGCACCATTTGGTTATAAACATGAAAATAAAAAACTTGTTCCAGATGAAGTAACAAAGGATCAAGTTATTAGAATATTTAATCTATATCATCAAGGAAATTCATATCAAACTATTAGTAATCTATACAATAAAGAAAAAGTATTTGGTAAAACAAATTGGTGTGATGGAACTATCTTAAAGATTATAGAAAATGAAATCTATAAAGGCGATTTTGTTCATGGTAAAAGAAATAAAAATCCAATTTATTATGAAGATGTTGTTGAGCCAATAGTTAGTAAAGAATTATGGGAAGAATGCCAAGTTCAAAAGAAAAAGAACTCTCGTAATTATAAACGAAAAGAAGATTATTTATTCTTACAAAAATTAAAATGTCCTAAATGTAATAGAATACTTGCAGGTAAAGCAACTACTAAAAAGAACGGAAATGTTTATTATTACTACTATTGTCATGATTGTAAGATAAATATTAAAGAAGCAGATATAGAAAAAGAATTTAATAAATTTATTGAAGATATACAAGAATATGATTCAGTAGTTAATCAAACACTACTTCCTATGATTAAAACTAAATTAAATAATCCTAAAGATAAATTGATAAAAGAATTAAATGAACAAAAACTTAAAGCTGAAAGAATTAAAAAAGCATATATCAATGGTTCGTTTACTATTGAAGAATATGATACTGAAAAAGAAATTGTAAATAAAACAATGAAAGATATTGAAAAGAAAATTATTGATTGTGAAATAAGTGATAGTTTAAAACTTACACCAGAAGATATTTTAATAAAAAGAGATATAGATTATATAAATCAAATTGTAGATCTAGAAGATTATGAAGAAAACACTTATACCTGGAAAGATTATACAAGAGAAGAAAAATGTAATCTCATTATGAAATATGTAGATAATGTTGAATTAGAATTATATGGTAATAATAAAATAAAACTTGGTGAAGTTTATTTTAGGGAAAGTATGTGTAAGCCATGTAATGATTTATATGATGCTGGATTTCTCGCTAAAAAAGATTATGCAATACTAGGTAATATTGGTATGAAATTAAGATTTAGTGAGTATCTACCAATTGAGAAAGTATCTGAAATAGTATTTACTTTAAGACAAGTTTATAATGTAGGTTATTTTGAAGCTACTTACTACTATAAAGATAAAGTTATGTTTTTTAATGATTATGAAAATAGAAATATTGTAAGAATATTCCCATTAGAAGATTATAAGAAAATGAAAGAAATAGATAAATTAAAACTGGGAGTTATTTATATTGGGAATAATGAAAAATGTTTATTAGAAAATAAAGAAGATGTATATAGTATTATTCCAGAAAGAACTAATTGTAGAGTTTATGAGTTAGATGAAGAAACTAAAAAGAAGAAATTAGAATCAATAGAAAATGCTAAAAAGATGAGAGAAGAATTTTTAAAAAGAAATGATAATATTAGTCGAGAACAACGATAGTTGCTTGTGAAATTCTTGACTAACAAAAATGAAAATAATAATGGAATAATATCAAAACAAAATCACTTTTTCGTTTTGATGTTATCTATCATATAAAAAAGTTTTTGTTTACTTTTTCTAAAAAAGTAATAACAAACGAACACGTTTTGTTGAAACTTGTTTCAATGAAAGTGGGAAAAGTTTGTTTAAATAAATTATGAAAATAATTGCTTACGAAGTTTGCAATTACTTTGAATAATTTACATAGATAAAATAAAAAGCAGTGCTTTCTATTTTATCAATACTTTATGTAGTTTTAATGCCTTAAGCATTATTACGAAATAAAGTATAAACGGTTTCTAAGGTGGTAAACCTTAGCCCCCATATTTTGATAGATACGAAGTAGATGTCAAAATATATAGGGGGTTAGAAATTTTGACATAGCAAAATAACCCTACTATATACAAATAGTAGGTTCTAAAAAAGGAGGTGCAAATATATGGTAGAATTATCTTATTCACTACATTTAGGAAATGATAAAAATAAATCTAAAAAAGCAAGAAAAACAGCAAAATCTAATCAATCAGGAACTACTTCACTTAATAATAATTCAATACAAAATCTTCAACAACTTTCAAAAGTAGATAAGCATAATTTAAGAAAATATGATGATGAGCAAGAATTAATTAAAACAATAAAAGGAACATCATCTGTTGTGGAAGATACTAAAAATCTATATTTAGATTTGTTTGAAGAATCAAGAATTAAATATAATGAAAAACAAACTAGAAATGATAGAAAGATAGAAAATTATTTTAATCATATCTCAAATGATAATAAAAGAGATCTTGCTTGTGAAATAATTATTGAACTTGGAGATATGGATTTTTGGTCCGATAAAGATGATAAATTTAAACATAAAATGGTTGATGTTTTTAAAGAACAAACACAAGATTTAGAAAATGTTGTTCCTAATTTTAAGATAGCTAATGCAACAATTCATTTTGATGAGTCATCACCACACTTACATATTGTTGGTGTTCCATTTAAAGATGGAATGAAAAATGGTATGGAAAAACAAGTTGGTAAATCAGATGTATTTACTAAAATTAGTTTAGTTAATATTCAAGATAAAATGAGAGAATATTGTATTAGTTCATTCAATAGAATTTATAATTTAAATTACTCTCTTAAAGATAAAGAGGAAGGTAGAAATATTGATATAAATGTTGCTAATATGAAAGATTATAATAAATTTAGGAAAGAACAAGAAAAACATAAAAAACAATTAAAAGAATTAAATGATAAAGCTGATCAACTACAAAATAAATCAAATGAAATAAATGACATTATAAACAATTTAAAACCAACAATGATAAATAAAAATAATTATACTATCTCTAATGCTGATATAGATAAAATTAAAAAATATATAGAGCAAACTAACGATACTACATCTAATTTAAAAGATTCTAATGATATAAATGTAATATTAGATAAATATGAGCAAGATTTAAAAAATCATTCTAATGAAGTTAAAGAATTAAAGAAAAAAATTACTACTCGTGAAGATAGAATTAATGATTTAGAAAATAGATTAGATTTTGCAAATGATACTATTGATATGTTGGAAGATAAAGCTGATAAATTACAAGAGGCATTAGATTACTTTAAAGAGTTATGGAAAAAGTTTATTAAGTTTTTACAAGATAAATTTTTTTCTTCAAATAGATATGATGATTTAATTGATGAATTACATGAAGAAGAAATAATTGATGATGATGATTTAGAAATTATACAAAATGAATATAGTAATTATAATAAAGATGATGATTTAGAAAGATAATTTTATGGTAAAATTATATTAGATACAAAATTCCAACCAGTGTTTGGAAAATTAAGATTCTTCAGACGCGTCTGAAGAATTCAAGAAAGGAGATTTTTATGTTAGAAAAAAATAATACTATGGCTTTAGAAATAACTAATATGGTTAATGAAGCAAAAAATAATTTAGCAAAGGAAATAAATAAATCTATAACTTATGTGTATTGGAATATAGGAAGAATTATTGTTAAACACGAAAATGAAGATAATAATAGATTAGAATATGGTAAAGAAGTTTTAAAAGGTTTATCTAAAGAATTAACTAAACTTCTAGGAAAAGGATATTCATATACCAATTTAACTTATATGAGGTGGTTTTATAATACTTATCCTGATTATAATAAAATCAGCGAGTCATTAAGTTGGTCGCATTATATTGAGTTAATAACAATAAAAGATGATGATAAAAGAAGTTTTTACGAAAAGGAATGCATTAATTCAAATTGGTCTGTTAGAGAATTACAAAGACAACTTGATACTTCATTATTTGAAAGATTATTATTATCAGATGGTAAAGCAAACAAACAAAAAGTGTTAGAACTATCAAAAGAGGGACAAATTTTAAGTAAACCTAGTGATATAGTAAAACAACCCTATGTATTTGAATTTTTAGGAGTAAAAGAACCTAAACCACTTTTAGAAAAAGATTTAGAATATAAATTAATAAGACATATTGAAGATTTCTTACTTGAATTAGGAAAAGGATTTATGTTTGTTGGATCACAACAAAGAATAACTCTTAATAATGTAGATTATTATGTGGACATGGTTTTCTATAATAAATTTTTAAAATCTTATGTTCTTATTGATTTAAAAATGAATAAGCTAAAAGCCGAGAATGTTGGACAAATGAATTTATATTTAAACTATTATGAAAATGTTGTTAATAGTGAAGATGATGGGAAACCAATAGGTATAATACTATGTGCTGAAAAAGATAAGGTTGCATTAGAATATGCACTAGGTGGTTTATCTAATAATATATTTGCATCAACTTATACTTATTATATTCCAAATAAAGAACAATTAATTAGTGAAGTTGAAAAAGTATTAGAAAATAACGAATAAAGGAAGAACAAATGAATGTTCTTCCTTTTCTTTATCATATAACCTTATATAGGATTGTATATTAATTTTAATAGTTCATTAAGTTTTTCGCCTTTATCAAAATATACATAATATTGATTATTAGTATGAAAACCTGTTCCTTTATCCCCATATCTTATTCCATTAGATAACTTTTGTTTTATAGTTTTATAACTATAATTCATATTATGATTTATAGCATAATTCCAAATTACTATAATATTTAGTGCTTTATAGTATTTAATAATATAAGTGCATTTTTTGTTTTTTACTTTTGTTTTATTATAAATTCTTTCTTCTTTACCACCTGTTTGTGAATATGCTATATTACTTATTTCAAATATATTTTTATCTATTTTATTTTTTATACAAAAACCACTAACTATATTTTCAATTTCATTTTCATTATTGAACATATACTACTTTTCTTCTTTCAATACAGATATATCAATTCTTTTATCTATTGTAGTTATAGAGTACCAATCTTGGTTTATCTCAATTGTTAATGATGAATTAATATATTTGTTTAAATATTTATTTTTTACATAATCATAATCACATTCAATATCTTGATATTCAAGGCATTCTTTATTAGTAGGAGTTTGTATATATATATTTTTATCTGTTATTATATATCCATTAGTTGAATCTTTATTTATTTGAAAACTTTTTACTTTTTCATCACCTAAATCTTTAAATAATTCTTCACTTTCAAATTTATAATCAAAATACATATCATAACTATTATAAACACCTTTAAAGAACATCTTATACAGTTTTCCATCATTTTTTAATACAATATACTCTTTTGATGCTGATGGGTTATCACCATATTTTTCATCTGTATTATATAAGTATGCATATTTAATATCATCATCATATAATTTTTTTGGTACACTTCTACTTTCATATGTTGATTCTACAATTTCAGTAAGTTTTAAATTTCTAGTTTCTCCATGATAGTCATAATCTATTATATATTTTTTATTATCGTTTGAAACAAGATTATTACCTACAATTGACTTAATTTTAATACTATCATTATATATTTTACAATTTTGTTTTGTATCCGAATATTTCTTATCACTTTGTGTATATATAATTCCATCATTAGTAATAAAATAATCATATTTATATATCCAAACATCTTTTAAAGCATCACATTTTTTCTCATTTTCTCTTTCAGAATTAATAGTATAAGTAATTCCATCTATAGTTTCCTTTTTACTATTTTCTTGTGCTTTTTGTTTCTTTATTTCATTATTATGCTTATAGTTTTTATATATTTTATTTCCACCAAATATTATACCAAAAACAACTAGCATACTAATGCAACCAAATATAAATGGTTTAATACTTTCTTTTTTAATTTTTAATTTTTTCATATCACACCTCTTATTTCTCAACTATTGTTAAATATGTATCACTTGTTAAATAATATATATTCTTATTATTCTTTATTGTTTTAATTTTGTTTGATGTTAATGAACTTTTATAGAATAAATATTTTTTATTATTGTAAGATACTTCATAAATTGTATCTTTATCAAAGTAATCAATATATTCTTCTAATGTTAAATTATTTTCTTTTATAATAGTTGCATTTAATTCTCCAACATATCTAAAATGCCATTGTTCATTACTAATACCCGTAATACTTACTTTATCAATAGGATATCTTAAAATAAATCCATATTCATTTGCATGTTGTTTAAACCACATACCTTGATATGTTTCAGTAAAACCTGTATTTGGTTTATATGAATTAGATATATCAAATGCTAATCCTGTTTGATGTTCACTATGATTTGGAACTTGAACTAAATTTTTATCACCATTATCATATAATGCTTTTTGATCTTCATATGTTCTATATGAACTTGTAAGATATGTTGTATGTCTATCTAATTTATTTGCTTCTTCCATAATAGGTTGCATTTTTTTTAAAACACTTTCATCTAGTACATACTCTGGGTTATTATCTTCACTTAAATATTTAGTAAGACTAACTAAATTTATACTATTTAATAAACCATCAGGTATTTCATTATCTTTATTTATTAAAGCTAAATCATATAAAATATTTAATTGATTAATATCGTATTCTTCTATATCATTTTTATCATTAAGTTTATTTATAGTAGCATCTTTTTTAGTATTAAATATAATTACATACTTGTCTGAATTTAAACTACTAATTTCATAATTAAAGTATTTTGGAACTACTATGTCTTCTTTATTTACAATATACAATATATAATCAGTTCCACCAACATTATATAATTGTTTAAGTTCAAGATTATTAAGCTTATCAATATAATCAAATAAAGTTAGGTTTTCATCATGCATTATTTTAGCATTAACTTTTCCTACATATCTATAATGCCATGGTTGATAGTTATCTTTATTTGGATATCTTAGAACAAAACCATATTTATACGAATTTTTTACTAAATCATCAGCAGATTTATTTCCTTCAAATTCAGTCCATTTTTTTCCTTTAATAAAGAAATCAATGTCATAACCACTTTTATGATCATCTACACCAGCTGAAACAGAATCTGAATCACTTAAGTATCCTCTTCTTACAATTAAATCAGAATAATTATTATTATCATACATTTCTTTTAGCGCAAATAAAACTTGATTATTTGTTTTAATAGTATAGTCAGAAGTTGGTATTACATTAACAGCTTCAACAACATTGTTTTTTAAATATTCTGCTTTATCCTCATCAATATTTAGAATATATGTATCTTCAATATATTCTGTTTTTACTAATTCAATCTCATTAGTTGATTTAATTAATACTACTTTATTTGTTTTATTATTCAATAAAAATAGTAATACTAGTGCAATAACTACACATAAAATACAAAACCCCACAATAATTAAACTCTTCTTTTTCAAAATATACATCTCCATTCTTAAAATATTATACCACAAAACAGGACTTGTGAATACCTGTTTCAGGACATTTCTGTTCCCGGACATAAAATTCCTTTTATAGGACAATATTATTAAGGGTGATATAATGACTACTTTTAAAAGAGATTTTAATTTTGAAGAAAATATTATGGTAAAAGTTTCAGAAAATATTAAAAAATATAGACGAATTGCTGGCATTACTCAAGAACAACTTGCAGTTGATGTTGGAAAATCTTATGATTTTATTAGAAGAATTGAATACAAAAAAGGAGCAGTTGGCTGCTCAATTGATACATTATATAAAATATCTGTTGTGTTAGGAATCACTATGGATAAACTTTTTGAATAAAATTATTAGAAATTATACTTTTTTTGAGACAAAATAAAAAAAATATGGTAAGATATATATGGAAGTTGATACGAATATGTATTAATTCCTAATTGTGATGGGAAAGTTGTAAATAACTTAACCAATCGCTCCATATAAAAATAAACTAACTAGAAATAGTTAGTTTTTTTGTGTAAACAAATAATAAAATTATTTTCCAATAAAATATAGTGTGGTATTATATTTATAGTAGGTGATAATATGAGTAAATATCAAAAAATTAGTATTGCATCAATGATATTAGTTTTTTCTGGTGTATTTGGATGGTTATATGAATTTGTATTTTATTACTTTAATGGTGGGATGAAAATGTGGTATATGCAAGGAGGTAATTTTCTTCCTTGGATAAATATATATGTAATAGGAGCATTCGTAGTTTTATTTTTAACAAGAAAGATAAGAAATAAACCATTATTAGTATTTTTAATATCAACAATCGCAACTGGTATAGTAGAGTATATAGGTGGTTGGTTTTGTTTAAAATTTTTAAATGCTAGATTTTGGAATTATAATGTTGAAATATGGAATTTTGGTAATATAAATGGATTCATATGTTTAAGAAGTATATTATTCTTTGGTATATCAAGTATGCTTTTAATATATTTAGTATTACCTATATTTAAAAAAATAGTTAATAAATATAATACTAAGAAATTTATGATTATATGTTTAGTAATTGCATCTATATTTATAATTGATGAAATATATAATTTAATATTTACAAAACTATTTGATTTACCAAGTGCTACTAAAATTTATAAGTCATTAGGACTTCATTATGTAGAATAAAAAATGTGTATACATTTTTTTATTTTGTGATATAATATTATCAGTGCAGATGTAGTACAACGGCTAGTACGAGGCCTTGCCAAGGCTTAGACGGGAGTTCGACCCTCCTCATCTGCTCCAGTGACGAATCTGTTCGGAAAATACCGAACTTTATATAAATAATCAATCAGAAATGATTGATTTTTTCTTTTTTAGAAAAAATCATCCTAAAAAGAAAGGATGGTGCGAAGTGATTAAAATAATTACACAAGAGTTAGAAATTGAGAAAGGACTAAAACAAAGATTAGAGTTTATATGTGAGTTTTGTCATATTAAGCCAAATATAATAAATGGTAGTATAAGAAAAATAGAACACACAAATCTATCATATATTGAGCCACATAAACTAATAATTAAAAATACAACATTTCTAGCATTTAATTATTCAAAAGATATTTATATTAATAATTTAAGTAAAAAAATAAAAATATCAGAACTAGAAAATTATATAAAAAGTATGAATTAATATCTAACCACCCTATAAAGGGGGCTTGACAAATCTAAAAAAGAAATATAATATATTAAGCCAATAAAGGAAACATAACCCATTAAAGGGGGAATTATATGTATTTACTCAAACGAGAAAAATTATATTTTGAAATAATTAGAGTTAAAGATATTAGTTTATACTAGTGTCTTTGACTCTCTTTTTTAGTATAAAAAAGGGAGATGATTTAGTGGAAGAAATTAAGAAAAAATGTGGCGTATATATGAGAGTATCAACTGAAGATCAAGCAAGAGAGGGTTTTTCATTACCAGAACAAAAAGAAAGATTACAAGCATTTTGTAAGTTTAAAGGTTATGAGATTATAGATTACTATGAAGACGCTGGAATCAGTGCGAAAACTGGTAATTATAGGCCTGAATTTGAAAGATTAAAGGAAGATATAGTAAATGGTCGTATTAATACAATAGTTGCCTTAAAACTCGATAGAATAACAAGAAGTATATATGATTGGGAAGAATTAATAACATTTCTAGAAAAGTATGATGCATATTTAGATTGTGCTAATGATGAAATAAATACAACTACTGCAAATGGGAAAATGATTTCAAGATTATTAATGAGTGTAAGTCAAAATGAAATTGAAAGAACAAGTGAAAGAACAAAAGTTGGTTTAGCTGGTGCAATAAAACAAGGACACTTACCTTCTCAAGCACCTTTTGGTTATAAACACGAAAATAAAAAACTAGTTATAGACTACTCTACAAAGGATGTAGTTATAAGAATATTTGAAATGTATCATAGTGGTTTATCACATAGAAAAATAGCAAATATATTAAATGAAGAACAAGTTTTAGGAAAAACTAACTGGAGAGATTCAACAATAATTAACCTACTTCAAAATGAAGTATATAAAGGAGATTTTGTTCACGGAAAAAGAACAAAGACACCAACTTATTATGAAAATGTAGTTGAACCACTTGTTTCAAAAGAATTATGGGAAGAATGCCAAGTTCAAAAGAAAAAGAACTCTCGTGCATATAAAAGAAACTTAACCTATTTATTCTTACAAAAAGTTAAATGTCCTAATTGTCATAGAATACTAGGTGGAAAAGCATCTCAAAAGAAAAATGGTAGTGTTTATTATTACTACTATTGCCATGATTGTAAGATAAATATAAAAGAAAAAGATATTGAAAAAGATTTTAATGATTATGTAAATGATATAGTTGAATATGATAGTGTTGTTAATCAATTCTTTTTACCAATGATTAAAAGTAAGTTTGATGAGCCAAAAGAAAAGATACAAAAAGAAATAGATAATCAAAATAATAAACTTGAAAGAATAAGAAATGCATATATAAATGGTGCGTTTGATTTAGAAGAATATAATTTAGAAAAGAAAATAGTTCAAGATAAAATAGAAAAGTTAGAAAATGAATTAAATGAAAATGAAATGTGTGATGATTTTAAGTTCACACCACAAGATATATTATTAAAACGAGATATTGATTATATAAATAGATTAAAACTACCAAAAGAATATAATGAAAAAACAAAGCAATGGAAAGATTTAACACGAGAAGAACAAGCAGAAATGATAATGAAATATATTGATGAAATTATCTTGTATAAGAAAGATAATTTTGTAATGGTAGATGAGATAAAGTTTAGAGAAAGTATCGCAAAACCTTGTAATGAATTATTTGATAATGGTTATATAGATGCAACTAGTTATGCAATATTTGGAAATGTACTTGGGAATATAAGATTTAGTAATTATTTACCTGAAGAAGAAGTTGGTCAATTAATAATGAGATTAAAACAATATTATAATGTAAGTTTTCAAGAGGCAACATATTATGTTCAAAAACAAATATTTTACTTTAACTTCTTCGAAGAAAATCGTGCAATAGTAAGAGTATTCCCAATGGAAGATTATAGAGAAAAAGATCCAGAGGGAAAAATGGAAGAATATAGGTTTGGAATAATCTATATAACCGAAGAAGATAAGTTTCAGATGGTAGATGTAACTAATGCATTTGATTATATACCAGATGAAACAAACACAAGTGTAATATATTATAAAGATAAAGATACCATTGAAATTGGCGTAAAGCCAGTGAAAATGGAATTATTAAAAGAAAATGTTTTAGAAGAATAAAACATTTTCATCCTTGCTTTATGAAGTTTTAAAATTGCTAGTAGCAATTTTATTACGAAATAAAGAATAAACTTACAAAGCTTTGTTTTATTTGCGTAAGCTTATAAAACATTGCGAAGTAAGTTAAAAGGGGTTAAGGGATCTCCCTTGCCCACTGGGTTATTTTGATGCCATGCGTCAAAATACCTAGGGGGTTAAATATTTTGTCTATAAACAAAATAGTCTCTCGAAAGGAGTGTGATTAATATAACAGAACTATCATATTCACTACATTTGGGTAGTGATAAAAACAAGAAAGGAACAGCAAGAAACACAGCAAAAAATAATAAAAGTGGAACAACATCACGAGCAAATAATGCAATTCAAAATGCAAGACAACTTTCAAGAGTAGATAATCATAATTATAGAAAATATGATAATGATACATCACTTATTGAAATAATAAAAGGAACAAGTTCTATTGTGGATGATGTGAAAGAACTTTATAAAAAAGAATTTGATAAAGCAAAAGAAGAATATAATGCAAAACAAACAAGAGATGATAGAAAAATACAAGATTATTTTTCTCATATAAGTAATAGTTCTAAAAATGATTTAGCGTGTGAAATAATAATTGAACTTGGAGATAAAGCGTTTTGGGACACTAAAAATATGAGTTATAAAAAAAGGATGACAAGTGTCTATAAGGAGCAAGTAAATGATTTAGAAAGTTTAGTTCCTAATTTTAAAGTATGTTCAGCGATTATTCATTATGATGAAACAAGTCCACATATGCATATTGTAGGTATTCCGATAAAATATAAAAATAAATATGGTATGAGTAAACAAGTGGGAAAATCGGATGTCTTTACAAAAGAATCATTAACTAAATTACAAGATAAAATGAGAATATTATGCATTGAGTCATATAATAAAGAATATGATCTAAATGCAACATTAAAGAAAAAACAAAAAGGAAGAAATATTGATATAAATGTTAAAGATATGGACAATTATCAACAAATGAAAAAAGAACTAACTAAAAATCAAGAAAGATTAGATAAAGCAAGTCAAAAATCTAAAACACTTGATGATAATTCAAAAGAGATTAAAAAGATAGTTGATAATCTAAAATCTACTTTAACAAATAAAGAAAAATATGTAATAAAAGAAGAAGATAAAAAGAAAATAGAAGATTATATTGAAAGCGTTAATGATACAAATAAAGATTATAAAAAAATGAAAACATTATCAATTACTTTAGATAATGTAGATTATGAATTAAAAAATAGTAGGAAGAAAATAAAAATACTTACTGAAAATAATGAAGCACTTAATTTAAGAGTTAAAACTTTAAATAATACCATTAAAGAAAAAGACAAAGAAATTGAAGAATTATATGAAGAAAATAATTCTTTAAGAGGAAAATTAGAATATTGGAAAAATAAGTTTATTAATTTAATAAACTTAATAAAACATAGAATCTTTCATCATAAATATAGAGATAATTATTATGAGTTATCAAAAGATTTATATGGTAATCAAATAATAAGTAAAGATACCTTTAATGATATAAAAGAAAATTATGATTACTCTAAAGAACATGAAAGACACAAAAGCAAAGATGATTTTGATATGAGTTTATAAAAAAAGATATAATCAATTTTAGATTTTATCTTTTATATTCTACAATATCAGTAATATCACATTTTAAATAATCACATATTCTAGCAAGAACAATAATATCAATTCTTACCATATCACCATTCATAAGTCTTTTAATAACTTTAAAATCGGTATTAGTATCTTTCATTAATTTGTTAATACTTATACCTTTATCAGATAAGACTTCTTCTAGTTTAAATAAATAATAACCTTTTTCAATTTTAACTTTCTTTATTTTACTCATAAATCAATACCTTTCTATAATTTAATCTTATCAATCTTAAAGGTTTATTGACTATTGGTTATATAACCTATATAATTATATTGAGATTAAATAAAGAAAATTGTAGAAAAGAGAGTATAATATGGAAAAAGAATTAATTGATTTTATGGTAGAACATCAAATACAAAATAATGAAATGGATTTAGAATTATTAAATATTCAATTAGATTTTTATAGTAAATTATTAGAAAATGCTATAACAAAACAAGAAAAAGAAAAGTATCACAGTAAGGTAAATGAAATCAATAAACAAATAGATAAAAAAATAAATGATTATTGTGATATAATGAGTATAGAGTAGGTGCTAAAAATGATTTCAAATGTATTTAAAAAGATTAAGTTTAAAATTGAATCTCATAAAGTAATTAAAAATTTTAAAAACAATATAGAAAATGATCTTTATAATGAAACAGATTCTTGGAATTCATTTATATATACAATAACAACAAAAGAATTAGATTCATTAAATGAAATTCAAAGAAAAGCAGTTTTATGTTTTTGGTACGATTCTGAAATTAATAGTGGTGGCCATAATAGTTTTTTTGAAAATTATTCTGATTTTGATTCAAATGAATTATATAATGCACTTAAAGAAATTAGCAATGAAGAAATAGCAAATAATTATAAGAATGCATTAAAAAATAAAAAAGATGATGAGAAAGAAGATTATATATTTTATAATTTTAATCCATCACTGACTGATTATTTACAAAAATACGTTGAAGAAAATAAAGATATAATATTTAATTAAACGTGATAAAATGAAGAAAGAAATATATAAGAAAACTAAAATAGAACAATTTATGCTAATTATATTTATTTTTACATTATTAAGTCTGCCTGGAGCAGTATATTTTATAAAGGCATATAACATAGATTTACCAAATACAACGTGGGGATTTTGGGGATGGCTTCCAATTCCGATTATTTCTATTATTTTAGGCTATTATTTTAAAAATTCAGGTTTTAATTGTACAAAAAATATAATAAGTGGATTTGTAGTAGGAATTTTATTATTTGTATTAGGATTTGTTTGTTTCTTTTCACCACTTCCAGAAGATTATAATACAATTGATTTATACAAAGATATAATTGATATAAAGCTTCCAAAAAAAGGTGAATTAAATACAATGGTTAAAAATATTAATATTGATGGTAAAAGAGATTATAAAGTAGTAAATATACATTATGAAGATAAAGAGGCAAATAATTTATTGGAGTCAATTAAAAATAGTGAAAATTGGTTTTTAGGTTCAGAAATAAAATCAATTTTAAAAAAGTATTTTTCTAAAATATCTAATATTGATAATAATTATTATTATGTTTATAATAAGACTACAAATGAATATAATACATTACCAAAAGAGCTTGGAACATATAATATATATATTGTAGAATATAATGTAAATAATAAACTTTTAAGAATACATGAATTTATTTATGATTATAAGTGAGAGGCATAAATTATGATATATGAACCAAAAACAATAGAAGATTTAAATAATTATACTAGAAAACTTTATGAAAAAATAATTAAAAATAATAAAATTAAAGGTACTATGAAATTAAATAATGGTAGAGTAGATTATATTTTATGGAATATAACTAAAGATTACATTATTGAAATATCATTTGATTATCATGGTGCTTGTATAGATATATCAAAGAAAGAAAATGATAAAAAGATATCATTAACACATTGGCATCCTGAATTTAGTGAAGTATATGATGATTTCTTAGAATTAAATGATAAAGATAATCTCATAGTAGTTACAATCAAGAGAAAATCTGGGGGATATGATATTATTAAGAAAAATGAGTTTAATAAAGAAAAATATAAAAACAATTTCTTTCAAAAATATTATATAATAGGAGAAGATTTATGAATAAAAATGTAGATAATAAAAAAATATATTTTTATATAATTATTGGTTTTACAATTTTAGATTTAATAATACCATTTTGCATTCAAATTATTTATGATATAGATAATTTCAAACATAGAACAATTATTTTTATGGCTTCATTAATACCATTTTTAATTTCTATAATCATAGCTTTAATTATATATTTTAGAAATAAAAAAAGTAAAAATAATTTACCACTATTTATTTTAAGAATTATATTAATTATTCTTTTTTTTAGTTATTTTATGATTATTATGTGTTTTGCATTTTACTTACAAAGTGATGATGCATTAGAAAGATTTGAAGAATTATATGGGCAAGTGTTAAATTAATAAAAAAATATAACAAAATATAAAAATCTATGCTATAATGATTATACTGATTGATATTTATCAATCGTAACTAGGAGAAAAGTTTTCAATGTGTGGGACACTTGCTCCATGATAAAATTAACTAGTCATATGACTAGTTTTTTTGTTATAATTATAATGAAGGAAGGAAATAATAATGAACAAATATATGGAAATTGCAAAAGATTTAGCAGAAGATAATTTAATAACAAATGCTGGAGGTCCTTTTGGTGCATGCGTTGTTAAGGATGGAGAAATAATAGGAAGAGGTTCTAATAATGTTTTACTTAATAATGATCCAACCGCACATGCTGAAATAATGGCGATAAGAGATGCATGTAAAAATATTAATTCCTATGATTTAAGTGGGTGTGAATTATATACATCATGTTATCCATGTCCTATGTGTCTATCTGCTATTATTTGGTCTAATATAAATAAAGTATATTATGGCAATACAAAAGAAGATGCATCTAATATTGGATTTAGAGATGATTTTATATATGATTATATAAACAAATTAACAAATAATATTAATAGTGATATCTTATCATTAGAATGTATGGATAGAAATGAAACAATAGAAACATTTAATAAATTTAAAGATAAAGAAGATAAAACAATATATTAATATAGGAGGATCATTTTATGAAAAATATAACAAAGGAAGAATATGATAATATTTTTAAAAAGGATGAGAATGGAGCATATATTAATTTAATAATTCCAGCTAATGAACCTTATATTGCTGAAGAAAATAAGGATGAATTAAATTTAATAGGCAAATTACCAGAAGAATATTCATTAGACGAAATAGTTAGAATGAAAAAATATGCAGATAAATTATTTGAACTAATTAAAGAAGAAAAATAAGAAAAGACTACAAAAATGTAGTCTTTTTTATATTTCTACTTTAGTATCAGCTCTATCTTCTAATAATTTTGGATTTTCAATTATATGTTCTAGAATTTTAAATGCTTTTATCATATAAAATCCATCAGCAACTCTTTCATCAAAGTTAATTCCAAATTTAGCTGATTTATATATTTTTTCTTTTCCGTTTACAATTTTTATATCATCTCTTATTTCTCCAATGGAAGTAATAGAAGATGCACTTCCAAAGTTTGTATTGTTATGATATATACTATCTGATTTTAAAGAACCAATATCTGTAACTATTGCAGATGCGAAATATATATCATCTTCTTGAAGACTTTTAGGAAGTATACCAATTTCATCAGTCCATTTAAGAATTCCAACTAAAGGAACTCTAAGTACATTTGGAAGTGCTCCTAAAGTATCAAGTACACCATTGGCACCTTTCTTTTCAAATTTTTTATTTCTTAGTACACTAATTTGGTCATAAATCTTTTTAGATATACTATCAATATTATCATCAGGCGCAACATCAATAATTAACATAACTTCTTCTGAATCGTCCTCAAATTCTACTTTAGCTACAAAAGATATTGATACATTAGTATGTTCATACATATGTCTATTTTTTACATATCTATTAAGTTTAGGTCTATTGTAAACTGTTTTAGCAAGTGCAAGTAAGAAAGCGTGGAAATAAGTAATTTTTTCACCAGCTTTTTTTCTTTTATCGATATAATTTACTAAATTAGTTACATCTATAGGTGTATTTATAAATACATCTGCATCACATCTTCTAGGCTTTAAATCAATCATTAATTGATTCATACCACCGATTTTTATTCTTCTTGAATTAATTCTTGCCATATTTATTCATCTCTCTTTCTTTTAGTTTTTTGAAATCTACTTTTCCAATCATAGTTTTAGGAAGTTTGTCTAAAGATTCATATTCTTTAGGAACAGAGTAGATTGCTAAATTTTTTTTACAATGTTTTATTAATTCGTTCTTTAATTCATCATCTAATTTATATCCTTTTTTTAATACTACAAAAGCTTTAGGGACTTCCATTTTATATGGATGAGGTATACCTATTACTGATGCCGCTTCGATAGCTTCATGTTTTTCTAATACTTCTTCTATTTGGGAAGGATATACATTATAACCAGATGATACTATCATTCTTTTTAGTCTTTGTTTATAAGTAACAAATCCATCTTCATCCATAGATCCTATATCACCAGTATGAAGCCATACATTACCATCTTTATGATGTCTTAATGCAATATTTGTTTCACCTTCATTATTATAATAACCAAGCATTACAGTAGGACCACATATACATATTTCTCCGTCAACATTAAAGTCAACTTTATTTTCTGTATTTGGTTCAAATATTCCAATATATACTCCTGGCCAAGGAATACCAATAGTTCCAGGTCTAGAATTATTTCTTAAATCTACACAAGCTGCTGCGACTGCTTCAGTTAAACCATAACCTTGAATCATATTAGTATTAGAACCATGATCATGTAAAAATTTATTTATATTTTCAACCCTTTGTTTATTTAAAGTATCCCCGCCACCAATAACATATTTTAATCTTGATAAATCTATATTATTCATATGTTCATTTGTAGTTAATGCTTCAAATAGAGTAGGTACACCAACTAATACAGTAGGTTTATGTTTTATCAATAACTCATGGAATTTAGATGCTTTAAAAGTTGGTATTAATATAACTTCAGCTCCACAACAAAATGCATCATTAATTGATACTTCAAGACCAAAACCATGAAATATTGGCATTATACCTAGAATTCTATCATCTTTACATAAATCAGGATATGCATTAAGCGCTGCTATTGTGGATGCATTAATATTTCCATTTGATAAAACTATTCCTTTAGGAACTCCTGTAGAACCACCACTTTGAAGTATTAATGCTGGATCATCTTTGTAAGCAATCTTATTGTAATTTTTATTATAATTTCTTAGTAACATAAAATTTTTCCATTTTATATATTTATTTTTATCTAAATGTTTTTTTCTAGTTTTAAAAGTTTTTAAGTTATATAATATCTTCATAAAAATATTCATTGAATCAGAAGGGGATATAACTATAACTTTTTCAACCTTAGTATCATTAATAATTTTATCCACAGTATTTAATGTAATATCAAGTGCGACTAAATATTTAGTATCATAAGTATTTAATGCTTGTTTAATTTCATTTTCACTAAGTAAAGGGTGAAGCATATTTGCTACAGCACCAATTTTACTAAGTGCATAAAATGAATATAATGCTTCAGGTACATTAGCAGACAATATAGTAACAATATCATACTTTTGCACACCTAAACTTAAAAATTTATCTGCAGTTTCATCTATTTTTTTAACAAAGTCTTTATATGAAATATGAGTAGAGAAGTATGTTATAGCAGTTTTATTATAAGAATTATTTTTTTCTATTTTTCTCATTAAAAATTGATATATATTTTCATCTTTAAGCCATATTTTCATATGTTTTCTTTGATAATATTTTTTCCAAGGTGCTCTAGGTGGTATTTTTATTCCTATAAAACTAAGTAATCTAAAATCAAATAATCCCATAAATTACCTCCTATTTCAAATTCATTTTCATAAGTTTTTCAACTTCTTTATATAATTTTTCATTAGCTTCTTCTAAATCCATATTATCGACTTTAAATGGTTTACCATATCTAATAGTTAAATTCTTTGATCTAAATTTATAATCTCCAGTAATACCAAAAGGTATAATTGTAGCATTTGTTTTCTTAGCCATAGAAACAGCTCCAAATTTAAAATCTAATAAAAATTTATCAGTTTTATTTCTAGTTCCTTCTGGAAATATTCCTATAGCTCCATTAGAATTTAAATGATTAATAGCTAATGTAGTAGCATTATCATCTTTATGTTCTCTATCAACAGGAATACATCCAACTCCTTTAAAGAACCATTTAGTTTTTTTATTATCAAAATATTCTTTTTTAGCCATATATTTAATAAATCTTTTTGTTGCTACAATAGTTAGGCATTGATCATATAAATGTTTATGATTACCTGCAATTATTATAGGTCCATTTTTTAAAATATATTCTTTATTAATTATTTTTGGATTGTAATATATTTTAAAAATAGGTCCTAATATAAATCTTCCTAATTTATATAAAAAAGGCATTTAATTCACTTCCTTAAATTAGATATATTATTCTTTAATTTATCTAAATCTTTTTCTAAATCTTCTGATACATTTATAGGTTTACCAAATTTTATTCTTAAATCTTTTTTAAAGTATTTTCCAGTAATTGCAAATGGTACTATTTTAGTATTTGTATCATAAGCAAGTTTAATTACTCCCATTTTAAAAGGTAATAATTTTCCATATTCTTTTTCAGTTGTACCTTCAGGAAATATTAAAACTAATTTATCATCATTTAAATATTTTTTAGCCATTAATAAACTATTAGGACTTTTATTTTGTCTATCTACGGGTATTAATCCCATATGAGCCATTATTATTTTAGAAGGAAATTTCCATAATTCTTTTTTTGCTAAAAAATGTATTGGTCTTTTAGTAGAACTTATAAGTAATATGGAATCATATATATCAGTATGATTACCTGCTAAAATAATTTTTCCTTCTTTAGGAATATTATCAAGTCCAATATATGTTGGTTTTAAAAATAATTTAGTAAATATTTTTATTAATGGTCTTAATATAATATATAACTTTGATTCTTTCATATTATCTCCCTTATAATTATATCACATAAAGAAATAACTAGTAAAGACTAGTTATTTCTTTTGCAGATTTATATTTATATATACCATATATACCAATTATTAAATATATTAAAGATACATATATCATCATTAAAGAATTAGGTCTTGAATCTAAGAAATTTAAAATCCATATAGATAAATCAACAATATTATCAAATAAAGAAACGTACCAACCTTCACGTAATCTTTTACTTAATAATACAATTCCATAAATATGTAATATATCTGCTGTAGAATCTAAAAATTCTAATCTTTGATTAGGGTTAATTCTTAATATATATCCTAAAATAACACTACTAATAATAGCAGATAATATAACTAATATTGATTTAGTTTTATTAAATTTTCTAAAGGAAACATTATTATCGTCATCTTTATTTTTGTTCCAATTAATAAACCCATATATATTTAATGGTAAATGTAGTAATAAAGAGAATAAAAATAATCCATATAAATTATTTTTATATGATATATATGCATTACATATATCATAAATACAAGCAAAAATATAATTATATGATTTTCCTTTTACTTGAAACCAGATACTTAATATACCTGTTGATAATACTATGCTACCAATAATAGGATCATTAGAAATTATTCCTAATACAAAAGAAAAAACAATTATTAATATAGTAGTAATAATTGTTTTGTTAAATTTCATATTACCACCTATTATATCTTATAGATTAATAGGAAAATAGTTACAACTATTTATAAGAATTTATTTTTCCATCACCTTTAGTTATTTTTATAGTATAACTATCTTTATCATATGAAAAATCAATTATAAGTATTTTATTTGAATCAATAGAATTATTTCCAAGTTGAAATTTTCCTTTTGATTTTTTTAAATTAATTTCTGAAGTATATAGATAATTATAATCATTTTTTAATTTATCAACATAATTACTTAAATCAGATTTAGGATCTTTAATATTTTTATATTTATAAATTTTAGTAATTATATTATCTCCATCTAATTTTTTATAACTAGAAAGTTCTCTTTTTCCTAAAATTAGATTAATACTTGGAATCTTATCTTTTCCAAAAACATAATAATTTTCATCTTTTTCTTTTATTAAATTTGCTATAAATGATAAAAATATTATCATAGATAGAATTATAATAAATGTAAGAGTAATTATAAGAACATTACGAATAATATCTCTATTTATCATATTATCACCTATATTAATAATAACATTTTTTTAATAAAAAAACTATACTTTTAGTATAGTTTTATTTACAAGTTGCTCCTAAAGATTCGTATAACTTTTTAGCGCCACTTAAAGTAATTTTGTTGTCTTTATTTATGTAAGATTTCATAGATGCATTATCTTGAACGAATTTCTTTAAATTCATTTTATTATAATCAATAGTTACATTAGATGTTATTTTATTATCAGATTTCTTAATATCGAAGCTATAACCACCATATGACTTATTAGCAGCTTCATATTGAGTATTTAAAGTATTTTGGAAATATTTAAGAATTTCTTCTTTATCAGATGTAACAACTTCTGTAGTTTTTACGCTAGTAACAACATTACCAGTAGCATATATGTTATATTCTGAATTTAATTTATATCCATTAGCACTTTGATCACTATCTAAAGTACATTTAGTAATGGATTTGTTATTTCCACATCCTGCTAGAAAAATAACTCCAACAAAAACAACTAAAATTTTAGCAATTTTTTTCATATCTTTCTCCTCCTATAGTAGATTATACTACTAATAAAATTTTATTACAATAAAAAAATGTAGAAAAAAATAGTATGAAAATAATGACATCTTTTGTCTAAAATATTTAATTAAAAATAAATTAGTGATTTAATATTTTTTACTAGGAGGCACATAATGATAGATTATAATATTGAATTTGCAAAAGGCATATTGTTTATAAGATTATGTGGTATTTTAAATTTAGAAAATGAAAAAGATATATTAAATGAAATTATTGATGTAATAGAAGAAGGTGGAATTAAATATTTAGTAATAAATATAAATGAATTAGAAATGGAAGATGATGTAACTATTTTTGATAGATGCAAAAGTGTAATAGAAAATAACGATGGAAAAATGCTTATATGCGGAAATGAATTTGTAGATAATTTTGATTTTGCACCTGATGAATTATCTGCAATAAAAATATTAAGCACATGTTAAAGTTAACAAACGAACTAATAAAGTTGTACGAAAAAAAAGTATTATTCATCGCTAATAAATATTCTAATAAATCTAATTTTGAAGATTTATACCAAGCTGGAATGACAGGATTACTTGAAGCGTCTAAAAATTATAATGAAAATTTAAATACATCTTTTTCTACATTTAGTGAATTATATATAAAAGGAGAAATATTAGACTATATAAGAAAAGATAAAAACATAAAAGTTAGTAGAGATTATTATAGGTTAAAGAAAAAAATAGATATAGTTAAAAGTAGAATGAATAAAGATCCAACGATTGAAGAATTATCATATATATTAAACGAACCAAAAGATAAAATAATATCTGTAATAAATACTGATCAAAATGTAAAAAGTATTGAAGAACCAATAACAGAAGATTTATCCCTAAAAGATACTATTAGTAGTAAAGAGGAGGTAGATTCATTAGATCTATTATGTCTAAAAGATGCATTAAATGAATTAAGCAAGGAAGATAAAAAATTGATAAAAGAAAGATATTATAATGGTAAAACTCAAACTGAACTTGCTAAAGAAATGAATATATCACAAGTAAAGGTATATAGACTTGAAAGAAGAATATTAAATGAACTTGAAAATAAACTAGCTAGCTAGTTTATTTTTTTTGTATAAAACAAATATAAAAGTAAATATTAATAATGGTGAAGAAATTGGAAAAAGATAAATATAGAAAATTAATAGATAAAAATTCTCCTAAAGAAAATAAAACTAAAAATATGATATGTGCATTTATAGTAGGGGGATTAATAGGTTTGATAGGTCAAATACTAGTTACATTTTATTCTAATTTTGAAAATATAAGTACAAACGAAGCAGTAAGTTTAATGTTAGTAACATTAATATTTCTTTCATGTTTATTTACAGCAATTGGATTTTTTGATAAATGGGTATCAAAAATAGGAGCTGGATTATTTGTACCAATAACAGGATTTGCACATGCAACTACTAGTAGTGCAATTGAATATAAAAAAGAAGGCTTTGTATTTGGAATAGGATCTAATATTTTTAAATTATCAGGTAGTGTAATACTCTACGGAGTAATATCTGCTTATATATTCGGAATAATTAGATACATATTTTTTGGAGGTTAATTATGAATATTAAATTTAATAATGTTTATGTAGAAGATGTATCTACAGTAGCAGGACCTTTTGTAATAGATGGACCTTTTAATTATGATGAAATATTTACTGATTTTTATGATGGAGAAGATACATTTGAAAAATGTGAAATAAAAAATTTAAAAAGATGTGTAGATATATTACTTAGTAAGACTAATAAGCATGTAGATTTTATTATATCGTCAGACTTAATGAATCAAATTGCAATTTCTAATGTAGCTTTTAAGGATTTAGATATTCCTTATTTAGGAGTGTATAATGCATGTGCATCTATGTGTGAAGAAATATTAATAGCTTCGTCCATATTGGATAAATATAATGACAAAAACTCTATTGTAACTACATCATCTCATAATATGACATCAGAAAGACAATATAGAAATCCAGTAGAATACGGATCTCCTAAACCTAAAAAAGCAACTTTTACAGTAACAGGAGCAACTGCTTTAATGCTTACAAATAAAAAAACAAATATTAAAGTAGAAAGTGCCACTATAGGAAAAATAATTGATATGGGAATTGATGATGTATATGATATGGGAAGTGTAATGACTCCATCAGCTGCTTATGTATTAAATGAACATCTAAAACAAACAAAAACAAAAGTATCAGATTATGATTTGATATTAACTGGTGATTTAGGTAAATATGGTAAAGAATTATTTAAAGAATATGTTAAAGAAGAATATGGAATTTTACTAGGTGATAATTATAATGATTCGGCAACTATGATTTATGATTACAATGATGATGTGTATGCTGGTGGATCAGGACCATCATGTCTTCCTTTAGTAGTTTATAGTGATATTATTCCAAAAATGAAAAATAAAGAAATAAAAAAAGTACTTTTAATAGCAACAGGAGCACTTATGAGTCCAACAACTATTAATCAAAAATTTAGTATACCAAGTGTGTCACATGCTGTAAGTTTGGAGGTTAAATAATGATGTATATAAATTCCTTTTTATTCGCGGGAATAGTATGTTTAATAGGTCAAATAATACTTGATAATACAAAATTAATGCCAGGACATATTACTAGTTTGTTTGTAGTAATTGGTGCAGCACTTGATGTATTTTCAATATATGATTTTTTTATAGAGAAATTTGGTGCAGGAGCACTTGTATGTATAACTAGCTTTGGTCATTCTTTAATTCATGGAGCACTTTCAAAAGCACATTCGGATGGGATACTTGGTTTATTTACTGGAATGTTTTCATTAACAGCAACAGGTATAACTGCTACTATAATATTTGCATTTATCTTTTCAATAATATTTAAAGCAAGAGATTAAAAAGTATATTTATTAATATACTTTTTTTATTGTAATAATATTTGTTTTAGAGTATAATCTTTACTGTGCTATGAATATAATAAACAGGAGGAAAATATGATTAAATTAATTAAAAATTTAACTAAAAAAGATTATATATATGCATTAATTAGTTTTGTCTTAATTATTGCGCAAGTATGGCTTGAACTTAAAATGCCAGATTATATGTCTAAAGTAACAATATTAGTTGAATCTGACGGTAGTGAAATGAGTGAAATACTTCTTAATGGGTTATATATGATGTTATGCGCATTTGGAAGTTTAATATCAACTATAATAGTTGGATATTTAATCGCAAATGTATCTGCTTCATTTTCACTTAATACAAGAAAACAATTATTTGAAAAAGTAGAAAATTTAGGAGTAGCAGAAGTAAAACAATTTGAAGTAAGTTCTTTAATAACAAGAACTACTAACGATATTACTCAAATAGAAATGTTAATCGCTATGGGACTTCAACTTTTAATTAAATCTCCTGTAACTGCTATTTGGGCAATAACAAAAATATTAAATAAGAATTTTAATTGGTCAATGGCAACATTACTTGCAGTAATAATATTATTAACTACTATAACAATACTAACTATAATAGTAGTACCTAAATTTAAAATATTACAAAAATTAACAGATAAATTAAATAATGTTACTAGAGAAAACTTAAAAGGTATTAGAGTAGTAAGAGCATTTAATGCGGAAAAGTATCAAGAAGATAAATTTAATGAAACAAATACTAAATTAACAAATCAACAATTATTTAATCAAAGAATGTTTTCTATAATGCAACCAGTTATGTACTTAACATTACATACATTAACATTATCTATATATTTTATAGGTGCACTATTAATAAAAGATTCTATTCTTTCAGGAAAAATAACTTTATTTGGTGATATGGTAGTATTTTCATCATATGCAATGCAAGTTATTATGTCATTTTTAATGCTTGCAGTTATATTTATGATGCTTCCAAGAGCAAGTGTATCTGCAAAACGTATTAATGAAGTGTTAGATGAAAAAATAACTATTAAAGATGGGACAGTTAAAACTTCTAAAGAAGAAGGTACAGTTGAATTTAAGAATGTATCATTTAAGTATCCAGATGCAGAAGAATATCTACTTGAAAATATATCATTTAAAATAAATAAAGGTGATACAGTAGCGTTTATTGGATCAACTGGAAGTGGAAAATCTACATTAATAAACTTAATACCAAGATTTTATGATGTTACTGATGGAGAAATATTAGTAGATAATATAAATGTAAAAGATTATAAACTTGAATCTTTATATAATAAAATAGGTTATGTTTCTCAAAAAGCAGTAATGTTTGATGGAAGTGTAAAAGATAATGTATCATATGGAGAAAATGGTAAGGGTAAAAAAAGTGAAGAACTTATTAAAAAAGCAATAGAAGTAGCTCAAGGAAAAGATTTTGTAGAAAAATTGGATGATAAATATGATTCACATATAGCTCAAGGTGGTACAAATATATCAGGTGGTCAAAAACAAAGACTTTCAATAGCAAGAGCAATTGCTAGAGAACCTGAAATATATATTTTTGATGATTCATTTTCAGCACTTGATTATAAAACAGATGCACTTCTTAGAAAATCTTTAAAAAAATATACAAAAGATGCAACAATATTAATAGTAGCGCAAAGAATAGGTACTATAATGAATGCAGATAAAATAGTGGTATTAGACGAGGGAAAATGTGTAGGAATGGGTACACATAAAGAATTATTAAAATCATGTGAAGTATATAAACAAATAGCGCTTTCACAAATTACTGAGGAGGAACTAGAAAATGCATAATAGAAAAAATGATAAAGCAAAAGATTTTAAAGGCGCTATTAAAAGATTATTAAAAGAATTAAAAAGATATAAAATATTAATACTAATATCACTAATACTAGCATGTTTAAGTGCAACTCTTTCAATAAGTGCGCCAGATAGATTATCAAAATTAACAGATGAAATATCTAAAGGACTTGTAATAGATACAAAAAGTTTTGAAACTTTAACTAAAAAAGTAACAACTAATTTACAAAAAGAATTACCAAATTTACTTCAAATGAATCTAACTCAAAATAATATAATAAGTATTATGAGTGATCCAAATATAAGTGATAAAGATAAAAATAAATTTAATAAAATAATAAGTGATAAAGAAAATATAAGTAAAAATATTACAAAAATACCAAACAGTATATTAAATAAGTTATTAAATGATTCTTATTATAAAAATACATTAATTACAAAAGAAGATAAAATTAATTTACTTAAAAATAATAAAATACCATCTAATTTAAAAGATATATTATTTGAAGATATAACAGTTAAAAAAATAAAAATAACTTCAAATGATCAAGTTAAATTTTTAGAAGTTTTATCTTCAATAGATAAAAATACAAAGAATACTAAAGTATATAAAAAATTAGACAAAATGCCTAAAAGTGTAAGAACAGTTATCGAACCAAATATGAATATGCAAAGGGTAAAAAAAATAACAATATATTTAATAATTATATATATAATAAGTGCACTTTTTAGTTTTTCACAATCATTTATAATGACAACAGTATCAAATAGATTTGCACAAAAATTAAGAGAAAATATATCTAAGAAGATAAATAAATTACCACTTAGGTATTTTGATAAGCAAATGTCAGGAGATATTTTATCAAGAGTAACAAATGATGTTGATACAATTGCACAAACTATGAACCAATCACTTGGAACACTAGTAACAACATTAACATTATTTTTAGGATCAATAATAATGATGTTCTATACAAACTATATAATGGCATTAACTGCAATATTTTCTTCAATATTTGGTTTTATATTTATGGGAAAAATATTATCTAAATCTCAGAAATATTTTATAGCAAGACAAAAAGAATTAGGTAATTTAAATTCTCATATTGAAGAAGTATATACATCATTAAATGTAGTAAAAGTATATAATGGTAAAAAAATATCTGATAAAAAATTTGATGAATATAACAAAAAAGTATATGAAGCTAATAGAAAGAGTCAATTTTTATCAGGATTAATGATGCCAATGATGGGATTTATAGGTAACTTTGGATATGTATGTGTGTGCATAGTTGGTGCTATACTTGCCAAAAACGATATCATAACATTTGGTGTTATAGTGGCATTTATGACATATGTAAGATTATTTACTCAACCACTTTCACAACTTGCTCAAAGTTTAACATCACTCCAATCAACAGCAGCAGCTTCTGAAAGAGTATTCGAATTTATTGATGAAGAAGAAATGAAAGAAGAAAAAGTAAAAGAAGTATTATATAAAGATAAAGTTAAAGGTAATATAGATTTTGAAGATATAGTATTTACTTATGATGGTAATGACAAACCAACTATAAATGGATTTAGTGCTAAAGTAAAAAATGGACAAAAGATTGCAATAGTAGGGCCAACAGGTGCGGGTAAAACAACTATGGTAAATTTACTTATGAAATTTTATGATATTGATTCAGGTGATATAAAAATAGATAATACTTCTATAAAAGATTTATCAAGAGAAAATATTAGAGAATTATTTACTATGGTGCTTCAAGATACATGGATGTTTGATGGAACTATAAAAGAAAATATAGTTTATAATAGTAAAAATGTATCTGATGAAAAAGTAAAAGAAGTTTGTAAAACAGTAGGACTTCATCATTTTATAAAAACTCTTCCAAAAGGATCTGATACTAAAGTATCAGATAATGATAGTATTTCACAAGGACAAAGACAACTTTTAACAATTGCAAGAGCAATGATAGATGAAACACCATTCTTAATATTAGATGAAGCAACATCAAATGTAGATACAAGAACAGAAGAACTTGTGCAAAATGCTATGGATAAACTTACTAAAGGTAAAACAAGTTTTATAATCGCACATAGATTATCCACAATAAAAAATGCAGATTTAATATTAGTTATGAAAGATGGTAATATTATTGAACAAGGAAATCATAATGAATTAATGAATAAAAATGGTTTCTATGCAGAATTATATAATTCTCAATTTGAACTATAAAAGTATACAATTTTTGTATACTTTTTATTATTTTATAGATTTTTTTAAAAAAAATATCTATAATAAAATTAAAGTAGGTGTAGTATATGGCAAATATATTTTTAGAAAGATTTCCTATTAATAAAAAGAATATAAAAAAATTTTTAGAAAAAAATATAAATAAATTAAGTGGTCAAAGAATCACAAGTTTATTACTTGAATCATCAGTAGGTGATAGATATTATTTTTTTAATAATTTATATGAAATAATAGAGGATGAAGATATAAAGAAAGATTTATTTATTTCTTTTTCTAATTATTTTTATTCTTTAAAGTCTGAAATGTTTAATTTATTTTCTGAAGAAACAAAATATAATCTTTTAGCTGAACAGATGGAAGTTCTTATTAAAATTTTTTCTAGAATTGAAGTTGAAAATATGATTAAATTACTTAGTGATGAAAATAAAGAAAGAATTTTAAATGAAAAAAATAAAGAATTAAAATCTTATTTTAGTGATAATATAATTGCCGATATTATACTTTCGATAAGTGATGACAATAAGAAGATGGAATTAACTGAAAATTTTTTGTCTGATAGATATGATTATTTTGAAAGACAACAACAAATTATAGTAAGCTTATCAAATGATGAAATAAAGGAAGAATATTTAGATAAAATAATTGATAAATTTGATAATTATTGGAAGCATAACGATTTGGCTAGAATAATTTCTACAATGGAAGATTCAAAAAAAGAAGAATTGATTGAAAAATATAGAGATAGGTTAGAAGTAGGAAATATTATAGAAATAATCAAAACTATGCAAGATGAAAATAAAGAAAGAATGATGGAAAAATATTCTGATATTGTTGCAGAAGGAAACTATAGATATCAAATAGTGAAATCTTTTAATAATGAAGAAACAAAAGTAAGAATGCTTGAAAAATATGATTTTGAAATGAGAAATAAATTAGAGATAATTCGAGAAATGTCATATGATGGAATCAATCAATTTTTGGAAAAAAATTACGATAATATAATTAATGGTAATGAAGCATTTGGTTTATATAATATAGCAAAGACAATACCTGAAGATAAATTGATTGAATTTTTGAATAAATATAAAGATAAATTACAACCAATAGATCCAACACAGCATAGTATGAGTGGATTTTATCTATTAGAACTTCTACGTGAAAAACCAAATTTAAGAGTAGATATTATTGATACATGTAATGATAAATTTGATAATTATTTATATGATGCAATAATGTTAATACAAGATAATCAAATAAAAGAAAGATATATATTTAAATATGCTAATAATCTGGGAGAAAACCTCGTAATTCCAAATATATCTCAAGATAAAATAATAGAATACTTTAAAGAATATGAAAGTGGATATAATATAGAAAGTATATATAAAATAATATTGAAAATTTCAGACGAAAACAAAGTATTATATACACAAAAATATTTAGATAGTTTAAGTGATGATAATATTATTGAAATAATTAATAGTATTAAAAATGTAAAAAATAAAGCAGATATTTTAAATTTAAGAAATGTGCCTATAGAAAAATTAGAATTAACACCAGATATGTTAGATGTAAATATTGTAAGAAATATGTATTTAGAAAATTTAAAAGGTAAAATTAATGGTGATTTACCTGCTTCTGATGAAATGTGTGTACAAATCGGAAAATATTTATTACAAACAAATGATGAAATATTGAAAACTATTGATCCAAGATTATTCTCACAAAAATATTTACAAATGTTTAGTAAAGAAGAAGAATTTGAGAGTCTTAGAGTAATAGGAAGATATCCTGGAATACAAGATAAAATAATAAAACTTGGAGAAAGGGATTATGCTTTATGTAATTCTTTAATTAAAAATATTATAAATATTGATTGTGATTATACAAAAGTATTAAATGATATATTGACAAAAGCATTTCTGGAAGAAGAAAGTGCTCTGTTAATGCAACTTTCAAAATATAATTTTAATGAAGTAGAATTAAATAATTTTGTACAAAAATTAATTTATGTAACATCTAATTTAAATAATATATTAAATCCATTAACTGTGGAAAAAGTAATTAATTATGAAAAAATAATAGAAGATATATCCGATAATCAATTAAGAGATAATGATATTGAAAAGGTAAAAGAAGCTATATTATTAAAAAGATTTGGCATCGATTATGAAACTGCTAAAAATCTATTAGATAAGTTTGCTTTTGATTTAAAATCGTTGGATACAATGGATAATCCTATATATGAAAAAATAAAAATATTACTAACCGATATTAAATTTATTATGAATGAATCAGATGTTAGGCAATTATATGCAATGAGTAAATTGGAAAAGAAAAATATATCTTTTGATACGTTGGTAATATTAGAAGCAACATGTAGAAAAATGTATGGAGAACAATTATCTTCAAGTTTATCAAAAATAAGTGATATGAAAAAAGTTGAAGATAAAGTTACATCATGTAGTCAAGATGTATATTTAGCATTCGATGAAAATAAAAATAATAATTTTACAATATTACTTACATCTTTAGGAGCATATACAGGTTATGAAAAACCGGATAATTATAAGAAAGATTGGTTAAGACCAAAACTTGGAACTCATGGCTTTTGTGCTAGTTTAATAAGCAATGAAATGATGGGTACTGCTAGAATAAAATATACATGTTTAGGATTTGATAACATACCAATTTCCTCGTTACTATTACAAGGCCCATACGATCTAGGTTCTGGTAATACAGAAATGGATATTACAACAGATGATGCATATGATAGATCGAAATATCTATCTCCAAAGGCTATGATAGATAATACAAGGCATACTCATAATGAACTTGTTATAGAAAGATTAATAAAAGAAGGAAAATTATTACCAAATTATGTTATTTATATGACAGAAGAATATGATAAAGAAAAAATAGTAGCATTTGAAAAAATGTCAAGAGATGAGTTGAATATAATAGAAAAACATCTTAAAGATAGTAGTATTTACAGAGATGAGGACATAGCACCTTTACAATCTATATTCAAAAAATATGGACTAGAATGTGAAATGAATGAAATAGAAAAAATGTGCATAGAATGTCAAACATGGGTTAATTCGGTTCAAGCAGCAAATGATTTTGAAATACCTATTGTTGTAATAGAAAGAAAGAAAATACGAGAACACGAAATTCAAGAAATTAATAAAATGAAGGAAGAATTTAAAAATACACATAATGCTAATACAATGATTGATATGCTTATAAGATTTGAAAACAATAGAGCAGGATGCAGACTTTATTATGAAGATTCTGGTTTCAAAGATAATGATGAAAATAAATTAGTAGAAGAAATATTTTCTGAAATTGATAGTATGATTGAAAATGGTAATTTAACTCAAGCTCAAGTATGCATAAATGAACTAGATGTATGGTATAAAAAAGAATCCGAAAATGTAAATATGTTTTTCAGTTTTGACATGAAAGATAAATTAAAAACATATAAAGAAGATATATATGGAAAACAAAAAGAAGAAGGAAAAGAAAATATAATAATGAATATAGATGATATTGATTATAAACAAGAAATAAATGAAATAAAGGAATCTGGATTTGAAGTAACTGGTAAAGTTTCTGAAGAACAATATTCAATTTCTGATGTTGAAAAAAAATATGATATTGTATCATCCATAGTACAAGCATCTATTTCTGATGAACAAAGAAAAGTATCATATGATTTTGAAAGTAAGTCACATGGTGAAAGACATATTCAAGATGTTATATTATTTACTGCATTAGTAGGACAAAAATCTTTAGAAGGAGATAATAAAGGAGATTTATTAAAAGTTTCTATTGAAGCAAGTAAATATCATGATTGTGGAAGAGAAAATGATAGAAATAGAGGTCATGCAGAAGCAGGAGCTATTAAATCATATGAAATATTAAAAGAAAAAGAATATACTCCTTTAGAACTTGCTATGATATATACAGCAATATATAATCATGAATTTAGAGGAAGTAGTTATTCAATGGAAGAGTTTAAAGAACAATTAAAAGAATCTTCTGAAAAAAGATTTAAAGATTCATTTATGGGTATAGTAAAAGAAGGTAACCCAAATGCTAAAATAGAATATACAGAAGAAGAATATCAAGAAGCAATAAATAATAACTCAAATAAAGGTGATATGAATACTGATAAAATATTAGATGATGTTATGCAAGTAGTAACACTAGTAAGAGATGCAGATGCACTTGATAGAACTAGATTCTTAGATTCATCAAGAGCAAGTTTGAATCCAGAATTCTTAAGTCCTGAGGCTAAGAAGTTTGTTGATTTTTCATATACATTAGCAGAACATCATGCTACTAAAGATTTAGCAAAAATGAAAGAAGAAGGAACAATTGATGACGATTTAATTAGACGAATTAAAGCTGATCCAAGTGAGTTTGTTGGTAAGGAAGTATCATTTAAGATTACTACAAATAAAGAAGTTATAAAATTTATAAGAGATAATAATTTATATATGGAAGGAGTAAGTTATAGATAATGGAAAATGAAAAAGTAAAAGAAACTATCGATAAGTTATATGAAATAGCAAAAGAAGATATTGAAACAAGAAAGAAATTTGCTAATATGACAGAACAAGAAAAAAATGAATTCATAAAGAAGTTAGAAAAAGAAAAAAAAGAAGAAAATAAAAAAAGTATGTCATGGTAAAAAAAAGACTTCGTTTGAAGTCTTTTTATTCTGCTTTAGATAACTCAATTATTAAATCATAATTATCATCATTAGCCATGATATTTTTATGAATTTGGTTACATTTTTCACACTTATAAATAATTTTATAAGTATCTTTAAATTTTTCAATACCAATAGGCTTTAAAAGTCCTTTACAATCATTAGATCTATCACCTGGATTAATATCGACATGTTTAGAATACAAACAGTAGTTGCAATGATCCCTTGCAGTATATCCAAGTGGTAAAATTTCTTTTTTACAATTTTCACAAATAAATTTTTCATCAATCATATTAAATCTTTTCATATATATAATATACCATAATTTTTTAAATAAAAAAATATTGTTTAAACTTAAATAAATATGTTATACTTATAATAGTAGGAGGATATATGAATAGACAAGAGTTAGAAAACTACAGAAAAGTATTACAAGAAGAAATAAGTAAGGGGTTACCAGAAGGCTCAGAATTGAAAATATATCAATCTCAACAACAATTATGGGAAAATAATAAAGATAATGTTGAAATGGCAGAAATAATGTATGATTTAGCAGGTCATCCACTTTCTGAACAATTAGATAAATTAAATGAAATGCTTAATGTAAAAACAAATAAATCAAGTGGTGCATCTAAAGGAAAATCTCAAGTTTTAACATATACAGATGGATCTAATAAATCTATGTATTATGGGAATGAAAACGAAATAGATGATGGTGGATTTACCAATATAATATTATTATCAGTTACACTATTAGTTGTAGCTATAGTAGTACTAGCAGTAATATTTTTAAGTTAGATATAGAGGTGTTTTAAAATGGCCAAAAGAAAGAAAAGAAGAAGAAGTGAAGATACAGGGTTTAAATATCCAATAGAAATAAAAGGTATTATATATATAGTAATTGCAGTAATAGGATTTTTAGGATTTAGAGCAAATATTATTGGTACAATTATTAAAGGATTTGCTAGATTTTTAATGGGATCTTTTGATTTCATTGTTTTAGGAATGATGTTAATAATAGGTGGATATATGCTTGTTAAGAGAGAAAAACCAAGATATATAGATTCTAGATTAATAGGGTTTTATATATTTGTAATTGGTCTTTTATCACTTGCACATATGAATTATATAGATACAGATGCTAAATTTCTAGATACAATGAAATTAACTATTGATAAAATTTTATATTCAGTAAAAGCAGCAGAAGGTTATTCTGGTGGTGGAATAATTGGAGCATTCTTTATGTATTTACTTATGAAATATATAGGAAAAATAGGAAGTCTTATTGTAATAGGAGTTCTTATGTTAATAGGAATCTTATTAATGGCTAATTTATCTATTAGTGAATGTTTTGATTGGATAAGAGAGAAAGTTAGAAAACCATCTGAATATGAAGAAGATGATGATGAACAAGGCTTAGAAGAATATGATGAAGAAACTGAAGATGATAATGAAGAAATTGAAAATAGAAAAATTAAAATATCTTCTATTAGTGAACTTACTCATCAAAATGTAGAAGAGCCTGAGGAAGCAGAAGAGGAAGTAAAAGAATCAGCTAGTAATAAATATGTTAATTATAAATTACCTACTTTAAGTTTACTTTCAAAACCTAAAAAGAATGATATTAATACAAAAGAAAATGAAGCTTCTATTAGAGATAATATAAAGAGGTTAGAAGAAGTTCTTAGAGATTTTGAAGTATCCGCTAAAGTAAAAGAAGTTCATGTTGGACCTTCTATTACTCAATATGAACTTGAAGTTAAATCAGGAACAAAGATGAGTAAAATAAAATCATTATCCAGTGAAATAGCACTTGCACTTGCAGCAACTGATGTAAGAATACAAGCACCAATTCCTGGTAAAAATACTGTAGGTATTGAGCTTCCTAATAAAGTAGCAGTAGGAGTATCATTTAGAGAAATGATAGGATTCTATTCAGTACCACAATATAAATCAGATAACAAACTTAGAGTAGCACTAGGTAAAGATATAATGGGTGAACCTGAATTTATGGATATAAATAAAATGCCACATTTACTTATTGCAGGTTCTACTGGTTCAGGTAAATCAGTATGTGTTAACTGTATTATCTCATCAATACTTATGAGAGCAAAACCAGATGAAGTAAAACTTATAATGGTTGACCCTAAAAAAGTTGAACTTTCTATGTATAATGCAATACCACATTTACTTATGCCAGTTATAACTGATCCAAGAAAAGCATCAGCAGCACTTCAAAAAGTAGTTGCGGAGATGATGGATAGATATGATAAGTTTGAAGATAGTAGAACTAAAAATATTGAAGGATATAATGCATATTTAAAGAAGAAAAATGAAAGTTTACCAGAAGAAAGTCAAATACCATTATTACCATATATGGTGGTAATAATCGATGAACTTGCAGACCTTATGGTTGTAGCTAGAAAAGAAGTTGAAGATTCAATAATGAGAATAACTCAAATGGCTAGAGCTGCAGGTATTCACTTGATAGTTGCAACACAAAGACCATCTACAGATGTTATTACAGGTGTAATTAAAGCTAATATTCCATCAAGAATAGCCTTTGCAGTATCATCACAAATAGATTCAAGAACTATACTTGATTCAGGAGGAGCAGAAAAACTTTTAGGTAAAGGTGATATGTTATTTGATCCTATGGGAGCAACTACACTTACTAGAATACAAGGTGCATTTATATCTGAAGAAGATGTATGTAAGATAGTTGATTATTGTATTTCACAACAAAAAGCAACATATGATGAAAATTTTATGAATTTAGATAAAAAAGAAGAAAAAACTTCTTTAGATAAAGATGATGTAGATAATGATGATCCATTATATAATGATATTGTTGAATTTGTAATAACTTCTGGAAAAGCAAGCGCATCACTTTTACAAAGAAGATTTAAATTAGGATATAATAGAGCAGCTAGAATAATAGATTTACTTGAAGAAAGAGGAATAATTGGTCCACAAAATGGATCAAAACCTAGAGAAGTATTAGTATCTTTAGATGATGAAGAATAAAATAAAAAAACAATTATAAATTGTTTTTTTTATTTCCAAAATGTGATATTATATTATTATAAGAATAGGAGGAGTATCATGGATGATAAAGATATAATATTATTAGATGATGATGAAGACTTTGAAGAAGTCGCTCCTTCTAACACTAAAAAAGAAGAAGTTATAGAAGAGATATTACCAGATAATACGCCTGATTTATCAAATCAAACAATATTTGAAACTAATAATGATCAGACTATATTTTCTGAAGAAACAACTAAACCTACAAATGATTTGGCAAGTCAAACAATATTTAGTGAAGGATCTGCACCTGTATTAGATGTTAAACCTCCGAAGGCAAAAAAAATAAATAATATAAAAGAATTCTTTATAGCAAATTCAAAAGCATTACCTGTATTAGCATTTTTATTTGTATCAGGACTTGGTGTTTATATATTTATTAATAATGTAAAAGCAGATATTATTAATTTAATTAAAATAGAAGAAAAAGAAAAAATAGGATATATAAATAATGAAGGAAATGTAGTAGTAAAACCAAAATATATATATGGTAGTGATTATTATAAGGGATATGCCATTGTAAAAAATTATAATAATTTATACGGGGTTATAGACGGAAAAGGTGACAGTGAAATAGCATTTGGAAATATATTTTCAGCAAATTTATATGGAAATAGATATATAGTATCTAAATTTACTAATGATGGACTTAAAATGGGATTATTAGATTCTAATTTAAAAGAAGTAACAAGATGTGTATATGATAATATTTCATATTCTAAATCTGGAATATTTATGTATACTAAAGGCGATGTTATGGGAATATTAAATAACGATGGTAAAGAAATATATTCTTATAAAGTTGATGAAATAGATGACAAAAATATATCTGTAGAAGTATCTAATTTAACAGATAAAAATGAATCTCCTTTATATGCAAAAATAAAGGTAAATTCATCATCTACAATAATAAATATTAAAACCGGAAAAGAAGTATATAAATACACATTAGATGATATAAGAGTACTTGATAATAATGTATTTTATGTAAGAAATAAAAATGACAATAATAAATATTTTGTAATTAAAGATGATAAGATTGCTTATGAAACAAATGAATATTTAAGATTAAGGGTAGAAGATATAAGTTCTGATATAGCAATTGCTATAAAAGATAATGCTTCTATAGATTATATAAATTTATTAACAAGAGAAAAAATAAATCAAGCAGGTGAAATAAAATATACATATTCAGATGGAGTAGTACTTCAAGAAATATATAATTTTAGTACTAATAAAAATGAATTTTCTGTAATTACACCTAAGAAAACATTAGGTACTTTTTCAGATTTAAAACCAGTAGATGATACTTATGTTAATGGATATATGAAAGTAATAACAGAAAATGAAAAATATGCTTTTATAGATAAAAAAGGTGATTTTATTAATAAGGAAGAATATGATACTGCAACTGATTTTAATGAAAATGGTTTTGCTATTGTATCTAATGATAATATGTATGGAGTTATTGATACAAATGGTAGAGAAGTATTGAAAATGAAGTATGATGAAATTAAATTTTTAGATGATACTTTATTTAGTAATGTTGAAAAGAAAACAAATCAAAAATTATTTATCTTTAAAGAAAATGAAAAGTATGGTATAATAAGCGCTAATGGAAAAATTGCGGTAAAACCTATATATAATAACTTTAAAACTATTACCACAAAGTATCCAATAATTAAAGCTGATTATGATAGTGAAACAATATTAGTTAATTTAGAAACTTATAAAGATTTATCCATTGATGTAAATAAGAATACTCAAATTTATGAGGATTATATTATATCGAATGCAGATTATTATAATTATGATGGTCAGCTAATTTATACTATAGGAGGGTAAATATGAAAAAAGGATTCACATTAATTGAACTTTTATCAGTTATAGTTATATTAGCAGTAATCGCAGCAATAGCGTATCCTAAAGTATTAGATGTTATAGGAGCTAGTAGAGTAAGTGCTTATAATAGTGCAAAAGGTAATATAATAGAAAGTGCTAAATTAAAGTATTTGGCAGATGTAAATGCATCAAAAGTAACAGAATATTCTGTAAGTGATTTAATAAGTGATGGATATTTAAAAAAGGGTATAAAAAATCCATTAACAAATAAAGAATATGAAAATACTAAAGTAGTAATAATAAATGATAATGGTAAGATATCATATGAATATGTAGAAGGAAATACATTATATGATTCAATAAATAATCTTGATGATAAGGAAGGATTATATAAAGAAAATGATTATTATATATATAAAGGAATAAATGCTAATAATTATATTTCATTTAATGAAGAAGTATATAGAATATTAAAAATGGATTCTTATAGAAATATGTATATAGTAAAGAATACTGATGACAATGTAATAAACTTTGATAGTATAGGTGATACTATGGATACATATTATAATGATAATTATCCACAGGAGAAAAAAGATAAAATATTGGAAATATCTATTCTAAATTATCAAGATTATCAAAATTCATATTTAGATGGTGAAACATTCATACAAAATAATAATGATATTTGGGTAAAAAATGGTAGTGAATATAGAGTATTATCTTACATAGATAATGATTTAAATACATCAAAAGAAGCTCATACAAGATATGTATTAAAAATAAAAAATATAGCAACTATAAAAAGTGGAAATGGAACTCAAATTAATCCATATATTTTAGATTAAAAAAATTAGATAAAATCTAATTTTTTTCTTTGTTTTAAAGAGCAAATATGATATAATTTTTATAGTAGGTGACGTGTATGAAAAAGAAAAAAGGATTCACATTAATAGAGTTATTAGCGGCAGTAGTAATAATAACAGTATTGTTAGTATTATCAGCGCCAAAAGTAATAGATATAGTAGAAAAAGCAGATAAAGCAGCATTTGAAAATGATGTAAAAACAATGGTAGCAACAGCAAAGTTACAATATGAAGTAAAAGATGCAGATGATTTTTATAGTGAAGAAAATAAAATAGATGACGATGAATATGAAGGTGTTAAATTACCAGAATTACCAGCATATGAATTTTATAATAGTAAACAAGTAAACGAGAAATATAAGTTAAATGTAAAAGGAGTAAAATTACCAAAAAGTGGTGGATTATATGTAGTAGCTGGAATAAATAGAGTAGAAGAGACACATGAATTTATTGAATATGATAATGATAATGTACAAATATACGTTGATAATTTAATAAGTAATAATGGAAAATGGTGTGCAAAAACAAATGATAATAATCCAGAAGAAATTGAAATAGGAAAAACAAGTGATCCAAGTATGAATTGTAATGCATCAGGTCATGCGGGAGATACATCTGTTTGTAGAGTTGATGCGTATAAAAAAAGAGGAAGAGTAATGAATTATGAAATAAATTCATTATGTGATTTTTATGCACTAGCAAATGATTATTATGAGCCAGTACAATTAAAACAACAATTAGATACAGAAACAAACACATCAAAAAAAGCAGAAATTAAAAAAAAATTAGATGATGCAGAAAAAAGATTAGCTAGTTATAAACAAAAAGGAATAAATCTAATGGTAGATTTAGATATGAGTGAAACATATAGTGAAACAGCAAAAGATGGAAATGGAAGAAGTATTTCAGAATTTGCAATGGTAGGAAATGCACAATATCCATTCAATGCAAAATTTAATGGAGGAGCACATACAATAAAGAATTTAAATCTAACAAAATCCCAAGATAATGTAGGAATATTTGGAACAACAAATTCAAGTGCAGAAATATATGGATTAATACTTGAAAATAATAGTATACGTGGAAATTCGTTTACAGGAGGATTAATAGGAAGAGATTATTCGTCAAAAGTATATGAAATACAAGTAAATAGTGGAAATGTCTATGGTGCTGATCATGTTGGAGGTTTAGTAGGATGGCATGATGACACTGCTGCTGAAAGAAATAACCATCATAATATATTGGTAAAAGATGTAACAGTAAATGGAAACGGATATGTAAGTCCAATAACATATTATGGAGAAGTAAACAGTATAATAGAAAAATCAACAGTAACAAATAGAGATACATATTGGAATAGATGGACTGCAACAAATGGAAATTATACAAGCTATATAAATGTAATTAGAAATGAATCGCCATATAATGCATATGATGAAAGAGATTTAGGAGACATAAATTTCTATGAAAATATGGGAATGGATACATGGATAGGAAATGATAATGATAATAGTGGATACTATTGGGATTATGAAAATGATACAGATAAGAATATAGTATTAAAAAAAGTATCAAAAGATCCAATAACATTTAATTTAAGTGGAAATGGAACCCCATCAGATCCATATGTAATAAAGACATGGAAAGATTGGAAAGAAGTATCAAGTAGATTAGATACAAGCGCGTATTATATATTAAATAATGATTTGGATTTTACAGACAAACAATTCTATATGTTAGGTAGTAGATTAAATCAAATGAATGCTTTCAATATAGAAGGAAAGAATAAAGTAATAAGTGGAGTAGAAATAAATGCAAGAAATGTTGCATATGTAGGAATATCAGGAAATGCAAAAGAATCAAAAATTTATGGACTAAATTTAAGTGATAATAGCATCGCAGGAAATTCATACACTGGAGGTTTAATTGGATACGACAATGGCTGCACTGTATATGAAATACAAATAAATAATGGATATGTATATGGTGTTGATCATGTTGGAGGTTTAGTAGGATGGCATGATGATACTGTTGCTGAAAGAAATAAACATCATAATATATTGGTAAAAGATGTAACAGTAGATGGAAACGGATATGTAAGTCCAATAACATATTATGGAGAAGTAAACAGTATAATAGAAAAAGCAACAGTAACAAATAGGGATACATATTGGAGTAGATGGAATGCAACAAATGGAGATTATACAAGTTATAGAGATGTAATTCGTAATGGAGATCCATATAATGCATATGATGAAAGAGATTTAGGAGACATAAATTTCTATGAAAATATGGGAATGGAT
>JAGBNN010000012.1 GCA_017634385.1 Bacilli bacterium
CGTTAGAACGGACTATTACTATTTTCAAAAATTCTTAATTTGTAAGGAATTTATAGGTATTTTATTTTTAAAAAAATTATTGTATAATTAATTTATCAAAAGAAAACATTATGACTTACTTTGACATTAGAACGCTCCATTAAAGAAATAAACTAGTGTCAAAACTAGTTTTTTTGTTATATAAGGAGGAAGTATGAAATATTTAATTAAAGATACTACTGAAGAAGAAAGAAGATTAATAGTAAATAAGGCATTAGGTATATCTTTAAGTGGAGCAGAAGCACCATCCAAAGAAGTATTAAAACTTGCTAAAGAATATATTGAAGGAAAAAAAGAATTAGATGAAATTCAAAAAATAGTACTTCAAAAATATAAGGGGGAAAATAAATAATGACAGATCCATATACAAATGAAAACGGTGTATTAAAAAATAAACTTGGAATAAAAAAATATGAAGAATTAAATAAAGCAGAAGCAGATATAGGATTTATCAAATTAATAAGTATTGATTCAGTAGAATTAGATAAATTTGATGAAAATTTAATTAAAAGAATACATAAACATATTTTTGAAGATATATTTGATTGGGCAGGGGAATATAGAACAGTTCCTATAGTAAAAGAGGAATTAGTATTACCTGGATATAGTATTCCATATTCTGATTATAAAGATATATCAAAAGATTTAACAACTAAATTAAACGAATTAAATAGTATTCCATGGCAAAATTTAAGTACCAAAGAAATAGCTAGTAAATTTGCAAGAAAAATGGCACTCATTTGGAGAGTACATCCATTTAGAGATGGAAATACAAGAACTATGTTATCTTTTGCATATTTATATTCAAAAGAACATAACTTTCCTTTTGATATGAAAACATTCACAGATGGTTTATCAAGAAAATTTGAAAATGGAAAAGTAGTTGATTATAGTATACGAGATAAATTTGCACTTGCTTGTTTAGATCAAAAAGATTATCCAGAAGTAGAACATCTAGCAAGAGTATTTGAAAATTCTATCAATGCATATAATCCAGAAGAAGTAAAAACTTTAAAATAAAAAAATGGAGATTATTCTCCATTTTTATTTGGTATAAATTTTAATACTTGAGTATCTTTATCTAATTTATATTGTTCAATTTCACTTACTAAATCTCTAGGAGGTATAGTAGGCATTTCTTTATATTTTTGAATTAATTCAGATAATTCTGTTTCAAGCCTATGAAGAGCAAAACTAAATCCTTTAAGTTGTCTATCTGCTCTCATATAATCTTCTGAACTTGAATAACAATCTTCATTATTAAATACTTTATCATGATGTTGTGTCCAAGCATTATTAACAGTAGTTGTAAATAATATTTCTATATTAATATCTTTATTTCCAACCATAATAGGAGCAATATTCATTTTATAACCTCTATAACCACTTGGTTTAGGATTATCAAGCCAGTTACTAGTATCAGTTATTTTAAAAAGATTACTTGCTTCAATTTTTTCTTTAAACACTTCTATAAATTCTTTAGTTGATTTTTCATCAACACATACAATCTTATAACCAATACCATCTCGTATATTATATAAAATATTTTCAGGTGTACAAGATAAACTATTTCTATCAAGTTTTCTTTTCATACTTTGTTCAGATTTATATCTACTTACTACATGAAGTATATCTTCATTGTTTTTATATTCTTTTACACAACTATCTATTAAAGGACTTATATTACCATTAATTAAGTTATAAATAGGTTTTATTTTTTCATAAGCATTTCTACATTCTTTTAATTCTTCTATAGAAAATTCTTTAGGTTTATAATTTTCTATTTTGAATAAATTATCTAAGGCGTAATCATATGAATATAATTCTGCACTTAATTCACTAAATTTCTTTTTATCTGTATCAGAAGCCGCACCTTTATAACCTAATTTATGTTCGATTACTGAAATCATATCTTGAAATATAGTTCTTAATTGTATTTCACATTGAACATATTTAATACCAGTAGAAGTTTCAATTGGAACTTCTACAATTTTATGTAAACTCATATAACCACTTTCTTTAGGTTTCTTTATATAGTCTTTACAACCATATTTGTTTACAACTTTTAATTCATCACAATTATCAATTAATTTTTCGAATTCATATACATCTGATGGACTTAAACATATAAGTCTTATACCAACAATATCATGCATATCTTCAAAATTTTCAATTTTACCATTTCTATATCTTTTTAATATTTTATTTAAAAGACTATTTTCAGTTTTTATTCTTGAACATTTATAAGAAATTTCATTACCGTTTTCAATAAAAGTATTTTGTAAATTATTAATAATATTTTCTAAAACAACTTTAGCTTTTTCATTATTTTCTTTTTCATATCTATAAGCATAAGATTGTTTTAATAAATGTTCTTTTTCATCAATACTTAATTCCATAATATAACCCCTTTTTGACACGCGTAATAATATACCATAAAATGTAAAAAAACACAAATTTTTAGGCATTTTATTTTATAAGGTTGATAATTTTCATAAATTGTTGTATATTTTATTTATAAGAAGTATAGAGGAGGATTTTATGTTAAGTAATAGTTTAATAATAATATTAGCAATAGTTTTAGTAGTAATAATCGCAGTTGTAGTAATTTTTGTTATATCAAAAAAATCAAAGAAAGTAGAAGAAAAACCAGCAAGTATATTAGATGTTGATAATCCAGGAGTACCAAATAGTTCAGAAACAACTAATTTTTCATATGGATATGAAAAAGAAGAAACAGTTGTTATGAATCCAGTAGATGAAAATAAACCATTAGAAGAACAAGTTAATCAAGTAGAATTACCAAAGGAAGAACCAATATCTACATCACAATCACCAATTCCAGGTGAAAATATAACTGTTGAAGTTCCAACTACAACAGAAGAAGTACAAAATTCAAGTGTAGATACTGAAGAACCTGAAGTAGCACAAACAACTGAACCTACTGAAGAAGAAGCAACTGAATCTACTGAAGAAAATAAAGAAGAAACAACTGAATCTACTGAAGAAAATAAAGAAGAATAATTATGGATACAGTAGAAGAAAAATATTTTTTAACAAGAGGAAAAGCAATTTTAGCAGGTTTAATATTACTTGCGGTAATAATTGTATTTATTGTTATTAAAGTAGGAGGAGCAACTTCAGTACAAAAGTATAAAGATTTTGAAAATGAATTAAAAAATGCTGCTGAAAGTTATTATGATATAAATAGTGTAGATATAGAAGATGGAGAAATAAGAAGACTATCTATGAAAGAAGTTTTAAAAGCATATTCTACAGATAATGAATTAAAAGATAAGTGTGTAGGATATGTTGTAATATCTAGTGAAAAAGATATCGCGTCTGAAGATTATAATATAGTTTTTAGACCATATATAAAATGTGGTAGAAAATATATAACTTCAAATTATAGTGAATATTAAAATAAGTAAATTATTTACTTATTTTTTTTATTTTTATGATATAATAAATATATTGAATAGGAGGAACTTATGGAAGAGACAAAATGGTTAACAAAAACTAAAATAATTATTATGATTTCTATAGTAGTTGTAATTGGTTTAATTATAACTTTCATAGTAGTTCACAGAAAGAATCTAAAAAAAGAATATATTAATTATGAAAACCAACTAGAATATGCTGCTCCTTTATACTTACAAAAAGAAAAAATATCTTTAAAAGAAGAGGAATGGCGTGAAATAGATGTTAAAGATGTAATAAAGAAAAATTTAATTTCTAATAAAAGATCTTCTGATTGTGACGGATATATAATAGCTCAAGGAAATAAAAATCCAAAAAGTGTTTCTGATGATGAAGATGAAGAAACAACAGATGAATCGACTGATGAAAATAAAACTGATGAACAAACTAGTGAAAACAAGACTGAATCGACTGAAAATAAAACTGAATCAACTGAAAATTCCGATACTACAAAAGAAGAAACTAAAAAGAAAGAATCCACAGCAAAAATCAGTAAAAATGTTACTTACGAAGCATATATAACATGTAAAAAAATATATACAACAGCAGGATATGGAACTAAACCGACAAATGGTACTGTTAATAAACAAAAAACTCAAACTGAAAAAGATACAGAAAAACCAAAAATAGAGTTAATTGGTGATGAAACAATAGTATTAAAAGTTGGAGATAAATATGAAGAATTAAAAGCAGCAGCAGTAGATAATGTAGATGGAGATTTAAGTAATAAAATTAAAATAACAGGTAAAGTAAATACTAAAGTTGCAGGAACTTATATAATAAAGTATACAGTATCAGATTCTTCAAAAAATAAAGCAACTATAACAAGAACAGTAATAGTAGAAGAAAAAGAAGAAGTACCAGAAGATAATGGTGAAGATGACGATTATTCTGATGATGATGATTATTATGATGACGATTATTCTGACGATGATTATTATGATGATGACTATAGTAGTAGTGAAGATACAACAGAGCCAATAATCATATTTAACGATGATAGTTTATATCAAACTATATGTGCTGGAAATAAAGCAAATATAGCGGTTAACGGAATATATGGTTATATAGCTAGAGATAATGTAGATGGAAATATTACTTCCAGAGTACAAATTTCAGGTGATACTGGAGTAATAAATACACCAGGTGTATATTACTTATATTATGAGGTATCTGATAATGCAGGAAATACTACAACAGCAACAAAAGAATTTACTGTTAATAGTTGTTCAAATACAATACCAAATACAACAGTAAATGTTCCTGTTACAAGTGTATCTGTAACACCTAATTCTAAAGTATTAAATATTGGTGGTACAATAAAATTAACAGCAACAGTAAATCCAGGTAATGCAAGCAATAAAACAATATCATGGTCTTCATCAGCACCATCAATTGCAACAGTAGATCAAAATGGTAATGTACGTGCATTAAAGACAGGTTCTGTAACAATAAAAGCAACTTCATCAAACAATAAAGTTGGCGCATGTAGAATAACAGTACAATAAAGGACATAAGTCCTTTTTTTTTGCTTTATAATATGATATAATTACTATGAAAGTAGGGATATAATGATTACAGTAAAAGATGTTGATTTAACAAATAAAAAAGTATTAATAAGATGTGATTTAAATGTTCCAATAAAAGATAATAAAATACTTGATGATAATAGAATATTAATGAGTATAAAAACTATAGAATATGTATTAAAATATGCAAGTAATGTAATAATTATTTCGCATTTAGGAAGAATAAAAACAAAAGAAGATTTAGAAAATAATTCTTTAAGAATTGTATGTGATAGATTATCTGAACTTCTAAATGAAAATATTAGATTTTGTACTTATGATGAAGATATTAATAAAGTAATAAGTGAAAATAAAATAGTAATGCTTGAAAATACAAGATATTTTGATATAGATAATAAAAAAGAAAGTGATAATGATGAAGAATTATCAAAATTTTTTGCATCACTAGCAGATATATATATTAATGATGCTTTTGGAGTATGTCATAGACAAGCAGCATCAGTAGTAGGAGTAGCTCATTATATACCTAGTGCTATAGGATTTTTAGTAGAAGAAGAAGTAAATAAACTAAGTGAATTATTTAATCCAGAAAGACCTTTTTCTATAATATTAGGTGGTGCTAAAGTATCTGATAAAATAGGAGTAATATCTAATTTGGTAGAAAAAGCAGATAATATTATAATAGTAGGTGCAATGGCATTTACATTCTTAAAAGCAAAAAATATAGATATAGCAAATTCAATTTTAGATGAAGAAAGTATAGATTATTGTAAAGACTTATTAAGTAAATATTCAAATAAAATATTACTTCCAAGTGATATATATGTATCTGATGATATAAATAGTGATAAAAAAGAATTAGTAGATATAAATAATATTCATGATATTGGATTCGATATAGGACCAAAAACAGTAAAAGAAATAGAAGAAAGAATAACATCTAGTAAAACAATATTTGTCAATGGTCCAGCAGGTGCATTTGAAAATCCAACGTTTTCATATGGAACAAAATCTATATTTGAAATATTATCAAATTTAAATTCAAAAGTAATAGTAGGTGGAGGAGATTCTGCATCTGCAGCAATAAATTTAGTTGGAAGAGATAAATTCTATCATATATCAACTGGAGGAGGAGCATCCTTAGAATTTATAGAAGGAAAAGAACTTCCTGGGTTAAAATATATAGGAGAAAAAAATGAAGAAATATAAATTAAATGTAGTTATATTAGTATTAGTTTCTTTACTAATAATGTATTTTATTATGAAAGATAATTTTAATGAAATAGTTGATAATTTAATGCATACTAATGTGTTATTCTTATTAGTAGCATTTATATTAGTTGTATTAAATGTAATATTTCAATCTTTTTCTATGCATTTATATTTAAAAGAAATTGATGGTAATTATAAATTTAAAGATACAGTAGTTCTTATGTTGTCTGCATTATTTTTTAATGCAATAACACCATTTTCATCAGGTGGACAACCATTTCAAATATATTTATTGAATAAACAAGGAATAAAAATTACTGAATCAACAAATGCGTTATTACAAAATTTTTTATCATATCAAACAGCTCTAACAATCCTAGGAACACTTGCTATTATTGCTAATTCATTCTTATTAATAATTCCATCTACTAGTTTACTTAAGCAAATAGTAATAATAGGATTTGTTGTTAACGTATTAGTACTTGGAATATTAATATTTTTATCCAAAGCAAAGGGAGCTAATACAAAATTATTTAATAAGATATTTAATTTTATATTTAGTTTTAAATTTATAAAAAATAGGGAATCATTAAAAGAAAAAGCAAATAGTAAAATAGAAGAATTTTATCAAAGTAGTGAATTTTTTAAACATAATAAATATATATTTTTAAAAGCTACAATATATAATATAATAAGTTTATTAGTGCTATATTCAGTACCACTATTTATATTTTATAGTGTAGGTGAATTTGATTCTGTAACATTATCAGATTCAATAATATGTGCAAGCTATACATATTTTATAGGATCATTTGTACCAATCCCTGGAGGAACAGGTGGGCTTGAGTATGCATTTATAGAATTTTTTAAAGTATTTACAAGCGGACCTATAATTTCAACATGTATGATATTATGGAGATTTATAACATATTATTTATCTATGTTTTTAGGATTAGGATCATTAATGTTTATAAAGAAGAAGGTAGATTAAATGAGAGTAGGAATTTTTACAGAAAGTTATCCTCCTTTAGTAAATGGAGTATCCACAAGTATTTTAATGCTTCAAAGAGCACTTGAAAAACAAGGACATGAAGTATTCATAATAACAGTTAACACAGAAAAGACAAAGAAATGTGTTCTTGAAGCAGATGGAAAAATATTAAGATTACCATCAGTAAATATAGCTCATTTATATGATTATAAATTTACTAGTGTATATCCAATAAAAGCAATAAATATAATAAAAAAGATGAATTTGGATATAATTCATACTAATGTAGAATTTACTATAGGAATGTTTGCTAGAGTAGTATCAGTACAACTTGGAATACCATTAGTACATACATACCATACTAAGTGGGAAGACTATACCCATTATATAACTAAAAATATTAAAGTATTAGATAAAGTAACTAAAGAAGCTGTTAAGTATTTATCTGTATTTTTTGGAGATACAACAGCTACTGAATTAATAGTACCAACTAAAAAAATATATGATTTATTTAAAGATAAATATAGAGTTAAAAAGAATATACATATAGTACCAACTGGTATAGAAACAGAAAGATTTTATAAAGAAAATTTTTCTAGTAAAGAAATAAATAAATTAAAAAGATTTTTAACAATAAAAAGAGGAGACTTTGTAATTCTCACAGTATCAAGAATTGCAAAAGAAAAAAGTATAGATAAATTAATCATTAATCATGCAAAATTAGTTAAAGAGCACCCTAATTTTAAATTGTTAATAGTAGGGGATGGTCCTGATTTAGATGAATTAAAAGACTTAGCAAAAGAGTTACATATAGAAAAAAATGTATTATTCACAGGAAAAGTATTACTTAATAATATACCTTTATATTATCAATTAGGTGACATATTTGTAACAGCTTCAACAACAGAAACTCAAGGATTAACTGTATTAGAGGCAGCAAGTGCATCTCTTCCAGTAGTAGCAATTAATGATGAAAGCTTTAGAAATAGTGTAATTAATGATTTAAATGGTTATTTATATGAAACAGATGAAGAATATATATCCTATATAAATAAAATCTATGAAGATAGAGAATTATATGATAGATTATCTAGACAATCTAGAATATTATCTAATGATTTTTCTTCAGATTTATTTGGAAGTAAAATTTTAAAAGTATATGAAACAGCAATAGAAAATTATAAAAAAGAGAATAAAAAAATATCTACAAGATTAAAAAGGATGATTGAAAAGAAAAAGTATAAAATTTAAAAAATAAATATCCTATATTATATAAAAATTATATAATGTTACTCATTTCGACATTGTTCGACAAAAGAAGATATTATAATCTCTAGTGTTGCGTTATAAAAGGGTGTATAATTTAAAAAGTATAATAAGGAGAGAAAAAATGAAAACACAAAAACTTCTAGTGGTAGACGATAATTTAAATTTAGTAAATATGATAAGAGATTATGCAAATGAAAGTGAAAGTATAAGTCTTGAATATGAAGCTCATGATGGAGAAGAAGGATTAAAAATATTATTAAATAACAAAGATAATATAGATGTTGTTATATTAGATTTGATTATGCCAAATAAAGATGGTTTATATTTTTTAGATGAACTACAAAAAAGAAATATAGATGCTAAAATAATTGTAATAACATCGTTTAATTCAGATGAAATGTTAAGAAGAATAGCAACGTATAATATAAAATATTTCTTATTAAAACCATTTGATTTAAAAGATTTAGAAACAAGAATATTAGATGCGACAAATCAAGTAGATATAAAAAATACTATATCTGCAAAAGAAAAAAATCTAAAAATATCTGTTACAAGATTATTACATGAACTTGGAGTACCATCACATATAAAAGGATATCAATATATAAGAGAAGGTATATTACTTTTATATAATAACCCTGAAATAATAGGAGGTATCACAAAAGAATTATATCCAGAAATAGCAAGTAAATATGATACATCAGTATCAAGAGTAGAACGAGCTATAAGACATGCTATTGAAGTAAGTTGGAATAGGGGAAACTTAGATTTAATGGAAGAAATATTTGGTCATAGTGTTGATTATGATAAAGCAAAACCAACAAATAGTGAATTTATAGTAACAGTCGCAGATAAGTTGAAATTAGAACATAGTGCATTAGGATTTTAAAAAATAATATCCTAATTTTTTTCTTATTTGATACTTTTTTGTCATTCTTGTAAAAAAAACTTTATTAATATGCTAATTTTTGCTATAATTATATTTGATAAAGTAGGTGTGAGAATGAATATAAAAAAGATACTATTGATTTTTATGTGCCTATTTGTACTTTCTGGTTGTAAAATCGAAAGTATTAGCGACAATGATGTAAGTAAAAACGTAGATTTAATATTTAGTAAAAGAATAAAATATTCAAATAAAGATGCAATTGGATATCAATATTATTTACCATATTATATGACAGTAAAAAATACAAATGATTTCAATCAAGAAATATATTATAATGGTAAAACTTTTTATCTATATGCAGATGTAGTAAGTTATTATCATAAAGTTAAAAATGACTATAAAATTGATAAAAACGCATATATTTCTAAGAAATTAAAATACAATAATAAAATAGGTTATTTGGAAGTAAATAAAGATGAAAAATCTGGAAATTATTTTATTGAAATGATGTATAATTATGCAAAAATTGAAGGTTACTCAAGTAAAGCAGATTTAGTTGATTCAATAAGTAGTATTTCATATGTACTTTCAAGTATTAAATACAACGATAATGTTGTAGAGACATTATTAGGTGATAAAAAATATGATTTAAGTGGAAATGAAACATATAATATATTTAAATCAAAAAAATCAAATGATGGTAATTTCTTAGATTATGTTAACGAATATGATAATTATAAAGGAACTGTAGATGATGTAAACAGTCTTATAGAAAAACAAGAAATAGAATCCACAGAAAAGGAGGATTAATATGAGTTTGTTAGAAAAGGTTAGAAATTTCTTTTATGATGATGAATATGAAGAAGAAATAGAACCAGAAAAACCAAAACATAAAGAGAAAAAAGAAAAATTTAGAATAAAAGAAATAAAAGAAGAACCTAAAGAAAAGCAAGAAATCTCGGAAAGAGAATTATTTAAAGCAGAAAGAACTTTTAATTTTCCTATGGATATAGAAGATGAAGAAGAATATGAAATACCAACTAGAAAAAATGTTATAGAAGAAGAAAAAGAAGAAGTAAAAGTAGTTAAACCTAAAGTTGTAGAAACTAAAGAAGTATCGTATACAGGAATTAGAGATTATGCTAAATATGAAGAGAAAAAAGAAGAAAGAGATGCACCAAAGAAGTTTAAACCAACTCCTGTTATTTCTCCAATATATGGAATATTAGATAAGAATTATAAAAAAGAAGATCTATTAATGGATGCTAATCAAGAACATGAAACACCAAAAAAAGTAGATTATGATACAGTTAGAAGAAAAGCATATGGAAATGTATATGCACCAAAAGAAGAATCAAAAGGAATATTTTATAACTTAGAAGAAGAAAAAGAAGAAGTAGAAGATACTACTTTTGATGATGATGATAACGATGATGTAAAAATTATTTATAACGATGTTACATATGATGAAGATGAAAAAGATGATGAAAATGTAACTATTGGTGAAAAAATAGAAGCTTATGAAAAAGAAGAAGCAGAAGATGAAGAAGATAACAATGATATTGATATAAATTCAGTATATGAAGATGATGATCAAATATTATCAGAAACGAAAGAACAAGATTTATTTAACTTAATCGATAATATGTACAACTCTGAAGACGAAGAAGAAGAAGAGGAGGAATAGTATGGAATTTTTAAATGAATTTTTACCAATAATAATATATATACTATTAATAGTACTTATTATATTACTTATAGTTATCGCTATTAAAGTATCAAAAACAATGAATAAAGTTGATGCATTAGTAGATGATGTTGATGGAAAATTAAAATCATTAGATCCTGTATTTAGCTTAGTAGAAGTAGTTACAGGTAAAGCAACTTTAATAAGTGATAAGTTTTTAAGTTTTGTATTAGGTATTACAAGTAAATTGTTCAAAACAAAGAAAGATAAGGAGGATTAATATGAGCAAAAAAGGAACTGGAAAATTATTATTAGGAGCTGGAATAGGAGCAGGTTTAGCACTTCTATTCGCACCAAAGAAAGGTGAAGATCTTAGAGAAGATTTAAAAGGAAGATTATCTGATTTATTAAATAAAGCTAAAGATATTGACGTTAATGAAGTAAAAGAAGATATTGAAAATAAAATATCTGAAATTAAATCAGAAATCGAAGATTTAGATAAAGAAAAAGTTAAAAAAATAGCTGAAAAGAAAGCTAAAGAATTAAAAAAGAAAACTGAAGAATTAGTTGCATATGCTAAAGAAAAAGGGACACCAGTTTTAGAAAAAAGTGCAAAAGAAATAAAAAAACAAGCAGCTAATGTTTGTAAAGAAGTTTTAGCAAAATTAGAAGATTAATTCTTCTTTTTTTTGAAATATAATTAAGTTAATGAGGTAAAATATGTGTAGAATTAGAACATCAAACTACAAGAATTGCAGAACAGAAAATGGAATATCAATTTCAGGTGATAGGGGTAAATTAGTAGATTTTGAAGGTAATTGTTTGCCTTCATTAGCTCCTAAAATGTCCTTCTGGCGAGTATGGCATGATAATATTGGAAAAATATCAGAAGAAGAAAATACTAGATATTATGTAGAACAATATTATAAAGAAGTTTTAAGTAAATTAGATCCAGAAGAAATGCTTGAAAAAATACCTGATGGAAGCATATTATTATGTTATGAAGAGCCTACTGAATTTTGCCATAGGCATTTAGTTGCTTTTTGGTTTGAATTATTCTTAGGAGTAACATCATCAGAAGTATATGAAAATCCAGTAAGAGAAACTACTAGAAAATTAGAAAGACCAGAATATTTAAAAGATATTTTAGAAGAAGTAATAAAAGAAAATTATGATATGGGAGAATATAGTAGTATTAAAGAAGCATATCATCATAATAAACATAAAAAAGAATATCAACCAGTATTAAAAAACGTTGACTTAAATTAAATAATAAAATATAATATAGTAAAGTTAATGAAGAGAGATATATTAGTAGTTAATATAATTATTCATAGAGATTAAGCGGGTGGTGAAAGCTTAAATATTTATATTAATGAATTACAATATTTTGAATTAACACGTAAATCTGCGTTAAAGGTTAAGAGCATAGATATCTATGAAGTAAGGTGGTACCGCTGTAATTAGTCCTTACATTTATAGATATTTTTTTATTTTAAGGAGGAATAAATATGAATTTATATGAAGATTTAATGTACAGAGGATTAATTAAAGATGTAGCTAGTGAAGATTTAGAAAAAGTATTAAATGGAGAACCAATAACTTTTTATTGGGGAACTGATCCAACAGCAGATTCATTAACTATTGGACACTATTCATCATTAGTAACTGCTAAAAGACTTGCAAAAGCAGGACATCATCCAATACTTTTAGTAGGAGGAGCAACTGGTTTAATAGGTGATCCAAGACCAACATCTGAAAGAGAAATTATTTCTAAAGAAACTTTAAATACATATTTTGAAGGAATAAAAAAACAAGTATCAGATATATTTGATAATAATGTAGAAATAGTTAATAACTATGATTGGTTTAAAGATATTAGTTGGATAGATTTCTTAAGAGATATTGGTAAATATATAAATGTAAATTATATGCTTGCTAAAGATATTATAAATAGAAGACTTGAAACAGGTATAACATTCGCAGAATTTGCTTATACTCTAATGCAAGGATATGACTATTTATATTTATATGAAACAAAAAATGTAACACTTGAATGTGCAGGATCTGACCAATGGGGAAATATTACTACAGGTGTAGATTTAATAAATAAAAAATTAGGAAAACAAGTAAATGCATTTACTATGCCATTAATACTTGATTCTAGTGGTAAAAAAATAGGTAAAAGTGAAGGAAATGCATTATGGCTTGATAAAAATAAAACATCATCTTATGAATTATATCAATATTATATAAATACACCAGACGAAAAAGTAGAAGAATATCTAAAAGTATTTACATTCTTAACAAAAGAAGAAATAGAAGATGTAATGAAAAAACATACTGAAAAACCAGAAGAAAGACTTGCTCAAAAAACATTAGCTAAAGAATTTATAATAGATTTACATGGTGAAGAAGAGTATTTAAAGGCAGTAAAAATAACAGAAGCATTATTTAGCGGGAATATAGCTTCATTAAATGAAGAAGAATTAAAAGATGCTATGAATGGTGTAGAAACTCATACTATAAATGAAGAAATGAATATAGTTGATATGCTTGTAAATACTAATATATTATCAAGTAAAAGAGAAGCAAGAGAATTTGTAAATAATGGATCAATTAGCATAAATGGAGAAAGAATTACTGATCTTGAACTACTTGTAAATAAAGAAAAAGCATTATATAATAAATATATAGTAGTAAGAAGAGGTAAGAAAAAATACTACTTAGTTATATTTGAATAAGGAGGATATAATGGCTAAATTATTTTCAAAAGAAAAAGATATATTTTTAAAAATAGTAAATGCAATTTTAATTATATGGGTAATGGTTGCAATTGTAATTACTTTAGGAGTAGGAATTCATATTGTTAATAGAGAAAAAGTATTGTCATATGAAGATTATAAAGTAATGCAATGTGATTTAGATAAAATACCACAAGAAGAAATAGATTCAAAAACAACTGAAGAAAATTGTCATGCTAGTTATATATCTGATAAGCATTATCAAGAACAAATGGATAAAGAAAATATTAATAATTTCTTAATAGGTTTATCTAATATAGTAATTGTAAGTTTATTTATGCATTTATTAAATAAAAAGACAAAATAAAAAAGAGATCAATTGATCTCTTTTTTTATTATCTATTATAGAATTCAACGATTAATGCTTCATTAATTTCAGCAGATAATTCGCTTCTTTCTGGATATCTAACATATGTACCTTCTAATTTGTTTTTATCAAAAGTAACATATTCAACTGTATTGTTAATAGCTTCTAAAGCTTCTTTAATAGCTTTATGATCTTTAGAATATTCTTTAACACTTACAGTATCACCAGGTTTTACTATATAAGATGGAATATCTACTTTTTTACCATTAACTAAGATATGACCATGGTTAACTATTTGTCTAGCACCTCTTCTTGTTCTAGAAAGTCCCATACGATAAACAACGTTATCTAATCTACTTTCAAGTAATTTTAAGAAGTTTTCACCATGAATACCTTGCATTTTTCCAGCTTTATCAAATAAAGTTCTGAATTGTTTTTCATTTAATCCATAAGTAAATTTAACTTTTTGTTTTTCATTTAATTGAACAGAGTAGTTAGAAGCTTTAGCTTTTCTATCTTGTCCATGAACACCTGGTTTATAAGGTCTTTTAGCTAAATCTTTACCATTTTCTAATGTAGAGAATGAAACTCTTCTACTTTTCTTGTTAGCTGGTCCAGTATATCTTGACATTTTCCTTCCTCCTTTACTAAGATTTTCAAACCCTTGTATTTTTTGCCAGTAATAGGGTGTTAATTTTTAATACTTTCTTGTGCGTAGCTATAAAAGGGCACAATACTTATAATGCTAATCGTAACTAACACATTATATACTTCAAAAAACGCTACAAAATGTTTGCAGTTTTAATTATAACATAATTTAATAAATAGTCAATAAAAATAAGTAATTAATTGTAAATTAAAAAATTAATAAAAAAGTAGAAAAAAGTTTTAAAATGTAATAATTTGTGATAAAATATTTTTATAGTAGGGAAGTGATACAATGAATAGAACTTTAATCATATTTACAGCATACATAGTAGTTGTATTGTTTTTGTCTGCTATTTTAATTATAAAAACTATTAAAAAGAATAAAAATTTAAAAGAAGACATTAATGAATTAGAAAAAGAAAAAAACTTAATTATTAATGCTCCAGTATTAAATGAATTATCTAAAGTAGAAGCGTTAGTTAAAGATGATAAATTAAGATATAAGTATGACGGATGGCAAAGAAAGTTTGATGATATAAGAAATTCTTCTATGCCTGAAATAACAGATATGTTAATAAAAGCAGATACTTATATAGATGAAAAAAGATATAAAGAATTAAAAAAATTAATCGCAGATATAGAACTTAAAATATATAGATCTAGAGAAAGAACTAATACATTATTATCTGAAATAAAAGAAATAACATTAAGTGAAGAAAAAAATAGAGGTCAAATAGTTAAGTTAAAAAATGAATATAGAAATATAAAACTTACATACGAAAAATCTAAAGAAGAATATAAACCTGTTAATAATCAAATAGAACTTCAATTTGAAAGTATTGAAAAAAGATTTCAAGAATTTGAAATTGTTATGGAAAAGAAAGATTATGATGAGATAAATTATCTAGTAAAAGGAATTTCTGAAATGATAGATCATATTAGATATGTAGTAAAAGAAGTTCCAACTATATTAATAATGTGTAATGAACTTATACCAAATAAAATCGCAGATATATCAAATACTTATATAAAAATGACTAGAGATCTTTATCAACTTGATTATTTAAATGTTGAATGCAATATAAAAGAAACTGAAAAGAAAGTAAAAAATATATTAGATAGAGTAAAAGTATTAAATCTTGAAGATGTAACATTTGAACTTAAAACAATAATTAATTATTATGATTCTTTATATAATGATTTTGAATATGAAAAATCATGTAAAAATACATTTGAATCAAATATAAAAACATTTAAAGCAAAATTAGTAAGAACAAATAAAATAATAAGTAATTTAATGGGACAATTAACTGATTTAAAATCAACATATGATTTATCTGAAGAAGATGTAAAAAGATTAAATATAATTAATGACGAAACAAAGAAAATAAAAGATAGTTATAATAATTTAATGGATTGTAGTAAGAATCATTCATTTCCTTATTCTAAATTAGTAAAAGAATTAGATTTTCTAATGATAAAAGTATCAAAACTAGAAGAAACTTTAAATTATGATTTAAAAACTATAGGAAGTATGAAAGATGATGAAATACGAGCAAGAGAACAACTAGATAATATAAAAGGACTACTAAAAAAAGCAAAGGCTAGAATAAGATTATATAATATACCAGTAGTACCGGATCATTATTTTATAGAACTTCAAGATGCATCAGATGCTATTAAAGAAATACAAAAAGAATTAAACAAGAAACCAATAAATATCGAAACATTAAATATAAGAGTAGATACTGCAAGAGATTTAGTATTTAAAGTATTTAATACTACAAATAGTTTACTTAAAACAATTGCAATGTTAGAAGAAACAATAGTTTATGGTAATAGATATAAAGCAACAAATAAACAAGTAAATGAAGGCTTAACATTAGCAGAAAAATTATTCTATAAAGGTGAATATAAGAAGGCATTAGAAATAACAATGAATGCTATAGATTATGTAGAACCAGGTGTTCATAAAAAAATAATGCAAGCTTATAATGAAAATTAGGAGGGTTTGAAATGGAAGATAGAATGAAACAAATGCAAGAAGAAGGAAGAAGAAATCTAAAAATATTAAATGAAAAGAAAATAGGAAGACTTATAGCAAATGATATAAGAATGAAAAGATTAAAGAAAGCAATAATAACTACAAAGTTAGCAGCAATAATATTAGTTTCAGCAACTGTAGGAGAAAAAGTAGGCGAAAAAATTAATCAACCTGAAACTCATTCTTCAATTTATAGTTCAATAGAAACAACAAGTTTATCTCAAGCATCAGATGAAGTAATAATAGATTATGTAAATTCTTCATTTGGAGATTTTTCTAAATATGTTGGTGGTTCAGAAGCAGGATTAGAAACTGTAGAATCAGTAAAAGAATCATATTATGTGCCAGTTATGAGATCATATAATGATTATGAAGAAACAAAAGATGAAACATATCATGATGAATTTAAAAAGAATGTACAAAATTATGAAGAAAGAGTAAGTCAATTTAGTAATAATTTTTCATTTGATAAATCAATATATAAATATGCTAAATCAATAGATGGAGAAGTGTGTGTACCATATACTGGAATTATTGATGACAGTACAATACCAGCAAATGCTCATGTAATAGATAGAGTAGTATATGTACCTACAAATGAATTAACAAATGAAGAAGCAAAAGCATTAGGAAATGATTAGTAATCATTTCTTTTTTTATTCATATAATTTATTAGGTGAATATATATGAAAAAGTATATAAAAATTTTTGGAATATTAGTACTCACAGGTTTTAGTTTTTTTTACACAGAAAAAGTAACAAAAATAGTTAGAAGCAAAGATCCAATTATGATAAAAATTAAGAGTGTGAAAAAAGAAAATTATATTGAAGCAATAAAACCAATAATAAATGATGATGAATATATAATGGGAATTAATGGATGTGAAATAGACATAGAAAAAAGTTATAATAAAATGAAACAAACAGGTGAATATAAAAAAGACTTACTAATAATGAAAGAAGTAAATAATGATTCAAAATTAAAAAATAAATATATAGTATCTGGTAATAAACTTCAAAAGAATGTAAGTTTGATTTTCTTGATAAAAGATAGAGAAGACGAAGAATTAATAAAATATTTATCAGATAAAAAGATAAAAGTAAATTTTTTTATTGATCAAAAATATTTAGAAAATAATTCTGTAATAGTAAAGTTTATTTCAAAAAATAATAACATATATTATTTAGGAAATGATGGAAATTATGATGATAAATATATGATGTATGCAAAAAACTTAGTAGAAATAAATTCAAATAATGAATCTAAATATTGTTTATTAAATAAAAAAGATGATATAACATTAAATTTATGTACAGAATATAACATGAAAACAATTAAAACAGATTATATAAAAGAAAATATAATTCAAAATATAAAATCAAACTTAGAAAACGGATCAATATTTACTATAGATTCTACTTATGATGAAAATATAAAAGCATCTATTAATTATATATTATCAAAAGGATATAATATAGTAACGTTAGATAAGTTATTAAATAGTAATTCAGAATGCAAAGAATTTGAGTAAAATTCTTTTTTTTGTTATACTACATCTAGGTGATTTCTTATGGTAGAATTATTATCGCCCGCAGGTGATATTGAAAAACTTAAAATAGCAGTTCAAAATGGCGCAGATGCAATATATATGGCTGGTAAAAAGTTTGGCGCAAGAGCTTTTTCTAAAAATTTTGAAGATGATGAAATATTAGATGCAATAAAATATTGCCACTTATATGGCGTTAAATTATATATAACTATTAATACAATAGTATATGAAGATGAAGTAGAGGAATTTATTGATTATGTAGAATTCTTATATAAAAATAATGTAGATGCTGTAATAATTCAAGATTTAGGAATGGCAGATTTAATACATAAAAAGTTCCCAGATTTAACACTTCATGCATCTACTCAAATGAATATACATGATATAAGTGGATTAAAATTATTAAAAGAGATGGGATTTAAAAGAGTAGTACTCGCAAGAGAAGTAGATTTAGAAACAATAAAACAAATGAAAAAAGAAGTAGATATAGAACTTGAAGTATTCATACATGGCGCACTTTGTATATCATGTTCTGGTAATTGTTATTATAGTTATTTTGAAATGAATAGAAGTGGTAATAGAGGTATGTGTGCACAGCTTTGTAGACAACCTTATAAATTATATAAAGAAGATAATGAAATAAAATTAGAAGATAAATATTTACTTAGTCCAAAAGATTTATGCACAGTAAAAAAATTAGATGAATTAATAGATGCAGGTATAGATAGTTTTAAAATAGAAGGAAGAATGAAATCAAAAGAATATGTTGGACTTGTAACTAGAGTATATAGAAATAAAATAGATTATAATAAAGTATCTGATAAAGACATTAATAATATAAAAAAAGTATTTAATAGAGGTTTTACTTTGGGTAATTTATATAATCAAAAAGGACACGAATTTATAAATGGATATAAACCTAATCATATGGGAGTACTTGTAGGAGAAGTAATAGGTTCATCTAAAGGAAAAGTAAAAATAAAATTATCAGATGATATTAATCAAGAAGATGCTATTAGATTTGTACTAGATAATGAAATAGGTTTTTATCTAAATAGAATATATAAAAATAATTTGCTTGTAAATGGTGCTAAACAAGGTGAAATAATAGAAGTAGATTGCAAAGAAAAAATACCTATCAATACAAAAGTATATAAGACAATAGATACAAAATTAAATGATTATATTATTTCATCAAGCAATAACATAAGAAAAGTTACATTAGATGGTATATTTAATATAGATGGTAATGATATTATTTTTGAAGTAACAGATAAAATAAATAAAGAAAAAATAGTATTAAAAGAAAGCGTGTTTGAAGCAAAAAATAAACCAACCACAGAATATGAAATACGAGAAAAATTAAATAAGTTAGGTAATGAAATATATGTTTTTAATGACTTAAAAATAAATATAAACGATAATATATTTATACCAATGACTACAATAAATAATTTAAGAAGAAATATGATTGAATTAATAAATAATGATAGATTAAAAAATATTAATCATAAGATATGTAATTATAAATTTAATAAAGTAGATATTAATATTACAAATGATATATTTTTTGAAGTAAAAAATGAAGAACAATTAAAATATATATTAGATAATACAAATTATAAAATATATATTGAAGATGAAAAATTATATAATCAATATAAACAAGAAAGAGTTATATTTAAGCAAACAAGATTAAAACATAATGATAAAGAAAATGTATTAATAAGTGATATTGATAATATAAATAAAAATGTAATAACAGATGCTTATTTAAATGTAGTTAATTCTTATTATGTAAGATTTTTATTAGAAAGAGGAATAAAAAAAGTAACATTATCATATGAACTTAATAATTATCAAATAAAAGATATTGTAGATAGTTATAATGATAGATATAAGGATAAAGCTAATTTAGAAGTAATAGTTTATGGAAAACCAGAAATAATGATAAGTAAATATAATATGTTAAATACATATAATTTAGATGATGGAAGATATTATTTAGTGGATAAATTTAATAAAAAATTCCCATTAATAATAAAAGAAGATTATATGAGATTATATAATCATGAAAGTATTAATAAACTTGAAGATATAGATGAACTTATTAATATTGGTATAACAAATTTCAAAATAGTATTAGATAATGAAAATAAAGAAGATATAAAAATGATATTAAATGCTTTAAAAGTGGCTAAAAATATATTATAATGAATATAGTAGGTGATAATATGAAAAAAGGATTTACACTAATAGAATTAGTCGCAACTATAACTGTACTTGGTATTATATTGGCAATGGTAGTTATAGATACACAATATTTTAATAAAAGTCATTTAGAAAAAGAAAAAAAACGTATATCATCAGTAATAGAAGAAAATGCTAAAGATTTAGTATATACTGATAATGAAATTGGTGATAAAGTAAATAATAAATTACAATCATTAGAAGTAGATAGTGAAACAGATGACAGTATAGAAGTAGCGTGTTATATAAAATATGACGAACTTACAAAAGCGAGATTAATGGATAGTGATACAAAATATCCAACCGAAAAAGGAACTAAAGTAATTACTGATAAGTCATATGTAAGAGTATCACTTAATAATAATGATTATGAATTTAATTTTGTTTATAGAGATGATGATGTACCTATAACAATAACTAATTGTTTAAATTAAAGACAAATACTTTAAATTTTTGTCTTTTTTTGTTATAATTGTAATTGCCTATTTCTTAAATAAAAAAACGAAAGGAGAAAAAAATGAATAAAATTAAAATTTTTGCATTCGGTGGACTTAATGAAAACGGAAAAAATATGTATGCTATCGATGTAAATAATGATTTATTTATATTTGATGCAGGTCTAAAATATGCCGATGATAAAATGTTAGGTGTAGATTATATAATTCCAGATTTTAAATTTTTACAAGATAATATAAAAAGAATAAAAGGAATATTTCTTACACATGCACATGAAAAATATATGGGAGCAGTTTGTGATATAGTTCGTAATATACCAGATATAAATGTATATGCTACTAAATTTACATGTGATTATTTAAAAAAAGAATTTGAAGATGAAGGAATTGAATTTAAAAATTTACATTTAATAACAGCACATAAAAAAATAAATTTTGGAAAAAATAGTGTATTTCCAGTAAGCTTAACTCATTCAGTACCAGATACAGTAGGTTATGTATTAAATACTGATGATGGTGCTATTGTATATACTGGTAACTTTGTATTCGATTCATCTATGACAGGAGCATATCAAACAGATATAGGGAAACTTGCTTATATAGGAAAACAAGGTGTACTTTGTTTATTAAGTGAATCAGAATATGCAGATAGAGTTGGATATACAACACCAAATAATAGAATAGCAAATGATGTAAGAGATGTACTTTTACATAATGATGGAAGAATAATAGTAACTCTTTTAACAAATCATATATCAAGACTTCAAGAATTATTTACTGAAATATCTAAGACTCATAGAAAAATAGTAGTTATGGGTAAGAAAATGCAAAGAATGGTAAATTATGTTATTGATGAAGGATATGTAACATTTGATAAAGAACAAATAGGTAATTTAACTAATATAGAAGATAGAGATTCTGTAATATTAGTATCTAATGAAAATCAAAAGCCTTTTGTAAACTTAGAAAGAATAGTAAATGGATATGATAAATATGTTAAATTATTAGAAACAGATACTGTATTTTATTTAGAACCTATTGGAGTAGGTATGGAGAAAAAAGCAGCAAAACTTGCTGATGATATTAGTAAAATAGGAGCAAATGTAGTAACACTTTCATCAAAAGATCATTTACTTAATCATGCATCGCAAGAAGATTTAATGTTAATGTTAAATTTAATGCAACCAAAATATTATTTTCCTGTAATAGGAGAATATAGACATATGCTTGATAATGCAAATATCGCATCATCAATAGGAATTCAAAAAGAAAATATAATACTTAAATTAAATGGTGAAGCTGCAATATTTGAAAATGGTAAATTAACAGAAGAAAAAGAAATAATACCTATAAATGAACTTTTAATTGATGGAAATTCTACAAAAGACATAGGTGAACTTGTATTAAAAGATAGAGAACTTTTAAGTGATAATGGTATCGTTATAATATGTGCAACCTTAGATAAAAAGACAAAAGCAGTAGTCGCAGGACCTGAAGTATTAACAAGAGGATTTATTTATGTTAAAGAAAGTACAGAAATAATTGAAAATATGAAAAAAATATCTTTAGAGGTAATAAATAGTAATATAAGTAATAACTATGTAGAATTTAATAAAATAAAAAATGGAATAAGAGAAGAGTTAGGTAAATATTTATTTAATGAAACAGAATGCAAACCAATGATTATTACAGTAATAACAGAAATATAAAAGATATGTAAAATATCTTTTTTTTTATTGATTAAAAAAATATAAAGTGTTAGTATAAATATAGATAATAGGGAGATGCTAATATGTTTAAAAGAAAAAGAAAAGTAGGAAGACCAAGTAATAAAGAGTTAAGAAGAGAAAGAAATTTTAAAATATTTTCTATTATTGGAATCTTCTTTGTATTAACATTTTCAGTATATTCATTAAGTGGGTACTTAAGAGAAAATATTGATAGTCTAAAAGGGCAAGTTAAATATGGTAGAAATGGAGATTATTGTAATGAAAAAAATACAAAATCTGGCGCATTAATAATAGGTGATAGTAGAGTTTGTCAATTATATAATTATAATAATTCATCCGCATCATATAATGCAACTTGGGGAGGACATTATGGTTATGGTGGCGAAACATATCAAATAGATACAATAAATAAAAGATCTAAAATGAGAAGTTATGCTAAATTAACTATTAAGAAAACAGGTAATGTAAATATATTTATATTTGCTACTGTAAATGATTACAATGGTGGTAATAATTATTCAGCACCATTAAATAATGTTGTTAATTTAGCAAAAACTGCATATACATGGACATATAAATACAATGGAAAAACAGTACATCCTAAAGTATATGTAATATCTTTAGTAGGAAGTAAAGGAGTTAATGTAGATGCATTTAATAATGCACTACAAAAAGCAGCAAAAAAATCATCAAAATTTGATTATATTGGCATTAATGATCTAGTAGGTAGTGATGGATATTTAAGTGATAACCTTCATTATACTGATGAAACTTGTAGAAGAATACTTGAAAGAATGGAAACTTATGGACTTTCAGCATTAAAAGTAAAAGAAGATACATTTGAAACAAACAATAATAAAAATACAAAAAAATCAGACGTAATAAGTGAAAAGAAAGTTAATTATAAGATTTATTATAATGCAAATGGTGGAACAAATGCACCAAGTACTCAAACATATACAAATATCGTTGGTGAAAAAATATCATCAAAAGTTCCAACAAAAAATGGATATAAATTTGTTAATTGGAAAGATTCAAGATCAAACAAAGTATTTTATCCTGGTGAAATAATAACAAATATTTCACATGATTTAAATTTAGTTGCACAATACAAAGCAAATACATATACAGTAATGTATGGAGCTAATGGTGGAACAAATGCACCTGAAACTCAAAAATTCTTATTTAATAGTAAAGCTCAATTATCTTATCAAATACCAAAAAGAGATGGATATGATTTTATGTATTGGAAACATAGTACATCAGATAGAAGATTTTTTCCAGGTGATCAAATACCAGATGGTTGGGGAAGTTTTATATTAATTGCGCAGTGGAAAGAAAGTAATGGTCAAAAAACAAATGAATATAAAATTTATTATAATGCAAATGGTGGAACAAATGCACCAAGTACTCAAACATTCGAATATAATGAAAGAGAACATATATCTTCACAAGTACCAACAAAAGAAGGATACAAGTTTAAAGAATGGAAACATAGTGCTTCAGCAAGAGCATTTAAACCAGGAGATCGAATACCAACAGATTGGAAAGATTTTACTCTAATTGCAATATGGGAAAAAGTAGAAAATGTTCAAAAATATAAAATAACATATAATGCAAATGGTGGTAAGTTTGGATTAATAAATGAGCAATTTGTGTATAATGAAAATTATAAAATAACATCACAAATACCAAGTAAAGAAGGATATACATTTGTTAATTGGAAACATAATACATCAAATAAAATATTTAGACCAGGAGATCAAATACCAACAGATTGGAAAGATTTTACTCTAATCGCACAATATAGAAAAAATATAATAACAATAACTTATGATTCAGCAGGTGGTAAATTAAATCTTAAAAAAGATAAAACTTGGGGATTAGATGGTACAAAAATTACTCATAATGGAAAACAAGTATTACATAAAATAGAATATGGAAAAACACTTGGTAAATATGGACTTGCAGATCCAGATAGTAAATCAGAGTTAAATTTAACTAAAAAAGGATATAAAATAGTTAAGAATAAAGAATGGATATGTGCAAGTGGATGTACTACAAATAATAAAATATTTGATGAAAAAACTATGTATAAAGCAAGTGACTTCTGTAATGCATCAAAATCAGATTGCACAGTTGTATTAAAAGTTAATTGGCAAAAGAAATAAAAAGGCTAAAAGCCTTTTTTTTTATTGATAAAAATGGTATAATTGTTGGTAGTATAAGTAAGTAGGTGAAAAAATGCAATACAATTTTGTTATAAACGATTTTGAAGGTCCTTTAGACTTACTTTTACATTTAGTTAAAACATCTAAAATGGATATATATGATATATCTATAGAAAAAATAACAAAACAATATTTAGATTTTATAAAAAGCATGCAAGAAATGAATTTAGATGTAGCAAGTGAATATCTAGTAATGGCATCAGAATTAATAGAAATAAAATCTAAATTATTACTTCCTAACAATAAAGATTTGGATCCTGATGAATATGAAGAAGATCCAAGAGAAAACCTAATAAATAGAATGTTAGAATATGAAAAATATAAAAATATGATAGAAACATTTAAAGAACTTGAAAATGAAAGAAAAGATATATTTACAAAAGAACCAATAAATTTAAATGAATATAGAGATACTGATATAAAAAACGAAGGAGATGTATCTTTAGAAGATTTACTTAATGCATTAAATGAATTCTTACAAAGAAAAGAAGAATTAAAACCAAGAGAAACAAAAATAACTAAAAAAGAATTATCCGTAACACAAAGAACTAGTCAAATAAGAAATATATTAAGAAGTAAAAAGAAAGTATCATTCTTTGATTTATTTGAAATAAAGACAAAAGAATATGTAGTAGTAACATTCTTATCAATACTTGAAATGGCTAAGCATGGTGAAATAAAAATTATACAAGAAAACAATTTTAATAATATCATCATAGATTCAAAAGAGGTGAAAGAAGATGAGTAATACAATAGAAGCTCTATTATTCGCAGTAGGAGAAGAAGGCTTATCTATTGAAGAAATGTCAAATATATTAGAAATAGATGAAGAAAAAGTAAAAGAGGAAATAAATACTTTAGAAAAGTCATATGAAAATAGAGGAATAACTATCAAATTACTTGGAAATAAGTATAAAATGGTAACTAAAGAAGAATATAAAGATTATATTAAAAAATTAACAGATGAAATAAGTAATAACTTAAGTAAATCAGCTTTAGTAACTCTAGCTATAATCGCATATAATGAACCAGTAACAAGAATGCAAATAGATGATATTAGAGGAGTAAATTCTTCACAAATGATAAGAAATTTAGTAGTAAAAGGATTTGTAGAAGATGCTGGAAGAAGTGATCTTCCAGGAAGACCAATGCTTTATAAAACAACTAATCGTTTCTTAGATTATTTCAATTTATCTAGTAAAGACGATTTACCAGAACTTACTGAAGAAGAAATAGAAGTTCTTGAAGAAGATTTGTTTCAAACTAGATATCAAGAAGAAGGAGAAGAAGTATGATAGGAGTAGTAATAGCGGCAAAAGTAGAATGGAATACATTACTTGAAATATACAATATAGATGATTCACATTTAGAAAAATATCCATATGGTGAATTTTATAGAACAACATTTAAAAATAAAGATATAGTATTTTTTAGATGTGGTATAAGAAAAGTAAATGCTTCTGCTGCAACTCAATATATGATTGATAGATTTGATTTAGATAAAATTATAGTACTTGGTACATGTGCAGCAGCCAACGATTCATATGATTATTTAGATATATTAATTCCAGAAAGAGTTATAGATTATGATGGAGTAATAAGAGAACTTGAAGGAGATTTTCCTGAAGAACTATATATTGATATTCCAAAACCAAATATATCTTTACCATATGTAGAAGGAATACTTGGTACATCAGATAAAGCACTTGTATTATGGAAAGATTTAACTTATTTAATAAGTAATGGTATAGATGCATCAGATATGGAAACATATGCTATATGTAAGGTTGCAATCAAAAATAATATAGACTATAATGTTATCAAGGGGATATCTGACAGACCTGTTAAGGACTCAGATGATTTTGATGAACAAGTAGATGTATATGAGGAAAATACACCTATAGTAATGAAAAAAATAATAGAGGATTATTTTCCAGAGGTGTTGTAAATGAAAAAACAAATAATAATAGTTTTAACAATATTATCAATATTCTTAGTTGTAGGTTGTACAAATGTTAAAGATAAAGAAAAAGTAGATAAGATTCAAAAAACAAATAAAATAGAAAGCAAAAAAGATACTTATATAAAATATGTAAAAAGATTAAAAAAAATAACTACTTCTGATCAAGAACTACCTTTTAAAGTAGATGTAGTTTATGAACAAATGGCTGAAGAAATAAGATTCCAAGTAGTAATAGATGAACCAACTGGAGAAATAAAAAATATACGTGCTTTAGCAATTCATGATAAGCAAACAGATGATGTATTTCCATCAGTAGGTATATTTGATGATAAAGTTTCTTTAGTACCAGATAAAAAACCATCAGGAGTAATTTTAGTAGGATATATACCTTATGAAGGTGATATGGATGATTTTGAAGCAGAAATAAAAGTATTAATAGAATATGAGTATGAAGGTAATGTAAAAACATCTTATTATTTGACAAAAAAATAACATTTAATATGTTATTTTTTTATTGGTGAATAATATGAAAGTTAAAATATTTGATGAAGAAAGTGAAATAGACTTAGAAAATGATATTAATGATTTTTTAAAGGAGCATAAAAATATAATAGATATAAAATATCAAGTAAGTATATCTATATTTTCAGAAGAACAAATATATTGTTTTTCTGCAATGATATTATATAAATAAAAGACACATTAGTGTCTTTTACATTATATTCATTGAACTTTGATAATCTGTAGAATAATTTTGATATTCACTGGCTTGAGGATATATATTATTTTGAATATTTTTAAAATTATTTTCTAAATTATTAATTCTTTTCTCTAAATTAGATATTCTTGATTCTAAATTATTAAAGCCAGTCATATTATTTGGAATAAATCCCATATTAGGTATCATTGGATACATGTTCATCATACTATAACTTTCAAAACCTGGTCTTTCATCATAGACAACTGTTTTATCGTAATTCATAATTACCTCCTTAATTATCTGTTTTATATTATGTATATGTCCTTAATTTTGTTCCTTAAATTTGACATAAAATTTATAATTAATTATAATATCATTCGAATTTTGGGGGTTATTATGAGAAAAGATAGTAGTAATAATAAAGATGGTATAAATAATAATACATATAATTTACTTTTTTCAGATACTTTTTATAATGTAGATAATGAATATTTAAATGACACTGCAGTCATAATAGAAAATTTTACTATGTTAAATGAAATAGATAGATTAATTGTACTTACACAATCTGATATGTTTAAATATAAAAATAAAACTTATACTTATAATGATGGTGAAGAAGAATATACATTTTCACTACTTGAAGATTTATTTGAGGATGATGAAACAAAAAGAATATTACATTCTCCTGAAAGATATGGTTCGTGCCATCATGCAAGTATAGGAATGTGTTTAAATTTACCACATAAAAATTCAAAAATACTAACTGGTTATATAAATTATAGCGATTGTAGAATATTACATTCAGTATATTATTATGAAGAAGATGGTATGGAAATTATATATGACTATACCAAAAATATAATGATGAGAAAAGATGAGTATTTTAGATTGACTAATTTTAAATTAATAAATGAAATAGAAAGAGAAAAATTAATAGAAGATAAGAATTTCATATGTAATTCTAATATTTCCGTAAAAGCATATATGGTATTTAGAGATGAAATGATGAGGGATATAAAGAAAAACGAAAAAGTACTTCAATTAGAAAAATAGTTTTTCTTTTTTTATGTTATAATTTTTATAGGTGATATTTATGAGACTTAAAAATGTAAAAGGTGCAGATAAAGTAATAGAAGCATCAAAATATATAATATTAAAACCAGAAGATTATAAAGGAAAATGGAAAGAAGTATTTAATAATTCTAATCCAATACATATAGAAATAGGTATGGGTAAAGGAGATTTTATAATAGGAATGGCAAAGAATAATCCTAATATTAATTTTATAGGTATAGAAATGTATGATAGTGTAATAGTAAAAGCTGTGAATAAATTAGAAAATGAAGAAATAAATAATATAAGATTAATAAGAATGGATGCGAGATTAATAGAAGATGTATTTGATAAAGAAATAGATTTAATATATTTAAATTTTTCAGATCCATGGCCAAAAAACAGAAATGCTAAAAGAAGACTTACTCATGAAAGATTCTTAAATAGATATGAAAATATATTCAAAGGTAAAAAAACTATATTTATGAAAACTGATAACATAGATTTATTTTCATTTTCAATAGAATCTCTATCAGAATATGGATACAAATTAAAAAATGTGTCTTTAGATTTACATAATAGTGATTTTGAAGGCAATGTTATGACTGAATATGAAAAGAAATTTTCTTCAAAAGGTGTAAGAATAAATAGATTAGAAGCTTATAAAGATTGATAATAATTATAAATTATGTTAATATATTTATAGAATAAGGAGAGGTCATTATGAGAAGAATATTAAAGGTATTATTAGTAACAATATTTATTGTAGTATTAACAGGATGCTCTAAAAAAATAGATAAATTATCATATACTGATTATAATGAATATTTTTCAAATAAAGAAGGTTATAGTGTTATAGATGATACTAATAAATATGATATAGATGTAAGAAGATATTTAGAAGCAGGAAATGGCGATATACAAGTATTTTATTTAGAATTTTCTAATGAAAAAAATGCAAATAAATATATAAAAGATAACTATAAAAAATTAAAGAAAAAAGAATATAAAAATTATACTTATATAAAAGATACAAAAAATAAGTATATGAAATTATATAAAGTAAAAAATGTAATAGTAATTGGGAATACTAATGAAAATAAAAATAAGAGATTACTTAATAAGACATTAAAAGAATTAGGATTTTAATATCCTTTTTTACATGGAGGAAAATATGAAAAAAGTATTATTATGTGTATTAGATGGTGTAGGATATGATAATCATATTGAAGGAAATGCATTTAAAAATTCCAATACGCCAAATTTAGATAAGTTGATAAAAGAATATCCAAATACAAAAATAAATGCATCTGGGACATATGTAGGACTTCCTGATGGTCAAATGGGAAATAGTGAAGTAGGACATTTAACAATAGGTGCAGGTAGAATAATATATCAATCTTTAGAATTAATAAATAGATCTATAAGAGATAATACTTTTTATGACAATAGATCATTATTAAATGCTATAAATCATGCTAAAAAGAATAATTCAAAATTACATTTATTAGGACTTTTAAGTGATGGTGGAGTACATTCACACATAGAACATATAAAAGCAGTATTAAATTTATGTAAAAAAGAAAATTTTTCAAATGTATATCTTCATATATTTACTGATGGAAGAGATACATATAAAGAAAGTAGTATAAATTATATAAAAGAAATAGAAAAGTGTAATATAGGAACTATAAGTACTATATCAGGTAGATTCTATGCTATGGATAGAGATAAAAGATATGATAGAGTAGAAAAAGCATATAATGCGATGGTATTAAATCAAGGTAATAAATCTGATAATTATGAAGAATATATAAAAAATAGTTATAAAAATGATGTTACTGATGAATTTATAGAACCAGTAGTAATAAATGAAAAAGGTAATATACAAGATAATGATAGTATTATATGGTGTAATTTTAGACCTGATAGAGCAATAGAAATATTATCTGCATTAACAAACGATGATTTTGATGGATTTAAAAAAGAAAATTTAAAAAATATATATTTAACAACAATGATGTATGTATCAGACAATATAAATGGAGATATTGCTTTTAAAAGAGAAGAAGTAGATAATGCTTTAGGAATATATTTATCTAAATTAAATAAAAAACAACTTAGAATTGCAGAAACTGAAAAATATGCACATGTTACATATTTCTTTGATGGTGGAAAAGATATAGAACTTCCAAATGAAAAAAGAATATTAATTCCATCACCTAAAGTACCTACATACGATATGAAACCAGAAATGAGTGCAAATGAGATAACAGATAGTTTATTAAAAGAAATGGATGATAATTATGATTTCATATTCTTGAATTTTGCTAATGGAGATATGGTAGGACATACAGGTAATTATGATGCAACAATAAAAGCAGTAGAAACTATAGATTTAATGTTAGGTAAAATATATGACAAATGTATGAAACTAGGATATACATTAATGATAACCGCAGATCATGGTAATTGCGAATGTATGGTAGATAATGATGGAAATATGATAACATCTCATACAAGTAATAAAGTGCCATTTATAATTACTGATAAGAATGTAAAAGTAGATAATATAGATAAATTATCTGATATCGCACCATTCGTATTAAAATACTTAGATTTAAAAGTGCCAAGTGAAATGACAAATTAAGGAAAGTATTATTGATACTATAATAATCATATGATATAATTCTTTTAGAATGGAGAGGGCTATTATGGGCATGAAAAAGTTTATAAATATACTTATTTTCTTATTTATATTTGCGCTATATTTTGTTACTTTTTTAATGATTTATGATAATTTTAGAGAACGCAAACTTAATAGCCAAGAAAAAAATGCTATTGAATTGTTTGAAAATAAAATAGCAAAAAAAGAACAAACACCAAGTAATACAAATCAAGCATATAGAATTAGCTATAGAGGATATACAATACTAGGACAATTACAAATACCAAAAATAGGATTAGATACTGTAATATTAAAAGAACATACATATGCAGCTATGAGTATAGGAGCAATAAAAACATATGGAGTAGACTTGAATGAAAAAGGTGGTTTTGTAATATCAGGACATAATTTTAGAGGAAAAAGTAATTTCTTCTATAATATTAAAAATTTAAAGAATAATGACATAATAAGAATAATAGATAATAAAGGAAGAACTATGGAATATAAAGTATATGCTGTAAGCAGATATGTATCACCAACAGATACAAGTTATATACCAAGTCCAAAAACAAATGATTATTACTTAGCCTTAGTAACTTGTGAAAATGGTGGTAAATCAAGAATAGTAGTACGTGCTCATATAGTGGAATAATTATAATAAATAGAGAATAATATAAAAGAAGTTAATGTTAACTTCTTTTTTATATGATATAATTATATTGATAGGATGGTGAAAATTATGGCAACGCCTCATAATGAAGCAAATATAAATGAAATAGCAAAAACAGTATTAATGCCTGGAGATCCTCTAAGGGCAAAATATATCGCAGAAACTTATTTAGATGATTACAAACTTGTAAATAAAGTAAGAAATATTTATGCGTATACAGGTAAATATAAAGGGAAAGAAGTAACTATAATGGCATCAGGAATGGGAATGCCAAGCATGGGAATATATTCATATGAATTATTTAAATTTTATGATGTTGATAATATTATTAGAATAGGTACAGCAGGAGCATATACAAAAGATTTGAATTTATATGATGTAGTATTAGTAGAAGGTTCTTATTCAGAATCAAGTTTTGCAAAAGCTCAAAATGGATGTCTAGATAATATACTATATTCAAATAAAGAATTAAATAAAAAGATAGAAGATACAGCAGAAAAATTAAATATTAATGTAACAAAATCTATAATACATAGTAGTGATATCTTTTATAAAGAAAATGATAATTTTGAAGAATTATTAAATAAATATGGATGTAAATGCGTAGAAATGGAATCATTCGCATTATTTCATAATGCAAATGTATTAAATAAAAAAGCTGCATGTATTTTAACAATATCAGATAATTTAGTAACACATGAAGAAACAACTGCAGAAGAAAGACAAAATTCATTTAATAAAATGATAGAATTAGCTTTAGAGAGTATACTTTAAATATAAAAGAAAAAACTATAAGAAAGGAGATAAATATGGATTATAAAGAATATAAATTTGATAATTATACTATTCATTTTATAAAAACAAATAAATTTAAAAGTACTTTTTTATCAATGGTATTAATCAATGATTTTAAAGAAGAATCATTAATTAAAAACTTTGTACTTAGAAAATTATTAACATCTTCATCAAAAAAATTAACAGATGAAATACAAGTAGCAAGACAAGTGTATGATTTATATAATGCAGGAATAGTAATATCAAACAACATATGTAATAATGTAATAACAACTAATTTCGATGTAGAAATACTTCAAGATAAATATACTGAAGAAGGATTAACAAAAAAAGCAATAGATAATTTCTTTGATTTCATATTTAATCCTAATATAGAAGATAATGAATTTGAAGAAAAAAATTATAATTTAACGATAACATCAATAAAAGATTATTTTGAAAGAGAAAAAGATAATAAAAGAAGATATGCATTTAATAAAGCATATGAATTATTTTCAGAAGGATATTTAAAATATAATCCAAATGGTACAAAAGAAGATTTAAAAAAAGTAACAAGAAAAAATATGGTTACTTATTATGAAAAATTAATAAAAGAAGCAAATGCTAGCATATGGGCAATAGGGGATTTTAATGATGAAGAAATGCTTGAAATTATTAATAGCAATGTAAAAGATAAATTATATAAAAATAATAATAATTATATTGATGGTAATTTTACAAAAAAAACAAAATTAAAAACAGGTGAAGATATAGAAAATAATAATCAATCAATATTAATAATGATATATAAAATATTAAATATGACACAAAGAGAAAGAAATGTAATACTTCCAATATTTAATAGAATATTAGGAGATGGAAATAATTCAAAACTATTTAAAAATGTAAGAGAAAAAAATTCTTTATGTTATGACATAAGATCAACTATATCAAGAGAAGAAAGTGTATTAACAATATCTTCTGGTATAAATGCAGAAAATAAAGATAAGACAATAAATTTAATTCAAGAAGAAATTAAAGAAATACAAAAAGGTAATATAAAAGATGAATTTGAAGAAGCAATAAAATTTAGAAATAGAAGATTTAGACAATTTGAGGATAATAATTCAACTATATTATATATAAAACAAGGAAGTGTATTCTTTGGTAGTGATGATTTAGAAAAAAGAAAAGAAAATCTTAAAACAGTAACTATGGAAGAAATAATAGAATTATCTAAAAAAATAGAAATAAGTACTATATATATGTTAAAAGGAGAAAAAAATCATGAATAAGATTAACTTAGAGGGATTAGATGAAACAGTATTTCATGAAAAATTAGATAATGGCCTTAATATATATGTTTTAAGAAAGAAAGATTATAATAGTTTTAGTTGCTACTTCATAACAAATTATGGTGCATTAATAAATAAATTTGTACCAATAGGAAAAACAAAAGAAAAATTATTTCCAAATGGAATTGCACATTTTCTAGAACACAAGATGTTTGAACAAGAAACAGGATTAAATGTAATGGAAAAATTTTCATCACTCGCAGGATCTTGTAACGCATTTACAAACTATGAATATACTACTTATTATGTAAATGGAGTAGATAATTTAGAAGAAAACTTATTATTTTTATTAGATTATGTACAAAGTCCATATTTTACAGATGAAAATGTAGAAAAAGAAAAAGGAATAATAGATCAAGAAAGATTAATGATAACAGATGATCCATATAGAAATTTTTCTTTTAAGATATTGAAAAATTTATTTAAAAATTATAGATATGGAGAATCAGTAGTAGGTTCTAAAGAAGATATATATTCAATAACAAAAGAAGATTTATATGAATGTTATAATACATTTTATAATCCTTCTAATATGAGTTTAATAGTAGTATCAAATGAAGATGAGAAGAAGATAATAGAATTAGTAAAAGAAAATCAAAGTAAAAAGAAATTTGAAAAACAAGGCAAAATAAAAATAGAAAAAATAAAAGAAGATTTAGAAGTAAATAAATCATATGATGTATGCTTTGATAATGTTTCAAAACAAGAAAATTCTTATAACATAAAATTAAGATTAACAGATTTTAATTTAGATATAGAAAAAATGTTAGTATATATACATATAATGTTATCATCTAATTTTGGAAAAATATCTGGATTCAATCTAAAATTAAAAGATAAGAATCTTATAAATCAAAACATACAAACAGGTGTAAGTAAATTTCAAGATTTTGCTATTATAAGCATTGATTTTTCTTCAGATAAAGAAGAAGAAATATTTAAAATGATTGATGATAAATTCAAAAATATTGATTTTAATGAAGAAAACTTCAATTTAATAAGAAAAAATTTGATTTCAAGATTTATATATTATTTTTCTAATCCTAATTCAATAATGAATTATTTATATGGTGAATATTTTGATAATAAAACAATACCAAGTGATACATTTACTAAATATAAAGAATTGAATTTTAAAGAATATAAAGAATTTATAAATAAAATAGATTTTAATAATAAAAGTATAACAATAATGAAACCATTAGATAAGGAGTAAATATGTTAAAACTAAAAAATGTAACTAAATATTATGGAGATAATAAAGCAGTAGATAATTTATCATTTGAAGTAAGACCAGGTGAAATATTTGGACTTTTAGGAGCAAATGGTGCAGGTAAAACAACAACATTTAGAATGATAATGAATCTACTTGATCCAACTGAAGGTGAAATAACTTTAGATGGTAAAAAAATAGATTATAATATAACAGATAAAATAGGTTTTTTAACAGAAGAAAGAAGTTTGCTTCTAAAACTTACTGTTAAAGAATTAATGATATATTATGCAACATTAAAATCTATGAAAAAAAGTGATATAGAAAAAGAACTTAAAAAATGGTTAAAAAAATTTAATATAGAAGAATATGAAAATAAAAAAATAAAAGAATTATCAAAAGGTAATAAACAGAAAATACAATTCATTTCGGCTGTAATACATAAACCAAAATTACTTATATTAGATGAACCATTTTCAGGACTTGATCCTATAAATGTAGATATGTTTATAGATGCTATAAATGAAATAAAAAAACAAGGAACAATGATTATATTTTCATCACATCAAATGAATAATGTAGAATTATTTTGTGAAAAATTATTAATATTAAATAAAGGTAAAACAATTTTACAAGGTAATTTAAAAGATATAAAAGCATCTTATGATGAAAGAAAAATATTAATAAAAGCAGATGTAACAAAAACAGAATTAAAGAAACTTGCAGGGGTTACAAATGTATTAATAAAAGGTGATGAAATAGAAGTAAATATTGAAAATAAAAAATATATTAATGATATATTTGAATTTATATCAAGTAAAAAAAATGTAACTAAGTTTGAAGTGGTAGAACTTTCATTACATGAAATATTTACAAAGGAAGTAGGTGGCAAGAATGACTAATAAATTTTGGTTTTTAGTAAAACAAAGCTTACTTAAAAAGATAAAAACAAAGACATTTATAATTGTTAATATATTAATGTTAATCGCGCTTGTCGCACTTATAAATATTGATAAAATAGTGTTACTTTTTGGAGGAAACTTTAATAAGGCAAATAATATAATGGTAGTAGATAATACTAAAGAAACATATGATACATTTAAAGATATAATTAATAATACAAGTACTATTATTGATATTGGACTTAATTATAAAGTAAAACTAGTAGATAACGAAAAAAATATTAAAAAGAAAATTAAAAAAGATGAAGATATAGCAATTATAATAAATAAAGATGAAGAAAATATTATAAGTGCAAAAATGATAACTTATGGATATATAGATTCAAGTTTATATCAATTAGTAATATCATCAATAGATGAAACAAAACAAAAATTAGCAATACAAAAGTTAAATATAAGTGAAGAAGTATTAGATAAAATAAATAGTCCTGTAGATATTGAAAGAGAATATGTACAAAAAGATAAGAATGCTAAAGAAGAAAGTATGAAAAGAATAATGTCACTTATAACACCAATAGTAATATTCCCATTTTTCATGTTGATAACTTTAGTAGTACAAATGATAGGAGCAGAAATAAATGAAGAAAAATCAACAAGAAGTATGGAAATAATAATATCAAATGTATCTGCTAAAACTCATTTCTTTTCTAAAATATTATCCGCAAATTTATTTGTATTAATTCAGTGTACATTACTCGGAATATATTCTTTAATAGGAACATTACTTAGAGGTGGAACAAGCATAAATATGGATACTATAAATAGTGTAGGTAATATGAAAGATGTAACAGATACCGTAGTAGAATCTGGAATGCTTAATAATTTATCAACAAATATACCTATAGTATTAGTATTAATGATAGTAACATTAATAGGATATTCATTACTCGCAGGAATACTCGCATCAATGACAACTAATATGGAAGACTTCCAACAACTTCAAACTCCAATGATGGTACTTTTACTTATAGGATTTTATTTATCAATAATGAGTTCATTATTTGATGGATCATTATTTATAAGAATAGTATCATATATACCATTTATATCAGCTATTCTTTCACCATCATTATTATTATCTGGAGTAGTAGGAATGAAAGATATATTATTATCAACATTATTAATGATATTAGTAATATATTTATTAATTAAATATGGACTTAAAATATATAAAGAAGGTATATTAAATTATTCAAGTAATAAATTATGGAAAAAAATGCTAAAAGCATTAAAACAATAAAAAAGAACTTTTCACAAGTTCTTTTATTTTTTATGGTGTCCCCGGGCAGATTCGAACTGCCGACCTATTGCTTAGGAGGCAATTGCTCTATCCAACTGAGCTACGAAGACATCGCAAATATATTATATCATAAATATTGTTAATAAAGTTTAAATATGTTATAATTTCGGTAATAGGAGGAGAAAATATGGCTAAGAAAAAAGTTAGTAAAGAAGATTTAAAAAATCTTGGAGGAAAGGGTAAAGGTTTCATTGACGAATTTAAAGCATTTATCTTAAGAGGAAATGTTATGGATATGGCTATCGGTGTTATCATAGGTGGTGCATTTTCTAACATAGTAACTGCATTAACAAATGATTTCATTAATCCATTAATTAATGGTATTGGAGGAGCAGAAGTAGGTGGAACAATTAAGATATATGGTGGACAAGTTATCAGATATGGTGACTTTATAACATCTGTTATCAACTTCGTTATAATGGCATTTGTATTATTTGTATTATTAAAATCAGTAAATAAATTAATGTCAGTTGGTAAGAAAAAAGAAACTGAAGAAACTCCAGAAATAGTTAAATCTGATGAAACAATTCTTTTAGAAGAAATTAGAGATTTACTTAAAAAACAAAAATAGTAACTTAAATTATATTTATGAATAAGTTATAGTATGATGAACATTGTTTTACCATACATAATACTATTTATAATATTTATATTAATCGCAATAATAAAAAATTAGATATAAATCTAATTTTTTTTATGATATAATATTTTAGAAGGGTAGTGAATTTATGTTAAAAAGAATATATAGAGCATCTATAATAACAATTATATTATTATTTGCATTTGGACTTGTATTAATATTTAATTCAGAAGGATTTATAAAATCAATATCAACTATAATAGGAATAATATTACTTGTAATTGGAATACTTCCAGTAGTAGATTTCTTTAGGTATAGAAGAGATACTGCAATATCAGGAATAAGTTTAATATCAGGAATATTTTCAATAGTATGTGGACTTATGTTTTTATTAAATGAAAATATGTTAATGATTTTAATACCTGTATTTATAGGAGTATGGATGATAATTAATGGAATAAATAAATTTCAATTTGCATTTCAATTAAAAGATCAAGAAGAAAAATCATGGATAATAACATTTATATTTTCAATAATAATAATTGTATGTGGAGCGTATTTTATTTTAAATCCAATTAGAGGAGCTAAATTAGTATCACAAACACTTGGAATTATTATTTGTATCTATGCAGTATTAGATATAATTGATTGCATATTAATAAAATTAAAATATAAAGAAATAACAACAGAAATAACTAAAGTAATTGATGAACAATAAACTAATGAATCAAATCATTAGTTTTTTAATTGTATATTAAAAAAATAAATGTTATAATAAAGTATAGAATAGGAGGAGTATATATGATATTTGATATTAAAGATTTAATAAATAAAATATTAGAATTAAATCCAAATTCTCAAATAAAAGAAGATATAAGTACACCTCCAAAAAGTGATGCAGATGCAAGAGTAACAATAGTATCAAACATAAATGAATTAAAGTTACCTGGTGGATTTTATATAGATGGAAATACTATAACAAATAAAATAGTAGAAAATATTCCATATATTACACTTGAAGTAGTAACTATAAAAAAAGCAAAAACAATAGAAGAATATATTGATGAAGAAGTAAGAAAATTAAATGAACAATATCCAAATATAGTAAATGATGAACAAAAAGAAAGTGCAAAAGAAATATTCAAAAATTCTACACAAAGTTTAGAAGAACAAGAAAAAGAAGTAGATTTGATTGTACAAAAAACAACTATAGACTATTTAGAAAAATTCTCAGGTGCAAATATACCAAAAGAACCTAAAATGACTAGCGCAAGACAATCACAAAAAGAAGAACATAAAAATCAAAAATTAGTTTTATTGCCAAACGAAAAAAGAATATATGAAGTATTAAAAGTAAAAAAGAAAATTCAAAAACAAAAGGTAAAAAAAGTAGTTAAGAAGCCAAAAAAACAAAAGGCACCATCAAAAATTCTTTCATCAAAAGGATTTACCAATGTAATGTATATATCAGTAGTAGTTATAATAATACTAGTAGTATATATAATTATTATGGAGGTATAATATGAACGAATATATAAGTAATTATGAAAATAGTGATCTTTCAGAAAAAATAAAAAATAAAAGAATATTAATAATAAATACTAAATTAAAACAAGATGAAATATTAAAAAAAATAGAATTATTAAAAAAATTATTCATAGATGAATTTAATAAAAGTGATATAGATTATGAATTAGAACCAAATTTAAATCATATGATGATATTATTAAAAGGAAGCATATTGGATAATGATTATTGCAAAAAAATAAATAAAGCTTTTTCAATAAATGAAATTGAAAATAATCTTAATAAAGAAAATACGGAAGAAATCGATATAGGCTATTTAAAAGAATATATTAAATTGTATAAAATATTAGATGAAATTAATGAAATGTATTTAGATTTAAGAAGTATTTTATTTAATACAATAAGTTTAGTCTTTGATAAAGATCCTGAAGAGAGCAATATAGACGATTTAATAAAAGAGGAATTAACATCACTTGTAGAAAATGAAACTTTAGATGAGACAACATATAATATATTATCTGAATTTATGAAATTCTTCTTAGAAGAAAAGGCAATTATGTTAATGTAAAAAACTGATAGACACTATCAGTTTAATTTTTTAAAATAAATTAGCACTCACTATTGACAAGTGCTAAAATAAGTGGTAATATTAAATTGTCAAAAGATAATTGACATAAAATGTATTATTAAAAAATTATGGTACATAATATAAAAGGAGATGATTGTATGTTACCAGATAGATTATTTGATGATATGTTTGAATTAGGAGTAAGACCACCTAAAGATAAAATGGAATGTGATATATATGAAAAAGATGGTAAATATTTTGTAGAAGCTACAGTAGCTGGTTTCAATAAAGAAGATATAAAAGTAGAAGCAGAAGACGGAAGTATAATTATTACTGCTGAACAAAATGAAGATGAAAAAGATGATGATAAAAAATATCTAAGAAGAGAAAGACATTTTCATTCTAAACATCAAAGAGCATTTTATTTAGGCGATATAGATGAAGAAAATATAAAGGCATCATTTGATAATGGTGTATTAAAAATAGAAGTTCCTAAAAAAGAAGTAGAATCAAACAAAAAAGTTATTGATATTGAATAAAATAAAAAAGTTTCATTTGAAACTTTTTTTATTTACCAAAATATCCGTTTAAATTTTCTTTACTTTCAGTAACAGTAATAAATGCATTTTTATCAACATTCGTAACCAATGCTTTAAATTCATCTAATTTTTTATTATCAACTTGTGCACCAATTAAATAACTAGTATCTTCTTCATGAATTCCTTTACATTCAACATAAGTAGCAGAAAAACCAGAAGCTTTAATTGCACTAATTACTTTGTTATCTTTATTCTTAGTTATAACTTGAACACCAACTGTACCACTTATAACTCTCTTAGCAAGATTACTACCAGTAAATGTACCAGCAGCATATCCACCAGCATAAGATAATGCTATCCAAATACTTTTTATATCAGTATTAAGAGCTTCTCTAACAACAATGAACCAAATAAATACATCGATGAATCCAATAATTGTAGCTAAGTTTCTTTTTCCTTTTACTAAAAGCATTGTTTGAAGTGTAGACAAAGTTACGTCTATAAGTCTTCCACAAAAAATTTTAACGCATAAATATAATAATTCCATAACGCACTTCCTTTATCATAATAATTTTATAATATAAAAAATAATAAGTAAATAAAAAGATGAAAAAATTTACATTTTTTGTAAATATGTTAAAATATATTTGGTGATGTATATGATAGTTATAAAAAATACAGATATAAATTTAAAAGATACAATAACATGTGGACAAATATTTAGGTATACAGAAGAAAAAGATAATTCATATACAGTAATACTTTCTGATAGAGTAGTAAATCTAAAAAAAGAAAATAATGATCTAATAGTATTATCAAATAAAGAAGAAAATTTAAAAAAGGTAATAGAAGATTATCTAGATTTAAATAGAGATTATAATAAATTAAATGATGAAATATTAAAGAAAGATGATTCATTAAAAGATATAATAAATAGTTGCAAAGGACTTAAAATGATACATCAACCAAAATTTGAATGTTCAATAAGTTATATATTATCTCAAAATAATAGAGTTCCTCAAATAGCAAAAGCACTTAATAATATATCAGAAAAATATGGAGAAAAAGTAGAATTTAATAATAATACTTATTATTTATTTCCAAGTATAGATAAATTAAAAGATGCAACTATAGAAGATTTTAGAAATTTAAAGACTGGTTTTAGAGATAAGTATTTATATAATTTTATACATGAAAACATTGATTTAGAATCAATAGATAAAATGAATACAGAAGATGCATTAAAATATCTTATTAGTATAAAAGGTATAGGAGAAAAAGTAGCTTCTTGTATATTAATATTTGCTTATAGTAGATTTGATGTTTTTCCAATAGATACATGGGTAAAAAAATTTATGAGAGAAAAATATAATTTAGAAAGTATTAAAGATATACGAGATTATACTAAGGATAAATATAATCAATATTGTGGACTTGTTATACAATATATATTTAATTACAAAAGAAATAAAGATTAAACTTTATTTCTTTTTATTTTTATATTTGAAATTAATATAAGTATAAATATTGGAATAAAATAAATATAAATAAAATAATGTTTTACAATTTCATATCCCATAGTAGTATTCTTAAATATAAATAATGATGCAATAAAACAAATGATAATTATAAAATGTATTATATTTTTCAATCCTGTATGAATTAAATATTCTTTTATAAATTTAAGACAAATAACATTAGATATAAATAAACAATATAAAAATTGTATAGTCGCAATATTTTCAATATGTTGAATAAAATCAAAATAATTAATTTTTTTCATTAAAGAATATTCAGGATAAGAAAATATTTTAGATAATTCGATACCAAAAATACCAATAATAAATATAAAAATACATAAATAATTTAAAGTACTTAATAAAGAAAATTTGAATATAGATTGATCTAATAATTTATTATTTTCAATAGTATTTTTTGGAGTCATAAGTATCATAAAAATAGGTGTAATAAAATAACTCGTAAATACCAATGCATTTTTAATTACAATAAAGAAAGATGTATTAAAGTATGGCTTAAAATTATTTAATTCAATAAATTTAACTAAATTAGTAGCAGAAAATAAAATCATAATAACACTTATTACAAATAAAGAAAAAGATACTTTAGAAATAGATTTCATATCTAAATTAGCACACCAAATAGTAGGTATAAGAAACAAAATTAAAATTATATAATTAGGTGTATTATCAAGATATTTATTTTGTACATATGCATTAACATCCCATAATAAATATATGAATAAAAATGTAATCAAAATAAAGATAACGAAATTTATAATAGATCCAATTGATTTCCCATATATAACTTCTATTTTTTTAAATAAATCTAAATCTTTTTTATAATTAAATAATCTCATAAGAAAGAAAAGAATAATTATAGAAAAAATACTTCCAAGAAGTATGGAATATATACTTGAATTTCCAGCTGAATTTAATATTTGAGTACTTCCAACTTTTATAAACATTGCTTGACTAATAAAATATATAACAGAAGCAAAACCTTTATCACTAATTTTTGTATTCATGTTTTTCTCCTTTACTAGAATTTCTTATATCTCCATTTCTAGATATATTTACTTTTATATTCGTTTTTATTTTATAATCTTCATCTTTATATTGTGGATAATTTAAATAAATAATTCTTTTAAGACCAAGAAATTCACTTTTAGATTTAACATCTAAAACATCATTTATATATTTTTTTATTTTTCTTTCAGATTCTCTTTCTAAAAAATTAATAGTTTTTTCATTATCTAAATCTTTTTTGCAATTATATTCATTTATAGTAGCATTACTTTTAATATTAAAAGTAATAACATAATAATTATCTTTTTTTACAACTTTATTTTTAGTTTTACTACTTAAAACTGAAATAGAAGAGTAATTATTACCGCATTTTATTGGTATTATCATTTGATTAATATTATCTTTAATAAAATTATATCCAATAGTCTCATTATCATTTAAATACTTTTCAAATTTTCCATTATTCGTAATAGCTATATTATCTAATACAATTTTTGAATTTGAATATGTAGTTTCTTTATTACTTGTTTTAGTAGAATTATCATTATAATTTTTTACTCTAATAACAGATATTACAGGATCAATATAATCTTTTAAATAATAAGATACAAATTCATCAAGTTTAGAAGAATAAGTAAGCGCACTTTGCAAATCAGATGAATCAATAGTATTTTTTACATAATCAGCAGGAATACTTTCAGAAGATGTTATCATCTTAATAACTTTATTTGCTTCTATATCTTTAGAGATAGTAATTGTAAATTCATCTTTTATTTCAGGTAGCCTTTGAAATAAGTCAATAATATTTATTATAGAATCTTTAGCAACATCTTCAGATATAACTAATTTATTTAAATGTCCACCATATAATTTTTTATCTGATTTCATAGTCATTTTTCTAAGAGCTTCTTCAATAGTTTTTCCTTTTGCTTCATAAACAGTAACATTACTAGAACTAGTATCCTCTTTATTTTTAATGTTAATAACCTGTGCTCCAACTAAATATTCATTATTAGATTTATCAATAGAAACAGAAGATACAATAGCAAGTTTATTTAATTCTTTATAGTTATAACAACCACTAAGTAAAAATACAATTATAAAAATAATAATTACTCTTTTCATGTTACCTCCTAAAAATATTCTTTGTAAAAAATGAATTTCTTCTATTAAATTTAAAATTTTTAGTCAAAATAAAATTATCTAATTGTTCCTTAAGTTTAAAAGGAGCATATGGAATTGTGTAATCATAACCATATGAATAAATAGAAGATATCCTAATTAAAAAAAGTAGACTTCCTATAAATATTCCATATAAACCAACAAATGATCCAAGTAGTAAGAATATAAGTTTCCAAATTCTTATAGTATTAACAATGTCATTATCATTAAATAGAAAAGATGCAATACTACTTATAGCGATAATAATAATCATGATAGGTGAAATCATACCTGCATCAACTGCAGCTTGTCCAAGTACTAATGCACCAACTATAGACATAGAAGATCCTACAACAAAAGGGACTCTAGTATCTGCTTCTCTGAGAATTTCAAAAGAAAGCCATAGCAATATAGCTTCAACACAACTAGGAAAAGGAACACCCTCTCTTTGCATAGAAAAATTAATTAAAACATTAGTAGGTAGAGTCTCTTGATTAAAAGTAGTAAGTGCAATATAAAATCCTGGAACAATAATTGCAATTAAAAAGGCTAAAATTCTTATAATTCTTGTGATAGATACATTTTTATTATTTTGATAATAATCATCAATATTTTTTATGTAATCAGAAAATATTGAAGGGAATATCAAAGCTTGAGGAGAATTTTCTACTATAATTGCACATCTTCCTTCCATTAAACTAAAAGAAACTAAATCGGGTCTTTCTGTAGTTAAGTTAATAGGGAATATTGATGTATTATTAGTTAAATTTTCAGAAATGTAATTGCTATTAGCAACATAATCTATATTCATAGTCTTTAATTTTTTTTCTAACTTATTAACTAATTGGATATTTACAATGTCATCTATATATAATAGTGAAACTTTAGTTTTACTTTTAGTTCCTATAATGTACTCCTTAATTTTTAAATTAGGACTCTTAATTCTTTTTCTAACCAGACCAATATTACTTTGGTAATTTTCACAAAAAGCATCTTTAGGACCTTTTATAACTTTTTCATTAGAAGCTTCATTAATACCAGAATCTAATAAAACTTTAGTTTCAACTGCAATAAATTTATTTTTAATATTAATTAAAGTAAAACCAGAATATAAATATAAAAATAAATCTCTTTCATTATCAATTTCCTTAAAATTATAAGGTAACTTATTTTTTAATTTATAAAAATTATTTATATTATATTTAACAATTGGTTTTAAAATAAAATTATTTATATATTCGCTATTACATAGAGTTTCAAAAAATATAATAGTAATATTATTTAATTTTTTTAATTTTAAATCTGGAGAAAATTCTTGCAACTTTTCTATATTCATATTAAATCTCCTTTTTTATTTAGTCTAACCAAAAGTTAGAAAAATATAGTATAATATTTATATCAGGAGGTTAATATGGAAATTAAAAGATCATATGATAATTGTAATAATATATATAATTATGAATTTACAAAAGATAATGATAGATTGATTATTTCATTTGAAGGTAATTTAGATTTATATTTTACAATATATAGTCAAAATATAAATGATAATAAATCACCAGATTTTGTTATTACAAAAGAAAATTCATTTATATATAATTTGTTTGATAAATTATATGGTGATATTAAAAACATTAATCTTTTTGATGGAGAAATACAAATACCAGCATATATAGATACAGAAGAAGAAAAAGAAGAGTATTTGCGAGAAAGACAAAAAGAAATTGATGACGAAAAAAATAGATATAGATTGCATAATGTATCAAACTACAATGAATTATTTGATGATAATAATAAAACTATAACTTGGTATTCAGATGAAACTAATTCTAAAGTTTCAAATATATTAAGAATAAAAAAAGAAGAAGATAAATTTATATTAAATTTCTATACTCAACCCCATATAGAAGGTTATGATAGAGATTTTAATTCAAAATATTCTATTTCTATAAGATTTAGAAATTCAGGTAGTAAGTATAAACCATTTAATATATGTTTTATGAGATTATTTAATAATTTACAAAATTATGATCCAGACTATCATCAAATAACGATAGAAGAATATAACTATAAAAGAAAAATATTAATGAATGAAATAAATAAGGGGACTATATTATGACATTAGAAAAGTACTTAGAAAATAATTTAGATATAGATAATGAAAAAGCTAAAGAAATTATTTCTTTAGTTAATAAATATAAAAAGGAAAATAAGAAAAAAATTAATATAAAAATACCAAAATATACATTAGGAGAAGAAATATTTAATTCTATTTCTCATGGAGTAGGAGCACTTTTTTCAATAGTATTTTTAGTATTAATGGTAGTAAAGGCAAAAGGTGCACTAGCAGAGACAACAGTTTCATTATTTGGTGCAGCAATGATAATTTTATATACTATGTCGTGTATATATCATGCTTTATCTTCTTCACTAGAAGGCAAAAAAATACTTAGAGTAATAGATCATTGTAATGTATATTTATTGGTGTTTGGAACATATATACCAGTAGCGTTATTAGGAGTAGGTGGGATACTCGGATGGATATTATTTGGGGTAGTCGCATCTGTTACTATTTTAGGAATAGTATTAACTTCCATTGATATTGATAATCATCAAGTATTAGAAGTTATATGTCATTTAATAAATGGATGGTCTATATTATTTGGCATTTCAAGATTATTAAATACAATGGGATTAACAGGATTACTATTTTTATTAATTGGAGGAATAATGTATACAATAGGTTCTATTCTTTATGGAGTAGGATCTAAAAAGAAATATATGCACTGTGTATTTCATGTTTTTTGTTTGCTAGGAACATTATTTCATTTTTTAGGAATATATTTATATTTGTTATAGAGGAGTTTTATGAAGGTTAATGATATTTATGATACTAAAATATTAAGATTAAATAATGAAGGAGAAGGAATAGGAATAGTAGAAGGAATAACTACTTTTATTCCTAATGCTTTACCAAAAGAAACAGTAAAGATTAAAATAAATAATATATATGATAATTATGCTACTGGTAACTTAGTAGAAATAATAGAAAAAAGTAGTGATAGAGTAGATCCTATATGTCCATATTTTTTCAATTGTGGTGGTTGTAATTTAATGCATTTAAATTACGAAAAACAATTAGAATTTAAAACAGAAAAAATAGAAAATATATTTAAAAAAATTTCAAATGAAAATATTAAAATAGAAAATATATATTCAAATAAAAATCTTTATTATAGAAATAAAGTAGTATTAAAAGTAGATAAAAATAAAATAGGATTTTATAAAGAAAAAACAAATGAAATAATTAATATAGATAATTGTTTTATTGTGGATAAAAAAATAAATGAAGTAATATTACAAATTAAAGAATTTATAAATAAATATATAGATAATAAAATATCTGAAATAATGATTAGAGTAATCGATAATAAAATTATGATATCTTTAGATAATATAAGTTTAGATTATAAAGACTTATTTGTAGATAAATTTAATTTTATAGATAGTATTTATATAAATAATAATTTGATTAAAGGTGATAAGGTATTAGTAGAAGAAATAGATGATTTAAAATTCAATATATCACCAAAATCATTTTTTCAAGTTAATAAAGAAATATCAAAAATGATGTATGAAAAAGCAGTAAGTTATATAGATGAATCTGATACAACACTTGATTTATATTCAGGAACAGGAACAATAACAATGTTACTTTCTAAAAAAAGTAAAAAAGTAATAGGAATAGAAGTAGTAAAAGATGCTGTAAAAGATGCTAATGAAAATATTAAAAATAATAATATTAATAATGTAGAATTTATATGTGATAAAGTAGAAAATAAAATAGATAAATTAAAAGACATAGATAATATAGTTATGGATCCGCCTAGAAGTGGTAGTGATAAAAAAACTTTAAGAACATTATTAGAAATAAATCCTCAAAAAATAATATATATATCTTGTAATCCAGTAACATTAGCAAGAGACTACAATATCTTAAAAGAAAAATATACATTAAAAGAAATAAATGCATATGATATGTTTCCAAATACATATCATGTGGAAAGTGTCAGTATATTAGAAAGGAAGTAAAGTATGAAAAAAATAAACACTGAATTAAAAAAATACATAGAAGAAAATATATTTCCAGAATATAACAAAAATGAATCAGGACATGGAATAGAACACATAAAGTATGTAATAAACAGAAGCCTAAAATTTGCAGTTGAAGTTGATAATATTGATTATGATATGGTCTATACAATAGCAGCATACCATGATATAGCCCATCATATAGACGCAAAACATCACGAAGAACTAGGCGCCAAAATTTTAATAGAAGATAATAATTTAAGAAAGTTTTTCACTGAAGACGAGATAAAAACCATGTCAGAAGCAGTATATGACCATAGAGCAAGCTTAGAAGGTGAGCCAAGAAGTGTATATGGTAAAATAGTTTCTTCAGCAGATAGAAATACATCAGTAGATGTTCCATTAAAAAGAACATATTCATATAGAGTTGAACATAATCCTAGGGACACACTTGATAAAATAATTGAAGAATCAAGACGTCACATTATTGATAAATTTGGCAAAAAAGGGTATGCAACTGAAAAAATGTATTTCGAAGATTTAGATTATAAAAAGTTTTTAGAAGATATTTCTGTTTTAGCAGAAAATAAAGTTGAATTTAGGAGAAGATTTATGGAAGTAAATGGATTAAATAACAAATTAAAATTAAACTTTGATGAGATAAAAAGGCAAAATCCCACTATGTCATTAGATGAAGTATTATATGCTGTATATGATAAAGTAAAAGATGAATATAATAAACCATTTGATGTATTAAGAAATATGATACTAGAAGCTAATGGTATTAATGAATTACAATATTATACAAAAAATGTTAGACAAGATTTAAAAGATTATATTACTGAACACATATTTCCAGAATATGATAAAAATGATGGTGGGCATAACATTGCACATATATTAGAAGTAATTAGAAGAAGTTTTGCATTAAATGATACATTCAAATTAGGATTAGATGATAATATGATGTACGCTATTGCGTCATGCCATGATTGGGGAAAATATATAGATCACGCAACACATCACTTAATTGCAGCTAAAAACTTTATGAATGATGAAGGGATGAAACAATTCTTTACTGATGAAGAAAGAAAAATAATAAAAGAAGCAATTGAAGATCACCGTTCATCAAAAGAAGATGAACCAAGAAGTGTATATGGAAAACTTATTTCATCTGCAGATAGAAATACTAGAATAGAAATAGTATTTATAAGAAGTTTCTTTGTTGCACATGAAAGAATGCCAGAAACTAATATTGAAGAATACTTGGATTATACAATTCAAAGACTTTCAAAAAAATATGATGAAGATAATCCAGAAAATATGTTTTTTGAAGATAAAACATATAAAGTATTTATTCAAGATATGAGAAATTTATTAAAAAGAGAAGAAGAATTTAAAAATAGATATTGCGAAGTAAATCACATTTCTTCACGAAATAATAAAGTTCAAGACGAGCAAGGTGAAATCAGCTACACTAAGGTATTAAAAAGAAAAATATAAATAATCGTAAAATTAAGATATATAGATCAGATAAAATCTGGTCTTTTATATTGCTATTAATCAAATATTGATGTATAATTAAGTATGAAAAGTATAACTTGTTATACTTAAAGGAGGCAGATTATGAAAAACAAATTCGTAGGTATTGCTAAAGTTGGAGAAAAAGGGCAAATAGTAATTCCTAAAGAAGCAAGAGATATGTTTGATATTAAACCTGGAGATAGTGTTGTAGTTTTATGTGATAAAAAGAAAGGAATGGCTATTGTTAAATCTGAAGTATTAGAATATACTATGGATAAAATATTACCAAATGAGGATAAATAGTTATGAATATAAGAAAGAATTATTTAGATAACATAAGATGGATTACTTTATGCGTTGTAATTTTATATCATGTATTTTATATTTTTAATTCAAGTGGTGTAATTTCAAATATTGGTGTTAAAGGAATTAAAGAACTTGATACTATATGTGTTTTTACATATCCATGGATTATGTGCTTGTTATTTGTAGTATCAGGTGTTTCTACTAAGTATTCTTTAAAAAATAAAAGCAATAAAGAATTTATTAAGGATAGAGCAAAGAGAATATTAGTTCCAAGCATTGTAGGTATATTTGTATATGGTTGGATAAGTGGTTGGACAACAAATTATTATGCTGATATATTTGCTGGTAATGCAAATATGGTTCCATCTGTAATTAAATATATTATTTTTTCTTTAATAGGAATTGGTCCATTATGGTATGCTCATGTTTTATTTGTAGCGTCTTTATTAATAGTTTTAATTAGAAAAATTGATAATAAAAATGTTTTAGATGATCTTTTTAGTAAAATTAATTTACCAATTCTATTTTTATTATTTTTATTAGTTTGGGGTTCTTCATTTATATTAAATACACCAGTTATTACAGTATATAGATGGGGAATATATTTGTTGATGTTTATATTAGGTTATTATATATTTTCAAGCGATAAGATTATTAAAAAATTAGAAAGTGTTTCAATACTATTAGGAATAACAACATTAATTGTTGGAATTATATTTACAATAGTAAACTATGGCACTAACTTTGGATCTAATGAATTTTTAACTAACATATTTACAAATATTTATATATGGTTAGTAATTTTGTCAGCATTTGGTCTTGGTAAAAAATACTTAGATTTTGAAAATAAATTCACTAACTATATGAATAAGAATAATTTTAGTTTTTATGTACTTCATTATTCAATACAAATTGTTATAGCATTTATCCTTGTTGAATATATTAAACTTAATAATTTTATATTTAATTATATAATTTTAATTACAGGAACAATAATTTTATTACCTTTAATAACTGAAATTTTAAAAAGAATTCCAATTGTAAATAGATTATTACTGGGTATAGTAAATCAACAGAAGAGTTCGAAATATTAAGATATTCCCGCCCTATAAAACAGATGTAAAAATCTGTTTTTACTATGGTATAATGATATAGAGGTGTAGTTATGAAAAATAAAAAATTAATTAATTGGTTATGTTTATCTGGTGTTATTAGTATTATATTTTATTTATTGCACGATATAATTGGTGCTATGAATTATTCAGGATATAATTGGATGAGTCAGGCAGTAAGTGATTTAACATCTACTGATGCACCATCGTTTGTAGTAGCAAGTGGATTTGTAACAGTATATAAAATATTAAACTGTTTATGCTGTGCATTATTATGCATACTAATAAAAAATGAAGATAAAAAAACATTAAGACTTGGAGTATACTTATTTTCAATAATGAATTTTATATCAGCAATAGGATATGCATTATTCCCATTATCAAGTGCAGGATATGATGGAAGTATGCAAAGTTTTATACATGTATATATATTAACTGCTTTAGTAGTTATATTATCAATAATATCACTTATACTAATTGCTATTGGATCGTTTAAAAGTAAATATAAATTACTTGGAATATCAGCAATTATTTCATTAGTATTGATGTTTATAGGAGCTGTTGGTGGTGCTAATGTATCAAAAGATATATTTGGTATAGTAGAAAGATTTAGTACATATAGTGCAGTAGTATTTACTGGTATATTAGGCATATTTGGATTTAAAAAAAATACATCGGAAGATTAAGATATTCCCATACGTTAAGATGAGAAAATAATCTCATTTTTTTTAGTAATATAATGCTGCAATAAAAAATTTAAAATCTATGATATAATAATCATAGGCGGTGATCTTAGTGAAATTAAGTGATTTCAAAGAAGTTAGTAATAATGTGAATTTAGATGAATATTTATGTTTATATAATTATGTCAGAGATAATATGGAACATCCTGAATGGTTAGGTACTTTTACATTAGAAGAAATAAAAGAAATACTTAGTATTGGTGGAAAAATTTGGATGTACTATGATAAAGATATACCAGTATGTTCTGTATTCTATATCCCAACATCTAATAAATCATTAAGAAAACACAATATAGAATATGATGAATCAGTTACTGGAAGTCTTGGTCCAATAATGGTTAGAAAAGAATATGTAGGAAATGGATTACAAACTTCAATGCTAGGTGTTTTAAACAATTATGTTAAAAGTATTGGAAAAACTCATATGTTTACAAAAGCTCATTCAGATAATATTTATTCAATACGCAATATTTTAAAAGATGGATATAATATCATAGATAAATATGAAAATGAGAGAGGGCAAATGACGGCATTTGTAAAATAAACTATAAGCGTAATATTAAGATATACAGAACGGACGAAAATTCGTTCTTTTATGTTATAATTAATTATAGGAGTTGATAAAATGATATTAATTATTGAAAGTGTAGTATTGTGTTTAATATTTACTATAATGGTTTATATAATGTCTAGAGAACCAATTAAGACTTTATATAATTATCCTCCTAAAATTCAAGAAAGAGTAAAAACATTAAAAGAATATAAAGACAAAATTCCAACTCAAGAAAATAAAATAGTTGCAAAAATTTTTGCTTTGATTTTATTCCTAATAATATTATGTGTTTTATTACGTTATGTAAATGGATATGAAACATTTTTGGAAAGCTTTGGTTATGGTTTTTTACTATGGACAATAGTTAATTTATGGGATGCTGTTGTACTTGATATCATATGGTTTTGTCATGATAAACATTTTGTATTTAAAGGAACAGAAGATATGGTAGATGAATATCACAATTATTGGTTTCATATAAAAGGATTTTTTATAGGGGAGTCATTAGCGCTAATAATCTGTTCTTTGGCTGGATTAATTATACATTTCCTTTTATAAAAAGATAGTCGGAAGATTAAGATATGCTGAACGAATGAAACCCGTTTTTGTATGATATAATGTTAATAGGAGAAGAGTTATATGAAAAAATTAAATTCAAATCATTTAAAATTAATTGCAATAACCGCAATGACAGTAGATCATTTAACTTGGTTAGCATTTCCAGGATGTCAAAAAATATGGTATGTAATGTTATTTCATATTATAGGAAGATTAACAGCTCCAATAATGTGGTTCTTTATTGTTGAGGGATATAATCATACTCATAATTTAAAAAAATATTTAATAAGATTATTTTTATTTGCATTTATTTCTCATTTTGCTTTTTGTTTAGCATTTGGGATACCATTTATACCTAAATCTTTATTTAATGCTACAAGTGTTATGTGGTCACTTGCTTGGGCAGTAGTATTAATGGCAATATTAGATAATGAAAAAATAAATAAATATTTAAAAAGATTATTAACTATACTAATATTTTTAATTACATTCCCATCAGATTGGAGTTGTATTGCAGTATTTGCAATAATATTTATGAATAATTACAGAGGTAATTTTAAAAAGCAAATGATAATGATGATGTTTGGAACATTAATGTATGCAACTGTTTATTTTATTTTCATAGATAAAGTATATGGATTGTTGCAATTGTTTACTTGTTTAACTATTCCGGTATTATATTTATATAATGGAGAAAGAGGAAAATTAAATTTAAAATATTTGTTCTATATATATTATCCATTACATTTAATAATTATAGGAATTATAAGATTAGTAATATATGGAAATATACCAATAATTTTTAAATAATGATTGCTCGGAATATTAAGATCTTGTGAAGCATCAAATTTTGAAAATATGTGTTAAAATGTTTAATAGAGGAGTTGATTATATGAATAAATTAATAAAAGATTATTTATCAATTACATTTTTAATAATGATTATTTGTTGGGGAACATTAATAGTTTGCAGTATAAATGGAATTATATTAAAAGATAATCCATTGTTATATGTTCCATATTTGATTGGTGGCTGGTCTCCAACTA